>NZ_JBEYTL010000019.1:0-173417 GCF_040643025.1 Streptomyces sp. NPDC047525
ACCACCGGATTGAGGCTGCAGCCCGGCGTGAAGTCCGGGTCCTCAAGGAGCTTGAACTTGTCCAGCGTGATGACCCACGCCGCCAGCAGACCCGCCGCACCCGTGATCACCAGAAGCAGCGCGAACGCACGGCTCCCGCCGACACTGCGTGGCGCGTCCGCGTCCCCTCCCCCGTGATCGTGCTCGGAGGGGAGGCTGTCGCTTGCCGGGGTCGTCTTGCTCATCACGCCGTTCCGTCGCTTGTGGTGGCCTGCGGGCACGGACATTGTGCCGCACGCGGGCGGGTGTCCACCGTTCGATGGACATAAGGAGGTACGGACCGAACGCGCATGGCACTCACCCCGGGACCCTGAACGGGCGGGGCCCGTGTGCGGTGTCGCACCCGGGCCCCGCACCAGGCTTCGGCTAGGCCAGCTTGCCCTTCAGGACGGCCACGATCTCGTCCACCGCGACAGCGTCCTGCTCACCGGACTCCATGTCCTTGAGCTGCACGACGCCTTCGGTGAGATCCCGCTCGCCGGCGACGATCGTGAAGCGCGCGCCGCTGCGGTTGGCGTTCTTCATGGCGCCCTTGAGGCCCTTGCCGCCGTACGAGAAGTCGGCCGCGACGCCCGCCTTGCGCAGCTCCGTCACCTTGGCGAACAGGACCCGCCTGGCCTCGTCGCCGAGCGGCACCGCGAACACGCTGGTCGCCGAGGGCAGTTCGAGCTCCACGCCCTCCGCCTCCAGGGCGAGGACCGTGCGGTCCACGCCGAGTGCCCAGCCGACGGACGGCAGCGCGGGGCCGCCGATCATCTCGGAGAGGCCGTCGTAGCGGCCGCCGCCGCCCACCGCGGACTGCGAGCCGAGGCCGTCGTGGACGAACTCGAAGGTCGTGCGCGTGTAGTAGTCCAGGCCGCGGACCAGCTTCGGGTCGTCCTCGTACGCGACGCCCTCCGTCGTCAGGAGCTCGCGCACCTCCTCGTGGTACGCCTTGCAGGCGTCGCAGAGGTAGTCGCGCAGCATCGGGGCACCGACCAGCTGCTTCTGGACGTCATCGCGCTTGTCGTCCAGGACCCGCAGCGGGTTGATGTCGATACGTCGACGTGTCTCCTCGTCCAGGTCGAGCGCGCGCAGGAAGTCCTGCAGCGCGGCCCGGTAGACGGGGCGGCACTCCTTGTCGCCCAGCGAGTTCAGCAGGATGCGGAACTGGGAGAGGCCGAGCGTGCGGTACGCCTGGTCGGCGAGGATGATCAACTCGGCGTCGACAGCCGGGTCCTCGATACCGATCGCCTCGGCGCCGACCTGCGAGAAGTGGCGGTAGCGGCCCTTCTGCGGGCGCTCGTAGCGGTAGTACGAGCCGGAGTACCAGAGCTTGACCGGGAGGTTGCCCGCCTTGTGCAGGTTGGCCTCAAGGGCCGCGCGCAGCACGGACGCGGTGCCCTCGGGACGCAGGGCGAGCTGGTCGCCGCCCTTGGTCTCGAAGGCGTACATCTCCTTGGAGACGATGTCGGTGGACTCGCCGACGCCGCGCGAGAACAGCTCGACGTTCTCGAAGCCGGGGGTCTCCACATAGCCGTACCCGGAGTTCCGCAGCGGCGCGGCGATCGCCTCGCGCACCGCCAGGTACTTCGCCGAGTCCGGCGGGAGCAGGTCGTAGGTGCCCTTGGGGGCCTTGAAGGTGCTCACGGGTTTTCTCTCGTCACATTCCTCGTCGGGGAGCGTCGGCTCCCAGGCCGGCGGCCACCTGACGCAGATACGGGTTGGTGGCGCGCTCACGGCCGATGGTCGTGTGCTCGTTGTGACCGGGCAGGACCACGGTCGAGTCGTCGAGCGGCAGGCACACGCGCGCCAGCGACTCGAGCATCTCGTCGTGCGATCCGCCGGGCAGGTCGGTGCGTCCGATGGAGCCGGCGAACAGCAGGTCGCCCGAGAAGAACACCGAGGGGACCTCGGCGGACTCGGGGAGCTGGAAGGTCACCGACCCCTTCGTATGCCCCGGCGCGTGCGCGACGGAGAAGTCCAGACCGGCGAGCTTCAGGCGCGCGCCGTCGGCCAGCTCCTTGACGTCGGAGGGCTCCCCCACGGTCAGTTCGCCGAGCAGCTGCGCGCCGAAGGAACGGCCTATGGCCTTCTCCGGGTCGCTCATCATGTACCGGTCGTCGGGGTGGATCCACGCGGGCACGTCATGGGCCCCGCAGACCGGGACGACCGAGGCGACGTGGTCGATGTGGCCGTGGGTGAGGACGACCGCGACGGGCTTGAGCCGATGCTTCTTGAGTGCGTCCTCGACTCCCTCGGCGGCCTGATGGCCCGGGTCGATGATCACGCACTCCTCACCGGCGGCGGGGGCGACCAAGTAGCAATTGGTGCCCCAGGCCCCGGCGGGAAACCCGGCAATGAGCACGATCGTCCTTCGTTCGTCGTCCGGCGGAGGTGACCGCGCAGGATCGCGGCAGATCAGAGCCTACCGGCGCTCCCGATTCCACAGCTAACCCATATACGGTACGGGGCACACAGAAGCGGTCATCCACGCAGAGGAGAGATCACCCGGTGGTCAGCAACGATCAGCGGCGGCGTCAGCTCGCCCGGGAGAAGTTCTTGCGGCAGCAGCAGCGCCGGGAGGCCGCACGGCGCAGGGCGCGGATGCGCAACGCGGTGATCGCCTCGGCGCTCGCGGTGGTGGTGACCGGTGGCGCGGTGTCGTACGCGGCGGGCGCCTTCGACGACGACGGCAAGCCGAAGGACGTGGCGAGCCCGGGCCCCACCAAGAAGCCGGACCCCTGCGAGAAGCCCGCGGGCGGCAAGGTGAAGCCGCTCAGCTTCAAGAAGGAGCCGGCGCTCACGATCGACAAGTCGGCGGACTACGCGATGAAGCTGAGCACCACCTGCGGCGACATCGGCCTCGACCTCTCCGCGGCGAAGGCCCCGCACACGGTCAACTCCTTCAACTTCCTGGTGAACAAGGGCTACCTCGAACACACCAAGTGCCACCGGCTCACCGCGGGCGGCATCTTCGTCCTGCAGTGCGGCGACCCGAAGGGCACCGGCAAGGGCGGGCCCGGCTACTCGATCCCGGACGAGAACCTCAAGGACAAGCGCCTGAAGGGGAACGTGTATCCGGCGGGTACGGTCGCGATGGCCAACCAGTACAGCGCCCAGGAGAAGAAGGGCCGGGACACCGGAGGCAGCCAGTTCTTCCTGGTCTACCAGGACAGTCAGCTGCCGCCCGACTACACACCGTTCGGGACCATTTCCGATTCCGGGATGAAGGTGCTCAAGAAGATCGCCGACGCCGGCGAGAGCACCGGGCAGGGCGACGGCGCCCCGAACGCGACGGTCGTCATCAACAAGGCGACCGTGTCGAAATCCTGACCGCTCGCAGGCAAACTTCGGACGCGCGGGATGCGGACAGCCGCCCCGCGCGTCGCCTATGTTGGCGGTGACGAAACTGTGGACGATGCCGGGGGCCCGAGGCCCTGCACAGGCATCATGTGGAGGAGGCGCTGTGAGCAGCGACCCGTGGGGCCGCGTCGACGAGACGGGGACCGTGTACGTGCGCAAGGCCGACGGCAGTGAGCGCGAAGTCGGTTCGTGGAAAGCGGGATCTCCTGACGAGGCCCTTGCCTACTTCGAGCGCAAGTACGACGGTCTGGTCGTCGAGATCGGACTTCTCGAGCGCCGGGTGAAGACGACCGACCTGTCGGCCAAGGACGCCATGACCGCCATCGACCACCTGCGCGCGCAGGTGGACGAGGCACACGCGGTCGGCGATCTGGACGCCCTGAGCAAGCGCCTGGACAAGCTGGTCGAGACCGTCGACGCGCGCCGTGAGGAGCGCAAGGTCCAGAAGGCCAAGCAGTCGGACGAGGCGAGGCACGCCAAGGAGGCGCTGGTCGTCGAGGCCGAGGAGCTCGCCCAGAGCGAGCAGTGGCGTGCGGCGGGCGAGCGGCTTCGCGCCCTGGTGGACACCTGGAAGGGTCTGCCGCGCCTCGACCGCAAGTCGGACGACGAGCTGTGGCACCGCTTCTCGCATGCCCGCTCGGCGTTCTCCAAGCGCCGCAAGGCCCACTTCGCCTCGCTGGACGCCCAGCGCGAAGAGGCCCGCAAGACCAAGGAGAAGCTGGTCGGCGAGGCCGAGGCGCTCTCCGGCTCGGCGGACTGGGGCCCGACGGCCGCGCGGTACCGCGACCTGATGACCGAGTGGAAGGCCGCGGGCCGCGCACAGCGCGAGCACGAGGACGATCTGTGGAACCGCTTCCGCGGCGCCCAGGACGTGTTCTTCGCGGCGCGCAGCGCGGTCTTCGCGGAGCGGGACGCCGAGCAGACGGAGAACCTGAAGCTGAAGGAGGAGCTGGCCGAGGAGGCCGAGAAGCTCGTCCCGGTGAAGGACCTCAAGTCGGCTCGCGCCGCCTTCCGTACGCTCAACGAGCGCTGGGAGGCCATCGGCCACGTCCCGCGTGACGCGCGGCCGAAGGTCGAGGCCCGGATGCACACGGTGGAGCGGGCTCTTCAGGAGACCGAGGAAGCCGAGTGGCGCCGTACGAACCCTGAGGCGCGCGCTCGGGCCGAGGGCCTGACGGGACAGCTGCAGGCGGCTGTCGACAAGCTGACGGAACAGATCGAGAAGGCGCGCGCGGCGGGCAACAACGCCAAGGCGGACAAGCTCCAGAAGGAGCTCGACGGCCGCCAGGCGCTGCTGGACCAGGCGCTGAAGGGGCTGCACGAGTTCGGTGGCTGAGCAGTTCCTTCTCGGCGACGGCTCGTATGTGATCGCTCGTATGTGACCGCTCGTGTCGAAGGCCCCGGGTACTCCGCTGAGTGCCCGGGGCCTTCGCCGTTCCCGCACCTCGCACGCTCCCGGGCGCGGTCGGTCGGTCACCGCGCGGTCGGCGGTGGCGGCACGTCCTCGTCCAAGCTGTCCAGGGCGTGCCGCAGCACATCGCAGGCCTGGCGGTGGTTGCCTGCCTGCTGCAGCAGCTCGGCCAGCCGGCGGCACACGGTCAGCGCCTCGGGCCCGAACCGCTTGTGGGTCTGCCGGAACGCGGCCTCCAGTGTCTCGATGGCTTCCTTGTCCTGACCCGTCTCCGTGAGCAGTTCGGCCAGCTCCAGATGAACGGCGACGCTCTCGCCCTCCGCCTCCGGCACACGGGCCTGAAGGATCATGCGCAGGATCGGCAGGGCGTCCCGGTTACGCCCCACCGACCGGAGCAGCCTCGCCAGTTGAAGCCCGCTGGCCATGAGGGCCGCCTGGACCTCGATGTCGATGACGGGGCCTGCGGCCGTGGTCCGGGTTGCTCTGGCCCGATTGCGTACCAGCGGCAAGCGCCCGATGTCGTTGACCTGGCTCCGCTGGGGACTCGGGCGGTTCTTGGACCGCAGGCGCGCGTCCAGTTCTCGGAACAAGGTCTCCAGATCAAGGGTGTCCGACGCGTCGGCCACTCCGTCCATCAGCAGCTTCAGGAGCTCGCCCGTGAACGCGGTGTGCCGTTCGCCGTCCGGGGCGAGCGCGGCGTGATCGCGGGGCGACGCGGTGAGCACATAGGCCCCGTCGACCACGGCCTGGGCCGCGAGGTCGCCGGAGGCTCCCAGCGTGCGCGTGGCCCGGCCGCTGAAGCAGCAGTCGAGGATCACGATCTTGCGCCGGGCCGGTGAAGCGCGCAGCGCGGCCCGCAGATGCCGGTACTCGGTGGCCGTGTAGCCCGCCCCTTCGCGCGATCCGGTCAGCGCCAGATACAGGTCGGCGGAATCGCTGTCGCGCAGCCCGTGCCCGCAGTAGTACACGAGAAAGGTGTCCGTGGACTGGCGGCCCAACTCATAGACGGGGTCGAGGAGTTCGGACGGCGTGGCGGGGTCCGGCACGACGGAGCACCGGGCTTGCGGCAGCCCCCACACCGTGACGTCCTGGAGGGCGTCAGCCAGGTCCGCCAGGTTGTTCTCGACGGCCGGAACCTGCAGAAGGTGGCGGTATGCGGAGGTGCCGATGAGGACCGCTGCCGACGCGGTCGGGTCAGGAAGCTCCGGCACTGCCGTCATCCCGACCCTCGGCGAGCAGTTCGGTCAGGCGCCGCACGGTGTCCGGGTCGGCATCATGGACGTCCACCCGGACGTCGCCCCGGTGCAGGGTGACCTTCGGGGCTCCGGGACGCGCGCCGCGCCACTGGGCGATGCCCACCGCGAGCTGGCCGGCTCCCAGGGCGACGCTGACCGTCAGCGAGATCAGGTCCAGCGGGACGCCCATGTGTTCGGGGTCCGGAGCACGCGATGACGCCAGCTCGCCGTGCGTATGCGGCCCTGTCTCCTCGTCGGCCCTGAGCCAGCGCAGCAGCGAGCGCAACTCCTCCTCGACGTCGCCGTCCGTTTCCACCGTGACGCGGATGCTTTGCAACACTCCCCCGTGGGCCGATCCGTGATGCGTCATGAGCCGCCGCCGCTCCATCGAGGGGCTTCCTCCAGGGCTGCCTGTTCGCGCCGGGCCGTGACGGCTCGGGCCGTGCCCTCGGAGACCGTGGCGAACGCCGCCAGCGCCTCGCCGGCCGCGTCAAGCCTCGAGAGGCACACCCCGTGCCAGTAGCGCGCGGCCAAGGTCGTCGGATGCCCCGCCCCCAGCGTGCCGCCGCACACCGAGTGGACGGCCGAGAGCAACTGGACCGCGTCCGCGAGTTCACCGCGCAGGACCAGGCTCACCGCCTCCCGCAACCGCGTCTGTGCGGTCTCCGGGGTCATCGCGCGCAAGATGTGTTCACGCGTCACCCGGCTCAGGGCGATGTCGTACTCGGAAACGGCCTCGCCCGGAACCGGCAGGACGGCCAACTCGGGTACCACGGCCGTGATGGGGTTCCAGGGCCTCGGGTCCGGCTGAGAGTCCGCGGCAGCGTCTTGGTCGGCAAGGCCCGCCAGGGCACGGTCCCGTACACCGCCCGTGGCCACGCTCGCGATCATCGCGTCCGCGTCCGGCGGGCAGTCCAGGCGGGCGATCGTCTCCTCGACCGTGGGCCGTTCGCCGGCCGCGGTCCGTACGAGGTCCATGACGAGCTCGGCCAGGTCCGGCGGGAGACCGGGGACGGCTTCCCTGATGTCCGGCAGGCCCTCGTTCACGATGCGGTACATCGCGGCGAAGGCGGTGTCGCTCTCGAAGGGCGTCTTCCCCGCGAGCATCACGTACAGGCAGGCGCCGACCGAGTAGAGGTCTGCGGCCGGGCCCACAGGAGCGCTCAGTACGGACTCGGGCGGCATGAACTGCGGGGTGCCGATGATATGCCCCGTACGCGTCAGCGTGTTGTCCGAGGTGTCACCGATCAGCAGGGCGGCGATCCCGAAGTCCTGCAGCACCACGCGGCCTTGGCGTGTCAGATGGACGTTGCTCGGCTTGATGTCCCGGTGCAGCACGCCCGCCTCGTGCGCGGCGCGCAGTCCCTCGCACATCCCTGCGGCAATCGCTCGGACCAGCATCGGAGGGAGCGGCCCCTGTTGCGTCAGGGCCTGGAGGTCGAACCCTTCAAGGAGCTCCATGACGATGTACGGCCGGGCCTCGTGCAGTCCGAAGTCGTGCACGGCCACCGCGTTGGGGTGCGAGATACGGGCGAGCGCCCGGGCCTCACGGCGAAAGCGCTCCCCCACGTCGGGCAGACCGCTGCCGCCGTACATGAGTTTGAGGGCCACCCGGCGGTCGAGGCTCTCGTCGAGGGCCTTGTAGACCTCCCCCATGCCACCTCGACCGATGGGATCGAGGATCCGGTACCGACCGCCGATCAATGCGCCGCCGGCCAGCGGTTCACTCATCACGCCCCTCCCGTCCCGCTCCCCCTCAGACTACGGTCTGCGCGCCGACGTCACCCTGTACACGTCATAAACGCCCTCGACTCCCCTGACCGCCTTGAGCACATGGCCCAGGTGCTTGGGGTCGCCCATCTCGAACGTGAAGCGCGAGGTGGCGACCCGGTCGCGGGAGGTCTGGACGGCCGCGGACAGGATGTTCACGTGCTGGTCCGAGAGGATGCGCGTGACGTCCGAGAGCAGCCGCGAGCGGTCCAGGGCCTCGACCTGGATGGCGACCAGGAAGACCGAGGACTGGGTGGGTGCCCACTCGACCTCGAGGATGCGCTCGGGCTCACGGGAGAGTGAGTCGACGTTCACGCAGTCGCTGCGGTGAACCGATACGCCGCTGCCGCGCGTGACGAAGCCGATGATCCCGTCGCCGGGGACAGGCGTGCAGCAGCGGGCCAGCTTGACCCACACGTCCTCGACGCCCTTGACGACGACACCGGGGTCGGCGTTGGCGCGCCGCTTGCTGCGGCTGCGCGAGGGCGGCGTGCTCTCGGCGATGTCCTCGTTGGCGGCCTCCTCGCCGCCGAGCGCCTGGACGAGCTTCTGCACGACGGACTGCGCGGTGACGTGGCCCTCGCCGATCGCCGCGTAGAGGGACGAGATGTCGGGGTAGCGCATCTCGTGCGCGAGCGTGACGAGCGAGTCGCCCGTGAGGATCCGCTGGATCGGCAGGTTCTGCTTGCGCATGGCGCGCGCGATGGCGTCCTTGCCCTGCTCGATGGCCTCGTCGCGGCGCTCCTTGGAGAACCACGCACGGATCTTGTTGCGCGCCCGCGGCGACTTGACGAAGCCGAGCCAGTCGCGGGACGGGCCCGCGCCTGCCGCCTTGGAGGTGAAGACCTCGACCAAGTCGCCGTTGTCCAGGGTCGATTCGAGCGGCACGAGCCGTCCGTTGACCCGCGCTCCTATGGTGCGGTGGCCGACCTCGGTGTGGACCGCGTACGAGAAGTCGACCGGGGTCGCGCCCGCCGGGAGCGCTATGACGTCGCCCTTCGGCGTGAAGACGAAGACTTCGTTGCGCGACAGGTCGAAGCGCAGCGATTCGAGGAACTCGCTGGGGTCCTCGGTCTCCTTCTGCCAGTCAAGGAGCTGACGCAGCCACGCCATGTCGTTCAGGTGGTCGTCCTTGCCACCGGTCTTCTTCGGCACGTCCGTACGCACCTTGGAGGCACCGGCGGACGGCTCCTGCTTGTACTTCCAGTGCGCGGCGATGCCGTACTCGGCGCGGCGGTGCATGTCGAACGTACGGATCTGGAGCTCGACGGGCTTGCCGCTGGGGCCGATGACCGTCGTGTGCAGCGACTGGTACATGTTGAACTTCGGCATCGCGATGTAGTCCTTGAACCGGCCGGGGACCGGGTTCCATCGCGCGTGGACGGTGCCGAGGGCGGCATAACAGTCGCGGACCGTGTCGACGAGGACGCGGATGCCCACCAGGTCGTAGATCTCCGCGAAGTCACGGCCGCGGACGATCATCTTCTGGTAGACGCTGTAGTAGTGCTTCGGGCGCCCGGTGACGGTGGCCTTGATGCGGGCGGCGCGCAGGTCGGCCTGGACCTCGTCGGTCACTATGGCCAGGTACTCGTCGCGCTTGGGGGCGCGCTCGGCGACCAGGCGCACGATCTCGTCGTACATCTTGGGGTAGAGGATCGCGAAGGCGAGGTCCTCCAGCTCCCACTTGATGGTGTTCATGCCCAGGCGGTGGGCCAGGGGCGCGTAGATCTCGAGGGTCTCGCGGGCCTTCTTCTCCTGCTTCTCGCGCTTGAGATAGCGCATCGTGCGCATGTTGTGCAGGCGGTCGGCGAGCTTGATGACCAGGACGCGGGGGTCCTTGGCCATGGCGACGACCATCTTGCGCACGGTCTCGGCCTGCGCGGCCTCGCCGAACTTGACCTTGTCCAGCTTGGTGACGCCGTCGACGAGCAGGGCGACCTGGTCGCCGAAGTCGCGCTTGAGGGTGTCGAGGCCGTACTCGGTGTCCTCGACGGTGTCGTGAAGGAGACCGGCCATGAGCGTGGCCGGGTCCATGCCGAGCTCGGCGAGGATCGTCGTCACGGCGAGCGGATGCGTGATGTACGGGTCGCCGCTCTTGCGCTTCTGGCCGCGGTGCCAGCGCTCGGCGACCTGATAGGCCTTCTCGATCTGGCGCAGCGTCGCCGTCTCGATCTTGGGGTCGTTGCTGCGCACTATCCGCAGCAGCGGCTCCAGGACCGGGTTGTACGGATTCGAGCGCTGGACGCCGAGGCGGGCCAGGCGGGCGCGTACGCGGTTGGACGAGCCGGAGCGCTCGTTCTTGGCCGCCGTGGGGCGGGGCGCGGGGGTCGTGCTGCCGGCGCGCGCCTCGGTGGGGGGCTTGGGGCGCGAAGAATCGGCGGCAGGCTTGTCGCTCTTGGCGCCGGCGCCGGGCGTGCTCGGTGCGGACGTGGTGCTGGGAGGCGTGCTCTCCCGCTTCGCCGGCGTCGCGCCCGCGGCGGGCGGCGCGCTCTTCGCGGGCGCAGCAGCGGACGCCGCGCGCTGGGCCTGCTCTGCGGCCTTGGCGGCGGTGAGTGCCTTGGACTCGTCTGGCAAGAGGCGCTCCCTGTGCGCGATCCGGGTCCCCCGGTCAGGCCCCGAAGAGCCCATGGTATCGATCCTGGACCTTCGGCTCTCCCTCAGCTCGTGAGACAGCGCTTCACGGGAGAAACGCCTGAGGTCTCCACACGGCCGACCCTCGGTCTCTACAGAAGCAACACCTGAGGCGGGCGCCGGATTCCTCCGGGCCCGCCTCGGGGTGTGCGTGGTGGCTGCTCAGACGCCTCAGACGCCTCAGACGGTGAGGAGGGCCTCCAGCGGGGCGCCCTCCAGGGCCGTCTCCAGCTTGCTGCGGCCCCCGAGGAAGCCGAGCTCCATCAGAACCGCCACACCGGCCACCTGAGCGCCCGCACGGCGGATGAGCCGCAGGGACGCCTCGGCGGTGCCGCCGGTCGCCAGGACGTCGTCGACGACCAGGACGCGGTCATCGGCGGCCAGGTCCTCGGCGTGCACCTCGATCTCGGCGCTGCCGTACTCCAGGTCGTACGACTGGCTGAGCGTCGCTCCGGGGAGCTTGCCCGCCTTCCGTACGGGGATGAAGCCGAGCCCGGCGCGCAGGGCGACCGGGGCGCCCAGGATGAAGCCGCGGGCCTCCAGGCCGACGATCTTCGTGGCTCCGTGCCGCACCGCGAGGTCCGCGAGGGCCTCGGTCAGTGCGGCGAAGGCCTCCGGGTCCGCGAGGAGCGGCGTGATGTCCTTGAACATCACCCCGGGCTCGGGGTAATCGGGAACGTCTCGGATGCGGCTGAGCAGCAGCTGAGTCGTTCCGGCGAGCTCGGTCATCGGCGCTTCCCCGACGGACGGCCACGGCCACGGCCCCGCGAGGCCGGCTGCGTGCGCGGGCCGACGACGCCCGCGGGGGCGGCGTCCTGGTCCACGTCGTCCTGCGGCTCGTCGTCCTCGTCCCGCGGGGCGCTCTCCACGGACTCGCCCTTGGCCGCGGCAGCGGCACGCTTGGCGAGGACGCGCTTCTTGAGCGCCTTCATCTGCGGCTCGGTCTCCTTGAGGTCCGCGACGAGCGGCGTGGCGATGAAGATCGAGGAGTACGCACCGGCCGCGAGGCCGACGAACAGCGACAGCGAGATGTCGTTGAGCATGCCCGCGCCCAGGAAGCCGCCGCCGATGAAGAGCAGTCCGGCGACCGGCAGGAGCGCGACGACCGTGGTGTTGATCGAGCGCACCAGGGTGCTGTTGATGCTGCGGTTGGCGACCTCGCTGTAGGTCCACCGGGTCTGCTTGGCGAGGTCCTTCGACTGCTCCTTCAAGCTGTCGAAGACCACCACGGTGTCGTAGAGCGAGTAACCGAGGATCGTCAGGAGACCGATGATCGTGCCCTGGGTGACCTCGAAGCCCACCAGGGCGTACACACCGACGGTGATCGTGATGTCGTGGATCAGGGCGATCAGCGCGGCGAGCGCCATGCGCCACTCGAAGGCGATCGCCAGATAGATCACCACGAGGACCATGAAGATGATCAGGCCCGTCCAGGCCTTCTTGCTGATCTGCTCACCCCAACTGGGGCCCACGAGATCGGCGTTGATGGTGTCGACCTTCAGGTCCATGTCCTTGGCCAGATCAGCCTTGATCTGGTCGGACTTGGCGGTGTCCACACCGGCGACCTGGATGCGCAGACCGCCCGAGCCGAGCTCCTGGACGACCGCGTCGTGGCCGGAGGCCTCTTCCGCGTACTTCTCGGCCTGCGCGACCGAGACGCTGGTCTTCGGGGTGGTGAAGACGGCACCGCCCTCGAACTCGATGCCCATGTTCAGGCCGCGCACCGCAAGGCCGACGATGGCCGTGATGGTGATCAGGATCGAGATGCCGTACCAGATCTTGCGCTTGCCGACGAAGTCGTAGCCGACCTCACCGCGGTAGAGCCTGGCGCCGAGACTGCCGAGCTTCGACATCTCACGCCTCCTTCGGGTCGACAGGGCCAGCGGCAGAACCAGTGGCACGGCGGGTGCGGCGCAGCGGCGGCTTGGCGCCGAGGCGCTTCGGGTCGAGGCCGGACCACTTGTGGCCGTTCGCGAAGAACTTCTTGCGCGCCATCAGGGTCATCAGCGGCTTGGTGAAGAAGAACACCACCACGACGTCGAGCAGCGTGGTCAGGCCGAGCGTGAACGCGAAGCCCTGGACCTTGCCGACCGTGACGATGAAGAGCACCGCGGCCGCGAGGAACGACACGAAGTCGGAGACCAGGATGGTGCGCCGGGCGCGCGGCCAGGCGCGCTCGACGGCGGGACGCAGGGTACGCCCCTCCCTGATCTCGTCCCTGACCCGTTCGAAGAACACGATGAACGAGTCCGCCGTGATGCCGATCGCAACGATCGCACCACACACCGCGGGCAGGTTCAGGGTGAAGGAGATGGCCGGGCCGAGCAGCGTCATCAGGGTGTACGTCAGGGCTGCCGAGACCAGGAGGCTCGCGATGGCGATCAGCGAGAGGCCGCGGTAGTAGACCACCAGGTAGATGATGACGAGCGCGAGGCCGATGGCTCCCGCGATCAGACCGGCGTGCAGCTGCTCGCCGCCGAGCGCCGGGCTGACGGTGGTGACGCTCTGCTCGTGGAAGGTCAGCGGCAGCGCGCCGTACGACAGGATGTTGGCCAGGTCCTGGGCCGACTCCTGGGTGAAGCTGCCGGAGATCTCGGCGTTCGCGCTCAGCGTCGTGTTGACGCTGGGGGCCGAGGCCACCTCGCCGTCGAGGACGATGGCGAACTGGTTCATGGGCGGCTGCTGCTGCGAGAGCTTGCTGGTCGTCTTCGAGAACTTCTTCGAGCCACCGCTCGTGAAGTCCATGTTGACGACCCAGGCACCGCTCTGCTGGTTGATCGTGGCCTTGGCGTCGTCGACGTCCTTGCCGTTCAGCTCGGCCGGACCGAGGACGTACTTCTCCCACTGCCCCGCGTTGTTCTTGCCACAGGCCACGGTCTGCTCGGACGGCTTGATGCCGTCGCCGACCTTGCCGCGCTGCGCCTTGTCGGTGCAGTCCAGCTCGGTGAACTTCTTCTGCAGCGCCGCGGTGGCCGGGTCGGCCGACGGGGTGGGGGTCGGCGACGCCTTGTCGTCCTTGTCGCTGCCCTTGTCCGAGGCCTTCGGGGTCGGCGTCGCGTCGGCCTTCAGGCCGTCGGTGACGGCGCGGCCCTGGGAGGTGGGCGAGTCGGAGGCGGTCGGGGTCGACGACGCCTTGTCGTCGCCCTTCTCGGTCGCCTTGTCCGGGTCCGCCTTGTCCTTGTCCTTGTCCTTGCCGGACGAACTGGCGGACGGCTCGGGGGTGGGCTCACCGCTGGCCACCGTCAGGACGGGACGGAAGTAGAGCTGAGCGGTCGTGCCGACCTGCTCGCGCGCCTGCTTCTCGTTCGTGCCCTTGGGGATGTTGACGATGATGTTGTCTTCGCCCTGGGTCTGCACCTCGGCCTCGGACACACCCAGACCATTGACGCGGTTGTTGATGATGCTGACCGCGGTGTTCATGTTGGTCGGGTTGATCGCGTTCTTCTGGCCGGGCTCGTTCTTCGCCTGGAGCGTGATGCTCGTGCCGCCGGCGAGGTCGATGCCGAGGCGAGGCGTGGTGTTCCCGGAAAGGAACATCCCCCCGGTGAGCGCCACGAGGGCGATCAGGATGAAAGCCAAAGAGCGGCCCGGCTTGCCCGGGGCGCTCTGCCTTCGGCCCTTCTTAGGTGCTGCCACCTTCTCGTTCTCCCTGTCCAACCGCCCGGCGTCCGGTGCACTGCCCCCCTCGCTGAGCGGGGAGTTCCCAGGTTGGGCGGCCATGAATGGTGTCGAGACCCGTCACGAAACCCACGCACTGAGGGGGCCGTGGCAGCGCGAGCGGCGCGCCCCACGGACCCCGGTGGTGGTTACTTCGTGTCGGACTCGCCGTCGGTCTTCTTCGGCTCGGCGTCGTCGGCCTCGGGGGCGCTGTCCGCGTCCTTCTTGCCGAGGTCGATGGGCGAGTCGTCGGAAGCGCCGGCGGCGGGCTCGTCGGTCTCGGTCAGGGAGGAGGCGTCGTCCGGGACGACGGGGTTGTCCGACTTCAGGTCTTCGCTCGTGCCGTGGACGATGCGGTTGTACTCGTCGTCGTCCAGGACGGCGCCCACGGAGTTCTTCGCGTAGAACGCGTGCACACCAGGAGCCACCTCAAGGAGGACGGCGTCGTCGTGAACCTCCTTGACGGTGGCGTACATGCCCCCGATCGTGCGGATGCCGGTGCCGGGCTGCATCTCATTGCGCATCTGCGCGGCCGCCTGCTGCTTCTTCTTGGCGGAGCGCGTCATCAGGAACATGGCCCCGATGAGCACGATGAAGGGGAGGAGGGTCACGATATTCACGGGACGGAGTTTCCTTCGCATGACCGCGCAGATAAGCGGCCTGATGGACGGGGGTGGGCACGCCGCCCACAAGGGCGGCATCGGCGGAGTCTAAGCGAGTCCGCACCTAAGGAACAACGCTCAGCATGGCACCGCAGTTCCTGACCGTTCCACTACGCGCGCCGTCACGCCCCGAACAGGTCCCCTTGTCCGATTCCGCCCGCCTGCCGTGGTGGAACAAGGCCGAGATGCGCCCATGCGGCGGGCGTCCCGACCCGGCCGCGGGGGGTGCGCGCGAGCAGTCCCTCCCGCACCAGGAAGGGCTCGGCGACCTCCTCGACCGTCTCGCGCTCCTCCCCCACGGCGACCGCGAGCGTCGACAGGCCCACGGGCCCGCCGCCGAAGAGCTTGAGCAGGGCTTCGAGGACGGCGCGGTCGAGGCGGTCCAGGCCGCGGGCGTCCACCTCGTAGACCTTGAGGGCCGCGCCCGCGATGTCCCTGTTGATCACGCCGTCGGCCTTGACCTGCGCATAGTCCCGGACGCGGCGCAGCAGGCGGTTGGCGATACGGGGCGTGCCGCGCGAGCGTCCCGCGATCTCGGCGGCGCCCAGAGGGTCGATCTCCACGTCGAGCAGCTGGGCGGAGCGATGGACGACCCGCTCCAGCTCGGCCGGTTCGTAGAACTCCATGTGCGCGGTGAAGCCGAAGCGGTCACGCAGCGGCGGCGGCAGCAGACCCGCCCGGGTGGTGGCGCCGACCAGGGTGAAGGGCGGCAGTTCCAGCGGGATGGCCGTGGCGCCGGGGCCCTTGCCGACGATGACGTCGACGCGGAAGTCCTCCATCGCCATGTAGAGCATCTCCTCGGCGGGCCGGGACATCCGGTGGATCTCGTCGAGGAAGAGGACCTCTCCCTCCTGGAGGGAGGAGAGGATCGCCGCGAGGTCGCCCGCGTGCTGGATGGCCGGGCCGCTGGTGATGCGGATCGGGGCGCCCATCTCGGCCGCGATGATCATCGAGAGGGTGGTCTTGCCGAGGCCGGGGGCGCCGGAGAGCAGGACGTGGTCGGCGGTGGCGCCGCGTGCGCGGGCCGCGCGCAGGACGAGGTCGAGCTGCTCGCGGACCTTCTCCTGGCCGATGAACTCGCCCAGGTCCTTGGGGCGAAGGGCGGCCTCGACCGCCTGGTCCTCGCCGTCGGCGGACGCACCCACGAGCCGCTCGGCCGCGCCGGGTGCGGCGGTCGCGTCGTCGGTCGTCTCGTCCCAGTTCATGAGCTCGCCTCGCGATGTGGTTCTGGTGGTCAGGGCGTCAGGGGCAGGGGGCTGGCGGGTGCGGGCTAGCGGGTGCGGTTCAGCGTCTGGAGCGCGGCCTTGAGGAGCTGGCCCACCTGCGGCTTCTCGGACGCCTCGGCCTGCGGGGTGACGGCGGCGACGGCTTCGTCGGCCTCGCGCGTCGCATAGCCAAGGCCGATGAGCGCCGCGTGCAGCTGGTCGCTCCAGCCGGAGGTGACCGGCGTGCCGATCGCGGGGCCGCCGCCGGTGCCGAGGGGCTCGCCGAGACGGTCCTTGTACTCCAGGAGCAGCTTCTGGGCGCCCTTCTTGCCGATGCCCGGGACCGCGGTGAGCGCCTTCTCGTCGCCGGTGGCGACCGCGCGGCGCAGGGCGTCCGGGCTGTGCACGGCGAGCATGGCCTGCGCGAGGCGGGGTCCGACGCCGCTGGCGGTCTGCAGGAGCTCGAAGGTCTGGCGCTCGTCGTCGTCCGCGAAGCCGTACAGAGTCAGGGAGTCCTCGCGGACGACCAGGGAGGTGGCGAGCTTGGCCTGCTGACCGAGGCGCAGGGTGGAGAGCGTGTTCGGCGTGCACTGGACGGCCATGCCGACACCGCCCACCTCGACCACCGCTGCATCGGGGGCGAGGGCGGCGACGGGGCCGCTGACGAAGGCGATCATGCGGTACGGCCTTTCTGTGCTGGTGCGGTCTTCGATGCGTGCAGGGCTGCGGCCTGCTGGAGACGGTTCTGGGCCACCGCCTGCTGGAGGCGGTTCTGCGCGGGGGCGCGCCAGATGTGACAGATGGCGAGGGCGAGGGCGTCCGCCGCGTCGGCGGGCCTGGGCGGTGCGTCGAGCCGCAGGAGGCGGGTGACCATCGCTCCGACCTGCGCCTTGTCGGCGCGGCCGCTGCCGGTGACGGCGGCCTTGACCTCGCTGGGGGTGTGCAGGGCGACGGGGATGCCGCGGCGCGACGCGCAGAGCATGGCCACGGCGCTCGCCTGGGCGGTGCCCATGACCGTACGCACGTTGTGCTGGCTGAACACCCGCTCCACGGCGAGGACTTCGGGGTCGTGCTCGTCGAGCCACTGCTCGATGCCCTGCTCGATGGCGACCAGGCGGTGGCCCAACTCGGCGTCCGGCGGCGTCCGGACGACACCGACGGCGCGCATGGTCAGCTGCCGCCCGGCGACCCCGTCGACGACGCCCACGCCGCACCGGGTCAGCCCGGGGTCCACCCCCAGTACGCGCATGCGCGCCCTCCCCTCGTCACCGCGGCGATCTTCGAACTTCACGCCAGGCTATCCGCTGCCACCGACAACAGCGGCGGGCCGGTGGACGTGTGTCCCACCCGGCCCGCCGAAACTGCTCAGCTCGCGACAGCGTTACGCGTCGACCTTCTCCATGACCTCGTCGCTCACGTCGAAGTTGGCGAAGACGTTCTGGACGTCGTCGCTGTCCTCGAGCGCGTCGATCAGCTTGAAGATCTTCCGCGCGCCGTCCTCGTCCAGCTCGACCTGCATGGTCGGGACGAAGTTGGCGTCGGCCGAGTCGTAGTCGATGCCCGCGTCCTGGAGCGAGGTGCGGACCGCGACCAGGTCGGTGGCCTCGCTGAGCACCTCGAAGGACTCGCCGAGGTCGTTGACCTCTTCGGCGCCCGCGTCGAGGACCGCGCCGAGGACGTCGTCCTCGGACAGCTCGCCCTTGGGGACGATCACGACACCCTTGCGGTTGAAGAGGTACGAGACGGAGCCCGGGTCGGCCATGGAGCCGCCGTTGCGGGTCATCGCGACGCGTACGTCCGAGGCCGCGCGGTTGCGGTTGTCGGTGAGGCACTCGATGAGCACCGCGACGCCGTTCGGGCCGTAGCCCTCGTACATGATCGTCTCGTACTCGGCGCCACCGGCTTCGAGACCGGCGCCGCGCTTGACCGCGGAGTCGATGTTCTTGTTCGGGACCGAACTCTTCTTGGCCTTCTGGATGGCGTCGAAGAGGGTCGGGTTACCGGACACATCGGCGCCGCCCGTGCGGGCCGCGACCTCGATGTTCTTGATCATCTTCGCGAAGAGCTTGCCGCGCTTGGCGTCAATCACGGCCTTCTTGTGCTTCGTCGTAGCCCATTTAGAGTGGCCGGACATCTGCCTGTCTCCTTCGCGTTACCCAACTGTACGAACGCAGAGATCCTACTAGGATCCCGCCGCCGCGTGCCCCCGCACCATCCCCACGAACAGCTCGTGCATGCGATGGTCGCCCGTCAGCTCGGGGTGGAACGACGTGGCGAGCGCGTTGCCCTGGCGCACGGCGACGATGTGACCCTCGTGCTCGGCGAGCACCTCGACGCTCGCGCCGACCGACTCGACCCAGGGGGCGCGGATGAAGACGCCCTCCACGGGGTCGCCGTCGATGCCGGCGATCGCGACGGCCGCCTCGAAGGACTCGTTCTGCCGCCCGAAGGCGTTGCGGCGCACGATCATGTCGATGCCGCCGAAGGTCTCCTGCTCCGAGCGCGGATCCAGGATCTTGTCGGCGAGCATGATCATGCCCGCACAGGTGCCGTAGACCGGCATACCGGCACGCACGCGGGCGCGCAGGGGCTCCAACAGGCCGAACAGGGCCGCCAGTTTGGAGATGGTGGTGGACTCACCGCCGGGGATGACCAGGCCGTCCACGTCGGCCAGCTCTTCGGGACGCCTGACCGGCCTGGCCACGGCGTCCGCCGAGGCCAGGGCGATCAAGTGTTCCCGTACGTCGCCCTGGAGTGCCAGGACGCCGACTACAGGGGTGTCAGTCATCTGCGTGGTGCCTTACCAGCCGCGGTTGGCGTAGCGCTCGGCCTCGGGGAGGGTGTCGCAGTTGATGCCGACCATGGCCTCGCCGAGGTTGCGGGAAGCGTCCGCGATGATCTTGGGGTCGTCGTAGAAGGTGGTGGCCTTCACGATGGCGGCTGCGCGCGCGGCCGGGTCGCCCGACTTGAAGATGCCGGAGCCGACGAAGACGCCCTCGGCGCCGAGCTGGCGCATCAGAGCGGCGTCGGCCGGGGTGGCGACGCCACCGGCCGAGAAGAGGACCACCGGCAGCTTGCCCAGCTCGGAGACCTCCTTGACCAGCTCGTACGGGGCGCGCAGGTCCTTGGCGGCGGCGTACAGCTCGTTGTTGTCGAAGCCGCGCAGCTTGGCGATCTCGTTCTTGATCTGGCGCAGGTGGCGCACGGCCTCGACGACGTTGCCGGTGCCGGCCTCACCCTTGGAGCGGATCATGGCCGCGCCCTCGGCGATGCGGCGCAGGGCCTCGCCCAGGTTGGTGGCGCCACACACGAACGGGGTCGTGAAGGCGAACTTGTCGCTGTGGTTGACCTCGTCGGCCGGGGTCAGGACCTCGGACTCGTCGATGTAGTCGACGCCGAGGGACTGGAGCACCTGGGCCTCGACGAAGTGGCCGATGCGGGACTTGGCCATGACGGGGATGGAGACGGCCTCGATGATCTCTTCGATCATGTTCGGGTCGGACATCCGGGCCACGCCGCCGTCCTTGCGGATGTCGGCGGGAACCCGCTCCAGCGCCATGACGGCCACCGCGCCGGCGTCCTCGGCTATCTTCGCCTGCTCGGCGTTGACGACGTCCATGATGACGCCGCCCTTGAGCTGCTCGGCCATGCCGCGCTTGACGCGCGCGGTGCCGGTCTCGGGCGACTGGTTGCTGCTGGGGAGGGTGCTGGACACGGAGTTGACCTCGCTCGCTGAAGACGGGTTACTGCGTCTACGAGGAAACTCCCGGCGACCAGTCCACAGCAAGGGCCAATAGACGACCCGTGGCTCATTTTTCCCGGACGCCCCTGGTCAGCGGCCCGAAGATCCCTGGTCAGCGGCGTCCGGTGACCCTAGGTCGTCGCGCGGTCGGCCAGCGCGACCGGCGGCTCGTCGTCCATCTCGAAGGCCATCGGGAACGGCGCGTGACCCGCGAGGCGGAACCAGCGGACCGTGCGATGCCTGCGCAGGGCACGGGCCGCGCGTACGGCGTCGTTGTGGAAGCGCCGGGCCATCGGCACCCGGCGCACGGCCGCGGCCAGTTCGGTCGCCGCCTCGTCGCCGCCCGGGGCCTCGCGCACCGCCTCGACCTGCTGCACCTCGCCGAAGATCGCGCGCAGCGCCTGGCTGAGCTCGCTCTCGGCGACTTCGCGGTGCTCCTCTTCCGCCTGCCGGGCCGCGTGCGCCGCTTCGTAGAGCACGATGGAGGCCGCGGGGTCGAGCACCCCTGAGGTGGCCAGCTCCTGGGCGACCGAGGCACGGCGCAGCAGCTGGGCGTCGAGAGCGGCGCGGGCCGCGTCGATGCGTGCGTGCAGCCGGTCGAGCCGGCCCGCGGTCCAGCTCAGGTAGAGGCCGATCGCGAAGAGGGCTACCGCGATCCAGATCAGTGTCGAGGTCACCGGGGGAAGGCTAGTCGCATCGGCGGCGCCCGCTCACCGCCGGGCTCCCTGGTCCTGTGTGCCGGGCTCCCCGTCCCGCTGACGGGGAGCCCCCAAAGCGGTCAGTCCCGTGCGAGCCCGAAGCGTGACCGGAGGCTTGAGCGTTCATCGGCGGCCACCGCCGCCGCGCCGTCCGCCACCGTCTCGTACACCGAGAGGATGTCGGCGCCCACCGTCGACCAGTCGAAGCGGCGCACGTGCTTGCTGCCGCGCTCCCGCAGCTCCTCGCGGCGCTCGGGGTCGCCCAGGAGCCGCAGCGCCGCGGCGGCCAGCGAGTCCGCGTCCTCGTTGGTGAACAGGTCGCCGGCGGCGCCCTGGTCGAGGACCTGCGCGAAGGCGTCCAGATCGCTGGCCAGGACGGGTGCGCCCGCCGACAGTGCCTCGACCAGGATGATCCCGAAGCTCTCGCCCCCGGTGTTGGGAGCGACGTACACGTCCACGCTGCGCAGGAGCCGCGCCTTGTCCTCGTCGCTGACCATGCCGAGGAACTCCACGCGTTCGCGCATCTCGACGGGCAGCGAGGAGACGGCCTCGTGCTCGTCGCCGCGGCCCGCGACGAGCAGCCGGGTGTCGGGGCGCTCGGCGAGGATCTTCGGCAGCGCCTTCATCAGCACCGGAAGACCCTTGCGCGGCTCGTCGATGCGGCCGATGAAGCCGATCGTGCCGCCCTGCCACTCCGTCTTGGGCTCGACCTTGGTGAAGAAGTCGACGTCCACGCCGTTCGGGATGACGACCGCGTCGCCGCCCAGGTGCTCGACGAGCGTGCGGCGCGCGTACTCGCTCACGGCGATGCGCGCGCTGATCTTCTCCAGGGCGGGCTGCAGGATCGGGTACGCCGCGATCATCGCCCGCGAGCGCGGGTTGGACGTGTGGAACGTCGCGACGATCGGGCCCTGCGCCGCCCAGCACGTGAGCAGCCCCAGGGAGGGCGAGGTCGGCTCGTGGATGTGGATGACGTCGAAGGTGCCGTCGTGCAGCCAGCGCCGCACCCGCGCGGCCGAGAGGAACCCGAAGTTGAGCCGGGCCACCGAGCCGTTGTACGGAACGGGAACGGCGCGGCCCGCCGACACGACGTACGGCGGAAGGGGGGTCTCGTCGTCCGCCGGGGCCAGGACGGACACCTCGTGCCCGAGGCGGATCAGATGCTCCGCGAGGTCGCGGATGTGGAACTGGACGCCGCCCGGCACGTCCCACGAGTAGGGGCAGACGATGCCGATCCTCACGGGGTGGTCCCCTCGGCGGGGTGCCCGGAACCGTCGGCGGGCCCCTTCGCGGGGTCGAGATCAGCGAGCCACAAGCGCTGCAGCATGTGCCAGTCCTCCGGATGGTCGGCGATACCCGTGGCGAAGGCGTCTGCCAGCGCCTGCGTCATGACAGACGTCTTCTCCGTGCGGGTACCTGTCTCGGGGACATCAAGGGGGGCGTGCACACGCCCCTTCATGACAGGCGACTCGTCATACCAGAGGGTGACGGGCAGCAGCAGCGCCCCCGTCTGCTGCGCGAGGATCGCGGGCCCTGCGGGCATCCGCGCGGTGTCCCCGAAGAACTTCACCTCGACGCCGGACGCCGAGAGGTCACGGTCCGCGACGAGGCAGATCAGGCCGCCCGCGCGCAGGCGCCGCGCCAGGGTGCCGAACGCGGAGCCGCCCTCGTGCGGCAGGACCTCCATGCCCAGGCCCTCGCGGTAGGCGACGAAGCGGTCGTACAGCGTCTCGGGCTTGAGCCGCTCGGCGACCGTCGTGAACGGCGTCTCGAGCTTCGTGGTGACCCACGCGCCCGCCAGGTCCCAGTTGCCCAGGTGCGGAAGGGCAAGAATGACGCCCTTGTCGGAGGCGAGGCCGTCCGTCAGGTGGTGGAGGTCCTTGATGTCGACGCCTGCCTTGATGCGCTCCTTGCTCCAGGACGGCAGCCGGAACGACTCCATCCAGTAGCGCAGGTACGAGCGCATGCCCGCCCTGGACAGTTCGGCGAGGCGCTCCGGGCTCGCGTCGGGCACCACGCGCGCGTAGTTGGCCTCCAGGCGCAGGACGCCCTTGCCGCGCCGCTTCCACACGGCGTCGGCGATGGTCCGGCCCAGCCGCACCGCCACCGGTTCGGGGAGCTTCTTGACCGTGCTCCATGCGGCTCCGTAGAGCGCGTCGGTCAGTCGGTCCTTCACGACGTGGCCTCACTGCCCTGGGCCGGGGCGGCCTGCGTGGCCGCGTCCGCCTCGGCGGCCTCCTTGCGCACGGTCACGACGCGCTGGACGAGCGTGACGAGGCTGCCGACGGCGAC
Source organism: Streptomyces sp. NPDC047525 (assembly GCF_040643025.1). NCBI lineage: Bacteria > Bacillati > Actinomycetota > Actinomycetes > Kitasatosporales > Streptomycetaceae > Streptomyces > Streptomyces sp. NPDC047525. The sequence continues at coordinate 22,688 of NZ_JBEYTL010000019.1, forward strand.
GATCCACAGGGCGATGGGCAGCAGGACGTCGATGCCGGGGACCCCGAACTTGTGCAGTCCCGCCAGGCCCGCGGCGACCAGCGAGATCACCAGGCGCTCGGCGCGTTCCACCAGGCCGTTGACGGCGACGGGCAGGCCGATCGCCTCGCCGCGCGCCTTCGTGTACGAGACCACCTGGCCGCTGGCCAGGCAGAAGATGGAGACGGCGCACAGGACGTTGTTGTCGCCGGAGCCCGCGTACCAGAGCGCCAGGCCACCGAAGATCGCGCTGTCGGCCACCCGGTCGAGCGTCGAGTCGAGGAAGGCTCCCCAGCGGCTCGAGCGCCCCAGCTGCCGCGCCATGTTCCCGTCGACGAGGTCGGAGAACACGAAGAGCGTGATGACGATCGTGCCCCAGAAGAACTCTCCGCGGGGGAAGAAGACCAGCGCGCCCGCCACCACACCGGCGGTGCCGATGAACGTGACCGCGTCGGGGCTCACGCCGCGACGGATGAGAAACGCGGCGAACGGTGTGAGAACACGCGTGAAGAATGCACGCGCGTACTTGTTCAGCATGGCCTTCCCGAGGGGTCGGTGAGCCGCGCGGCCCTGTTGGCCACCGGCTGGCCCATCGTAGTCACGCCCTTGACGGACCGGCTCGCCCCCTCACGATCGCGTACGACGTATGGACGCACAGTGACCCGAGTGGAAAGCTCGAAAGCACCGCGGGCGTCGCCGGAGCCGACCCGCACACGGCCCCGCATGTCCGCGAGCAGCCAGCATCCCCGAGGGGGCGGTGCCTCCTCACCGTGCACGTGACCGGGAGGCCAAGGCATGGGCGACAAGGCGAACGCACACCCCGGAGCCGCCGGCAGGGCTACAGCGGCCGACCACCCCGCGTCCGTACGGAATGTGGTGCTGGTCGGCCACAGCGGATCGGGCAAGACGACTCTGGTGGAGGCCCTCGCGCTGACCGCGGGGGCGGTGAACCGCGCGGGCCGCGTGGAGGACGGCACCGCCGTCTCCGACTACGACGACATCGAGCACCGTCAGCAGCGCTCGGTGCAGCTGTCCCTGGTCCCCGTCGAATGGGGCGGCTTCAAGATCAATCTTCTGGACACCCCCGGGTACGCCGATTTCGTCGGCGAGTTGCGGGCCGGTCTGCGCGCGGCGGACGCGGCCCTTTTCGTCGTTTCGGCGGCCGAGGGCAGAGAAGGCATCACCGGCGCGACCCGCATGGTGTGGGAGGAGTGCGCGGCGGTCGGCATGCCGCGGGCCATCGTGGTGACGCACCTGGAGGCGGCCCGCGCCGACTTCAGTGACATGACGCGGACCTGCGCCGACGCGTTCGGGGCCGACGATCCCGACGCCGTGCTCCCGCTGTACCTGCCGCTGCACGGCACCGAGGGGCCTGACGGGCACGCACCGGTGACCGGCCTGGTCGGGCTGCTCTCGCAGCGGATCTTCGACTACGCGTCCGGCGAGCGCAAGGAGTCCGAACCAGGCGACGACCAGCTCCCGCTCATCGAGGACGCACGCAACAAACTGATCGAGGGGATCATCGCCGAGAGCGAGGACGAGTCCCTCATGGACCGCTATCTCGGCGGCGAGGACATCGACTTCAAGACGCTCGTGGACGACCTGGAACGGGCCGTGGCGCGCGGCATCTTCCACCCCGTCCTCGCGGCGGCGCCCGCGGCCGAGGGCGCCCGGCAGGGCATCGGCACGGTGGAGCTCCTCGAACTGATCACGGGCGGCTTCCCCACCCCCCTGGAGCACCCGGCGCCCTCCGTCACCACACCGGACGGCAAGCCGCGGCCCGCGCTCACCTGCGACCCCGACGGGCCGCTGGTCGCCGAGGTCGTGAAGACCGCTTCCGATCCCTACGTGGGGCGCGTCTCGCTCGTACGCGTCTTCTCCGGCACCCTGCGCCCCGACGAGACCGTGCACGTCTCCGGGCACGGTCTGGCCGACCGCGGCCACGAGGACCACGACGTCGACGAGCGCGTCGGAGCCCTCTCCTCCCCCTTCGGCAAGCAGCAGCGCACGCTCACCCGCTGCATCGCGGGTGATCTGGCCTGCGTCGCCAAGCTGAACCGCGCCGAGACGGGCGACACCCTCTCGGCCAAGGACAACCCGCTCCTGATGGAGCCCTGGGACATGCCCGACCCGCTCCTGCCGCTCGCCATCCAGGCGCACAGCAAGGCGGACGAGGACAAGCTCTCCCAGGGACTCTCGCGCCTGGTCGCCGAGGACCCGACGATGCGCCTGGAACAGAACCAGGACACCCACCAGGTGGTCCTGTGGTGCCTGGGCGAGGCCCACGCGGACGTCGCCCTGGAACGGCTGCGCAGCCGGTACGGCGTGCAGGTCGACGTCGTGACCCACAAGGTCTCCCTCCGGGAGACGTTCGCGGGCAAGTCGGGGGGACGCGGCCGTCATGTGAAGCAGTCCGGCGGCCACGGCCAGTACGCGATCTGCGAGATCGAGGTCGAACCGCTGCCGGGCGGCAGCGGCATCGAGTTCGTCGACAAGGTCGTGGGCGGCGCCGTGCCCCGGCAGTTCATCCCGTCCGTCGAGAAGGGCGTGCGCGCGCAGGCCGCGCGGGGCGTGGCCGCCGGCTACCCCCTCATCGACGTACGGATCACGCTGCTCGACGGCAAGGCGCACTCGGTGGACTCCTCCGACGCCGCGTTCCAGACGGCGGGCGCGCTCGCCCTGCGCGAGGCATCGGCCGAGGCCAGGATCCATCTCCTGGAGCCGGTGGCCGAGGTGCGGGTCCTGGTCGCCGACGACCATGTGGGCGCGGTGATGAGCGACCTCTCGGGGCGCCGCGGCCGGGTGGTCGGGACCGAGCAGGCGCCCGGCGGGCGCACGCTCGTACGGGCCGAGGTGCCCGAGATCGAGATCGGGCGGTACGCCGTGGACCTGCGGTCCCTGTCGCAGGGCACCGCACGCTTCAGCCGGACGTACGCACGCCATGAGCCGATGCCGCCGCAGCTCTCCGAGAGGATCCGTGAACAGGCCCAGGACGTCTCCTAGTTGAACGGATCCGGCAGGGTGCACCGGATGCGCCCTGCCGGATGTCCGTGCACACCGATACGCTGATGACCTGATCAACAGGTGTGCCGGGCAGGGAAGTCGGGAAGAGCCGCAGCAGCGAAGGTTTTGCGGCGTTGGGGGCGGCAGTGGCGGATGACGTATTCGACTTCAGGCCCGGGGCCCAGGTCCCGTTGTCCGGGGCCGCGGGGCAGACGGCGGCGACCCACGCCCTGGCGTCGGCCGCGTACCGCGACGACAAGGCCACGAAGATCCTCGACGCCAACAACGAATGGCACAAGTCCGAGGTGAAGGACGGCCTTTGGTCGCTCTTCGCGCCGAATCTGGGCGAGGCGTTCGCGCGGGCCGTGCAGGTGCGGATGCTGGGCGGCGCCCGCAAGCCGCTCATCCAGTCCTTCGGCATGGAACCGCAGTCGATCGTCGAGCACTGCCTCGCCGCGAACAACATCCGCAAGGAGCGCGACCGCTGGCTCACCGTCGTGATGGTGCTGTGCGGGCTGCTCTTCCTGCCCGGACTGCTCGTCTGGCTGCTGCTCTTCACGATCAAGCAGGCGGTCGTCAAGCAGGACAACAAGCGGGCAAGCGCGATCGCCACGGCCGCCATGGTCGCCGTGGGCGTCCTCGCCGTGATCTTCCTCGTGAAGCTGCCGGTCGACGGCCTCCTCGGGTGGTACATCCGCGCGGCGATCGTCGTCCCCGTACTGGGCTGGTTCTGGGCCAAGATGATCGCCGAGCGCACCGCGAGGGACCTGCGCGACCGCTGGGGGAGCCTGCTCTCCGGCGGGGGCATCGGCGCCAAGATCCCCGAGGCGGTGCCGGGCAGCCCGGGTGAGACGGCGGCCGAGCAGCTCCGGCAGGGCCTCGCACGCCTGTCGGCCGAGCAGCAGAGCAACTCGGTCTTCTACGCCGGCCCCAAGGGAATACTGGGCATGGGCACGCGCTGGGGCAGCTGGCAGCTCGCCGAGGAGCTGGTCTCCAGCAAGGAAGGCACGGAGATCCACCCGTTCCGCAGCTGGGACGTCATACGCGCGGTGCACGACCAGCTGCGCCTCCTGGAGCGCGGCCCGCTGCACACCGGCGGCTTCCCGACGCCCTCGATAAAGCACTGGATCGTCTCCCCCATCGGGGAGAACGCGAAGGCGGTCTCGCGCCCCAGCGGCACGGAGGTCGAGGCCTTCCAGGTCCGCGGCCACGAGATACAGCGGATCTGCAACGAGCAGCAGTTCGGCAGCGGCAACCGGCACTATCTGGGGGTCCAGTTCACGCTGTGGGACGGCCAGTTGGTCATCACGATGCTGATCACGGTGACCGTCCTGCACGAGACGCTGCGCATCGAGGTCACCGGCCACGCGCTCGGACCGGTCCACTCGCTGTTCACCAGCAAGCCCGACCCCAAGGTGAAGAAGGTCTCCAAGCCCATCAAGTTCTGGGAGACCACCGAGCGCAAACTGCCGCTGGTCGACGCCGACGAGGTCGTACGCCTCGCGGTGCGCGCCCCCTTCACGTGGTATCCGCCGATCCTGGACCACCTCGGCGGCAAGCTGGTCCTGCCCGAGCCCTTCGGCCTGCGGCACGCCTGGGCGGACAAGCCCTGGCGGCACCGCTTCATGGCCGACGACGCCCTGCGCGCGGCCACACCGGTGCTGCGCGTGGTGCACTCGGCGGCCATCAAGGTGCTCGAGGAGAACGGCGTCGACACGGAGAAGTTCGGCAACCGCTCCGGCCTCCTCAGCGGACTGGTCCAGGACCCGATGCCGAGGAAGGCGGACGTGTACGACGCGTGAGGCGCCCTAGCGCGCGGCGGGCCAGGCGTCGGCCAGCATCTTGCGGGTGTCCGCGAGCAGCTGCGGCAGCACCTTCGTGTGGCCGACGACCGGCATGAAGTTCGTGTCCCCGCCCCAGCGCGGCACGAGGTGCTGGTGCAGATGCGCGGCGATGCCGGCCCCCGCCACCGTGCCCTGGTTCATGCCGATGTTGAAGCCGTGCGCCCCGGACGCGGCGCGCAGCGCCGTCATGGCCTGCTTGGTGAACTCGGCGAGCTCGGCCGTCTCGAGGGCGGTCAGCTCCGTGTAGTCGGCGACGTGGCGGTAGGGCACGACCATCAAGTGGCCGCCGTTGTACGGGTAGAGGTTGAGCACCGCGTACACCTGCTCGCCGCGCGCGACGACCAGACCGTCCTCGTCGGATTTGGCCGGGATGGAGCAGAAGGGACAGCCGTCTTCGGCGCCCGGACCGCTCGGCTTGTTCTCGCCCTGGATGTACGCCATCCGGTGGGGCGTCCACAGGCGCTGGAACGCATCCTGCGTCCCCACTCCGATCTGCTGCTCCGGCTCACTCGTCATGCAGTGCAGCATATGACTTAGCCCGATCGAAGCGTGTCGGCGGGGCGCCCGCCGGGCCCAGCACCGCGAAGCTGTGCAGATGACCCATGACAGCCGTCAGGCACGCTGGGAGAACCGCACGGAGGCGCCGCTGGCCGTGGCGGCGCTGCTCTACCTGGCCGCGTACGCGGTGCTGGTCCTGACCTCCGGGCTGCCCGGGGCAGGGCGCGGCGCCTGTCTCGCGGTGATCTTCGCGGCCTGGGCCGCGTTCGCCGTGGACTACGCGGTGCGGTGGCGGCTGAGCGGGCAGGGACTGCGCTTCGTACGTTCGCACGCGCTGGACACCCTCGTCCTCGTCCTGCCCCTGCTGCGGCCGCTGCGCGTCGTGCACGTCTACGAAGCGGTCCAGCGCAGGCACGGGAAGCCGCGTCTGGCCCTGCACGCGCGCGTGGTCACGTACGCCGGTCTCTCGGCGCTGCTCCTCGGCTTCACCGGGGCGCTCGCCGTCTACCAGCAGGAGCACGGGGCGCGGGGCGCCACGATCCACACGTTCGGGGACGCGGCCTGGTGGGCATCGGCCACACTCGCGACCGTGGGCTACGGCGACGAGACGCCCGTGACACCGCTGGGGCGGCTGATCGCGGTCGGCGTGATGCTCTGCGGCCTCGCGCTGCTCGGCGCGGTGACGGGAGCGTTCTCGTCGTGGCTGCTTCAGGTGTTCGCCCGGGAGGACGACGAGAGGCCCCCGGGACGGTGAACGTCCCGAGGGCCTGACCCCCGCGCGGGCGGGGACGGATCACACCTGCTCGCGACGCTCCACCACGTCGAGGAGCTTGGCGAGCGCCTGGTCGCGCGGGATGCCGTTCTCCTGCGAGCCGTCGCGGTAGCGGAAGGAGATCGTGCCCGCGTTCATGTCGTCGTCACCGACGATGATCATGAACGGGACCTTCAGCTTCTGCTGCGTCCTGATCTTCTTCTGCATGCGGTCCGACGAGGCGTCCACCTCGACCCGCAGGCCCTTCTTCTTGGCCTCGGCCGCGAACTCCTGGAGGTACGGGATGTGCGCGTCCCCGACGGGGATGCCCACCGCCTGGACCGGGGCCAGCCACGGCGGCATCGCGCCCGCGTAGTGCTCCAGGAGCACCGCGAAGAACCGCTCGATGGACCCGAAGAGCGCGCGGTGGATCATCACCGGACGCTGCTTGGTGCCGTCCGGCGAGGTGTACTCGAGGTTGAAGCGCTCCGGCAGGTTGAAGTCCAGCTGCACGGTCGACATCTGCCAGGTGCGGCCGATGGCGTCCTTGCACTGCACGGAGATCTTCGGGCCGTAGAAGGCGGCGCCGCCCGGGTCGGGGACCAGCGGGAGACCCTGCTTCTCTGCGACCTGCTGCAGCGTCGCGGTGGCCTCTTCCCAGACCTCGTCCGAGCCGACGAACTTCTCCGGGTCCTTGGTGGACAGCTCCAGGTAGAAGTCGGTCAGGCCGTAGTCGCGAAGGAGGTTCAGGACGAAGGTGAGCGTCTTGTCGAGCTCCTCCGCCATCTGCTCCTTGGTGCAGTAGATGTGCGCGTCGTCCTGGGTGAAGCCGCGGGCACGGGTCAGACCGTGCACGACGCCGGACTTCTCGTACCGGTACACCGTGCCGAACTCGAAGAGACGCAGCGGCAGTTCACGGTACGAACGCCCGCGCGCATCGAAGATCAGGTTGTGCATCGGGCAGTTCATGGGCTTGAGGTAGTAGTCCACGCCCTCGTCGAGCTGCATGGGCGGGTACATGCCGTCGGCGTACCAGTCCAGGTGGCCCGAGGTCTCGAAGAGCTTCCCCTTCGTGGCGTGCGGGGTGTAGACGAACTCGTACCCCTCCTCCTCGTGGCGGCGCCGCGAGTAGTCCTCCATGACCCGGCGGATGATGCCGCCCTTGGGGTGGAAGACCGCGAGGCCCGAGCCGATCTGCTCCGGGATGGAGAAGAGGTCCAGCTCGCTGCCGAGCTTGCGGTGGTCGCGCTTCTCGGCCTCGGCGAGGAACTCCAGGTGCGCCTTGAGCTCGTCCTTGGTGGGCCACGCGGTGCCGTAGATGCGCTGGAGCATCGGGTTCTTCTCGCTGCCGCGCCAGTACGCCGCCGCGTTGCGCATCAGCTTGAACGCCGGGATGTTCCGGGTGGTGGGCAGGTGGGGACCGCGGCAGAGGTCCTTCCAGCACAGGTCGCCGGTCTTCGGGTCGAGGTTGTCGTAGATGGTCAGCTCGCCGCCGCCCACCTCGACGTCCGCGCCGTCGTCACTGGACGCGGAGCCCTTGATGCCGATGAGCTCCAGCTTGTACGGCTCGTCGGCGAGCTCCTCGCGGGCGGCCTCGTCGGTGACGACGCGGCGCGAGAAGCGCTGACCGCGCTTCTGGATCTCCTGCATCTTCTTCTCGATGGCCTTGAGATCCTCGGGCGTGAACGGCTTCTCGACGTCGAAGTCGTAGTAGAAGCCGTTCTGGACCGGCGGGCCGATGCCCAGCTTGGCGTCCGGGAAGAGCTCCTGCACGGCCTGCGCCATCACGTGCGCGGTGGAGTGGCGCAGGATGTTCAGGCCGTCCTCGGAGGAGATCTCGACCGGCTCGACCTCCTCGCCGTCCTGCACGGCGTACGCGAGGTCCTTCAGCTCGCCGGCCACACGGGCGGCGACGATGGTGCGCTCACCGGCGAAGAGTTCGGCGGCCGTAGTGCCCGTCGTCACCACGCGCTCTTCCCGCTCGGAATCGCGTTGGATGATCACACGGACGTCTGACACCGGTCTTCTCCTACCTGAAGGGGGTCGCGGCAGATCTGCTCCTGCGCGCGAAACGAATCGTACCGAGCCGGGGGCGCCCATCGCGAAACGGTTGTCTCCCCGGCCCCGGCCGCACCCGCCCCAGACGCCCCTAGTCGCCGCTGCACGCCTCCTCGAAGAAGTCGAGATTCTCCTGGAGGGACTTCATCAGGCGGTCCTTCTCCGCGTCGTCCACCTGCACCGGCACCACTCCACAGGCCCCGGTGAGCCGCCGGAACCCGCCCCGGCTCTCCAGGCGCCCGTGCACCCGGATCGGCAGCCCCACGAGGTGGGCATGGCCCGCGATGCGGTACGACTCCTCGTCGAGGGTCATGCGTACGTGGGGGACGTCCGCCCCGGCGAGCACCCGCACCCGCACGGTGCCCTCACCCCGCGGCCCCGACCGCCGCATCCGCACCACGGTCCCCGTGATCCGCACCGGCATCGCGGGCTCGTCCCGCAGATAGCGGGCGCTCGCCTCCCGCAGCACCGTCAGGTCACCGGGCGAGAACTCGACGGGCTCCGCGTCGACGGCGCACCCCTCGGGCACCCCCGCGGCCGGCGCCCACTCCACGGCGATCCGTGCCCCTTCCGTGCCCCGCACCAGGGCCACGACGGCCTCGGTCAGCTCATGGCTGACGCCCGCCTCCACGGCGCCGTCGAAGGCGTCCATGCCGCCGGTGGCGCGTTGGTAGTCGACGGCCTCGCGGACCGCGTACAGCGCCTGGTGCAGCCGCACCGCGATCAGGCGCCCGGTCAGGACGGGCACGAACGCGGTGAGCTGCCGCCCGCCGGGAGCGGGCCCGACCAGGACGCTCTCCAGGGAAGCGGCGGCGGGCCCGCGGTGCCGCGCCCCGTAGTACCCGGCACGCCCGCGCGCCGCGAGAGCTCCCGCGAGCAGCATCTGCCGTGCCGCCGCCCGCAGTTGTTCCTCCGCCGTCCAGGTCGCGGCGCCCGCGGGGCCCAGCGGGACATCCCGCCACCAGCGGATCTCGTCGCTGGGCACGGTGAGCCCGACGAGCACGTCACGCGCGGACGGCGACGCACTGCGCGACAGCGCGGTGAGCGCCTCGCCCAGCAGGTCCTCGCAGTCGGGGAAGGCCCTGCTCTCCGGCACGAGCAGACTCGTGCCGCCACCGCCTGGCCCCGGAGGGGTCCAGCGGGCGTAGCGCCCCGCCGCTCCCCCGCGCCGGTGCCAGCCGTGCCGGTCGAGCAGCGCGCCGAGCACGGCGGGGTCGACCTGCGAAGGGTCGAGCGGACCCAGCGGATCGGCCCAGGCGCCCGCGGCTTCAACGGGGTGCGGGCGAACGGAACGTAGCGGCTCTTCGATCGGGCGGTGCATCAGGGTCTCCCTCCCGTCCCGACCCGCGTCATGATCTCGCAGAGGGCCCTGTCGTCGAAGATCCGCGAGGTCGGGACGCGCACGGTGGTCCTGCGCCGGCCGGTCACCTGGTGTCCGGCGAGGTTGGTCCAGTAGCAGCAGTGCCGCAGGTCGAGCCGGTCATGGCTCGCGCGCAGCCAGTCGTCCTGCGACCGGGGCACGAGCATCACGACCAGGATCTTGTGCACCGAGACCGGGGTGCGGGCGAGCTTCTCCAGGTGCGGGTTGTCGAGCGTGAAGGAGAAGGCGGCGCCCGGGGGGTTCGGCGGTATCTGGTACGTGCACTTGAGCTGCACCTTGATGGTGACTTCGTCGTCGACCGTGTGCCCGGGGGCGCTGTGGCTGACGTGCCAGTCGATTCCGTTGTCCGGGAAGGGCTGCGAGAGCGAGCACCCCGCCGCGGCGGCGACGGCGTGCAGATAACCCACCTGAAGGGTCTCCATGCAGGCGGTGGTGGCGAGTGTGCCGCGCGGCGGTGCGATCCGCTCGGGCAGCAGCCCACCCTTTTCGGGCTGCGCGAGCGCCATGTGCAACGAGCCTTCCGAACCAGTGAATCCCCGCTTCGGGCCGGTCAATTCCCAAGCCCTGTACCTCTGTTGTCTCCGGGCCGCGTACAGCGCAAACGGCCCGGGTATCACCGGTGTGGGCAGGGGAGGAAAGCCATCTGCCGGACATGATCGAGGAGTTGCGTCACTATGACGTGCTGGTACGAGGGGCCCTTGGCCGCATTCGACACGGAGACCACGGGCGTCGACGTCGAGACCGACCGCATTGTGTCGGCCGCCGTCGTCGTCCAGCAAGGAGCGGGCACCCGCCCGCGCATCACTCGCTGGCTGGTGAACCCGGGCGTTCCCGTGCCCGCGGGCGCCACCGCGGTGCACGGCCTGACGGAGGAACATCTCCAGCACAACGGCCGCTGGCCCGCGCCGGTGATGGAGGAGATAGCGAGGGAACTGGCGGAACAGGGTGCGGCGGGCCGCCCCATCGTCGTCATGAACGCACCGTTCGATCTGACGATCCTGGACCGGGAGTTGCGCAGGCACCGCGCGTCGTCGCTCAGCCACTACATGGCGGGCTCGCCGCTGTGCGTCCTGGATCCGCGGGTCCTGGACAAGCAGCTCGACCGTTACCGCAAGGGCCGCCGCACCCTGACCGATCTGTGCGCGCACTACGCGGTGGAACTGGACGAGGCGCACGACGCGGCGGCCGACGCGCAGGCCGCGCTGGATGTCGTGCGTGCCGTGGGTCAGCGTTTCGCGTCCCGGCTCGAACGGCTCTCGCCTGCCGAGCTGCACGCGCTCCAAGCGGTGTGGCACGCGGCGCAGGCGCGCGGTCTGCAGGCCTGGTTCGCGCGCAGCGGTACACCGGAGGCCGTGGATCCGGCCTGGCCGCTGCGGCCCGAAATGCCTGCGGCAGCCTGACCGTCCATACGGTGCGGGCATGAAAAAACCGGTCCGTCGGTGACGGACCGGCATTCTCCGGGTGGGCGATACTGGGTTCGAACCAGTGACCTCTTCGGTGTGAACGAAGCGCTCTCCCACTGAGCTAATCGCCCGGGAACGGACTGAACAATACAGGTCTTCGCGGGTTTCCTTCAAACCGCTTCCGCGAGAACCCTCAGTCGCCCCTCAAGTCCCCTCCGAGGTGCTCCTTCAGGCCTCGCTCGCCCGCACGCATCATCAGCGCGTGGTTGAGGAGGAAGACGGGTCTCCCGGGCACGGCGAGGCGCCGCATCAGCGGTTTGCGCACCACCACTTCCTGGTCGTAGACCGCCTGCGTCCCGCCCGGCACAGCCGTGACGGTCCAGCGCGCCCAGCCCTCCAGATCCCCGGTCATCGCGATCTCCAGGACCCCGGCCTCCGGGTCGCGGAGCCGCTCCTCGCCGGTGACGAACAGGTCGTACGGCAGGAGGGAGCGGAAGCGCGCGGTGCCGCTGCGCTCGTCCACGGGGGTCACCTCACGCACCTGGGGCCACCACGCCGGATAGTCCTCGGCGCGTTCGAGGACGGCGTACACGTCACAGGGCGGTGCGGGCACGTTCCAGACACTGCGGAAGCGGTAGTGGCTCCAGTCCATGGTCCGAGTCTGCCGGTAGGGCGCCCGATCTGAGTACGTACTGAGTATCCGCACCGATGTCCGTCGCTGTGTCCCGGACCACACTCCACGGCATGACGAACATTCCGCCCCCGGCCGAGGAGCTCCGCGTCCTCGACCTGGAGCTGCACCGACTCGACGCGCGCAGGTCGCAGTTGCTGCAACGCCGCGCCTGGCTGATCGGCGCCCTGCAAGCGGCGGCGCCACCCGCCTCCGCTCCCCCGCGGCCGCCGGCCCGCGCCCCGGAGGCCACACCGCCGAACGTGCAGAACGCGCTGCTCACGCTGGGCGGCATCCTGCTGACCATCGCGGCGATCGCCTTCACGCTGGTGAGCTGGGGCCATCTCGGCATCGGCGGCCGCAGTGCCGTTCTCGCGGCCGTGACGCTCACGGCGCTCGGCGTGCCCGCGCTCCTTCTGCGCCGGAAGCTGCGTTCGACGGCGGAGACGGTGGCCGCGCTCGGCCTCGCCCTGACCGCCCTGGACGCGTACGCCCTCCATGCCGTCGCCCTGCCGCAGGCCGACGCCCTGGGCTACACGGCGGCCGCGTCCGCCGGGCTCGCGGCGCTGTGGGCGGCGTACGGACTGCTCTTCCGCGAGCTGCGGTTGCCCTTGCCGCTGGCCGTGGCGACCGCTCAACTCCCGTTGTTCCTCTGGGCGCGCGCGGCGGAGGCGGGTGACCACGCGACGGCTGCGGCACTTCTGGTGACGGCGGCGTTCGATGTCGCCGTCGCGCTGCGGGTCGGCGACCCGGCCGTGCGCGTCATCGCGACCGTCGGCGCCTGCGCCACGGGGCTGTGGGGCGCGGCGGGCTCGGGCTATCTGTCCTGGTCCGCCACGGATCTGCCCGAAGCGGCGCGGGCGAGCGCGCTCCTGATGCTGGCCGCGTCGATCGCGCTGGTGGCGGCATGGCTGATCACGCAGCCCCCGCAGGCGACGGGCGCGGCGTTCGCGGGCGGCCTGCTCGTGGCGGCCGCGGCCGGTGGCGTGCTGCGCGAGGCGCTGCCCTCCGCCTGGGCGGTCCCCGGCTATCTGGCGTGCGGCATCGCGCTGTTGGCGGTCGTACGCACCGCCTTGCCGCGCCCCGTCCTGCGCGGGATCGCCGGTGCGGCGCTCCTGGTGCACGCGCTCGCGGCGCTGTGGACGCTGCCCGCGTTCGTCACCGCCCTGTTCGGGCCCGTGAGTTGGGCCGGAAAGGCGTGGTCGGGCGCGCCGCGGGACGCGGGGGACGCGTTCGCCGTATCCGGCCTGTCCGTGCAACACCCCGTCATGGCCTCGCTCGTGCTCGCGGTGGTCGCCGGGGCCCTGTTCGCGGCGGCCCGGCTTCTGCCCGCGATCATTGAGCTGCCGGGGACGCCGCCGCGCAGCCGGTCAGCTGCCGCAGGAGCGGCACCATCTGCCGCCCCTGCCTCAGGTCCCGGCGCCTCGCCGACCGCGGCGCCCGGTGCGGATCCTGCCGCCGGTGCCGGTGCGGGGCCCGCAGCCAAGCCGGGCGCAGATCCTTCGGCGGATCCCGGTGCGGAGCGGGGCGCCGGGCTGCCCCTCGCCCCCGCCACGCCGCCGTCCGGCGCACCTCACCTCAACACCCCCGCCATCACCCGCTCCGGCGCCCTGTCCCTCGCCTGGGCCGCCCTCCTCATCCTCCCCTCCGCACTCCAACTCCCCTACGCGGCCGGGGTGTCGGCGTACGTCGCCCTGACCGCAGCCCTGCTCGCCGTCGCGTCGCGCGTCGCCTCGAAGGCGGTCGCCCTCACCTCGCTGAGCCTGGCGGTCGCCTCCTCGGTGAGTGTCGCGTTCCTCGCCCTGGCCACCACTGAGGCAACGCTCGGCACCCTCGGCGCCCTGACGGCTCTGTTCCTGGCGGCGACGGTGCTCGCGGCCCGCCGTCAGGCGCCCGTGCCCGGTGTGGCGCCCACCGCCGTCGGTGCGGCCGTCGCGTACTCCACCGCTCTCGCCTGCGCCACGGGCGCCGCCTGGAACCTGCGTCCGGATCACACCGGGCTGCTCGTGCTGGTCGTCCCTGCGCTCAGCGCCCTCGCCGCTGCCCGGCTCGGCCGTCACCCGCTGACGCCGCCGGTGGAGGTCACCGGGGCTCTCGCGGGCGGACTCGCCATCGTCCTCACCGCCGGGCACGCGACGACCCTTGCCCTGGCCCTCGCGCTGGGCGGCGTCATCGCCGCGGGCACCGCGCTCCGCACGGACCGCCGCCCCGTCGGGTACGCGGCCGGTGCGCTGTTCCTCCTGGCGACCTGGGTACGCCTGGCCGCCTGGGACGTCGGCACCCCGGAGGCGTACACCCTGCCGGTCACCGTCCCCGCCCTCCTGATCGGCGTGCTGCGGCGCCGCCGCGCCCCGCAGACGTCCTCCTGGACCGCCTACGGCCCCGGCCTCGCCGCGACGCTCCTGCCGAGCCTCATCGCCGCCTGGAGCGACGCGCACTGGCAGCGCCCGCTGCTCCTGGGCACCGCGGCCCTGCTGATCACGCTGGTGGGCGCCCGGCACCGGCTACAGGCTCCGCTGGTGCTCGGCGGCGCGGTCCTCGCTCTGGACGCGCTGCACGAACTGGCGCCCTACATCGTCCAAGTGGTGGACGCCCTGCCGCGCTGGCTGCCGCCCGCGCTGGCCGGACTCCTGCTCCTCGCCATCGGCGCGACGTACGAACAGCGACTGCGTGACGCACGCCGGGTGCGTGACGTTGTCGGCAGAATGCACTGACTCCGCTTTTCCCGCGCCGCAACCGACGGGACGTCAATTCCCTTGTGCCGCACGGGAAAGCGAGCGAATACGACTGCGGCCCGGAGGCTTAAAAGCCTCCGGGCCGCAGTTCCGGGGTGGGCGATACTGGGTTCGAACCAGTGACCTCTTCGGTGTGAACGAAGCGCTCTCCCACTGAGCTAATCGCCCCGGGCGCACGGAGAACATTACCGCATGTCAGCGGGTGCCTCCGACCGCCTTGGAGTCACCCGGAGGTCACTCCTTGATCTTCCACGGCATCTCGAGGCCGAACTTCCAGACGTAGATCGCGACGAGCACGGCGATGATCACCAGGCCGATGGTCGTCAGGATGATGTTCCGGCGTCGGACCTTGGGGTCGAGCGCGCGCTGCGCCGCCTCCGTGACCTTCCGCTTCGTCCAGCGAAGGACCAGCTGGGCCCAGACGAACTCGGTCGCCCAGATCGCCATTCCACCGAAGATCACCAGCCAGCCCGGTCCGGGCAGCGGCAGCATCACGATGCCCGCGGCAACCACAGCGAGACCGACGATGAACACGCCGACCTGCCAGCTGAGGTGCAGCGCCTTGCGGGCCTGGATGAACTCCGGCGCACGCGATCCGAGCGGCTGTTCGTCCTTCGTACCGGTGATTGTTTCGGCAACCCCCGGCTCGTTACTCCCCGTATTCATACGGCCAAACCCTACCGGACGGAAACCCGTCACCGGAATGGCCGTACCGACCGAACAAACAACCCGCCGTACGAGCTACCTAAAGACACCCAAAACCCTCAGAGGGGTTTACAACGGCACCGTAGGTGGCATGTCGATTTCGCCGACGTGCGAATCCCCGAGCGCACACTGAGCGAAAGGCCCTGGCGCTTATGAACACCACGGTCAGCTGCGAGCTGCACCTGCGCCTCGTTGTGTCGAGCGAGTCCTCACTGCCTGTACCCGCAGGACTGCGGTATGACACGGCCGATCCCTATGCCGTGCACGCCACCTTCCACACCGGAGCCGAGGAAACCGTCGAGTGGGTGTTCGCCCGCGACCTCCTCGCCGAGGGCCTGCACCGGCCCACCGGTACCGGCGACGTCCGAGTCTGGCCGTCCCGGAGCCACGGTCAGGGTGTTGTCTGCATCGCCCTGAGTTCCCCCGAGGGTGAGGCTCTGCTCGAGGCCCCGGCGCGGGCCCTGGAGTCGTTCCTGAAGCGAACCGATGCGGCCGTGCCGCCCGGCACGGAACACCGCCACTTCGATCTGGATACGGAGCTCTCGCACATCCTGGCCGAAAGTTAGCTCCAGGCCGCGCGAGAGCGCCCGGCGCCGTCCGACTCGGGGCGACGGCTCGGGCATGACAACCGCACAGTGCAGACACACCGGCGCCGTCGCCGCGGACTCCCGCGGGGACGGCGCCGGTGTGTCCTGTCGCGAAGCCGCTAGCATCGGCCAGCATCGGCGGGCACCCTTCCCCAGGCTCTCCAGGAGCGGGGGGAGAGCCCACTACCCCCAGGCCAGGGAGCAAATCGTGCTGATCACCCACGACACCCGGTGCGCACTCGACGCCGTGGTCGATCTGGTGAACACCGCGCCGGACGACGACAGCGCCGGGACGGAGGGGCTCGCGGACCTAGCGGCTTTGGGCGAGTTCGTACGAAGCCACGACATAAGTGACGTCGGGGTGCTCTCGGAGCGTGACCTGGCCGGCGTCCGGCACATCCGGAGCCGCTTCCGGGAAGTCTTCGCGGCGCCCGAGCCGCAGGCCGCGGCGGCGGTGATCAACGAACTGATCGCCGCGGCGGGCACCACGCCCCGGCTCACCGACCACGACGGCTACGACTGGCACGTGCACTACTTCGCGCCCGGCGCCTCCATCGCCGACCACCTCGCGGCGGACTGCGGGATGGCGCTCGCGTTCTTCGTGGTCGCCGGCGAGCAGGAGCGGCTGCGGCGCTGCGAGGCCCCGGACTGCCGGCACGCCTTCGTCGACCTCTCCCGCAACCGCTCGCGCCGCTACTGCGACAGCCGGACCTGCGGCAACCGACTGCACGTCGCCGCCTACCGGGCCCGGCGCAAGGAAGCGGCGGGCTGATCCCGCGGCCGCGACGCCCCTGAGAACCCTCAGAACCCTCAGAGCCCTCAGAACGCTCAGAGCCCCAGCAGATCGTGCAACGAACCCATCAGGATCAGGACGCCGATCACCGCCAGGAAGATCATCAGGGGTGGCTGGGAGAGCGCGAACAGACAGCCCTTGGGCTCTTCCGTCGCGGCTCGCTCATCGGTCGGCGGGGCGGCATCGCCCGGTGCGGTCTCCAGCATCTCGCGGCGATGATGACTCAGTCCCGGGGGTACCGATGACCAACACGCCCGGAAAGCGGGGGAGTTCGCCGCATTCCGTGACCTGCAAAAGTCCAGCGTCCCGCCCGTTCCGTCCATGGCTCACCAGCGACGCACCTCGTCAGACTCGGCGGCACCGCCACACGAACGAGGGAGTCTCATGCCCATCGAACGCAGACGGTTGTTGACGACCGCGCTCGGCGCGACCGCGGCGGCGCTCGCGCCGCTCGCCACGGCGCCCTCCGCATCCGCCGCCCCATCGGCCGCTGCCTGGCACCGGGTCCCCCACCGCGGCATCCGCCCCGACGATCCGGCGGGCCGTGCCCCGCTGGCCAATCCCCGCCGCGGGTTCCGATACGAGATGTCGTACAACGCCGTGGACCTCACGAGCCCCTGGCCGAACGAACAGGACCACTCCCCCGACTCCGCGCGGACGCTCGATCTCCTGGAGCGCGAGTACGGCCCCGGCGCGAACCTCACCCAGCTGTACTTCTACCTCTGGGACTTCGCGACCTCCACGATCCCGCCGAGCGCCCTCGACAACATCGAGAGCGTCCTGCGCGGACTGCGCCGCAAGGGATACGCGGCGGTCCTGCGCTTCGTGTACGACGACGGTGTGCGGGAGAACCGCCGCTACACCGTGCAGGACATCCAGCGCCACATCGGACAGCTGGCGCCGGTCGTCGCGCGCAACAGCGACGTGGTGGCCGTGTGGCAGGCCGGCTTCCTGGGCACGTGGGGCGAGTGGCACGGCAGTCACTACGCCCACGAGACCTACCCCGACGCAGTCACCGCCATCATGACGAGCCTCGTCGAGGCGCTGCCGCCGGGACTGCACACACAGGTCCGCTACGCCGAGAAACGCGACATGATCACCAACAGGGCGATCCTGGACCGGGTCGGTTTCCACAACGACTACGTGACGCTCGGCGAGGGCGAGTGGGACTACTACGTCCCCGGCAACCCGGGCTGGCCCAGCTATCTCGACGTCTCGCAGACGCGGATGATGGACGGGGAGATGCCGTGGGACAAGGGGCAGAGCGCGGATCCGTACGCGTGGAGCACCGTCATCCCCGGGGTGGCCGCCGCACGGCGGCTGCAGACGCTCCGGTTCGACAGCCTCTCCCTGGTGCACAACGCCACGGTGACCATTCCCGCCTGGAAGACGGCGGAGCTCACCGAGCGACAGACGACGGACGCGCTGCTTCCGGTCTCGGACGGCTACTTCCGGGGGCGTGACGGGCGGCCGGTGGCGCGCACGCAGTTCGAGTACCTGCGGGATCACCTGGGCTACCGGATCGAGGTGCGCGAGGCACGCCACGACCTCTCCGCCGCCCGGCGCGGCCGCCTTCCCGTGCAGGTCGACGTGGTCAACCGCGGCTTCGCGGCACCGAAGCACCCACGTCCCGTGCGGCTCGTGCTCCTGGACGCGGACGGGCGGACGGTGACTTCCGCGGACACCAGGGCGGACTGGCGGGACTGGCGGCCGCAGGGGCGTGCGGAGACCGGGGACGACCACTCGGGCCCGGCCGTCGCGACCGTGAGCGGAGAGCTCACGGTGCCCGCAGGGGCGCGTGGACCGCATCGCGTGGGTCTGGCCCTGCCCGACCCCGCGTTCCCCGGGAGAGGGCGCGCGGTGCGGTGCGCGAACGCGTCGGTGGAGTGGGTCGAGGGCGTGAACGTGATCGCGAAGGTGCGGCTCGGCGGCTGACCCGCGGGGCGGGAGCCGCTCCCGTCAGATGCGGTGCTCCCGTCAGATGCGGTGCTCCCGTCAGGTGTGGTGCTCCCGTCAGATGCCGTGCTTCTTCAGGATGGCCTCGATGTCGCTGAAGTCCTCCTTGGGCGCGGCTGCCTTCGGCTGAGCCGCGGGCTGGGCGGCCGGGCGGGCGCCCTGGCCCAGGGAGGGCGCGGACGCCGCGGGGGCCACCGCCTCGCGCTGGGCCGCCTTCGCGGCCTTGCGCTCCTTGCGGGTGCCGCCGGAGCGGCGCTCCACGGCGCGGGTGATCATGAAGAGCAGCCAGGCGACGCCGAGCACGCCGAAGCCCGCCCAGGCCTTCATGCTGAAGGCGGTGTCGGCCAGCCATCCCACGACACCGGTCATCACCAGGCCGACCGGGACCAGGGAATAGGCGGCGAGGCGCGTCGCCGCGAGGAAACGCTTGCGATAGGCCGTGATCGCGGCGATGCCGAGGCCGGCCGCGGATACGGCGGAACAGACGGTCTCGGCAATCATCCGGTCCTCCAGGCGTGCGGGCGTAGACGGTGACACTGTCGCCCTTCCATCCTGCACCGGGTGGCCCCCCGCAGGCCACGCCCCGAGCGGACTTCAGGGACATATCAGGGTCGGGCCTCCTCCGCAGGTTCCGGTCGGCGTCCGGGCCCCGGTTGGGAGCAGGTCGCGGGGCTGGAAGACTGTGACCCATGAGCGACTCTGCCCCCGCCGCCCCCACCGGTCCCCTCGTCATCGACATCTGGTGCGAGCTGGAGTGCCCGGACTGCCGGACCGCCCTCGACGACGTACGCACGCTCCGCGACCGCTACGGCGACCGCGTCGAGCTGCGCCTTCGGCACTTCCCCCTCGAAAAGCACAAGCACGCCTTCGCCGCCGCCCAGGCCGCCGAGGAGGCCTTCGAGCAGGGACAGGGCTGGCCGTACGTCGAGGCCGTGCTCGGCAAGGCCGAGGAGCTGACCCGCAAGGGCGAACCCTTCCTGGTCGAGGTGGCCCGTGAACTGGGCCTGGACGCCGAGGAGTTCGACACCGCTCTCGTCGACGGACGCCACATGCTGATCGTCGACGCCGACCAGGCCGAGGGCAAGGCGATCGGCGTCACCGGGACACCGACGTACGTCATCGGGGGCGAGCGCCTCGACGGCGGAAAGAGCCAGGACGGCCTGCTCGAGCGGGTCGAGGAGATCACGGACCTCCTGCTCGCGGCCTCCGGGCAGCACGGTTCCTAGAGCAGCTGCTTGTAGACGTAGTACATGACCGGTTCGTAGCCGAGCGACTCGTACAGGCGCAGGGCCGGGGTGTTGCCCGCGAAGACGTTGAGGCCCATGCGGGTCAGACCCACCGCACGGGCCTGGGTCTCCGCGAGGAGCATCAGGGAGCGGCCGTGGCCGTGTCCGCGGTGCTCCTCGTCGACCTCGACGTCGAAGACGAACGCGTCGCCGTCGCGCAGCGCGAGCCACAGGGTGCCGACCTTCGTGCCCTCCTGCGTGAGCACGCTGAGGCTGGTTCCGGGGGTCGCGAGGCCCTGCGGCAGGTGGTCGGCGTGGTCCGCGTCGGACTTGGCGCGCGCCTCCGCCTCCGGGACGCCGCGCTCGATCCACGTCTGGGCGTAGTCCTCCTTCTCGCGGGCCAGCCACACCTCGTACTCGTCCTCGGTCATCTCCCGCCCCTCGATGCCCGGCGGCAGCGCGGGCGGCTCGGCGCTCAGGGGCTTGACCATGTGGCGGTTGCGCTCCTGGTAGCCGAGGGACACGGCGAGGCGGTGGGCCGCCGCGGCCTCGGCGGGCACGGCCACTTCGATCCGCTCGCAGCCCCAGCCGCGCACCACCTCCTCGGCGGCGAGCACGGCGACGGTGGCACGGCCGCGTCTGCGGTCGGGTTCCTTGATGCTCAGATCGCGCATCTCGGCGACACCGGGGCCGAACACGGCGTGCGTGGCGAGTTCTATCCCGCCCACAGGACGGCTGTTCACGCGCACTTCGTAGGTGCGTGACTTCGCGCCGTCAGCGCTCTGCTGAAGCGGCCCGGTCGGCCGCAGGGTCGTGGTCATCAGTGGTGTTCTACCCGCCCTGCGGCTCGTGCGTCATCAGGATTACAAGCAGTTGGGTCCTCTTGCCGGACCGGTCACGGATCGAGGTCGTCCGCCGCCCGCTCGTCGAAGACCCGCATCGCCTTGGCGGTCACCGGACCCGGCGCGCCCGGCAGTTCGCGCCCGTCGATCCGCTGCACGGCCTGGACGTCACGGAGTGTCGAGGTCAGGAACACCTCGTCGGCGCGGTCCAGGACGTCGAACGGAAGATCGGTCTCGCGCGCGTTCGTCCAGTCGACGGCCAACGCGCGCGTGATGCCCGCCAGGCACCCGGAGGCGACCGGCGGCGTGTGGATCTCGCCGTCGAGCACGACGAAGACGTTCGATCCCGTGCCTTCGCACAGCTGCCCCACCGTGTTGGCGAACAGCGCCTCCGAAGCGCCCTGTTCGCGGGCGCGCGCGAGGGCGACGACGTTCTCGGCGTACGACGTGGTCTTCAGGCCGGTCAGGGCGCCGCGCTCGTTGCGGGTCCACGGCACCGTGATCACGGCGGTCGTGTCGGAGCGCCTGCCGGCCTCACCGACGGCGACGACGAGGGTCTGCCCCTGGTCGCCGCGGTCCGAGCCGAGCGGCGAGAGGCCTCCGGTGTACGTGATGCGCAGCCGTCCGAGGGGCAGCGGGTCGGCGTCGAGCACGGCGGCGCAGGCCGCGCGCACCTCGTCGAGGTCCGGCTCGGGCAGGCCGAGGCCGCGTGCCGAACGGGCGAGCCGGTCCAGGTGCCGGGTCAGCGCGAAGGGCCGCCCCTGGACCGACTTCACCGTCTCGAAGATTCCGTCGCCGACGGTCAGTCCGTGGTCGAGCACGGAGACGCGGGCGGTCTCGATGTCCTGCAGGCCACCGTTGAGCCAGATCTTCACTGAAGGGTTCCTCCACTCACTTCGTACGCTCCCGACGCTACCGCCAGCAGTCTTTCCGCCTTCAGCTCGGTCTCCCGCCACTCCCCCTCGGGGTCCGAGCCCCAGGTGATTCCCGCACCGGTGCCGAACCGCAGCACGCCCTGCGCACGGTCGAACCAGAAGGTGCGGATGCCGACGGCCAGTTCGCCGGTCCCCCGGTCGGCATCGACCCAGCCGATGCCGCCGCAGTACGGGCCGCGGGGCGAGGTCTCCAGGGCGTCGATGATGCGCAGGGCGCTGGACTTGGGGGCGCCGGTGACGGAACCGGGCGGGAAGGCGGCGGCGAAGAGTTCGGGCCAGCCGGCGTCGGGGCTCAGCTCGCCCCGGACGGTGGAGACGAGGTGGACGAGCCCGGGGTGCTTCTCGATCACGCAGAGGTCGGGGACCGTCACGGAGCCGGTCCCGCATATCCGCCCGAGGTCGTTGCGGACGAGGTCCACGATCATGACGTTCTCGGCGTAGTCCTTCTCCAGGAGATCCGCCTCGGTGCGGCCCGTGCCCTTGATCGGCCCCGACTCGACGACGCGGCCCTCGCGCCGCAGGAACAGCTCGGGTGACGCCGTCGCTATCTCGACCCCGTGCTCGGGCAGCCGGATCGTTCCGGCGTACGGAGCGGGATTGCCGCGCGCGAGGAGCGCGGTCAGGGCGTCGACGTCCACACCGTCCGCGCCGTCCGGAACCGGCGCGGACAGCACGCGGCAGAGGTTCGCCTGATAGACGTCGCCCGCCGCGATGTGTTCGCGCACCCGCCGCACGCCGTCCACATACGCGGCGCGGTCGAGCGACGACGTCCAGTCACCGGCGGCGGGGCCCCGCCAGGCCCCCGGCACCGGAGCGGGCACCGGCTCCTCGCGTACGTCGTCGAAGCGGGCGCAGACCAGTTCGCCCTCGAAGCTCGCGGAGACCGCCCAGAAACCGCGGGAGTCCAGGGCCGAGGGATCGCTGGTCACGTCCCTGAGGCCGGTCGCGAGCAGGCCGCCGAAGCGCGCCATGGGCGGGGCCGCCCCGGAGGGGGGCCGGGAGGACATCTGAGGGGCGCTGTGCACGCCTGTGAGTCTATGACCGGTGTCCTGGTGGCGCCCCGGGCCGGTGACAGCGCAGCACGCTGCGCAAACGCGTTTTTGTACTGGCCCAGGAATCCGCTAGAGTTCAACACGTCGCCGGGACGCGCAAGCGGGCCGGGAAAGACAAGCGGACGTAGCTCAGTTGGTAGAGCGCAACCTTGCCAAGGTTGAGGTCGCCAGTTCGAACCTGGTCGTCCGCTCGCAGGAAGTGGGGGATCTTCCCGAACCCCCGCACTCCTGGTGGAGTGGCCGAGAGGCGAGGCAACGGCCTGCAAAGCCGTCTACACGGGTTCAAATCCCGTCTCCACCTCCAAGGACGATTAGCTCAGCGGGAGAGCGCTTCCCTGACACGGAAGAGGTCACTGGTTCAATCCCAGTATCGTCCACTGGATCTTCTCGAAGGCTCGCCTTCCTGAGGTCTGAACCCGCGCGATTAGCTCAGCGGGAGAGCGCTTCCCTGACACGGAAGAGGTCACTGGTTCAATCCCAGTATCGCGCACGCAGTACGCACCACACGCAGGTTGACCCGCGCGATTAGCTCAGCGGGAGAGCGCTTCCCTGACACGGAAGAGGTCACTGGTTCAATCCCAGTATCGCGCACCATCCGCACGAAGCCCCCGGCCGTTCCCACGGCCGGGGGCTTCGTCGTTCCTCCGGTCAGGAGGAGAAGAGCATGTGCCCGAAGCTCTTGTGACGCTTGTTGTGGCCGTAGTGCCCACCGTGACCGCCGTGACCGCCGTGGTGGCCGCCGTGCTGGGGAGCGCCCCACTGCGGCGCGGGAGCGGCCGGGTACGCCTGCGGGGCGGGCGGCGGGGGCGGGGCCTGCTGGCCGCCCCACTGGGACTCGACCCGGCTCAGGGCCTCGAGCTCGCCGTAGTCGAGGAATATCCCGCGGCAACCGCTGCACTGCTCGATCTGGACGCCATTGCGGTTGTACGTGTGCATCGGTGCATGGCACTTGGGACACTGCATGGTCGGCTCAACTCCTCGCCGGTCGTGAATGCTTGGCCGGATCTCTGCCCGGCTTCGGTGCGTTGCACCCTACTTCGTGGTGGTGGGCGCCAACTCCGGCGGGAGGGCCGCCATTCGATCACAGGCGTCGACCACCGCCTGCTCGATCTCGTCGAGGGGCCGGTTCTCCCTGCCGGACTTGGCGACGGCGAGGGCCGCGGTCTGCGCGGTGAGGGCGCGGGCCGGCACGTCGAGGGCGGGCCAGGGGTCCGCGCCGTCCGCCGGGACCGCGGGTCCACGTGCCGCGCGGTAGGCGGTGAGGAAGCGGGTCCATTCGTCCGGGGCCAGGAGGCCGCAGGCGAACCAGGCCGCGGGGCGGGCCAGGTCCCAGGCGGGGTCGCCGAGGCCGAGGTCGTCTACGTCGATGAGCAGCCAGCGTCCTTCGGGAGTGCGGACCAGCTGGCCCAGGTGCAGGTCACCGTGGCACAGGAGCTTGGGGAGCGGGGCCGGGGCCTCGGCCCGGGCCCAGGCGGGGAGCGTGGCCCAGGCCCGCTCGACGGGGGCGGCCGCGGGGTGCGCCCCCGCGTCCCGCATCCGCGTCATCGCCCGTGCGGCCTTCGTGGGGCCGCGCATGTCCGGGAGCGGATGCGGGAGTTCGGCCGGGGGCGTGGCGTGCAGGCGGGCGAGGAGGGTGGCGACGGCTTCCCAGGGGGCGGCGTCGGGATCGTCGCGGTCCACCGGGGTACCGGCCGGCCAGAAGGTGACCAGGCGGCCGTCGAGCGGGACCGCCGTCTCGCCGAGCGGGGGAAGCAGGATGCCGCTCAGAGCGGCGGCGACTTTCAGCCGGGCCGTGAGCTCGATGGGGTCCGTGCCGGGGGCGTGGGCCTTGGCGACGGTGTCGCCGTGCCGGACGACCGTGGCGTCGTCCCGGTCCGCCAGGACGGCATCGGGGGCGCAGGCGCAAGCGAGCGGGGTGCGGTGGGCTGCGTGGCGGACCTTGACGGTCAGCGCGGACAGCAAGGCGGTCACGGGTCCCCCGGCGTGCGTCGATCGGTGTTCCCCGTGAGCGTACGCATCCGGGGCTCCGACGCCCTGGCCCCCCTGCAAGATGTCCTCAATCGCCGGACGGGCTGAATTTTCAGCCCGTCCGGCGATTGAGGACGAGCTCGGCGCAGCCGGTGATGTCCCCCGCGGAGCACCCCGGCGCAAAGAAGTGCCCGCGCAGCTCCCCAGCTGCGCGGGCATTTCTCGTGCCGTCCGCCGCACCCCCGTCCCCACGGGGTTTCCTGGCCGGATGTCCCCGCCCGGACCGCTCATCCGGGCCTGGGGCGCCGCTCAGCGCCCCAGCATCACGCCCACGGACGACGCCTGTGTGACCACTGCTTCCCAGCCGCCGAAGACGACCACCAGCAGGGCCGCCAGAGGAAGAACCATGGCCGTCGCCACCAGGGGGTGGCGCGTGCCGGACGGGCGGACGCCGAACGAGGCGAAGGCCTTCCGTCCTTGCGTGCGGACCATTGCCCGCGGTGCCGTGTCCGCCATGGTTCCTCTCCTGACCGAGTCTGTATGAACTTGGCAGCGGCGGGTGTCTGACCTCGGGGGACGAGTGCTGCACCCGCCGCTTGACCTCAAATCTAGGTGTGCCGGAGGTCTCGGTCGTCATGCCCTCGTACCGATTGCCGGGCCTCCCGGAGGATGACCGATCGTCGGTCATGTACTCCCATGGGTGGAGACGGGGTCCTAGGTCTCGGGGTCTTCCCGGAGGGGACGGGCTGCCTGCTCGGACGTGTCCTCTCTGGGCACGGGCTGCTCGACCAGAGCCAGGACACGGGTCGACATGAACCGTGCCGTCCGCACGACGGACCCTCCCCCACTGCCTGAAGGGCGCGGGGGGACCCCCAGCGGGTGACTTCGCTCACTTCGACCACCCCTCTGCGCACCGCCGTCTCCACCCGGCGGCCCGCCCGGCTCGCCACCACCTCGTACGTCCGTGTCGTGTCCCCGGCGTCCACGACTATCTCCACGCGATCACCCTTCACGGGATCAATCCCCCTTCAGCGATGGATGGTTGGGAACGGTGACCCCCACAACGGCCGCCCGCCCCCGCGTCCCTGACCACTCTTCAAGTTTCCCACCCGGCACTGACAATCGGTCGGGCCGCGAGGGCGCGGCCTCTGCACCTGCCCGGCCACGGAAACGTAAGCTGTGGCACGACAACGGACCGGGCAGCGGGGATGGACATGGCGATGATGCGGCTCCGGCGCGAGGACCCGCGTGTCGTCGGCTCGTTCAGACTGCACAGGCGGCTGGGCGCCGGCGGCATGGGTGTCGTCTACCTGGGGTCGGACCGGCGGGGGCAGCGCGTCGCCCTGAAGGTGATCCGGCCCGACCTGGCGGAGGACGAGGAGTTCCGGTCGCGCTTCGCGCGGGAGGTGTCCGCCGCCCGGCGGATCCGCGGTGGCTGCACCGCGCGGCTCGTCGCCGCCGATCTCGACGCCGACCGGCCGTGGTTCGCCACGCAGTACGTTCCCGGCCCGTCCCTGCACGACAAGGTCGCCGCCGAGGGCCCGCTCTCCGCGGCCGATGTGGCGGTCGTCGGTTCGGCGCTCGCCGAAGGGCTCGTCGCCGTGCACGAAGCCGGTGTGGTGCACCGCGACCTGAAGCCGTCGAACATCCTGCTGTCCCCGAAGGGGCCGCGGATCATTGACTTCGGCATCGCCTGGGCCACCGGCGCATCGACGCTGACCCATGTGGGCACCGCCGTCGGTTCGCCCGGTTTCCTCGCGCCCGAGCAGGTGCGCGGCGCCGCCGTCACGCCCGCCACGGACGTGTTCGCCCTCGGTGCCACCCTCGCGTACGCGGGGATGGCGGACTCGCCCTTCGGGCACGGCAGTTCAGAGGTCATGCTCTACCGCGTCGTCCACGAGGAGGCGCAGCTCGGCGGGGTTCCTGACGCGCTCGCCCCGCTGATCAGGGCCTGTCTGGCCAAGGACCCGGCGGAACGCCCCAGCACGCTCCAACTGTCGCTCAGGCTCAAGGAGATCGCGGCCCGTGAGGCACAGGGCCTGACCGAGCCGCGGCCGCCCGCGCCCCGGCAGGACCAGGACCGGCCGACGGGGCGGATGGCCCAGGAGTACGTGGACCAGCACACCCAGCGGCGTCATCCGCAGGGCACTCCCCCGCCGCGGCCGAGTTCCTCGCGGACCGGCTCCTCTCGGACCGGCTCGTCGCGCACGGGTTCATCCCGTACGGGTTCCTCGCGGCCGAATTCTTCGCGGCCGGGGTCCAGTTCCTCGCGGTCCGGCTCGCGTCCCGCGCAGTCCCGGAACACGACGCGTTCCGGCGGCGCGCGGCGGCCCGCCAATCCGCGGCTGCTGCGGCAGCGGCTCTTCGTGTTCGTGGTCGTGACGCTGCTCGTGGCCCTCGGGATCGCGGCGGCGCAAGGGTGCCAGGGGCCCGCACGCGGGCTCGGCGGCAGCGACGTGCACGGCGTACAGCAGAGTCAGGGCCAGAGCGAGCGGCAGGCCCCGGGGCCGGGCCCTCGGAGCTGAGGGCGTCTCAGAACTGAGGGTGACTCAGAGCTGAGGGCGGCCCGTCGCCACCGCATAGAACGCGACCGCGGCCGCCGCCCCCACGTTCAGGGAGTCGACGCCGTGGGCCATCGGGATGCGGACCCATTCGTCGGCCGCCATCAGGGCCTTCGTGGTGAGGCCTTCGCCCTCCGCGCCGAGCATCAGCGCCACCCGGTCCATGCGGTGGGGCGCCGCCTCGTCCAGGGTCTTCGCCTTCTCGTCCGGGGTGAGCGCGAGAAGGTTGAAGCCCGCCTCGCGCACGCCCTCCAGGCCCTTGGGCCAGGATTCGAGGCGGGCGTAGGGCACGGAGAAGACCGCGCCCATGGAGACCTTCACCGAGCGGCGGTAGAGGGGATCGGCGCAGTCCGGTGAGAGCAGGACCGCGTCCATGCCGAGGGCGGCCGCGCTGCGGAAGATCGCACCGATGTTGGTGTGGTCGTTGACCGACTCCATGACGACGACGCGGCGCGCCCGGGTGAGGAGTTCGTCCGACGTCGGCAGCGGCTTTCGCTGCATCGAGGCGAGGGCTCCGCGGTGCACGTGGTAGCCGGTGACCTGCTCGGCCAGGTCGGGGTTGACCGCGTACACCGGGGCCGGGACCTCGTCGATGACGTCCCGCATGACGTCGACCCACTTCGCGGAGAGCAGCATCGAGCGCATCTCGTAGCCCGCCTGCTTGGCGCGCCTGATCACCTTCTCGCCCTCGGCGATGAAGAGGCCCTCGGCGGGCTCGCGCCTGCGGCGCAGCTCGACGTCGGTCAGGCCCGTGTAGTCGCGCAGGCGCGGGTCGGTGGGGTCGTCGACGGTGATGAGATCAGCCACAGGGTGATACTGCCTTGTCCTGGGTGTGGTGCCAACGCCTGGGGGCGGGCTGGGTTACCGGTGGTACGCGAGGGCTTGGTGTGGTTACGCGAGGGCTTGGTGTGGTTACGCGGGGCTGTCAGGGCCCACGTTCACCACGTCGCCGACGACGATCACCGCGGGAGGCTTCACCTCGTGGGCCACGACCTCGGCGGCGACGGTGGAGAGGGTGGCGTCCACGCGGCGCTGGGCCGCGGTGGTGCCCTCCTGGATCAGGGCGACGGGGGTCTCGGGCGCCCTGCCGTGCGCGACGAGCGTCTCGGCGATCCTGCCGATCTTGTCCACGCCCATCAGGATCACGAGGGTGCCGCGCAGCTTGGCCAGGGAAGGCCAGTCGACGAGGGAGCGCTCGTCGTCGGGGGCCACGTGCCCGCTGACCACGGTGAACTCATGCGCGACCCCGCGGTGCGTGACGGGGATGCCTGCGGCGCCGGGCACGGAGATCGAGCTGGAGATGCCGGGGACCACCGTGCAGGAGATGCCCGCCTCGGCGAGCGCCTGGGCCTCTTCCATGCCGCGCCCGAAGACGAAGGGGTCGCCGCCCTTCAGGCGGACGACCGACTTGCCCTGCTTCGCGTGCTCGATGAGGGCGTTGTTGATGGCTTCCTGGGCCATGAACCGGCCGTACGGGATCTTCGCGGCGTCGATCACCTCGACGTGCGAAGGGAGTTCGTCGAGCAGGTCGCGGGGGCCGAGCCGGTCGGCAATGACCACGTCCGCCTCGGCGAGGAGACGACGGCCGCGGACCGTGATGAGGTCCGGGTCGCCGGGGCCGCCGCCGACGAGCGCGACGCCGGGGGTGCGGGTGCGGTGCTGGCGCGCCACGAGGGTCCCGTCGCTCAGGCCCTCGACGAGCGCGTCGCGAATGGCGGCGGTGCGGCGCGGGTCGCGGTCGTGGATGTCCGTGGTGAGGACGGCGACCGTGACGCCCGCGGAACGGCCCGTCGCGGGCGTCAGGGCGGTGGCGGCGTCGGCGTCGTCGGAGCGGACGCACCAGACACGGTGCGCCTCCCCTTCCGCGGAGGCCGCCGTGTTGGCATCGGGGTCGCTGGTGGCGATGAGGGCGTACCAGGCGTCCTTGAGGTCGCCGTGCTCGTAGCGGCGACGCTCCCAGGTGATCTCGCCCGCGTCCGCCATCGCCTCCACGGAGGGGGTCGCCGTCGGCGACACGAGGAGGATGTCGGCGCCCGCCGCGATCAGGGCGGGGAGGCGGCGCTGGGCCACCTGGCCGCCGCCGAGCACGACCGTGCGGCGGGCGGTGAGACGGAGGCCTACGGGGTAGGCGGGGCTTTCGGCCATGGCGGAGGGCTCCTCGTGCGGGGCGCTGGGCTTTGCGGGTGCCGCTGCGACGGTGGGGCGGCTGCGCTGATGCTTTGACGTGCGGGTTCAGTATGGCTGGGGTGGGGTGGGGTTCTCTCCCCCAGCCCACCCCTTCCCGAAAACGGGGCTTCGCCCCGGGCCCCAGTTCGTCTGCGGGCCGTGGGCGTTTGTGCCCACCCGTTCCGCCCTGCGGAACGCCTGCCCACAAACGCAGGTGCTACTTCTCGGTTACTCCTGCCGAGTCGAACGTGGCCACCTCGTGCATCGCACGGGCCGCGCTCTGGACCACCGGGAGGGCCAGGAGGGCGCCGGTGCCCTCGCCCAGGCGCAGGTCCAGGTCGACCAGAGGGCGCAGGCCCAGCTTGTTGAGGGCCGCCACGTGGCCCGGCTCCGCGCTGCGGTGGCCCGCGATGCAGGCCGCGAGGACCTCGGGGGCGATGGCGCGGGCGACCAGGGCCGCCGCGCCGGCGCTCACGCCGTCCAGGATCACGGGCGTACGGAGCGATGCGCCGCCGAGGAGCAGGCCCACCATCGCCGCGTGCTCCAGGCCGCCGATGGCCGCGAGGACGCCGATCGGGTCGGCCGGGTCGGGCTGGTGCAGTTCGAGGGCGCGGCGGACGACGTCGACCTTGCGGCTGTGCATCTCGTCGTTGATGCCGGTGCCGCGGCCGGTGACCTCGCCCGGGTCGGTGTCCGTGTAGACGGAGATGAGGGCCGCGGACGCCGTGGTGTTCGCGATGCCCATCTCGCCGGTGAGCAGGGCCTTGTTCCCCGCCGCCACCAGGTCGCGGGCGGTCTCGATGCCCACCTCGATGGCGGCCTTGACCTCCTCCCGGCTCAGGGCCGGGCCGGTGGTCATGTCGGCCGTGCCCGCGCGGATCTTGCGGGGCAACAGGCCGGGGGTGGCCGGGAGTTCGCTCGCCACGCCCACGTCGATCACGCAGACCTCGGCGCCCACCTGGTTGGCGAAGGCGTTGCAGACCGCGCCGCCACCGAGGAAGTTGGCGACCATTTGCGCGGTCACTTCCTGGGGCCAGGCGGTGACGCCCTGGGCGTGCACACCGTGGTCGCCCGCGAAGATCGCGACGGCCGCGGGCTCCGGGATCGGCGGCGGGCACTGCCGGGACAGGCCGGAGAGCTGCGCGGAGATGATCTCCAGCATGCCGAGCGCGCCCGGCGGCTTCGTCATGCGCTTCTGCCGCTCCCACGCCTCGCCGAGCGCCTTGGCGTCCAGCGGGCGGATGTTGGAGACGGTCTCGGCCAGCAGGTCGTGCGGGTCCTCGCCGGGCAGGGCGCGACGGCCGTACGTCTCCTCGTGGACCACCCAGGAGAGCGGGCGGCGCTTGGACCAGCCTGCCTGCATCAGCTCGGGCTCCTCCGGGAACTCGTCGACGTATCCGACACAGAGATAGGCCACCACTTCGAGGTGCTCGGGCAGGCCGAGGGTTCTGACCATCTCGCGTTCGTCGAAGAAGCTGACCCAGCCGACGCCGAGGCCCTCGGCGCGCGCCGCGAGCCAGAGGTTCTCGACGGCGAGGGCCGAGGAGTAGGGCGCCATCTGCGGCTGCGTGTGACGGCCGAGGGTGTGGCGGCCGCCGCGGGTCGGGTCGGCGGTGACGACGATGTTCACCGGGGTGTCGAGGATCGCCTCGATCTTCAGTTCCTTGAACTGCTTCGCGCGGCCCTTGGGGAGCGACTTGGCGTACGCGTCCTTCTGCCGCATGGCCAGCTCGTGCATCGTGCGGCGGGTCTCCGCCGAGCGGATGACGACGAAGTCCCAGGGCTGCGAGTGGCCCACGGAGGGCGCGGTGTGGGCCGCCTCCAGGACGCGGAGCAGGACCTCGTGCGGGATGGCGTCGCTGCGGAAGCCGTTGCGGATGTCGCGGCGTTCGCGCATGACGCGCAGGACGGCTTCGCGCTCGGCGTCGTCGTAGGCGGGGGCGGCGGGCGCCTCCGACTCCTTGACCGGCTCGGGCTCCTTGAGCGGCGCCTGCTCGTCGACCGGCTCCGAGGGGAGCGCCTCGTCCGCGATGTCCGCCGGGTCGGCGGCTTCGGGGGCCTCGACCGCTGCCGCAGCCTCCGCTTCGGCGGGTGCGTCACCCTCGGCGACGGGCACGGCTTCGGCTGCCGTCTCCGTCGGTACGGGCGCCTCGGCCACGACCTCTTCCGCCGCGTCCGGCACGGGAGTTGCCGCCGCGGGCTCCCCGCCGTCACGCGGTGCGGGCACGGTGGCCGCGGGCTGCGGGGACGCGGGCTCGGGGGCCCGGGCGGCTTCGACGAGAACCACGGGCTCCTGGGCTTCGGCGCCCTCGGGGGCCTCCGGGGCGACCGGCGCCTCCGGGATCTCGGCTGCCGCTACGGCGTCAGGCGCGACCTCAGGTGCGAGGGCCTCGGCGACCGGCTCCGGCTGCGCCTCGGGGGCCTCGGGCTGCGGGGCCTCGAAGTGCTCCGGGGGAACGGACAGGGCCTGCGGCGGTGTCGGTGCCAGGTGGGGCGTGGTCGGCACCGAGCCCTCGACCGGCACGAACTGGCCGAGGGGCGCGGGCGTCTGGGGCTCCGCGTAGGGCTGGTTCGGGTCGCCCGGGAGTCCCGCGCCCTGGGGCGCCTGGGCCACGGGCGCTTCCGCGTGCTGCGGGGCCTGCGGGATGTGCGGGCCCTGGACCGTGTGCCCGGCGGCCGCGAGCGGCGCGTCCGACCAGGGCTGTGCTCCGGCCATGGCGAACTGCGGCTGACCGGCGGCGGACGCGTGTGCGGGCCGACCGTTCGCGAACGGCTGCTCGGCGTCGGCGACGGGCGGGAGCTCCTGGCTCGCTTCCGGGGCGTGCGCGGACGGGTCCGCGGCCGACGGCTGCTCGGCGTCCACGGCGAACGCGGGCTGCCCGGCTTCGGCCACGGGGTGCGCGAACCGGTCGTCGGCCTCGGCGCCTTGCGTGATCGCGGGGTCGACGGCCTCCGCGGCCTGCGGGAAGGCGGCCGCGGGCGTCTCGGAGGCAGGGGCGGCGGGCGTCTCCACGGGCTGGGGCAGCTCTGCGGCCGGGGCGGGCTGCGGGGCCTCACCGGCGAGTGCGTCCTGCGCTGCCTGTACGTCCTGCGAGCTCTGTGCGTCCTGCGTGCCCTGTGCGCCCTCTGATACGGGCGTCACGGGTGTTACGGGTGCGCCCTCAGCCGCGGATGTGGCGTCCGGGACGACCGTTTCTGCTGGTACGACGGGCTGCACGTCCTGCACGTCCTGCACGTCCTGAGAAGACTGGGAGTGCTGGGCCGGCTGCGACGGCTCGGAGTGCTGCGGCTGACTCGTCCACGGCGTCGCGCCCTGCGGCGTGATCTCACCGAGCTGCGGACCCGGAAGCATCCCTTCCTCGTCTCGCGGGATGTCGAGGTACTCGGGCCCCACGGTCGGCGGCCCCGCGTGCCGCATGGGCACGGCGTGCTGGGGCGCACCGGCCGGGCCGCGGTCGGCGAGCGAACGTACGGGACTCCCCGTGCCGTCGGGCACCGCGGGACCCGAAGGCCCCCGGTGGAGCGGGCGGCGGGACGGGCCGGGGTGCGAGGCGGGCGCCGGCGTGGGCGCGCCGGGCAGCTGGACGCCGTTCAGGTCGACCGAGCCGCTGTCGCGCCCGGCCGTCTCGTGCGGGCCCGGCTGGTGCATGGCCTGCGGCTGCCCGACCGACTGCTGGGCGGCGGCCTGCGGGCCTGCGGCGTGCTGACCGACGAGGTGCTGGCCGCCCAGCGACTGATCGGCGGAGTGCCGACCACCGACGGACTGACCGCCGACGGACTGTTCCGCCATGGCGGGGTCGGCCGAGGGGTCGGCCGCGTGAGCACCCACCGGCTGACCGGCCACGTACTGGTTCGCCAGCGACGGGTCACCCACGGGCTGGCCCACGCCCTGCTGACCGACGGCCTGCTGGCCCACGCCCTGCGCGACCGCCGCATGCTGAGCACCCCCGGGCTGCGCACCCACCGGCTGAGCGACGCCGTGCTGCGCGGTCCCGCCCTGGGCACCCCCGTGCTGGGCGGCCACCGGCTGACCGGGGCCTGCCTGCTGCGGCGGAGCCGACTGCGGCTCGCTCCAGGCGCCCTGGGCACCCGGCATGAGGAGCAGATCGTCATCGTCGGCGGGGGCGACGTTCGCGGCGGGACTCTCGGAGGGGTCGAGGAAGGTGTACGCATCCGGGGCGGGGACGCCCGGCTGCTCCACCATGCCTGCGTTCTCCGGCAGTCCCTCGCCCGGGACCTGGCCGGTGTCGGTCATGCGTAACCCCTCGCCCATCGGTTAGTGCTTCTTCGACCGCCCCTCAGCCTTAGGCCGGGGAAGCCCCATTGCCCGGAGCGGCGCACCAACCGCCCGTCATTCTCAACGAGCGTGCGCGCCGCGCGGCACGAACCGCGTACGGACAACAGGCATTGTCCCGGTCGGCCAGCCGCCACGGCGGCTTGATCCGCAACGGCCCGCTGTGGGCTGCGCCACGTTGCGCGCCCTCCGGTCCTGCCGTACCACACACCCCCCAAAACGGGCGAGCTTTCCGGACATTGACCAACTATTTGCCGGACACTCGGGTGCGGTACAACGATCGGCCAGCCTACCCCGCACCGTGGTGCGGCAGGGTCACGGGGCGCGATCGGGCAACTGTCCACAGAGCAGGAAGACGACGGTCCTCTCCCGCTCCGTCCACGCGCGCGTGTCGAGTTCGACGGACTGGAGCAGGGCGCATTCCACCGCGTATCCGTGCTCCGTCAGGTCCCTGCCGATGAGTTCGGCCGCGTCTCGCGTCGACGCGTGCGTCACGATGCGCGCCGGGCGCCGGTCGGCGACGGCGGAGACCACCGCGGCTCCCCCGCCCCCGACGCGTACGACATCGGGCTCGGGAAGGTCTTCGAGGACGAACGGCGCCGTGCCGTGCACGATCTGCGGCTGGACGCCGAAGTGGCGGGCGACCGCCGTGGTGCGGGCGCAGGCGTCGGGGTCGGCGTCGACCGCGATGACGGCGGCCCCGAAGCGGGCGGCCTCCGCGGTGAAGGCGCCGCTGCCGCAGCCGATGTCCCAGACCAGATCGCCCACGCGGGGGCCGATGCGGGCGAGTTGGGCGGCCCGCAGGCGGTCGCTCTCGCCCTCGCCGAGCTGGGCCTCGCCGCCGTAGGCGGGGGCGGGCAGCGCCCACCCGCGCGGGGTGCCCGGGTCGCGTCCCGCGATCCAGCCGGTGTCGGAGGCCGCGACCGGGCCGCCGATGACGATGACGACGTTCGGGTCGCGCCAGGTGTGGTCGGCGGCCTTGTCCGAGGTCAGGACGGTGACCTGCTCGCGCTCGGTGCCGAGCTCCTCGCAGATCACGAAGGTGCGGTGGACGCCCTGGAGGAGCAGCCCGAGCTCGGCGGGGCCCGCGCCGGGCGAGGTGAGGACGGCGACCTTGGTGTGGGCGCGGCAGACGTTCACCGCGCGGCGCAGGGTGCGCGGGTGGGCGACCACGACCTGGGCGTCGTCCCAGGGCATCCCGGCGCGGGCGAAGGCCTGGGCGACGGAGGAGACGGCGGGCACCACTTCGACCTCGAGGCCGAATTCGGGGGCGCGAAGCGTGCGTACGACACCGAAGAAGCCGGGGTCGCCGTCGGCGAGGACCACGGCGGTGCCGCGGTGGGCGGCGATGCGGCGGGCCGCCAGGCTCACGCTGCCCAGGCGGATCCTTTCGGCGGACGGTGGGACTTCGGTGAGCGCCAGGTGGTGGGCGGCGCCCGCGACGAGGGTGGCGGCGCCGAGCGCCGAGCGCGCGGCTGCGGTCAGCGGCGAACCGTCCCAGCCGATCACCGTGACGCGGTCGGCCATCTTCGTCCGTCTCCTGGGTTCTCGCGGGTCGTCTGAGGGGGCCGGGCGTCGCGTGTAGGGGGCAACCGCGTGCAGCCAGGGGCGAGCGTACCTGGTGGGGCCCGAGGGCGCCCGAGGGGTCAGTTCCGGACCGTGGGGCCAATGACCGCCCGTGGGGTCAGTTCCGGCCCGAGGGTTCAGTTCCAGTCGGAGAAAGCGCTGAACCCGCTGTCCGCGAGCTGCTCGCCGACTCCTTCCAGGTCCTCGGGGAGCAGGCTCCACACGATGAGGTCGGTCCGGACGTCGATCCAGCCGCCGAAGGGATCCCCGCCGTTCCTCGTACGCGCTATCCAGGCGCCCCGCAGGACTCCCTCGCTGATGCAGCCGATCTTCTGCGCGACCTGCTGGGCGGCGGTGTTGTCGGCGGCGGTGCGCAGCTCGATGCGCTCGAAGCGCTGGTCGCTGAAGAGCCACTGGGCGGTGGCGAGCGCCGCCTCCGATGCATAGCCCTCGCCGCGGGCCCAGGGGGCGACGACGTAGTTGAGTTCGCTGGAGCGCACCCGCCAGTCGGTGTCCCGCAGTTGCACGATGCCGACCAGGCGCTGGGTGAGGAACTCCGTGACGGCCAGGGCGATGCCGCGGCCCTCGGTGCGCTCGGCGGGCGCGACCCGGGTGATCCAGTCGCGGGCGTCGTCCTCGGTGTAGGGCTGGGGCGCCGAGGTCCAGGCGGTGACCATCTCGTCGTTCATCATCTCCGCGTACGCGGGGACGTCGGCGTCCTCGAACGGGCGCAGCACCAACCGCTCCGTGCTGATGGAGATGTCGGGGAAGGTGGTTGTCATGCGCTGCTCCGTAACCTGGAACCCTCGGGCCTGCTGAAGTGCCCAGCATGCAGCATGTCGGCGCGCAAACGCACCACGGGGTCCGCTCCTTCATCAGGAGAGGACCCCGTGGTGGGGGCGGAAACGGACTGTGCGTCAGCTCGTTTCGACGGGCAGGACGGAGCCCTTGTACTTGTCCTCGATGAACTGCTTCACCTCGGGTGAAGTGAGCAGTTCGGCCAGCTTCTTGACCCGGGGATCGTCCTCGCCGCCCTTCTTGACGGCGAGCACGTTGTTGTACGGATTGTCCTTGGGCGACTCAAGAAGG
Organism: Streptomyces sp. NPDC047525; assembly: GCF_040643025.1. NCBI lineage: Bacteria > Bacillati > Actinomycetota > Actinomycetes > Kitasatosporales > Streptomycetaceae > Streptomyces > Streptomyces sp. NPDC047525. The sequence goes on from NZ_JBEYTL010000019.1 coordinate 58,789, forward strand.
ATGGCGTCCTTCTTGGGGCTGAGCTTGGCGTCGAGCGCGTAGTTGTTGTTGATGACGGCCGCGTCGAGGTCGTCGAGCGAGCGCGGGAGCTGCGCCGGGTCGAGCGCCTTGACGGTGAGCTTCTTCGGGTTGGACGTGATGTCCTCGGGCGTCGCGGTGCCGCCGACGCCCTTCTTGAGCCCGATGACGCCCTGGGAGGCGAGGAGTTGGAGCGCCCGCCCCTCGTTGGTCGTGTCGTTCGGAACGCCGACGGTCGCGCCCGGACGGAGCCCGGAGACGTCCTTCAGCTTCTTCGCGTACACGCCCATCGGCGGCAGGTACACCTCGGTGACCGGCTTCAGGTCCGTCTTCTTGGACTTGTTGAAGTCCTCCAAGTACGGCGTGTGCTGGTACAGGTTGGCGTCGAGCGAGCCTTCCTGGAGCGCGGTGTTCGGCGAGACGTAGTCCGTGAACTCCGTGATCTGAAGGTCGAGTCCCGCCTTCTTCGCGAGGTTCTTCTGGACGTACGCGAGGACCTCGCCGGCCGGGGTCGGGGTGGCCCCGACCACGAGCTTGTCGCCGCCGGAACCGCTGTCCGAGCCCGCGCCGCACGCGGTGAGACCCAGCGTCAGGGCGAGGGTCCCGGCCGCGGCGGCGATGACGGACGTACGCATGATCAGAACGCCGCGACGACGGCGCCGTCGTACTTGTCGTCGATGAACTTCTTGACCTCGGGCGAGGTGAGGAGCTTGGCGAGCTTCTTCACGCGCGGGTCGTTCTCGTCGCCCTTCTTCACGGCGAGGAAGTTGCCGTAGGGGTTGCCCTTGGCGGACTCGGCGACGATGGCGTCCTTGGCGGGGCTGAGCGCGGGCTTGGCCTCCAGGGCGTAATTGCCGTTGATCACCGCGGCGTCGACGTCACCCAGGCTGCGCGGCAGCGTGGGGGCTTCCAGCTCCTTGAACTTGAGGTTCTTGGGGTTCTTCGAGATGTCCTTGGGGGTGGCCTCGTAGCCGACGCCCTTCTTGAGCTCGATGAGTCCGTTGTCCTCGAGGAGCTTGAGCGCGCGGGCCTCGTTGGTGGTGTCGTTCGGGACGGCGACGGTGGCGCCGTTCTTCAGGTCACCGAGCTTCTTGATGCTCTTCGAGTAGACGCCGAGCGGCTCCAGGTGAACCGTGGCCCCGGGGACGGGCACGATGTCCGTGCCGTTCTTCTTGTTGAAGTCGTCGAGGTACGGCTTGTGCTGGAAGTAGTTCGCGAAGACCTCGCCCTGCTGGACGGCGGTGTTCGGCGTGACGTAGTCGGTGAACTCCTGCACGTCGAGGTCGAGCCCGGCCTTCTTCGCCAGGTTCTTCTTGACGTACTGGAGGATCTCGCCCTGCGGCGTGGGGGTCGCGGCGACGACGAGCTTGCCGTCCTTGTCGCCCGCGGCGGAGCCCTTGTCGGAGCCGCAGGCGGAGAGCCCGAGGGTGAGGGCTCCGGTGGCGAGGACAGCGGTGGTGATCTTGGCGGTGTTACGCACGAAAAGTGCCTTTCTCCATGGGTGGTACGCCCCGCGATGGGTGTGCGGGGTGAGTGCGGGTTCGGCTTCAGGAAGCCTGGGACGGCGACGCCTTGAGCTTCAGGAGCCGCAGCTTGGGGGCGGACCCCGAGTGGCCGCCGCGGTGGTGCAGCCTGCGGGCCGCGTAGTCACCGGCGAACTGGATGACGGAGATGACGACGGCCAGGATGCCGACGGTGATCCACATCAGATCGGTCTCGAAGCGCTGGTAGCCGTAGCGGATCGCGATGTCACCGAGACCGCCCGCGCCGACCGTGCCGGCCATCGCCGAGTAGCCGATGAGCGTGACGATCGTGGTGGTGGTGCTGGAGATCAGCGAGGGCAGCGACTCCGGCACGAGCACCTTGCGTACGACGGTCCAGATGCTGCCGCCCATCGACTGCACGGCCTCGACGAGACCGCCGTCGACCTCGCGCACCGCGGTCTCCACGAGCCGCGCGAAGAAGGGGATGGCGCCGATGGCCAGCGGGACGATGGCGGCGTCGCGGCCGATCGTCGTGCCCGTCATCCAGCGCGTGAAGCCCATCAGGGCGACCATGAGGATGATGAAGGGCATCGAGCGGGCGATGTTCACGATCTGCCCGATGAGCTTGTTCAGGACCGTGTTCTGCAGCAGCCCGCCGCGGTCGGTGAGGACCAGCAGGATGCCGAGCGGCAGTCCGGCGACGACGGCTATCAGCGTCGACCAGCCCACCATGTAGAGGGTGTCCCAACAGGCCTGCTCCAGCAGGGGCTGCATCTCCGACCAGGTCACTTGGCACCTTCCTTGACCAGCAGCGTGGCGTCCTTCGGCGTGGTCGCGAGGTCCTCGCCCGCGATGTCGACCTGCAGGCCCTGCTCGCGCAGGAAGCCGATCGGGACGACGTTCTCCTCGAAGCGGCCCGGCAGCTCGATGCGCATGCGGCCGACCTGCTTGCCCGCGACGGTGTCCATCGCGGCGCCGAGGATCGAGATGTCGATGTTGTACGTGCGCGACAGCTGGGAGATGACCGGCTGGGTCGCGGCCTCGCCGTGGAAGGTCACGTCGACGACGGTGCGGTCCTCGCCCGTCGCGTCGCCGCTGACCGGGAAGAGCGCGGCGGCCAGCTCGGAGCCGGGCGTCGCGAGCAGCTCGGTGACGGTGCCGGACTCGACGATCCGCCCGTTCTCCATCAGGGCTGCCGAGTCGCAGACGCTCTTGACGACGTCCATCTCGTGCGTGATCAGCAGGACGGTCAGGCCGAGCTGCTGATTGAGGTCGCGCAGAAGCTTGAGGATGGAGCGAGTGGTCTCCGGGTCCAGGGCGCTGGTCGCCTCGTCCGAGAGCAGCACCTTCGGGTCACCCGCGAGCGCGCGGGCGATGCCGACACGCTGCTTCTGGCCGCCGGAGAGCTGCGCCGGGTAGGAGTTCGCCTTGTCGGCGAGGCCGACCAGGTCGAGCAGTTCGAGCGCCTTGCGGGAGCGCTCGGCGCCGCTGAGACCGAGGATCTCAAGGGGCAGCTCGATGTTGTCCTTGACGGTGCGCGACGACAGCAGGTTGAAGTGCTGGAAGACCATGCCGATGCGGCTGCGCGCCCGGCGCAGGTCCTTGCTCGCGCGGCTGCCGCGTCCCGCGAGGGCGGTGAGGTCCTGACCCGCGACGGTCACGGTGCCGGCGGTGGGGCGCTCCAGGAGGTTGACGCAGCGGATCAGCGAGGATTTGCCGGCGCCGGACTGGCCGATGACGCCGTACACCTCGCCTTCGCGGACATGCAGATCGACGCCGTCGAGGGCAGTTACTTCACGACCGCGTGAGCGGTAGACCTTGGTGAGGCCGGAAGTGGTGATCACAGGGGTTTCCGTCACTGTCGAGTGCGCGGCGCGGTTCTCGCCGGGCACGGGGCATTCGTGGGGAACGCGGCACGGTTTCTCGCGGTGGCGAAAAGAACCGGAGGACGTGTGCGCGGGGCAGGCTCGCTTCCTACGTCATGTACGTCTGGCGTACGTCGCAGGGGCGCGGCACAGCGGCTTCGCTTCGGGGCGCGATGCTCAGGGGTGGTGCGGGGGCCCTCAGAAGGCGCACATTCGACACATACAACGAGCACCGGGCGTCGTGATCGCCTCGGTCGCAGGGGTGCGGCTGCTCGTCGTGGTCATGTAGACCAGTAAAACACGCGTGCGTACGCGCCCTGCCACCGTTGTCCGCTATACGGACGGCCGGTGGACAGGTGCGGACGCGGACGGGCGGATGCTCAGACCTCGGCGGTGATCTCCACGCCACCCTCGGTGACCTGCGCGGACACGGCCGAGAGGTCCTTCACCACGACGTCCGCGGAGAGCTCACCGGCGGTGTGGGTTGTGGCCAACGCCACGGTGGTCATGCCGGCCGCGCGCCCCGCCGTGAGACCCGCGGGCGCGTCCTCGAAGACCACGCAGCGCGCCGGGTCGACGCCCAGTTTCGCCGCCGCGAGCAGGAAGGGCTCCGGGTCGGGCTTGCCGCGGGTGATGTCGTCGGCGGCGATCAGCATCTTGGCGTCGATGCCGACCTCGGCGAGCCGGGCCTCGGCCAGGCGGCGCCCTGCGGAGGTGACGACGGCCCAGCGCTCCGGGGGCAGGGACTCGAGCAGCTCACGGGTGCCGGGCAGCAGCACGACCCCGCCCGCGACGTCGGAGACCTCGAGCTCCTCGATGCGGGCGACGGCCTCGGCCACGCGCTCGGCGGGCAGCATGTCGGCGATGATCTCGGCGGCGGGGCGCCCGTGCAGCTCCACCTCGGCGAATTCCTCGGCGGTGATCCCGTACTCCTGCGCCAGGCGCGTCCAGCAGCGGTACACCGACTCCATGGAGGAGATGAGGGTGCCGTCGTTGTCGAACAGGAGCGCTTCAGCGTGGATCTTCATGGTGTCCGAGCGTACGGGTCACCCCTGGGGTGCGCGCATCGGGTCATAGGGCCCGTAATAAAGTCACCGCATGCTTGTTGCCCTGACGATCGCGACCGCCGTGGCCGCGCTCGTGCTCGCCGCGTGGTGCGGCTTCGCCGCCTACCGGGACCAGCCGACCAAGGACTGGCACTTCATCGGCATGGCCGTGGTGACGTTCCTCGCCACCGTCCAGCTGATCGTCGGCATCGTCCAGCTGGCGCGGGGCGAGAAGCCCGAGCAGGGCACGACGATCTTCGTGTCGTATCTGATCGGCTCCTTCGCCTGCATCCCGGCCGCGGGCTTCATGTCCCTTGCCGAGCGCACCCGTTGGGGCTCCATCACGGTCGCCGCGGGCGGCGTGGTCCTGGCCGTGCTCCAGGTGCGGCTCTACGACATCTGGGGAGGCTGAGGTGACGGTGACCGAGCCCGAGAAGCACGAGGCCCCGGCCCGGCAGCGGCTCATCGGCGGACCCGGCATCCTGCTGGTGTGGCTGTACGGGGTGATGGTGGTCGGCGCGGTGTCGCGCTCCGCCGTGCAGATCTCGACGGACTTCCACAAGGCCCCGCTCGCGTACACGCTGTCCGCGCTCGCGGGTCTCGTCTACGGCTTCATCACGTACTCGCTCGTGCGCGGCGGCGAGAAGGCCCGCAAGGCGGCGCTGGTGTGCTGCGCCGCCGAGCTGGTGGGCGTTCTGGCGGTGGGGACCTGGACGCTCGTCGAGCCGTCCGCCTTCCCCGACGCCACGGTGTGGTCGGACTTCGGAATGGGCTATCTGTTCATCCCGGTGATCCTGCCGCTCACCGCGATCTTCTGGCTGAACAAGGCTCGGAGGGCGGGCCGCTAGACCCTGGCCGCGTACGCCGCCGCGGTCGCCTCCTTGGAGAGCGTGACCAGCGTGAGCCGTTCGTTCACGTGCTGGGTCTTCACCGCCGCATAGCCATGTTTGCGGTAGAGCTGGAGATTCTGCTCGCTGCGATGACCGCTGAAGAGCTGGAAGCACTTGGCGGTGCCGCCCGCGCCGAGGCGCCGCTCTATGGCGTCCAGGAGCCTGCCGCCCAGGCCGTGCCGCTGCATCCTGGGGTGGACGATGAGTTTGCCGATCCGCGCCGTGCCGTCGGGGTCGACCGTGCCGCGCACCGACGCGACGACCTCGTCGCCGAGACGGGCCACCAGCACGCTTCCGGCGGCCAGTTCGGCCTTGATGGAGTCGAGGGACTGCGTGAGCGGCTCGATGGAGTAGTCGCCGTACAGTTCGGCCTCGCTCTGGTAGCACAGGTACTGCAGTTTGAGGATCTTCTCGGCGTCCTGTCCGCCCGCCTCCGAGATGGTCACGCTCATGCCCATGTGTGCATGCCTCCCGCTCACCTGCTCTGCCGGTTGTCTATCGCTCCTTTCCCCGCGGTTCAGGAGCTGCAACCTCCGCCGCGAGCATTCTGCGCAGACATCCCAGGCAACGAGAACGTTCCGGCCCCAGGCTGCCCTGTGACATTCCCAACTGCCCTGCGATCTCCCGGTAGGTGAGGTCCTTGGGGGACAGCAGCGCCGCCATGAGACCGGGGCAGCGTCCGGGCAGTCTGCGCACCGCCGCGTGCAGGGTGCGCTCGCGGTCGGCCCGCAGCGCGCGCTGCTCGGGCCCACGCTCGGTGTCGTCGGCGGGGTCGGCCGCGTACGCCACCTCACGCTCTTCCGTACGCCGGGTGCGGCGCGCCTCGGAGGCGACGGCGGCGCGCAGCCAGGTGGCCGGATCGGCGGGTGGGTCGGCGACGTCCATGCGTTCCAACAGGCGCAGCCAGACGGCCTGTTCCAGGTCACCGGGGTCGGTGCCGGAGCCGTGCGCCGCCGCGGAGGCCTCGGCGGCGAGGAGCGGGCGCAGGGTGGGGATGAGCTCGTGGGTGGTCATGCAGGGCGGGACGCGGCCGCTCCGGCAGGAGGTTGCCGGAGCGGCCGTCTGTCACCCCAACCGGGGCCGGACGATCAGTCGTTGACGAAGTCCGCGCGGGCGAGGAGCGCGGTGTCGCAGTTGTCGGAGAAGATCCCGTCGATGCCCGTCTCGAAGTACGCCTTGAAGGCGCCGAAGGCGTCGCCGTAGGCGTTCGGGTCGGTGCCCTTCTTGAAGTTCGTGGGCAGGAAGGTGTTCTCGTTGCGCATCGTGTACGGGTGGAGGATCAGGCCCGCCTTGTGCGCGTCCTTGACCAGGGTGGACGGGGTGCCGAGGCTGCCGTCCGGCTTCTTCGGGATGACCAGGTCGAGCGTGGGGCCGATGCCCTGCGCGAACGACGCCATCCACTTCAGGCCCTCGGGCTTGATGAGGTCGGCGACGGTGCGCGGATCGCCCGCCTCGACGAAGTCCCAGGGGCGGGAGCTCGCGGTGGACAGGAGGACCACGAGCGGCGGGTCGACCAGCTTGTTCAGGCGCTGGATGCTGCCGGGCTCGAAGGACTGCAGGAAGTTCGGGGAGTTCTTCTTGTGCCGGCCGTACTTGCGGAGCAGCTTGGCGAGCGGCTCCTCCAGGCCGAGGCCCAGCTTGCGGAAGTACGTGGGGTGCTTGGTCTCGATGTGCAGCCAGATCCGCCTGCCGCGCCCGCGCTCCTGCCGCTCGGCCCACTGGAAGACCTCTTCCAGGGTGGGCACGTCCCAGCGGCCGTCGTAGAGGGTGTTGCGCTGGCGGGTGCCGGGGATGCGCTCCTTGGCGCGCAGCGTCTTCAGCTCGGCGAGCGTGAAGTCCTCGGTGAACCAGCCGGTGAGCGAGGTGCCGTCGACGGACTTGGTGGTCTTGCGGGACGCGAACTCGGGGTGCGCGGAGACGTCCGTCGTCGCGGTGATGTCGTTCTCGTGACGGCATACGAGATGGCCGTCCTTGGTGGGCACGACGTCCTGCTCGATGACGTGCGCGCCCATGTCGAGGGCGAGCTGGTACGAGCCGAGCGTGTGCTCGGGCCGGTAGCCGCTGGTGCCGCGGTGCGCGACGACCGTGGGCACCGGCAGGTCCTTGTACCCCCCGTGCCCGTGCTTCCCGTCGGCTCTCGCCACGCCGGGCAGTCCTACGACGGCTGTACCGGCCCCGAGGACCGCCGCTCCCAGTACCGCGCGCCGCCCCGGCCGCTGCTCCCCCGGCTCCCCCGACTTCGAATGCCTCGACTGCTGCGTAGCCATTGAGCGCTCCTCCCGATGTGCTGCCTTGCACCTGACAAAGCGGCACGATCGTAGGTGGCCGCGCGTGACAGATGGGAGACCCTGGACCGAACGGAAGGGTGACGCCGGATGGCGACTGGTGTGCGGGAGGGGGTCCGTTCGGTTGCCTTCGGTCCGGCGCCGCCGGCCGTGAACTCCGTGGCAGCGCGTGACCGCGGTGCGTGACAAGGGCCACTAGGACGCGCCACATGCCGCACACAGGGATAACGTCGTCACAAGAAGGGCGGTCCAAGGGCAACACCACGCAAACCCAGGTCAACTCTGCGTATCGAGTGCGTGAACCCGATGTGCGGTGAGCGGGGACCCGCGAGTATCGTCCTCACCTGCACATACTCGTCGTCGACCCGTTGACACCGGAGGGCCCGTTGTCCCGTCTCGCGCTCATCAAGGCTGTGCTCGGACCGATCTTGCGTCTGATGTTCCGCCCACGGGTGGAAGGCGCAGAGAACATTCCGGGCACGGGCCCGGTCATCATGGCCGGAAACCACCTCACGTTCATCGACTCGATGATCATGCCCCTCGTCTGCCCGCGTCCGGTGTACTTCATCGGCAAGGACGAGTACGTCACGGGCAAGGGGCTCAAGGGCCGCCTGATGGCGTGGTTCTTCACCGGCTCCGGAATGATCCCCGTGGACCGCGACGGCGGCCACGGCGGTGTCGCCGCCCTGATGACCGGGCGGCGCGTCCTGGAGGAGGGCAAGCTCTTCGGTATCTACCCCGAAGGCACCCGCTCCCCCGACGGCCGCCTGTACCGCGGCCGCACGGGCATCGCCCGGCTGACCCTGATGACCGGCGCGCCCGTGGTCCCCTTCGCGATGATCGGCACGGACAAGCTCCAGCCGGGCGGCAAGGGCCTCCCGCGGCCGGGCCGCGTGACGGTGCGGTTCGGTGAGCCGATGGAGTTCTCGCGGTACGAGGGCATGGACCGCGACCGCTATGTGCTGCGGGCGGTGACGGACTCCGTGATGACGGAGGTCATGCAGCTCTCCGGTCAGGAGTACGTGGACATGTACGCCACGAAGGCGAAGGCGGCGTAGCCCGGGGCTCGGTCTTTGGCAGTGCGCCCGCCCGGCGCTCGGGGGCTTTCCCCCGACACCGGGCGGGCGTTTCGTATTACCTGCGAGCCGCGTGTGGCTGGTCGCGCCCACGCGGCGGAGCCGCACAATGTCACAGCCCCGCGCCCCTTACGGGGCGCTCTCCTCCAGCTTCGAGCCCTTCAGGAGGAACCACGCCGCCACCGCCGTGGCGAGGAGTACCCCCGCCCCCGCTCCGGCGGCCAAGCGCAGGCCGTCCACGAAGGCGTCCTGGGCCGAGGACAGCAGCGCCTGGGACTCGTGGGCGGGGAGGCCCGCCACCGATTCGACAGCGCCGCCCAGCGATTCGTGCGCGGCCGACGCCACCTCGGGCGGGGTGCCCGCCGGGGCGGTGAAGTCGCGGTAGACGCCGGTCACGATGGAGCCCAGCAGGGCGATGCCGAGCGCCGCGCCCAGTTCGTACGCCGTCTCGGAGACCGCGGACGCGGCGCCCGCCTGCTCCTTGGGCACGCTGGAGAGGATGACGTCGGCGGTCACCGTGAACGAGAAGCCCGCGCCGATGCCGACGACCAGGAGCGAGGCTCCGAGCAGCGGATAGCCGGTGGACTGGTTCAGCGTGGTGAGCGCCGCCAGGGCGATGCCCACCGCCGCGAGTCCGCCGGCGACCACCGCGCGCACGGAGAACCGCCGTGCGACCATGCCCGCGATCAGACCGGCCGCCACCGCGCCCACCGCGGCGGGCAGTTCGGCCAGGCCCGCCTCGAACGGCCGCCGCCCCTGGACCAGTTGCAGGAACTGGGAGAGGAAGAAGACCAGGCCCGAGAGCCCGAGCACCGTGAGGAGGTCGGCGAGCACCGCTCCGGAGAACCCCCGGTTGCGGAAAAGACGCATGTCCAGGAGGGGCGCCGTAAGGGTGAGCTGGCGCCGGACGAACCAGGTGAGTGCCGCCACGCCGATCACGGCCGACGCACCGACGTCCCAGCGGATGCCGTGCGCCGCCGCCTCCTTGATGGCGTACACGACGGCGATCATGCCGATGAGCGAGAGCACGACGCTGATCATGTCCCACGGGCCCGGCGCCGGATTCTTGGACTCGGGCAGGAACTTGATGCCGACGACGACCAGGACCGCCATCACCGGCAGGTTGATCAGGAAGACCGAGCCCCACCAGAAGTGCTCGAGCAGGAACCCGCCGACGACGGGACCGACGGCCGCGCCGGCCGACGCCATCGCGCCCCAGATGCCGACCGCGAGGCTCCGCTCACGCGGGTCGTGGAAGATGTTCCGGATCAGCGCGAGGGTGGACGGCATCAGCGTCGCGCCCGCGACACCGAGCAGCGCACGGGCCAGCATGAGCATCTCGGGCGTGGTCGCGTAGGCGTTGAGCACCGAGACCCCGCCGAAGGCGACGGCGCCGATCAGCAGGAGCTTCTTGCGGCCGATGCGGTCGCCGAGGCTACCCATGGAGACGAGCAGACCGGCGATGACGAACGAGTAGATGTCACCGATCCACAGCAGCTGTGTGCCGGTCGGCTTGAGGTCCTCGCTGATGTACGGCGTGGCCAGGCCGAGCACCGTCGCGTCCACGGCGACGAGCAGCACGGCAAGGACCAGCACGGCGAGCGCGAGCCAGCGGCCGGGGCTGCGCTCGACCTCCGTCGACGCGGTCCGCTGTTCGATGCTGGTCATGGTTCCACTCTCCGTTGTGCTCCGCCGATCAGCAGCTCGGCGATCATGTGTGTGAAGTCCTTGGCGGCCACGCGGCCGTCCAGTACGGCCCAGGCGCCGGCGCCGATGAGTCCGTACAGCGCCTCGGTGAGCCAGGCCGGGCTCAGGTCGATGCGGAACTCGCCGCCCTCCTGGCCGCGCCGGAAAAGGGCGCCGATGTTGTCGTCGAGCCGCGACCAGCCTTCGTGCTGCGCGTCGTCCTCGAAGAGCTGGTTCTCGGTGACGAGGAACGCGAGCAGACCCGCGGCCGGCTGGATCTCCTTCACCAGGCGGCGCAGCGCCTCCTCCGCGCTGTCCTCGCCGAGACGGGCCGCCTCCAGGGCGGCCTCGCACTCCTGGATGCCGAGCTCTTCCAGGGCGCGTACGAGGGCGTCGCGCCCGGCGAAGTGCCGGTGCAGGGTGGCGCGGCTGATCCCCGCCGCGCGCGCCACCTCGTCCATCGTCGAGGAGCCTTTGCGGGTGAGTTGCGCGGCGGCGCTGCGCAGCACCTGATCGCGATCGACTGACATGAGACAACCATAGTCCATGTGAGACATATTTGTCTCACGAGATACGTGCGCCGCTCACCGGAGGGTCACCTCAGGGGTTCGTCAGTGCCAGGGCAGCTGCCCGCGCCGCTCCCAGTACGCGCCCGGCTCCTCCGCCAGCCCCGCGAGGCGCTCCAGCTGCTCCTCGTCGAGGTCGACGGCCGCCGCGTGCAGGTTCGAGACGAGCTGGACCGAGGTGGCCGCGCCGGAGAGGACCACGCCAGCCCACGGCCGCCGCAGCACCAGGGCAAGGGCCACCGCGTCGCAGCCGAGCCCGGTCGCCCCGGCGATCTCACGCAGAGCCGCGGGGGCGTGCGGGTCGGCGAGGCGGCCGTTGGCCATGGCCTCCTTGACCAGGACGGTGAGGCCCGCGTCATGGGCCTCGGCGAGCGCGGGGCCCGCCGCTGTCTCCAGGGCGTTGTACGTGGCCTGGACCGTGCGGAAGAGCGGCTCGCCGTCGACGGTCACGGCGAGGGCGGCGCGGATCGCGGCCGCCTGCTCCGGGCCGCTGACGGAGAGTCCGATCGTCACGCCTTCGGCCGCCAACTCGGCCAGCTTGGCGTGCAGTTCCTTGTCGGTGAGGGCGGGGCTCTCCGGTGTCACGGAGTGGATCTGGTAGAGGTCGAGCCGCTCGCCGAGCAGTTGAGCGCTCTCCTCGCGCTGACGGACGTACGCGGCGACGCTGTGGTCCTTGACCTCGTGCGGGGGCGCGGCGTCGGCGTTCCAGGCCGCCGTGTACGTGTAGCCCCACTTGCTGCCGATCACGACGTCATGGATGTCGGGCCTGGCGTGCAGCCAGTCGGCGAGGAACTCCTCGGAGCGGCCGTAGGAGCGCGCCACGTCGATGTACCGGACGCCGAGCGCATAGGCGGCGTCGAGGAGTTCGAGGGTGCGCTCGCGCAGGGCCTCGACGCTGCGGGACGGCGGCAGATCGGCTTCGCGGCCGAGCGTGATGTAGCCGGGCCTGCCGACGGCGGCGAGGCCGAACCCGATGTGGGCGGTGGGGGTGGTCGCTGCGGCCAAGCGCGAGAAAGGCATCGCGGGCTCCGTTCGGTCGGCTCCTTGCGGAAGACGACCAACGTAACCCGCGATGCCCACGTCAACGCGGCACGCGCTGCCCCGGCGTCACTTACGCGCCGCGGCCCATTCCTGCTGAACCGTCAGATCGGCCTTGACCTCGGCGAGCTGGACGGCGACGGCCGAGGGGGCGGTGCCGCCGCGGCCGTTGCGGGACGCCAGGGCGCCGGGGACGTTCAGGACGGTCCGGACCTCGGGGGTGAGGTGCTCGGAGATCTTGGCGAACTGCTCGTCCGTGAGCTGGTCGAGCTCGATGCCGTGCGCCTCGCACTCCTTGACGCAACTGCCGGCCACCTCGTGCGCGACACGGAACGGCACGCCCTGCCTGACCAGCCACTCGGCGATGTCCGTGGCGAGCGAGAACCCGGCGGGGGCCAGCTCCTCCATGCGCTCGCGGTGCACGGTGAGCGTCGCCATCATGCCGGTGAAGGCGGGGAGCAGGACCTCCAGCTGGTCGCAGGAGTCGATGACCGGCTCCTTGTCCTCCTGGAGGTCGCGGTTGTACGCGAGCGGCAGCGCCTTGAGCGTCGCCATCAGGCCGGTGAGGTTGCCGATGAGGCGGCCCGACTTGCCGCGCGCCAGCTCGGCGATGTCCGGGTTCTTCTTCTGCGGCATGATCGACGAGCCGGTCGAGAAGGCGTCGTGCAGCGTGACGAAGGAGAACTCCTTCGTGTTCCACAGGATGATCTCCTCGGCGATCCGGGAGAGGTTCACGCCGATCATCGCGGTGATGAAGGCGAACTCCGCCGCGAAGTCCCGCGACGCCGTCCCGTCGATGGAGTTGGCCGCCGAGCCGTGCTCGAAGCCGAGGTCGGCCGCGACGGCCTCCGGGTCGAGACCCAGGCTGCTGCCGGCGAGCGCGCCCGAGCCGTACGGCGAGACGGCCGTCCGCTCGTCCCACTGCCGCAGGCGCTCCGCGTCCCGGGAGAGGGACTGGACGTGCGCGAGGACGTGGTGCGCGAAGAGCACGGGCTGGGCGTGCTGGAGGTGGGTGCGCCCCGGCATGGCGACGTCGGGGTGCGCCTCGGCGAGGCCGACGAGCGCGCCCTGGAGATCGGCGATCAGACCGCCGATGATCCGGGCGTGGTCCCGCAGATACATCCGGAAGAGCGTCGCCACCTGGTCGTTGCGCGACCGGCCCGCGCGGAGCTTGCCGCCGAGGTCCGGGCCGAGCCGCTCAAGGAGGCCACGCTCCAGGGCCGTGTGGACGTCCTCGTCGGCGATGGTGCCGACGAACTCGCCCGACGCCACGTCGGTCTCGAGCTGGTCGAGCCCCGCCAGCATGCGGTTCAGCTCGTCCTCGGTGAGGAGGCCCGCCTTGTGGAGCACACGCGCGTGTGCGCGGGATCCGGCGATGTCGTACGGCGCCAGGCACCAGTCGAAGTGGACCGATGCCGACAGCTTGGCCAGGGCCTCTGCCGGGCCGTCCGCGAAACGGCCGCCCCAGAGCCGGACGTCACCGCCGTTGTTGCTGCTCACTTCACGTGCTCCTTACCCTGCATTCGCCGTCATGCATGAGTATGCAGTGTTCCGTATGTTTCGTCAATCCAGCCGCAGTGCGAGACGGTACGCCAAGTCGTTAGACAGGCGAAGGGTTTCTGGCAATAATCCTTAGACATGGGAAAGACTTACGAACGCATAGACGGCAGACTCCGCACGTTCATCGAGGCTCAGCCTCTCTTCTTCACCGCCACCGCGCCCCTCTCCGGCGACGGCACGGTCAATCTCTCCCCCAAAGGTCTCACCGGCTCGTTCGCCGTCGTCGACGAACACACCGTGGCCTACCTCGACTTCGCGGGCAGCACCGCGGAGACGGTCGCGCACCTGCGCGAGAACGGCCGCATCACCCTGATGTGGTGCGCCTTCCAGGGCCCGCCGAACATCGTCCGGGTGCACGGCCGCGGCGAACCCGTCTTCCGCGACGACCCGCGCTGGGCGGAGCTGCTCGGGCACTTCCCCGACATCGACGCGACCCAGCACGGCCTGCGCGCGATCATCGTGGTGACGGCCGAACTCGTCCGTGACAGCTGCGGATACGCGGTGCCCTTCATGTCGTACGACGAGGACCGCGACCTGCACGGCAGGCGCTTCGCGCGCGAGGACGACGCGTCGCTGAGCGAGTACTTCGCCAAGCGGCAGATCGCACAGAGCATGGACGGCCTGCCCGGAGTGCCGTTGCCGCTGCCTCCCACTACGGTCTGAGCCATGCGCTCCCGTGCCGCCGCCCTCGCGTCCGCAGCCGCCCTCCTCCTCGCCGCCACCGGAGCCGTCGGCGCGGCGCGCGGCACGAGCCCCCCGCTGCCGGACCGCATGGCGGACACGGGCGGCGGAACCCAGCTCATCACCGCGCAGGCCGCGCGCACCGGCTCCACCACCGGCACGGTCACATGGTGGGACCGGCGCGGCGGGCGGTGGGCGAAGTCCGGCTCGGCGGCGGCACGGTTCGGCGCGAAGGGCCTGACCGAGGGCGGCTCCCGCAAGCAGGGGACGAACACGACGCCCACCGGCCTGTTCCGGCTCCCGTACGCCTTCGGCATCAAGTCCGCGCCGCCCGGCACGGACTATCCCTACCGCCGCGTCACGAAGAACTCCTGGTGGTGCCAGGACAACGACTCCCGCTCGTACAACCGCTGGACGCAGCCCCGCCCCGCCGACTGCCGCGCCGCCGAGTCCGAGCACCTCATCACGTACGACACCCAGTACGCGCACGCCCTGCTGATCGGCTTCAACTACGACCGCCCGGTGCGCGGGCGCGGCGCCGGGATCTTCCTGCACGTCAACGGACGCGGCGCGACGGCGGGCTGCGTGTCGGTGTCCGGCGAGGCGATGCGGCGGATCCTTCGGTGGGCCGAGCCGGACCGACGGCCGCACATGGCGATCGGGACGGAGTCGGGGGCGACGGCGATCACGCGTTACTGACGCATCCCGCCCCGCCCCCCAGCTTCGTGTAGCGACCACATATCGAGACAGGTTTGCGTCCACGCGCCGCGGCGGCGTTGCATCGCCGGGTGCAAACCGAACAGACGATCCCCAGCTCCACGGAGAGCGGCGACAAGGCGGCCCGCCTCGCCGTCACGGTCTTCCCCGTCCTCGTGCTCGCCGCAGGCGCGCTCGGCCTGATGGCGCCGGACGCCTTCAAGGGGTGGGGCACGAACGTCCCGTACCTCCTGGGGCTCGTGATGTTCTGCATGGGGCTCACCATGACCCCGCTCGACTTCCAGGGCGTCGTCAAGCGGCCCTGGGCCGTCGCCCTCGGCCTGGTCGCGCACTACGTGATCATGCCGGGGCTCGGCTGGCTCATCGCCCACGCGCTCGGGCTCTCGCCCCAACTCGCGGCCGGCGTCATCCTCGTCGGCTGCGCACCCAGCGGGACCGCGTCCAATGTCGTGACCTATCTGGCCCGCGGCGACGTGGCCCTTTCCGTCTCGGTGGCCACCGTCTCGACCGTCCTCGCACCGCTCATCACGCCGCCGCTCACGCTGCTCCTCGCGGGCGAGTACCTGCCCGTGGACGCGGGCTCGATGGTCACGGACATCCTCAAGACCGTGCTGCTCCCGGTGCTCGCCGGTCTCGTCGTGCGCCTTCTCTTCGGCCGCTACATCGGGCGGGTCCTCAGCGCCCTGCCGTGGCTGTCCGCCCTGACCATCGCGGTCATCGTGGCCGTCGTGGTCGCGGGCAGCGCGGCGGCCATCAAGTCGGCCGCCCTGCTCGTCTTCCTCGCCGTCGTGCTGCACAACGGCCTCGGACTCGCGCTCGGCTACGGCGCGGGCAAGCTGGCCCGCCTCGGGCCGCCCGCGTCGCGCGCCATGGCCTTCGAGGTCGGCATGCAGAACTCGGGGCTCGCGGCGTCGCTCGCCACGGCCCACTTCAGCCCGCTCGCCGCGCTGCCCGCCGCCGTGTTCTCCGTGTGGCACAACGTCTCGGGGGCGCTGGTCGCCGCCTGGATGTCGCACCGGGCCCGGCGTACGGAGCAGCGGGCCGAGGAGCAGGGCGCGCCCGTCCAGCAGGCCTGACGGGCGGGCCTCCCGCAAAGAATCTTCCGGCAACCGTAGACGGGACGGATCAGCTCCGCTTACCTTCTAGACATGCCTGGACAGGTTCATAAACATCATCGCGTCGCGCACGTGCTCGCCGACGAGATCCGCGCCGGGGTGCACGCCGACGGCAGCCGCCTCCCCGGCGAGCACGCCCTGCGGGAGCGGTTCGGCGTCAGTCGCACCACCGTCCGTCAGGCGCTCAGCGCCCTCGGCGAGCAGGGGCTCATCGAGACGCACGCCGGCATCGGTTCGATCGTCACGTTCGACGGGACCCCCCTCGACCAGCAGCTCGGCTGGACCCGGGCGCTCGCCGACCAGGGCACCGAGCTCTCCACGGACACGCTGCGCTTCGAGCGGATCGCCGACGCGGAACTCGCCGCCGAACTCGGCCTCGCGGACCCGCACTTCATCGCCCTCGACCGCGTCAGGCGACTGGCCGACGGCGCGGGCGTCTCCCTGGAGCGCAGCCGCGTCCCCGCCGTGCCCGCCCTCGCCGATCTGCCGGAGCGGGGCCTCGAAGGCGGTTCGCTGAACCGGACCCTGATCGCCGCGGGCCACGTCGCGGCGTCGAGCGACGCCCGTATCGCGGTGTCCGGCCTCGGCGACGAGGACGCGGGGCTCCTGCACCGCTCCCCCGGTGAGCCGTTCATCCGGCTCGCCCAGGTCTTCCGCGACGCCGACGGGGAGGTCGTGGAGCAGGTCACGAGCCTGCTAGACCCGTCCCGGTTCCAACTGCACGTACGTACCGGCCGAGGAGCCCACTCGTGACCAC
Organism: Streptomyces sp. NPDC047525; assembly: GCF_040643025.1. Lineage (NCBI taxonomy): Bacteria > Bacillati > Actinomycetota > Actinomycetes > Kitasatosporales > Streptomycetaceae > Streptomyces > Streptomyces sp. NPDC047525. The sequence goes on from NZ_JBEYTL010000019.1 coordinate 75,573, forward strand.
CGCACCCCCCGACCTTCTCGACCGCGCGCTCGGCGCCTTCTACGGACTCGCGCTCGGCGACGCCCTGGGCATGCCGACCCAGGTCATGTCCCGCGAGGACGTCGTACGCGTCTACGGCGCCCTCACCGGATTCGAACCCGCCAGGGACGACAACCCCGTCAGCGCGGGCATGCCCGCGGGCGCCGTCACCGACGACACCGACCAGGCGGTCATCGTGGCGCGGCTCCTCGTCGAGGGCGGCGGACACGTCGACCCGCTGCGATTCGCCGACGAACTCCTGTCCTGGGAGCGGGAGATGAAGGCCAAGGGCTCCTTCGACCTGCTCGGCCCGTCCACCAAGGCCGCCCTGGACGCCGTCGCGGGCGGCACCGACCCCAAGGAGGCGGGCAGGTACGGCACCACCAACGGCGCCGCGATGCGCGTCACCCCGGTCGGGATCGCCTTCGCCACCGGTCCGCTGCCGGACTTCCTCGACCGGGTCGTGGAGTCCTGCCAGGTCACCCATGACACCAACATCGGCATCGCGGGCGCCGCGGCCGTCGCCGCCGCGGTGAGCACGGGCGTCGCAGGCGGCACGCTCGACGAGGCCTTCGACGCGGCGATCGCCGCCGCCGAGGCAGGCGCCCGGCGCGGCAACTGGATCGCGGGCGCCGACATCGCCGCCCGGATCGCCTGGGCCCGCGACCTGGTGGACGGCCTGGACGAGGCCGCCGCCCTCGACCGCATCGTCGCGCTCATCGGCACCAGCGTCGCCAGCCAGGAGTCGGTGCCCGCGGCGTTCGCGGTGCTCGCCCTGACCGGCGGCGATCCCTGGCGCAGCGCGCTCCTCGCCGCGAACCTCGGCGGCGACAGCGACACGATCGGCGCGATCGCGGGTGCGGTCGCCGGATCGGTGCGCGGCCTCTCGGGCCTGCCCGCCGACGCCGTACGCACCCTGCGCACGGTCAACAGCCTCGAACTGGAGCCCCTGACGGCCCAGTTGCTCACCCACCGCTGAATCCCCGCCCCCGGACAAGCCCCCCCCGTCCCCGCCCCACGTATCGCGCAAGGAGGTCCCGTCATGGCCGCTTCGACGAAGAACGTGTCGGTCGGCACCGTAGAGACCCGAGGGATCGAACCGGTCCCCGACAGTGAGCGTCATGGCCACGCGGGCCAGATGTTCTGGACGTGGTTCGCCGCCAACATCTCGATCCTCGGGCTGCCGCTCGGCGCGACGCTCGTCGCCTTTCGCGGACTGAACATCTGGCAGGCCGCGCTGGTCGCGATCGTCGGCTCGTTCGGATCGTTCGCGCTGGTGGGGGCGTTGAGCCTGGCCGGCAAGAAGGGCGGGGCGCCCGCGCTCACGCTCTCCCGCGCGGTGTTCGGACAGCGCGGCAACGCGGGCCCGACCCTGGTCACCTGGCTGAGCCGGGTCGGCTGGGAGACGATCACGACGACCACGGCGGCCTACGCGCTGCTCGCCCTCCTCGGGGTCGCCTTCGACGTCCGCCAGAACTCCTTCCTGACCGTGCTCTGCCTGCTGGTCTTCATCGCCTGCACGCTGCTGATCAGCGGCCTGGGGCACGCCACCATCATGTGGATCAACAAGTGGGCGACGGTCCTCTTCGGCGTACTGAACCTGATCGTGATGGGCTTCCTGGTCGCGACCGTCGACTGGTCGAAGGTGCTCGAAGCCCCGGCGGGACCGTCGAGCGGTGTCATCGCGGGCATCGGCTTCATCGCCGCGGGCACCGGCATCGGCTGGGCCAACGCCGGTGCGGACTACGCCCGTTACCTCCCTCGTACGATCCCGGGGCGCCGCCTGGTCACCGCGTCGGCCTTCGGCGCGGGCATCCCGCTGGTGCTGCTCATCTCGCTCGGCTCGCTCCTGACGGCGGGCGACCCGTCGCTGGCCACCTCGTCCGACCCGGTCTCCGCGATCAACGCGATGCTGCCGTCGTGGATGGCGATCCCGTACCTGATCGCGGCCTTCGGCGGCCTTCTGATGTCGAACCACCTGTCGACGTACTCCGCCGGCCTCACCATGATCACGCTGGGTCTGCGGGTGCCACGGGCCTGGGCCGTGGTCATCGACATCGTGCTGATGTTCCTCGGCGGCATCTACTTCATGCTCATCGCGGACGACTTCTACGGCCCGTTCTCCACCTTCCTGACCCTGCTCGCCGTGCCGATCTCCGCCTGGATCGGGGTGATCGCGGTCGACATGCTGCGGGGCCGCGACTACGACCCGGACGCCCTGATGGACACCTCGCGGACCAGCCGCTACTGGTACACCGGCGGCTTCCGGCTGCCCGCCGTGCTCGCCTGGGTGGCGGCGATCGTCTCCGGGCTCCTCTTCACGACCGCCGGCACGGGTGCGGACGACGTGTGGTTCTCCGGGCCGCTCGCCGACACCTGGCCGGGCGTCAACGGCCTGGGCTGGGCGGTCTCGATAGGAGTGGGAGCGGCGGTGTACGCCGTGTTCGGCGGGCGCGGCCCGCTCACAACTCCGGCCACTTCCCCCGCACTTGAGGAGTCCGTCCGATGAGCACGCCTTCCCCTTCCCCGCGCCTCGTCCTGGCGGGGAACGTCATCGCCGACCTCGTCATCGAGGTCCCCGCGCTGCCCGAAAGGGGCGGCGACGTGATCGGCTCCCGTACGGAGCTGTACGCGGGCGGCGGCTTCAACGCGCTGACGGCGGCGCGGCGGCTGGGGGCCGACGCGGTGTACGCGGGTCTGCACGGGACCGGGCCGTACGGGGATCTCGTACGGCGCGCCCTCGCCGACGAGGACATCGCGACCCTGCATCCGGTGCGCACGGACGGGGACACGGGATTCTGCGTGGCGCTGGTGGACTCCGGGGGCGAGCGGACGTTCGTGACCAGCTTCGGTGTGGACGCGCGGATGACGGCGGCGGAGACCGCGGCCGTCGCGGGGGCGCTGCGGCCCGGGGACACCGTGCAGCTGTCCGGGTACAGCCTGGTGATGGAGGTCAACGGCCCTCTGCTGTCCGCGTTCGCGGCGGGTCTTCCGGCCGATGTCCGGGTGTGCTTCGATCCGGCGCCGCTGGTCGCGGACATCCCCGCGGAGACTCTTGAGCCCGTCCTCGCGCGGACGGACTGGCTGAGCTGCAACGCGCGTGAGGCCCGCCTGATGACGGGCCTCTCTCTTCCGCAGGAGGCGGCTGCCGCCCTGCGGGGGCGGCTCGCGCCGGGGGCGGGGGTGCTGGTGCGGGCCGACAAGGACGGCTGCTGGCTGGCTGCGCCCGGCTCGGGGGATGTCGTGGTGCATGTGCCCGGGTTCCCCGTGGACGCGGTGGACAGCAATGGCGCCGGGGACGCGCATGTCGGGGCGTTCCTCGCCCTGTTGGGGCGGGGGCTCGATCCGCTCTCCGCTGCGCGCGGCGCGAACGCGGCGGCGGCCTTTGCGGTGACTCGGCGGGGGCCCGCTACTGCTCCGGGCCTTGCGGAGCTTGTGGCGTTTCTTGGGGATGATCCGGTGGGTGGGTTGCTGGGGTAACAGCACTGCTCATTCCCCAACCCCGCCCCTTCCCGAAAACCCGCTCGGCGCGGGGGCCTTGCTTGCCGTCATCACCGGCTCCGCCGAGTTCGTCCTCAAACGCCGGACGGGCTGGAAGTCCAGCCCGTCCGGCGTTTGATCAGTGCTCGTTCGACGCCAGCCGCAGCAAGTGATCCGCCAAAGCCTGACCCCCCGCTGCCTCCCTGCTGATCAGCATCAGGGTGTCGTCCCCCGCGATCGTCCCCAGGATGTCGTGCAGCTCCGCCTGGTCGATCGCCGAGGCGAGGAACTGCGCGGCGCCCGGCGGCGTCCGCAGGACGACGAGGTTGGCCGAGGCCTCCGCCGAGATCAGCAGCTCCGCCGAGAGGCGGCGCATCCGCTCCTCCTTGGCCGACTCCCCCAGCGGCGCCCGCGGAGTGCGGAAGCCGCCCTCGCTCGGCACCGCGTAGATGAGATCGCCCTCGGCATTGCGGATCTTCACCGCGTTCAGCTCGTCCAGGTCCCGGGAGAGCGTCGCCTGCGTGACCGTCAGACCGTCGTCGGCGAGCAGCTTCGCCAGCTGGCTCTGGGAGCGCACCGGCTGCCGGTTGAGGATGTCCACGATCCGGCGGTGGCGTGCGGTGCGGGTCTGCGGCACCGCGGGCCCGGCGTGATCCGGGTGTTCCGCGTGCTCGTTGCCTTGCGCCTGGCTCATCGTCGTCTCATTCTCCGGATCGTCCGTCCCCGTTGGCCGCGGTGGCCTGGTCAAGCACGCCGGGCAGGGCCCGGAGGAACGCGTCCACCTCGTCGTCGCGCACGTTCAGCGGCGGCATGAGCCGTACGACATCGGGGGCGGGCGCGTTCACCAGGAAGCCGGCGTCCTGAGCCGCCTGCTGCGCCTGGGGCGCGAGCGGCTCGGTGAGCACGATACCCAGCAGCAGGCCCGCACCCCGGACATGGCCCACGAGCGGGTGTCCGAGTGACTCGATTCCGTCACGCAGCTTCTCGCTCGCCCGCTTCACGTTCTCCAGGAGTCCGTCGGCCTCGATCGTGTCGAGTACCGCGAGTCCCGCGGCGCATGCCACGGGGTTCCCGCCGAACGTCGTTCCGTGGTGACCGGGCTTCAGGAACTCCGCCGCGGCGCCGAACGCGACCGTCGCGCCGAGCGGCAGACCGCCACCGAGCCCCTTCGCGAGCGTGACGACGTCGGGCTCGACGCCCTCGTGCGCGAGGTACTCGAACCAGTGGCCGGTGCGGCCGATTCCGGTCTGCACCTCGTCGAGGACGAGGAGGGTCCCGGTGGCCGCGGTGATCTCCCGGGCCGCCTTCAAGTAGCCCGCGGGCGGCACGACCACGCCGTTCTCGCCCTGGATGGGCTCGATGACGACGAGGGCGGTCTCGTCGGTGACCGCGGCGCGCAGGGCGTCCACATCGCCGTACGGCACGTGCGTGACGTCGCCGGGCAGGGGCAGGAACGGCTCCTGCTTCCCGGGCTGGCCGGTGAGCGCGAGCGCCCCCATGGTGCGGCCGTGGAAGCCGCCGTCCGTGGCGACCATGTGCGAACGCCCGGTCAGCCGGCCGATCTTGAAGGCGCCTTCGTTGGCCTCGGCGCCGGAGTTGCAGAAGTACACCCGGCCCGCGCGACCGAAGAGCTGGAGCAGCCGCTCGGCCAGTGCGACCGGCGGCTCGGCGATGAAGAGGTTCGACACGTGGCCGAGGGACGCGATCTGGGTGCTGACCGCCTCGACGACCGCCGGGTGGGCATGGCCGAGCGCGTTGACCGCGATGCCGCCGACGAAGTCGACGTACTCCTTGCCGTCGGCGTCCCACAGCTTGCTGCCCGCGCCGCGGACGAGGGGCAGCCTGGGGGTGCCGTAGTTGTCCATCAGCGCGTCCTGCCAGCGCTGGGTCAGCTCCTCGTTGCCGGTCATGCCGCTTCCCCCTCTGTCGCGTTGTCGGGTACGCCGGGGGCGTCCGGGACGACCATCGTGCCGATGCCCTCGTCCGTGAAGATCTCGAGCAGGATCGAGTGCTGGACCCGTCCGTCGATCACGCGGGCCGTCTCGACGCCGTTGCGCACAGCGTGCAGGCAGCCCTCCATCTTCGGGACCATGCCGCTGGCCAGCTCGGGAAGGAGCTTCTCCAGCTCCTTCGCGGTCAGGCGGCTGATCACCTCGTCGCTGTTGGGCCAGTCCTCGTAGAGGCCCTCGACGTCCGTGAGGACCATCAGGGTCTCTGCGTCCAGCGCAGCCGCAAGTGCCGCAGCCGCCGTATCAGCATTGACGTTGTAGACATGGTGGTCGTCCTGGGAGCGTGCGATCGAGGAGACGACCGGGATGCGGCCGTCCGCGAGCAGGGCCTCGATGGCGCCGGTGTCGATCTCGGTGATCTCGCCGACCCGGCCGATGTCGACCAACTCGCCCTCGATGCGGGGCTGGTGCTTGGTGGCGGTGATGGTGTGCGCGTCCTCGCCGGTGAGGCCGACGGCGAGCGGGCCGTGCTGGTTGAGCAGGCCGACGAGCTCGCGCTGGACCTGTCCTGCGAGGACCATGCGTACGACGTCCATGGCGTCCTCGGTCGTGACCCGCAGGCCCGCCTTGAACTCGCTGACGATGCCGTGCCGGTCCAGGGCCGCGCTGATCTGTGGTCCGCCGCCGTGCACGACGACGGGCTTGAGGCCCGCGTGGTGCAGGAAGACGACGTCCTGCGCGAAGGCGGCCTTCAGCTCCTCGTCGACCATGGCGTTGCCGCCGAACTTGATGACGACGGTCTTGCCGCGGTGCCGGGTCAGCCAGGGCAGCGCCTCGATGAGGATCTGCGCCTTGGGGAGCGCGGTGTGCTTCCGCGCGGTCGGGTTGCCGCTCATGACGCGTACGCGCTGTTCTCGTGGACGTAGTCGGCGGTGAGGTCGTTGGCCCAGATCACGACCGGCTCGGTGGTGCCCGCCGCCAGATCCGCGGTGATCTTGATTTCCCGGTACCGCATGTCGACGAGGTCGCGGTCCTCGCCCACGCTGCCGTTCTTGCAGACCCAGACGCCGTTGATGGCGACGTTCAGCTGGTCGGGCTCGAAGGCGGCCTTCGTGGTGCCGATGGCGGAGAGCACCCGGCCCCAGTTGGGGTCCTCGCCGTGCAGGGCGCACTTGAGGAGGTTGTTGCGGGCGATGGAGCGGCCCACCTCGACGGCGTCGTCCTCGGATGCGGCGTTGACCACCTCGATCCGGATGTCCTTGCTCGCGCCCTCGGCGTCGCCGATGAGCTGACGTGCGAGGTCGTCGCAGACGGTGCGGACGGCCTCGGCGAACTCGGCGTACTCGGGGGTGACCTGAGCGGCGCCGGAGGCCAGCAGGAGCACCGTGTCGTTCGTCGACATGCAGCCGTCGGAGTCGACCCGGTCGAAGGTGACCTTCGTGGCGTCGCGCAGCGCCCTGTCCAGGACGCCCGCTTCGAGGTCGGCGTCCGTGGTCAGGACGACGAGCATCGTGGCGAGTCCGGGGGCGAGCATGCCCGCGCCCTTCGCCATGCCGCCGACCGTCCAGCCGTCCCGGGTGACCACGGCCGTCTTGTGCACGCTGTCGGTGGTCTTGATGGCGATGGCGGCCTTCTCGCCGCCGTGCGCGGAGAGTTCACCGGCCGCGCTCTCGACTCCCGGCAGGAGCTTGTCCATCGGGAGCGTGACACCGATGAGCCCGGTCGACGCGACGGCGACCTCGCCCGCGTTCAGGTCGAGCGTCTGCGCGACCTTCTCGGCGGTCGCGTGCGTGTCCTGGAAGCCCTGCGGACCCGTACAGGCGTTGGCGCCACCGGAGTTGAGGACGATGGCCGAGACGAGCCCGCCCTTGACGACCTGCTCCGACCAGAGGACGGGGGCGGCCTTGACGCGGTTGGAGGTGAAGACGCCCGCGGCGGCCAGGCGGGGCCCGGTGTTGACCACGAGGGCCAGGTCCGGGTTGCCGTTCTCCTTGATCCCGGCGGCGATGCCCGCCGCCGTGAATCCCTTAGCTGCCGTCACACTCACGGCGCGACTCCGATCGTAGTGAGCCCGGTGGCCTCGTCGAGGCCGAGGGCGATGTTCATGCTCTGCAGGGCGCCGCCCGCGGTGCCCTTGGTCAGGTTGTCGATGGCGCTGATCACGATGACGCGGCCCGCCGCCTCGTCGTACGCGACCTGGATCTGCACGGCGTTCGAGCCGTACACGGCGGCGGTCGCGGGCCACTGCCCCTCGGGGAGCAGGTGCACGAACGGTTCGTCCGCGTAGGCCTTCTCGTACGCGGCCCGCAGCGACTCGGCACTGACGCCGTCCGTCGCCTTCGCGCTGCACGTGGCGAGGATGCCGCGCGGCATCGGGGCCAGGGTGGGCGTGAAGGAGACGGTGACGGGGGTGCCCGCGGCCGCGGAGAGGTTCTGGATCATCTCCGGGGTGTGCCGGTGCACGCCGCCCACGCCGTACGGCGACATGGAGCCCATGACCTCGGAGCCGAGCAGGTGCGGCTTGGCCGCCTTGCCCGCGCCCGAGGTCCCGGAAGCGGCGACGATCACCGCTTCGGCCTCGGCGAGCCCGGCGGCGTACGCGGGGAAGAGGGCGAGCGAGACGGCGGTCGGATAGCAACCGGGCACCGCGATGCGCCTGGACCCCTCGAGGGCCGCGCGGGCGCCCGGCAGTTCGGGCAGGCCGTAGGGCCAGGTCCCGGCGTGCTCGCTGCCGTAGAACTTCTCCCAGTCGGCCGCGTCCTTGAGCCGGAAGTCGGCGCCCATGTCGACGACCAGGACGTCCGGGCCGAGCTGCTCGGCGACGGCGGCGGACTGCCCGTGGGGCAGGGCGAGGAAGACGACATCGTGACCGGCGAGGACCTCGGCGGTGGTCGGCTCCAGGACGCGGTCGGCGAGCGGCATCAGGTGCGGCTGCAGCACACCCAGGCGCTGGCCCGCGTTCGAGTTGCCGGTCAGGGCGCCGATCTCCACCTCGGGGTGGACGAGCAGCAGACGCAGCAATTCACCGCCCGCGTACCCGCTCGCTCCTGCCACTGCTGCACGTACCGCCATGGAACCCTCCTCTTGGAGAGCATGACTATACGCATAGCCGCAGTTTTATGCAACGAATGGATCGCCCGTTCGGCGCTTCCAGCAGGTCCGCGCCCGCCTGTCGGTGCACTACTGGAAAGCGACCGGCACGGCGAGCGAGGGAGCAGCGATGGGAAAGAAGCGACCGGACCGCGATGGAGCGGACGTCTCCACGGGTGACAGCCAGGTACCGGGCGAGGGTGCCGGCTGGATCGGGAACACGAACGCGCCGCCGGAGAGGAGGCAGCCCGCCGACAAGAAGGCGACCGGCTCCGACGCCGTCGAGGAAGCCGGGCCGGACGACGGCGGCAAGTCGGCCGATGACAGCCCGCCCGACGGCCGACCGGCGCGATGAGCAGCGGCAGGTGACCCGGCGATGAGTTTCGGCGGGGGCGAGGGTCTCTACAGACAGACGAGGGCCGCTACGGGCGCAGAGCCCTGAGCACGGCCCACCCGAGCTCCGCCGACGGCAGGAGAGAGTCATGCCCCGCATCACGCCCACCCTCTGGTTCGACACCCAGGGCGAGGACGCCGCCACGTTCTATGTCTCCGTCTTCCCGAACTCGAAGATCACGGACTTGGCCCACTACGGAGAAGCCGGGCCGCGCCCTGCCGGGACCGTGATGACCGTCGAGTTCGAGCTCGACGGCCAGCCGTACCTGGCGCTCAACGGCGGACCCGAGTTCACCTTCAACGAAGCGGTCTCCCTCACGATCGACTGCGCCGACCAGGAGGAGGTCGACCACTACTGGACGAAGCTCTCCGAAGGCGGCCAGGAGGGCCCCTGCGGCTGGCTCAAGGACAAGTTCGGGCTCTCCTGGCAGGTCGCCCCCGCCGACCTGGGCAAGCTCATCTCCGACCCCGACCAGGCGCGGGCCCAGCGCGCCATGGCGGCCATGCTCGGCATGAAGAAGATCGACGTGGCGGCGCTGTACGCGGCGGCGGACCAGAAGTAGGCACGGCGGCATCGCGAGGCCAAGTCCCGCCGAAATGGTTTGACTTGGAGTCGACTCCAGCTCCTAGGCTCGGAGCCGTCCGCTCGAACAGGGCACACGGCTCCACCTGGAGGTACCGCCATGACCAGCATTCCCACGCGCCGTCTCGGAGCACTGACCGTCTCGGCCCAGGGACTCGGCTGCATGGGGATGAGTCACGCGTACGGCGCCTCGGACGACGCGCAGTCGATCGCGACGATCCACCGTGCCCTCGACCTCGGCGTCAGCCTGCTCGACACCTCCGACTTCTACGGCGGGGGCCACAACGAAGAGCTGATCGGCCGCGCGCTCGCCGGCCGGCGCGAACAGGCCGTCGTCGCCACGAAGTTCGGCTTCGCCAACCGGCTCGGCGAGCCCACGAAGATCAGGGGCGACGCGGCGTACGTACGACAGGCGTGCGACGCGTCGCTGCGGCGCCTCGGGACCGACCACATCGACCTCTACTACCTGCACCGCGTCGACCAGGACGTGCCGATCGAGGAGACCGTCGGCGCGATGGCCGAGCTCGTCGAGGCCGGGAAGGTGCGCCACCTCGGGCTCTCCGAGGCGAGCGCGCGGACGATCCGGCGGGCGCACGCGGTGCATCCGATCGCCGCGCTGCAGAGCGAGTGGTCGCTGTGGACGCGTGACCTGGAGTCGGAGATCGCGCCGGTCTGCCGGGAGCTCGGCATCGGTCTCGTGCCGTTCTCGCCGCTCGGCCGCGGCTTCCTGACCGGGCGCTACACCTCGGTCGCCGGTCTCCAGGAGGGCGACATGCGGCGCGAGCAGCCGCGGTTCGCCGACGGGAACCTGGAGCGGAACCTGCCCATCGTGACCGCCCTCGACGCGCTCGCCGAAGAGAAGGGCGTCACCGCGGGGCAGCTCGCGCTGGCCTGGGTGCAGCACCGCGGCGACGACGTGGTGCCGATCCCGGGCACGCGCCGGGAGAAGTACCTCACGGAGAACCTGGGCGCGCTCGCCGTCGAGCTCTCCGCCGAGGAGCTCGCGGCGATCGACGCGGTGGCGCCGGCGGGTGCGGTCGCGGGCACCCGGTACGACGAGGGAAGCCTCGCCTTCGTCGACAAGTAGACAGCGGCGGCAGGCATCGCCGGGGCCGGATGCCGGGCCCGGTCCCGCGTAATCTGCGGGGCATGCCCTTTCCGGATGAAGCAGCGGAAGCCCTGGTCGTGGTGGAGTACCGGCCGTCGTGGCCGACGGACTTCGCGCGTCTGGCCTCGGTCCTGAGGGACGCGCTCGGGGACCTCGCGGTCGCCGTCGACCATGTCGGTTCGACGTCCGTTCCGGGGCTGGCCGCGAAGGACTGCGTGGACGTGCAGGTGCGGGTGGACACGCTCGACGAGCCGCGGCTTGTCCCGGCGCTCACCGCGATCGGCTTCCGGCTGAGGCCCGAGCCGTGGAACCACTCCGAGGTCTCGGCGGGCCACCACTGCCCCAAGCTGGTCCTCGCCCCGCGGCCCGGCGCCCGCCGCTGCAACGTCCATCTGCGGGAGGACGGCCGCCCCAACGCCCGCTACGCCCTCCTGTTCCGCGACTACCTGCGCGCGAACGGCACGGCACGCGAGGCGTGGGGAGCCTTCAAGCAGCGGCTCGCGCTGAGCGTGCCGGCGCGGCTCGCCGACTACGGCCAGATCAAGGCCCCGGCGACCGACGTCCTGATGGAGGGCGCCGAGCGGTGGGCGGCCGAGACCGGCTGGGAAGCCGCCACCGGGTGGGAGGCGCGATGAACGGGGCGTTTCACGGCGTACCGGATGTCCTCGCCTACCTGGCCGGGACGTGGCAGGTGGAGCGGACGGCACGGGATGTCGCCGGCCACGCGGAGGGCCACTTCACGGGCACGACGGTGTTCACGTGGGACGGCGACGGCCTCCTGCACCACGAGTCCGGCACCTTCACCTGGCGCGGCACCGCCCGCCCCGCCGAACGCACCCTCCGCTTCCTGCCCGGTGACGACCCGGCCACCGCGCACGTCACCTTCGCCGACGGCCGCCCCTTCCACGACCTGGACCTGCGCACCGGCCGGCACACCGCCGACCATCCGTGCGCGCTCGACCTCTACCGGGGCGAGTTCGAGGTGTACGACGAGCGGCGCTGGCGGATGCGGTGGCGGGTCGCCGGTCCCGCCAAGGACCTGATCCTCACGACCGCGTACACACGACAGGCGTGATCAGCGCCGGCGCTCGGCGTTCGACGGCTCGCTCTTGTGCGGTGCGGTCATGTCGAGCAGGAGCATGGCGTCGTGGTCGGGGGTGCCCGGCTCCGCGGTGTAGACGCTGAGGCGCCGGCCCGGAGTGCCGTCGAGGTGCATGCTCTGGCTGCTCAGGGTGAGGGTGCCGACCTGGGGGTGCTGGAAGGTCTTCTGGAGCTTCTTGCGTCCGATGACCTCGTAGCGCTCCCACAGCTTGGCGAAGTCCGGGCTCTTGAGGAGGAGTTCGCCGACGAGGTGGGTGAGGTCGGGTGCGTCGGGGTTGGTGCCGGCCTCGGCGCGCAGACGGGCGACACAGCCACGGACCAGGCTCTCCCAGTCGGGGAACAGGTCGTGCGCGGTGGGGTGGAGGAAGAGGTAGCGGGCGAGGTTGCGCTGCGTGGCGGGCCAGTCGGCGAGGCCCGCGTACAGGGCGAGGCCCGCGGGGTTCCAGGCGAGCAGGTCCATGGAGCGGCTGACGATGTAGGCCGGGTTCGGCCGCATCGTCTCCAGGACCAGCTTCAGGTGCGGGCGGACCGTCCGGCTGGGCGGCGGAGGCGGCTCGGGGGCGTATCTGGCGGCCCGTGCGGCGAGCTCGCGCAGGTGGTGGTGTTCGTCGTCGTCGAGCTGCAGGGCGCGCGCGAGGGCGTCGACGACGCCGGGGCTCGGCCGGGTCTCCTTGCCGCGCTCCAGGCGGGTGTAGTAGTCGATGCTGACCCCGGCGAGGGTGGCCAGCTCCTCGCGGCGCAGGCCGGGGGTGCGGCGTACGCCGGGCCCCGGGGTGAGGCCTGCGCTCTGGGGGCTGGTCTGCGTGCGGCGGGCGCGCAGGAAGCGCGCCAGTTCGTCGCCGCCGGTGTACTGCTCGGGTGCCATGGCATCAAGTCTCCCTCCGGCGCCACCGGGGCGGCACCTGCGAGGGGGGCCGTGTCGCACCCCCGCTGCTCTCCCCCTGGACCGATCCGACCTGCCTCTTTGTCGCACGCGGCGGCAGAGTGAATGACGTTGCCCGTTGATCCGCCGTGCGGCATCCGGGCGGCGCTCCGGTTGCGGCGGTTCGGACGGATCCGGCACATGGACAGAGACGGAAGGAAGCGCGATGAAGTACATCAACCTGCGTGACCTGGAGGTTTCCAGGATCGGGCTCGGTGCGATGGGGATGTCGCACGGCTACACCGACTCCGGGACCGACGAGGCGGAATCCGTCCGCACTCTGCACCGCGCCCTGGAGCTCGGCGTCACGCTGATCGACACCGCCGAGATCTACGGCCCCTACGCCAACGAGGAACTCCTCGGCCGCGCCCTGAAGGGCCGCCGCGACCAGGTCGTACTGGCGTCGAAGTTCGGCCTGGTCTCCCACGCCGGGGCGGGCCCCTGGAACCTGGACAGCGGCCCGGACAACATCCGCACCGCCGTCGAGGGCTCGCTGAAGCGGCTCGGCACCGACCACATCGACCTGTACTACCAGCACCGCGTCGACCCGAACACGCCGATCGAGGAGACCGCCGGGGCGGTGGCCGAGCTGATCGCGCAGGGCAAGGTCCGCGCGTTCGGCCTGTCCGAGGCCGGTCCCGACACCATCCGCCGGGCACACGCGGTCCAGCCGGTCACGGCCGTGCAGTCGGAGTACTCGCTGTGGACCCGTGGCCTCGAGGAGCGGGTGCTGCCGCTGCTGCGCGAGCTGAACATCGGCCTGGTGCCGTTCTCACCGCTCGGGCACGGCTTCCTCACCGGCACGATCCGCTCCACCGAGGACTTCAAGGAAGGCGACTTCCGGCACGGCAACCCGCGCTTCACCGGCGAGAACTTCCGGCGCAATCTGCGGATCGCCGACGAGGTCCAGGCCGTCGCCGCCGAGGCCGGTGCCACCCCGGCCCAGGTCGCCCTTGCCTGGCTCCTCGCGCAGGGCGACGACATCGCGCCCATCCCCGGCACCAAGCGCGTCCACCGGGTCGAGGAGAACACCGCGGCCGACGGCATCGAGCTGACCACCGAGCAGCTCGACCAGCTCAGCGGCCTGCCCTCGGCCGCCGGAGAGACCCACACCGAAGCGGGCCGGCAGATGCTCGAACGCTGACCCCGCCACCCCAGCACGACCAGGAGACCCCCATGCAGTACGTGACCTTGAACAACGGCGTCGAGATGCCCGTCCTCGGCTTCGGCGTCTACCAGATCCCGCCCGAGCAGACCGAGCGGGCCGTCAGCGAGGCCATCGCCGCCGGATACCGGCTCCTCGACACGGCAGCCGCCTACGGCAACGAGGAGGCCGTGGGCCGCGCCGTCAAGAACAGCGGCGTCCCGCGCGAGGACCTGTTCGTCACCACCAAGCTGTGGGTCCAGGACGCACCCGCACAGGAGAACACCAGGCGTGCCCTGGAGACGTCGCTGACCAGGCTCGGCCTCGACCACGTCGACCTGTACCTGATGCACCAGCCCTTCGGCGACGTCTACGGCCAGTGGCGCGCCATGGAGGACCTGAACCGCGAGGGCCTCGCCAAGGCGATCGGCGTCGCCAACTTCTACCCCGACCGGCTCCTCGACCTCACGGTCAACAACGAGATCACGCCCCAGGTCAACCAGATCGAGACCCACCCGTTCTTCCAGCGCACCGCCGATCAGGACCTCATGCGCGAGCACGGCGTCCAGATCCAGTCCTGGGGCGGCTTCGCCGAAGGCAGGAACGAGCTCTTCACGCAGCCGCTCCTGGCCGGGATCGGTGAGCAGTACGGCAAGTCCGTGGCGCAGGTCGTGCTCCGCTGGCTGACCCAGCGGGGTGTCGTCGCGATCCCCAAGTCGGTGCGTGCCGAGCGCATGGCGGAGAACTTCGACATCTTCGACTTCGAGCTCACCGACGACCAGATGGCGGCCATCGCCACCCTGGACACCGGTGCGTCCCTGTTCTTCGACCACCGCGACCCGGAGATCGTCGCCTGGCTCGCCAAGCGCCGCATCGACGCGTGACCCGGCAGGCACCGGCGCTGCCTTCGTTCACGGACCGCCGGATCCGATCACCCCGGCCCCTTCGCCCTCGGCGGCGATCCGCAGGTTCCAGCGGCCGCCGTGGCCGGTGAGAGTGACCGTCGACAGAGGGCGGACGTCGATGTTCCAGTACGTCGACGGGGGCGCCTTCAGGGCGTAGACGAGGGCCGCGCGGACGACGGAGGGCTCGGCCACGGCGAGGATCCGTGAGCCGTCGCCGACGGGGCGCGTGTCCAGCCAGCCGCCGATGCGCGAGATGAAGGCGAGGAGCGACTCGCCTCCGTGCGGCGCCGAGCGCGGATCCCGCAGCCAGGCGTCGACGGCGGCGGGTTCGCTCGCCGTCACATCGCCGAGGGTCAGACCGCGCCAGCGCCCCATGTCGCAGTCCCGCAGGGCGGGTTGGGCCAGGGGCGCGAAGCCGAGGGCGTCGCCGGTGGCGCGGCTGCGCGGCGTGGGTGAGCAGTAGCGCAGCTCGGCCACGCCGAGCGGCAGCAGCGCGGGCGCGGCGAGCTGCACCTCGTGCCAGCCCGACTGGTCGAGCGGCCGGTCGTCGTCGAAGCGCTCGGCGAGCAGCGAGCCGCTTCGCGCGGCGGCGATGAGCGAGACGCGAACCTGCATGCGGTGATCGTGGAGTGCGCGGCTGCCCAGGTCAAGGCTTCACCGAGAGTCCGCACACGGTCCTTGCGGCAGGGGAATCGCTCACTGCTTGCCGAGCGCCATCCACTTCGCCGGGTCTTCGAGTGCGCTGAATCCGACCTTCTCGTACACCCCGTGCGCATCGGCCGTAGCCAGCAGAATCCGGCGCAGACCGCACGGCTCCAGGTGGTCCCGGACGGCCGCCACCAGAGCGCTCCCGAAGCCCTTTCCGCGCACGGAGCGGTCCACGTACACGTCGCAGAGCCAGGCGAAGGTCGCCCGGTCCGTCACCACGCGTGCGTACGCGACCTGCTCGCCGGACGCGGAGTCGTAGACCCCGAAGTTGAGCGATCCGGCGATCGCCCGGTCCTGCTTCTCGCGGGGCCGCCCCATCGCCCAGTACGCGTCGGTGGAGAGCCACTGGTGGATACGGGCGGCGTCGAGGCGGGCTGCGTCGGTGGAGATCTCGTACTCGGCGGGCAGGGTGTGAAGTGCGTCGGTCATGGCCGCAAGGCTCGCAGGCGCCCGCAGCAGCGTCGAGCGGATTTCGCCTGGTGGGACAGCCGCCGGGCGGGGCGGGCGCGCCGGTGGAGGTCTCGTACCCGACACCTGCCCCGCCTCACGGCGACGCCCCCCACACCTCGTCGCACGCCCCCCGGAGCCTGCGCACCCCCTCGCCGATCTCCCCCACGCCCGCGACCGCGGCGAAGCTCAACCGCAGGTACGCAGCCGAGGGTTCGGCCGCGAAGTACGGGCGGCCGGGGGCCACCGCGACGCCCGCGCGCAAAGCCGCGCCCACCACGTCCGCCTCGTTCGTGCCGTCGGGCAGGCGCAGCCACAGGAGGTAGCCGCCCGCGGGGATGTGCGGCAGGGCGAGGTCGGGGAGCTCCAGGCGCAGGGCCGCCGCCATGGCGTCCCTGCGGTCCTTCAACTCGCCCGCCACCCGCCGCAGATGGCGTGGCCAGGCCGGGGACCCGACCAGTTCGAGGGCCGCCTCCTGGAGGGGTCTGGGCACGAAGAAGTGGTCGACGACCTGGATCGCGCGCAGCCGTTCCAGGACCGGTCCGCGCGCGGCGAGCGCGCTCACCCGGAAGCTCGGCGACGTGGCCTTGGTGAGCGAGCAGACGTGCACGACGACGCCGTCGGGGTCGTCGGACTGCAGCGGCCTGGGCAGCGGGCCGGCGTCCTCGTGGACGAGGCGGCGCACGAAGTCGTCCTCGATGACGAAGGCCCCGGCCTCACGCGCGATGCGCAGCACCTCCGGGCGGCGCTCCGCGCAGAGCACGGCCCCCGTCGGGTTCTGGAACAGCGGCTGGCAGACGAACACCCGCGCCCCGGTGGCCTTGAACGCCGCCGCGAGCAGCTGGGGGCGTACGCCGTCCACGTCGACCGGCACCGGGACCGGCCGCAGCCCTGCCGCGCGGGCGATCGCCAGCATGCCGGGATACGTCGGCGACTCGACGAGGACCGGCGATCCTGGCGGGGCAAGGGCACGCAGGGCCGTGGTGAGCGCGCTCTGGCCGCCCGCGGTGATCAGCACCTCGGCGGCCGTGATCGCGCCGCCGATGCCGCGCGCGAACCACTCCCGCAGTTCGGGGAGCCCGTCGACCGGCGGCCTCCCCCACGCCCCTGGCCGCCGCCCCGCCCGCGCGAGGGCCGCCGCCATCGCGCGCTCGGGCTGCAGCGAGGGGTGCAGATAGCCGCCGTTGAACTCGATGATGCCGGGCGGCGGCGCCGCGAGCGTGACCAGGACCCCGGAGGCGTCCACCGCGCGCGGCACCAGCTCCGTCGCCGCGTCCGCGCTCAGGGCCACCTCCTGCCACGAGGTGTCGCCCGCCGGCGCGGCCGCGGCCTGCGGCTCGGCGCGGAAGACACCGGCGCCGGGCCGCGTGACGACCAGGCCCTCGGCGGCCAGCTGCCCCAGGGCCCGCGACACGGTCACCGGGCTCACCCTGAACCGGTCGACCAGCGCCCGACTCGACGGCAGCTTTCCACCGGGTGAGTAGCGGTCCAGCTCGTTCCGCAACTGTTTTGCCAACTCAGCCACACTGCTACTGTCTTGCATGACAGCACAGGATAGCGCTACTCACCCGAGTCGGATAGCGGTCACCACCGCCACGGCCCCGCAGGAGACCGCGGGCACCCGACGGGCCGCGCCCCCGCACAGCAGCTCCCGCCGGAGCGGCACCGTCATGGCCGCACTCGGCGTCACCGCCTTCTCGCTCACCTTCCCCTCCACCGCCTGGGGCCTCGAAGGCATTGGCCCCTGGTCGTTCGTGGCCCTGCGCTGCGTCCTGAGCGCGGTCATCGCGGGCGGCGCCCTGCTCGCCCTGCGCGTCCCGCTGCCCGCCCGCCACCACTGGGCGGGGCTCGCGGTCGTCGCCGCCGGAGTCGTCATCGGCTTCCCGCTGCTGACCACGCTGGCCCTGCAGACCTCCACCACGGCCCACGCGGCCGTGGTCGTCGGACTGCTCCCGCTGACGACCGCCGTGTTCTCGGCGCTGCGCACCGGGGCACGGCCCTCCCGGATGTTCTGGGCCGCCGCCCTCACGGGCGCGGCCGCGGTGATCGCGTTCACCGTCCAGCAGAGCGGCGGCGCCCTGTCGACGGCCGACCTGTACCTCTTCGCCTCGCTCCTCATCTGCGCGGCCGGGTACACCGAGGGCGGCCGTCTCGCCCGTGAGATGCCGGGCTGGCAGGTCATCGGCTGGGCGCTCGTCCTGTGTCTGCCGCTCGCCGTGGCGGGGGCGGCCGTCGCCCTGCAGTCCGAGCCCTTCCGGCTCACCGGGCACAGCACCACCGGGCTGCTCTACTCCGCCATCGGCTCGCAGTTCCTCGGCCTGGTCGTCTGGTACCGCGGCATGGCGGCGATCGGCGTCCCCAAGGCGAGCCAGCTCCAGCTCGCCCAGCCGCTGCTCACCCTGGTCTGGTCGGTGTTCCTGCTCGGCGAGCACCTCACGCCCGCCGCGCCCCTGACGGCCGCAGCCGTCCTCGTGTGCATCGCGGTCACCCAACGGGCGCGCGGCTAGACGCCGACGGCCAGGCCCCAGCTCCGGCCACCCGACGTAGACTTGCCGCCACGGATCGCAACCGCAGGGTGGGACGAGGAGGTCGCTCCAGATGCGTGCAACCGTAGGCGACAAGCTGGTGGTCCACGGCAGGGTCGTCGGGCAGCACGACCGGATCGCGGAGGTCGTCGAGGTGCTCGGCACGGACGGCGGACCGCCGTACCGCGTGCGCCTCGAGGACGGCCACGAGACGGTCATGTCGCCGGGCCCCGACACCGTCGTACGGCATCAGGACCCGGCTCAGTAGCTCCCGGCCGGGAACCGGATCAGCGTGGTGGCCTGGCCCGCTGCTGATAGTGGTCGGCGACCACCCGGGCCATCGCGCCGATCTTGTCCACGCCCACTTCCTTCGCCGAGAAGTAGACATGCCCGCGCGCCTGCGGGAAGCCCTTGGCGTACGTGAGATGGCGGGACAGCTCGGCGGGGTCCTGCCAGGCCGCGGGCTGTGCGGGATCGCCCGCCTTGTAGAGGGCCTCCCCCACGTACAGGCGCACGCCCGTGTCCTTGACGACATCGGCCCACCAGGGCAGCAGCTTGCCGTAGTCGGCGACGGCGAAGCCGATGTTCCAGTAGAGCTGCGGGCAGATGTAGTCGAGCCAGCCCTTCTTGACCCAGCCGCGCGTGTCGGCGTGCAGGTTGTCGTAGGTCTGCACGCCGGCCTGGGTGTCCGAACCGAGCGGATCGGTCGAGGCGTTGCGCCAGACCCCGAAGGGGCTGATCCCGAACTGCACGTGCTTGCGGACCTTCTTGATCCGCGTCCCCATCTCGCGCACCAGGCGGTCGATGTTGTCGCGCCGCCAGGCGGCGCGGTCCGGGAAGCCGCCGCCGTAGCGCGCGAAGGCGTCGTCGTCGTCGAAGACCTGCCCGGCGACCGGGTACGGGTAGAAGTAGTCGTCCCAGTGCACCGCGTCGACGGCGTAGTGGCGCACGGCGTCGAGCATCGCGTCCTGGACGAAGCGCCGTACCTCGGGCAGGCCCGGGTTGTAGTAGAGCTTCCCGCCGTAGGGCACGACCCAGTCGGGGTGCAGCCGCGCGGGGTGCGTCGGGACCAGGCGCGAGGGGTCCGTGTGGTTGGCGATGCGGAACGGGTTGAACCAGGCATGCAGCTCAAGGCCCCTGCGGTGCGCCTCGGCCACGGCGGTGCCCAGTGGGTCCCAGCCGGGGTGCTTGCCCTGCACGCCGGTGAGGCACTCCGCCCACGGCTCGTACGGCGAAGGCCACAACGCGTCGGCGGTGGGGCGCACTTGGAACACCACGGCGTTCAGCCGGCGCCGTACGGCCGTGTCGAGATGGCCGATCAGTTCGGCGCGCTGCTCCGCCGGCGTGAGGCCGGGCTTCGACGGCCAGTCACGGTTGGCGACGGTCGCCAGCCACATGCCCCGCAGCTCACGCCGCGAAGGGGCCCGCTCGGGCGCGGCCGCCGCGTCCCCCGCGGCTGTGAGCCCCGCCACCATCGCGGTTGCCGCAATCGTGAAACCTCGGCGTGACATACGCCTCATCCGCTCGCCCCCTGGCCTGTATATCCGCCGGAACCGCTGCCTGTACGGGACAGCATGCCCGACCCGGCACGTCATGCACCTGAGGTTCCGGAGTAACGTTCACCGCTGGGGCAGACACCGCAACCGTACGGAGGGCTGCCTTCCCGTTGATCAGCGAAAGGCACGAGGTGACCGACTCTATGCCCGACATCGCACGCGTCGGAGTAGTGGGCTGCGGCCAGATGGGCGCCGGGATCGCGGAGGTCTGCGCCCGCTCCGGACTCGATGTGAAGGTCGCGGAGACCACCGGCGAGGCCCTGGAGATCGGCCGTACCCGGCTCTACAACTCCCTCTCCAAGGCCGCCGAACGCGGCAAGATCTCGGAGGAGGAGCGCGACGAGACGCTCGCCCGTCTGAGCTTCACGACCGACCTCGGGGAGTTCTCCGACCGCGACCTCGTGATCGAGGCGGTCGTCGAGAACGAGGCGGTCAAGACCGAGATCTTCCAGGTGCTCGACCAGGTGGTGACCCGGCAGGACGCGATCCTCGCCTCCAACACCTCGTCCATCCCGCTGGTGAAGCTGGCCGTCGCCACCTCCCGCCCGGACGCGGTCATCGGCATCCACTTCTTCAACCCGGCCCCGGTGCAGCAGCTCGTCGAGCTGATCCCCGCGCTGACGACGTCCGAGGGAACGATCAGCCGCGCGCAGTCGATGGTCGAGAAGGTGCTCGGCAAGCACGCGATCCGCGCCCAGGACCGCTCGGGCTTCGTGGTCAACGCGCTGCTCATCCCGTATCTGCTCTCCGCGATCCGGATGTTCGAGTCGGGCATCGCAAGCCGCGAGGACATCGACAACGGCATGGAGCTCGGCTGCGCCCACCCGATGGGCCCGCTCAAGCTCGCCGACCTGATCGGCCTCGACACCGTCGCCTCGGTGGCGGACAGCATGTACGCCGAGTACAAGGAGCCGCTGTACGCCGCGCCCCCGCTGCTCCAGCGGATGGTGGACGCAGGGAGGCTCGGCCGCAAGTCCGGCTCGGGCTTCTACCCGTACGCCTGACCGGCTCACACTGGCACCTGAACTTCGCACCGCACGCGGGCCCGGCACTCCATCGAGTGCCGGGCCCGCGGCGTTCACACACCGTGTGCGCCCTGGGCTCGCATATGCCCTTCGCACACTCTCCCGCCCCGGCCACCAGGCGAGTTTACTTTCCGTGCGCATCAGGGGGGTTGACAGCTACGGAAAGGAACGGACTTGTGACCGCCGACCCCGAATCTCGCGTGGTCCCGGAAGAACTCGCCGAGTTACGCCGCAGCTTGGACGTGGGCCTGGCCCGCGTCGACGGACAGCTGGCGTTGCTCACCCAACATGACGAACAGAGCGTCAAGAGCCAGGATGAACTGACCGTGCGGATCACGGCACTTGAGCACACGCGTTGGCCGCTGCCCGCCCTTCTCGCCCTGACGGCGGTTGGTGCGCTCGCCGTGGCAGTCTGGCAGGCCATCGGCCGTTAGTGCGCGTCCTGGCCCAGACGGAGGTGGTGCAGGAGGAGTAGCGCGGCCGCCATGTTGGCGGCCGGTACTTCACCGCGGGCCACCATGTCAGGGACGAGTTTGAGCGGGACCCATTCACGGCGGTCGGACTCGAAGTCGTCCTCGGGATGACCGATGTAGGTGCACTCATCCGACCAGTAGATGTGGTGCTTGGCGTCGGTGAGCCCATTGGACGGCTCGACACTCATCAGGTGTCGTAACGGGCCCGGCCGCCAGCCGGTCTCTTCCTCCATTTCCCTTGCGGCCGCGTACGCGAGGTCCTCACCGTCCTCGACGACACCCGCCGCCAGTTCCCAGCCCCAGCTGTCGGTGATGAATCGGTGCCGCCAGAGCAGCAGCACCTCGTTGGCCTCATTGACGACGGTGGCCACGGCGACGGGCCGCAGCCGTATCAGGAAGTGGTCCAGGTGCCGGCCGTCGGGCAATTCGACATCTGCCAGATTGACCGTGAACCATCGATTTCCATACACAGTTTGTTCGCTTTGTTTCGTCCACTGCACGGTTCTGCCACCTTCCGCCGAGTAGATGGCAATATCGCAGCAGGAGGGTGTTCAGAGCAGCGTGTGGACGACGCCGGAGTTCAGCGCTCCCCATGAGTCGTCGCAGGCGTACGCGCGGTGCGCATCACAGGGGCACGCGCAGCGCCCCGGCGATGAGTTCGGCCGCCTCGGCCGTGCCCGCGCAGTCGCTGCGCACCAGATGTTCCCGCACGGCCCGCAGCCGGTCGCGCAGTCGTTGGGACTCCATCCCCCGGGCCTGTTCTGCCATTTCCACCGCCGTGGCCACGGCCTCGTCGGTGTTTCCCTGGCGCAGTTCGATCTGGCTGAGCATGGCGAGCCGATGCACCCGGCCCCGGTCGTGTGCCGGCGTGTCCACCGCCGCCGCCGCATGCTCGTACGCTCCCGTGAGGTCGCCCAGGCTGAGCAGCGCCTCCGCCACTTGCACGTTGACGAGCCCGGGCTGGACATAGCCGGTCTCGTCCGGCTCGCGCCCACGCCGGATGCGGTCCGCTGCGGCCTCCGCACGCCGGATGCAGGACAGCGCGCTGCTGCCGTCGCCCAGGTGCGCGTACGACTTGGCCTGCATGGCGTAGAGATCGGAGGCGAGGGCCGGCGTGAGATCGCGGCCCGCGGCGCGCAGCGCGGCCTCCGCGAAGGCCACCGCCTGGCGGTACTCGCGCATGAACAGGGACTGATTGACCAGGAGCGCGATGACGTAGGCGCCAAGTCCCCGGTCACCACTGGCCTTTGCCAGGCGCAGGGCCTGGTGGAAGTAGCGCTGGGCCAGGCCGTGCGCGTCCGAGTCGTAGGCGCAGATGCCCGCGATGGCCACCAACCCGCCCGTGGATCTGTGCAGTTGACGCCCCGTCTCGTCCGTGTAGCTGCCGCGCAGCAGGGGCGCGGCCTCGGCGTTGAGGAAGCCGACGATGCGGGTGCGGGTCGCGATGCCGCCGGTCTTGCGGTACATCTGCTCGTAGTGGGCGCGCGCCGCGCGCATCATGTCGATGTCGGCCGTGCTGACCTGATGCCTGCCGCCGCGCGAGACGTCCACGTCCTCGGGCGGGTTCTCCCACTCCCAGACAGGCATCACCGCGGGCGTTCCCGTGACGGCCGGGGCGCCGAGAAGGTGCGGGCGCTGCTGTTCGTCGGAGCGCCAGAGCGCGGTGGCCCTCTCCACGAAGCCGGACAGCGTCGAGGCCGCGGAACCCGCTCCCGCGACCGGCAGGCCCGGCACTCCGAGACCGATGTCGTCCAGGGTCACGGTGCGCTGGAGCCGCCCCGCGAGGACCTCGCAGATCAGGTCGGGCACCTGGCCCCGCGGGCGCTGCCCCTTCAACCACCGGGAGACGGCGGTGTGTTCGTAGCGAAGGGCGAGGCCGCGCCTCTTCCCTGCCTGATTCACGTGGGCAGCCAGGCCCGCGTGGGAGATTCCCGCCTCGTCGAGGATCGCGTCGAGCAGGGTATTGGGCTGCATGGAGGCCCTCCGGTGACTCGGTGTCGCCAGCGTAGTAGAGGTGACTTCACACGGGGTGTGAACGGAACGCCCGAATCCGGGGGGTGTGCGCTCTGCCGTCACCACTCCTGCCCCGCTTGACTGAGATTCCTCACAAGGAGGCCGGCCGGGCCGCCGGCTCCCCCTCGAAAAGTACGGCGGCCCTCACTGGCGCCGCCCGCCCCGCTGTCTGCCCGACAACTCCAAGGCGGGAACGGGCGGCGCATGGCCGGTGGAGGTTGACGGTGCGTCACGTCATGGTGCTTTCCCGGCGCACCGTCTCCCCCTGCTGCTGGGGCACCCTCCGGCGGTCGTTGCGCAGGACGAGCAGCGCGGCGTCGTCGGTGGGCAACCGCCGGGTGTGGCGCAGGAGTTGGGCGTACACCGCGCGGATCACGGTCTGGGGCGCGACCGGCGGGACCCGCACCGCTTCGGTGAGCGCCGCCCGGAGCGGGAAGAACCGTCCGGCCGCGTCCCGCGCGTCCTCCATGCCGTCCGTGTGCAGCACGAGCGCCTCCCCCGGAAGAAGTGATCCGCAGTGCAGTACGGGCAGTTCGGCGGGGAGCGGGAAGGGGCCGAGCGGCGGCAGCGGTTCCCCGCCGGCGACCGGCTCGGCGTGCCCGCTCAGGCGGTGCGGCCAGGGGTGGCCGCAGTTGAGCGCGGTCATCTCGCCGTCCGGGCCGATCTCCATCAGGAGTACGGTGACGAACTCCTCGGCCGGCGGACTGTCCGCAGGCACGCCACCGCCCGCCGGATGCTCGGCGCGCGAACGCTCCCGCAGATGACGCCCCAGGGCGCGCTCCAACTTCCGGAGCACGTGCGGCAGTTCCGGCTCTTCGTACGCGGCCTCGCGGAAGCTGCCGAGCACGGCGGCGGCCGTGCTGATGGCGGTCAGGCCGTGCCCGCGCACGTCGCCCATGACGACGCGGACGCCGTGGTCGGTGGCCGCCACCTCGTACAGATCGCCGCCGACGGAGGCGCCGCGTGACGCGGAGAGCCGCCCGGCCGCGACCGTGAGGCCCTCGACGCGCGGCGGCAGCGGGCGGAGCAGGGCGTTCTGTGCGACGCCCGCGATCTCGCGGAGCTGCCGCAGCTCCCGCAGCAGCGTGCCGTGGACATGCAATATCAGACCGGTGCCGACCGCGAAGAAGACCGCGCTGGTGACGATCCGCGCTTCAAGGCCGTTCTGCTGGGCGAGCGGGCAGACGAGTTTGTACGTGACGGCTGCCGCGCCCCACACCGTGGGAAGGCCGAGCGAGAGGACGCGCCGGATCCGCGGCGGATCCACACGGAACGCCTTCGTCCCTGCCTTCGTCCCTGCCTTCGCCCTGGCCCTCACCCGGAGCCTGGCCCGGAGCCTGGTCCGGCCCCTCGCCCGGAGGAGCACCCGGCGGGGAGCTCCAGCCCTGATACGGATCATGCCGACGGCCCCCCTAAGGCCCTGTTCAGCGAGCAGGCCGCGCGGTCCGTACAGATCACGGCCCCTGCGGCCGGACTGATTCTGTCGACCGCCTGGGCCGATCGGGCCAGAGAGGGCTTACTAGTCACTCAAACGAGTGAAGGGCGTACCCGGAGGTCCGGATACGCCCTTCTATGCGCCTCTTGTGCGCCTGGCAGCGACTACTGGCGGTGACTACGCTCCGCGCAGCACCGCGCCGGTCCGCTCGGCCGCCAGGGCGACGGCCGCGTCACGGGCCGCGGAGGCCTCGTCGACGGTCAGCGTGCGGTCGGCCGCGCGAAAGCGCAGCGCGTACGCCAGGGACTTCTTGCCCGCGCCGATCTGCTCGCCGGTGAAGACGTCGAAGAGCCGGATGGACTCCAGGAGTTCACCCGCGCCCTCACGAAGGACCTTCTCGACGTCGGCGGCGGGGACGTCCCCGCCGACGACGAGCGCGACGTCCTGCGTGGCGACCGGGAAGGTGGAGATCTTCGGCCCCTGCGGGACACCGGCGCTCGCGGCCTCCAGGGCGTCCAGGTCGAGCTCCATCGCGCAGGTGCGCGCGGGCAGACCGAGCGCCTTGACCACGCGCGGGTGCAGCTCGCCCGCGTACCCGATGACCTGCTCCGCGCCGTCGATCACCACGGCGAGCTCGGCGCACCGGCCCGGGTGCCACGGGCCGTACTGGCCCTGGCGCACGAGCAGTTCGGTGCCGGACTCGGCGGCCAGGGCGCGCGCGGCCTGGACCGCGTCGGCCCACTCGGACGGACGGCCCTTGCCCCACCAGCCGGCCTGCTCGCGGGCGCCCGCCAGGACGACGGCGGCGTGCCGCGGCTGCACGGGGAGCGCCTCGGTCAGGGAGGCGACCTCCTCGTCCGTGGGCCGGCGGTCGACGGGCAGACGCACCGCGATGCGCGCCTCTGCACGCGCCTTGAAGACCAGACCCGTCTCGAAGAGCGCCAGGTCGTGGCTGCCGCGGCCTTCGTTGCGGCGCAGCGCGCCGAGCAGCCCCGGAAGCAGCGTCGTACGAAGAGCGGGCTCCTCGTCGGAGAGCGGGTTGACCAGCTTCACGACCCGGCGCTTGGGGTCGCCAGGCTCCAGGCCCAGCTGGTCGAAGATCTGCTCACCGATGAAGGGGTAGTTCGGTGCCTCGACGAATCCGCTCCCGGCGAGCGCGCGGCCGATGCGGCGGTGCAGCCGCTGCCGGTCCGTGAGCCCGCGGCCCGCGGGGGGCTTGGGCAGCGTGGAGGGGAGGTTCTCGTACCCCTCGAGCCGGATGACCTCTTCGGCGAGGTCGTTCGGCTCGGCGAGGTCGGGACGCCAGGAGGGCACGGTGACGGTCAGGGCGTCCTGGCCGTAGACGTCGCAGCCGACTTCCTGCAGACGGCGCACGACGGTCTCGCGGCCGTACTCCACACCGGCGACCTTGTCCGGGTGATCGGCGGGCATGCTGATCGTGTGGGGCGCGGAGGGCGCGATGACCTCGGTGACCCCGGACTCGGCGGTGCCGCCCGCGAGCAGGACGAGGAGATCCACCGTGCGCTGCGCGGCGGCGGACGCGGCCTGCGGGTCGACGCCGCGCTCGAAGCGCTTGGCCGCCTCGGAGGGCAGCTTGTGGCGGCGGGCCGTGCGGGCGATGGAGATCGCGTCGAAGTGCGCGGCCTCGATGACGACGTCGCTGGTGCCCGCGGTCTCTTCGTGGTCCGCGATCTCGGTGTTGGCGCCGCCCATGACACCCGCGAGGCCGATCGGGCCGCGGTCGTCGGTGATGACCAGGTCCTCGGCGTCGAGGACGCGCTTGGCGCCGTCGAGCGTCGTGAACTTCTCGCCCTGCTCGGCACGGCGCACACCGATGGTGCCCTCGATGCGGGAACGGTCGTAGGCGTGCAGCGGCTGGCCGAGCTCCAGCATCACGTAGTTCGTGATGTCGACGGCGAGCGAGATCGGGCGCATGCCCGCCTTCTGGAGGCGGCGCTGCAGCCAGATCGGCGAGCGGGTCTCGGGCCGCAGGCCCGTGACCGTGCGCGCGGTGAAGCGGTCGCAGCCCATCGGGTCGGAGATCTTGACGGGGTAGCCGGAGGCGTTCGGCGCGGGCACGTCCAGGAGCGCCGGGTCGCGCAGCGGCAGGCCGTACGCGATGGCGGCCTCGCGGGCGACGCCGCGCATCGACAGGGCGTACCCGCGGTCGGGCGTGACGGCGATGTCCAGGACCTCGTCGACCAGCTCGAGCAGCTTGATGGCGTCGGTGCCGACCTCGTGCTCGGGCGGAAGGACGATGATGCCGCCGCTTCCGTCGTCGCCCATGCCCAGCTCGTCGCCGGAGCAGATCATGCCGTGCGAGGTCTTGCCGTACGTCTTGCGCGCGGCGATCTTGAAGTCGCCGGGCAGCACGGCGCCGGGCAGCACGACGACGACCTTGTCACCGACGGCGAAGTTCCGTGCGCCGCAGACGATCTCCTGCGGCTCGCCCGTGCCGTTGGCGGAGCCGACGTCGACGGTGCAGAAGCGGATGGGCTTCTTGAACTCCGTCAGCTCCTCGATGGTGAGGACCTTGCCGACGACGAGCGGACCGGTGAGGCCCGCGCCGACCTGCTCGACGGTCTCGACCTCGAGGCCGACCTCGATGAGCTTGGCCTGTACGTCACGGCCGGTCTCGGTGGCGGGGAGATCGACGTACTCCCGCAGCCAGGAAAGCGGGACCCGCATCAGATCTCCATCCCGAAGGGCCGGGTGAACCGGACGTCACCCTCGACCATGTCTCGCATGTCTTCGACGTTGTGGCGGAACATCAGCATCCGTTCGATGCCGAACCCGAAGGCGAATCCGCTGTACTTCTGGGGGTCGACGCCGCAGGCGGTGAGCACCTTCGGGTTGACCATGCCGCAGCCGCCCAGCTCGATCCAGCCCTCGCTGCCGCAGGTGCGGCAGGGGCGGTCGGGGTTGCCCACGGACTCGCCACGGCAGACGTAGCAGACCATGTCCATCTCGGCGGACGGCTCGGTGAACGGGAAGTAGTTCGGACGCAGGCGCGTCTTCATGTCCGCACCGAAGAGCGACTGGACCATGTGGTCCAGGGTGCCCTTGAGGTCGGCCATGGTCAGGCCCTCGTCCACGGCGAGCAGCTCGATCTGGTGGAAGACCGGGGTGTGCGTCGCGTCCAGCTCGTCCGTGCGGTACACACGGCCGGGGCAGACGATGTAGACGGGCGGCTCGCGGTCGAGCATCGCGCGGGCCTGCACCGGGGAGGTGTGGGTGCGCAGCACGACGCCGGACTCGTCACCCTCGGTGCCCTTGGGGCCCTGGACGAAGAACGTGTCCTGCATCTGCCGGGCCGGGTGGTCCGGGGTGAAGTTCAGGGCGTCGAAGTTGAACCACTCCGCCTCGACCTCGGGGCCCTCGGCGATCTCGTAGCCCATGGCGACGAAGACGTCCGCGACACGCTCCATGAACGTGGTCAGCGGGTGCCGGGCACCGGCCGGGACGCGGTCGTACGGCAGCGTGACGTCCACTGCCTCCTCGACGAGCACCCGGGCGTCGCGCTCGGCCTCGAGCTCGGTCTGCCGGGCGGCGAGCGCCTTGCTCACGGCGCCGCGCGCCATGCCGACGCGCTTACCGGCCTCGGCCTTGGCCTGCGGGGGCAGCGCGCCGATCTCGCGGTTGGCGAGGGCCAGCGGCGAGGTGCCGCCGGTGTGCGCGACCTTGGCCTCCTGGAGCTGTTCGAGGTCGCCCGCGGCGGCGAAGGCGGCGAGCGCCTCGTCCCGCATGCGCTCGATCTCTTCAGGTTTCAGTGCCTCGACCTCAACAGGGTCGTACGACTTGTTCGGTGCCGACATCTCTTCCCGTGCTTCCGGTTGGCTGGTGATGGTCCCCGTCTACGACTCGGAGACGAATCGTCCACATAGGGGGACGCAAACGTGCCAAGGATCGAGTCTAACGGGGGTGGCGCAGGTGAATGAGCCCGCGGGCGGTGCTCGGGCGGATCAGAGGTGATCGGTGAGGATCAGAGGAGATACGCCGGAGTGCCCACGGGCAACGTAAATCGGAACTGGGCGCCGCCACCGGGCGCGCGGCCGACGGTGATCGTCCCGCCGTGCGCCTCCACGATGCCCTTCACGATGTACAACCCCAGTCCCGTCCCGCCGCGCTTGCTGCCCCGCCAGAAGCGGGTGAAGACACGGCCCATCGATTCCTCCGGAATGCCGGACCCCTCGTCGCTCACGGTCACGGCCGTCTCGGCCCCGCCCTGCTCACGCGGGGACGACGATGCTGCCACGTCGATGGTGACGGTTCCTTCGCCGTGCCGCACCGCATTTTCCAGGAGGTTGCTGAGCACCTGATCGATCTTGTCGGGGTCGGCCCAGCAGTCGGGCAACGGCCGCTGTATCCGGACGAGGAAGCGGTCCGCGTCCTGGCCGGAGGCGACGTGGGCCTGGATGTGGCGGCCGACGGCGGCACCGATGTCGACGGGCTGGCGGCGCAGTTCGAGCCGCCCCGAGTCGATGCGGGAGATGTCGAGGAGCTCGGCGATGAGCCGCGTGACGCGGTTGGCGTCGGCGTCCACCGTCTCCAGCATCAGTTTCTTCTGGTCGTCGGTGAAGCGCTCCCACTTGGCGAGCAGCGTCGCCGTGAAGCCCTTCACGGAGGTGAGGGGCGAGCGGAGCTCGTGGGCGACGGTGGCGATCAGCTCCGCGTGGCTGCGCTCGGTGCGGCGGCGGGCCTCGGTGTCGCGGATGGAGACGACGACGCGGCGTACGGGGCCGGTGGGCGCGGTGCGCACATAGCGCGCGGAGACGAGGACCTCACGCCCGCCGGGGAGCAGCAGATTGCGCTCGGGCTGGGCGAACCGGGTGGCCAGGCCGCCGTACGGATCGGTCAGCTGCCACCAGCGGCGGCCTTCGAGGTCCTCTAAAGGCAGGGCGTGCTCCAGCGGAGCGCCCAGGGCGTCGGACGCGTGCACCGCGGTGATGCGCGCGGCCGCGGCGTTGAAGCAGATGACTTGGCCCGACTCGTCGGCGACGACGAGGCCGTCGGGGAGGTCGTCCGGGTGGATGCCGAGCCCGTCGCCGAGGTCACCGAGGGCGCCATGGTCCGCGCGAGTACACAGGATGTCCTGTACTCCCGGTGATCTGCTCGTGCCGATGCTCATTCCCCGTACCCCACCTCTCGGACCGGCGCAGGAGGCCTCCGAGCCCGTCACCCTACTAGCTGGGAGTGACGGAACGGCACCCTCCAGCCGCACGCTGTGCACGGGCGGACGCATAGAGGCACACGGCCGCCGCCGTCGCGAGGTTGAGGCTTTCGGCTCTGCCGTGGATCGGAACGCGCACCACGGCGTCGGCGAGTGCGCGGGTCTCCTCCGGCAGACCCCAGGCCTCGTTGCCGAAGACCCAGGCGGAAGCGGTGCCCATGGTGCCCTTGTCGAGCTCGTCGTCGAGGTCGTCCTCGCCCGCCCCGTCCGCGGCCAGGATCCGCACACCCGCGTCCTTCAGCCCCTGGACGGCCCGCTCGACGGGTACGCCGACGGCGACGGGCAGGTGGAACAGCGAACCGACCGACGCGCGCACGCACTTGGGGTTGTAGAGATCCACGGAGGCGTCCGTGAGGACGACCGCGTCCGCTCCCGCGGCGTCGGCGCACCGCAGCACGGTGCCCGCGTTCCCGGGGTCACGCACGTGCGCGAGGACGGCGACCAGCTTGGGCCGTGCGGCGAGGATGCTGTCGAAAGGGGTGTCGACGAACCGGCAGACCCCGACGAGCCCCTGCGGCGTCACGGTCGTCGAGATGTCCGCGATGACGTCCTCGTCCGCCAGGTGCACACGGGCACCGGCGGCACGGGCCTCGCCGACGATGTCGGCGTAGCGGTCGGCGGCGTCGACGGTGGCGAACAGCTCGACGAGCGTGTCCGGGTACGCGGCGGCCTCCCGCACGGCCTGCGGCCCCTCGGCGAGAAACAGCTGCTCCTTCCCCCGGAAGTTCCGCTTGGCCAGCCGCCGTGCGGCGCTGACGCGGGGCGACTTGGGGGAGATCAACTCGGGGCTGGCAACCATGAAACTCACCTCGGGGAGAGCGCCCCGACAGGGGCGCGGGGAACTGCGCGCTCAGCCGGAGACGGCGGGCGGACGGCAGACGACAGTTGGCGGCGGACGCGGGGCCGGACGCAAGCGGACCCGCAGGCCGGTTGGCCTGCGGGTCCGCGAGTAACGCTCAGGTACAGCGAAGCGTCAGGCAGCCTTGGGCGCGTTGACGTCCGACGGCAGAGCCTTCTGCGCAACCTCGACGAGCGCGGCGAACGCGTTCGCGTCGTTGACGGCCAGCTCGGCCAGGATCTTGCGGTCCACCTCGATGTTGGCGGCCTTCAGACCCTGGATGAGGCGGTTGTACGTCATGCCGTTCTGGCGGGCAGCAGCGTTGATGCGCTGGATCCACAGCTGACGGAAGTCGCCCTTGCGCTTCTTGCGGTCGTTGTAGTTGTAGACCAGGGAGTGGGTGACCTGCTCCTTGGCCTTGCGGTACAGGCGCGAACGCTGGCCGCGGTAGCCGCTGGCCGCTTCGAGGATCGCCCGACGCTTCTTGTGGGCGTTGACTGCCCGCTTGACGCGTGCCACTTGTTAACTCCTTGTAGCGGGGCCGTGGTTGGACTCACACGACCCGGTATCGATTGGGTCCCGGTCAGAGTTCAGGCGCGGTGTGCGCCCGGACTCACTTGCCGAGAAGCTTCTTGATCTTCTTGGCGTCGCCCGGGGCCATCTCGGCGTTGCCACTGAGGCGACGCGTCAGACGGGACGACTTGTGCTCGAGCAGGTGGCGCTTGCCGGCGCGCTCACGGAGCACCTTGCCGGAGCCGGTGATCTTGAAGCGCTTGCTGGCACCGCTGTGCGTCTTGTTCTTCGGCATAGCGCCGTTCTCTCCTCGTCAGTGGCACTCGGATGCCCGGTCGTGAAACCGGGCATCCGGGAACCGTATGGATCAGTTGGCGATCCCCGGACTCGCGTCCCGGGATCAGGCCTCGGCGGGAGCCTCGGCCGGGGCCTCGGCAGGGGCTTCGGCGACAGCCTCGGCAGGAGCCTCGTCGGGCTCCCCCTCCGCGACGGCGTTCTGCGAGCGGCCCGGGTTGGCCTTCGCGTCCGCCTTGCGGACCGCCTGGGCCTCGCGGGCCTCGGCCATGGCTTCGGTCTTCTTCTTGTGCGGACCGAGGACCATGATCATGTTTCGGCCGTCCTGCTTCGGGTTCGACTCGATGAACCCGAGGTCTTCGACGTCGTTCGCGAGACGCTGCAGCAGTCGGTAGCCGAGCTCCGGCCGGGACTGCTCGCGACCACGGAACATGATCGTGATCTTGACCTTGTCGCCCTGCTTGAGGAACCGGACGACGTGACCCTTCTTGGTGTCATAGTCGTGCGGGTCGATCTTCGGCCGGAGCTTCATCTCCTTGATGACCGTGTGCGCCTGGTTCTTGCGCGCCTCACGGGCCTTCATGGCCGACTCGTACTTGAACTTCCCGTAGTCCATGAGCTTGCACACGGGCGGACGGGCGGTCGCCGCCACCTCGACCAGGTCGAGGTCGTACTCCTGTGCGAGCTCCAGGGCCTTGGCAAGCGGAACAATCCCGACCTGCTCGCCGCTGGGACCGACAAGTCGCACCTCGGGAACGCGAATCCGGTCGTTGATGCGGGGCTCGGCGCTGATGGATCCTCCTCGGTAGCACCACGCGGCGGTCTGGCGGACAGCCGCGTTACGTCTGTTATCTCGACCAACCGAGTGAGTACATAAAAAAATGCCCCAACCGATCACAGGAAGGGGCTCCATTACTACCGGAGCACCTCCGCGGTGATCGCGGGGCGCATCTCGGGCCTGCCGTAGTCTCGGGGACTGCGGCCGCCTGACCGGTGACCCGCCGCTCCGGGGAGCGGCCAGGTGGGAAGCGGAGCCTCCACTTGTGGGCCGGGCCTCTGCGTGGCACGCGAGTATCCGGCCGGTCGTTACACAAGGTTAGCAGCTCCACGGGGGTGCGGCTAACCAGCGGCGCCCAACCGTGCTCACGGACTCCCGCGGCTCACCGCGCGTGGGGCTCCGCTTATCGTGTGGGACATGAGCGACGCGACCCCCACCCCCGAGTCCGCCACCGGCTCGGCCCCCGATTCCCCCGACTTCGACACCCTGACCCGTGACATCGCGGACGTCCCCGCGGTCGAGGTGATCACCACGGTCGCCGTCCACCTGATGAGCGCCGCGGCCGTGAACCTGGGCCTCGCCGAGGGCGGCGAGGGCCACAAGGACCTCGACGAGGCCCGCAAGCTGATCCACTCGCTCGGCGGCCTGATGGACGCGAGCGCCACGGAGATCTCCTCGTTCCACGCGGCCCCGCTGCGCGACGGCCTGAAGTCGCTGCAGCTGGCCTTCCGCGAGGCGTCCGAGGTGCCGGACGAGCCGGGCCAGGGTCCGGGCGAGAAGTACACGGGCCCGGTCTTCGGCTGACCTCTCAGCTTTCTCGTACGTAGAAGGGCTCGCCCGGTGGCGTCGCCCCGGCCGGCAGCAGTGCCAGGTCGAGGCCGCTCACCAGGCGGGCCCTCAGTGTTTCGTCGGCCGCGATGTGCCCGGCGACGCGCTGGGCGGCTTCGGCCGGGTCCGCCGAGGGGTCCAGGACCAGCGCGAGGGTGCCGTCCGCGGTGCCCGCGCCGAGGTGGGCGCGCAGAACGGCGGGCTCGGCGGCGACGGCCGCCCGCACGGCGGCCGTGACAGCGGGGTCGGCGAGCGGGTCCCGGGTGTGGCGGCCTTCGGAGAGGGCGATCAGGGCGGGCCGGTTGATCTCGTAGGGAACGGGTCCCGCGAGGTCCAGCACGATCGTGTCGGCCTGCTCGTGGGCCGCGGCCTGGAGCGCCTGGTGCAGGGGGACGGCGACGGGCCTGGCCTCCGGGTCCCACAGGGCGAGGGCCTGGGTCGAGGTGAACGCGGGCAGCGCCTTGCGGTCGCCCGCCTTGAGGGTGGGGACCGCCATGTCGCTGGACTTCTCGCGGCGCAGCCCGTTCTCGTCCTCCTCGACCTCGCCGAGCACGGCGACCACGGGGACGAGCAGCCGGGCGCCGGTGAGCGCCTCAAGGACGGGGCCGTGGGCCGTACGGTCCTCGGCCCACGCGGTCAGGGCCGCGGTGAGCCGGGGGTCGGCGGAGCCGTCGTCGTCGGAGAAGCCGGGGTCCGGGATGTTCTTGTTCGCCACGGCACCGACCCTATCGAGACTGGTCCGGGACCTGTCGGGCGGTGCCGGGGCGGGCTCCGCGACGGCCGCGCCAGAGGTAGACCGCCGCTGCCAGGAGGGCCACGCCGATGCCGCCCGCGACCGGGCCCACCCAGCCTGCGGGCCCGCCGTCGCCCGCGTCCTCGTCGGGACCCGGGCCGAAGTACTTCTTCCCGTACGCCGCGGAGCTCAGCTCCTCCGGCTTCTTCTTGCCGCCCTCGGCGATGGCGGCCGCCGGGTCGATGAAGCCGAAGCCGTGCGAGTCGTCGCGGCCACCGCTGGGCACGTCCCGTGCGGTGTCCTCCAGGAGCTGCTTGATCTGGGCCGGGGTCAGGCCGGGGTGGGCGGCGCGGATGAGGGCGACGGCACCCGAGACGAACGCCGACGCGGCGCTGGTGCCCCAGCCTTCGTAGTACTCGCGGTCGGGGTCGGCGATGACGATCTTCTTGCCGGGGGCGCTGACGGTGGCGTACCAGCGGCGGGTGGAGAACGAGGCGCGGTCGCCGTTCGAGTCGACGGCGGTGGCGGCGATGACTCCGGGATAGGCCGCCGGGTACGAGATGTGGTCGCCGCGTTCGCCGCCGTTGCCCGCGGATGCGACGACGACGGCGCCCTTCTTCAGGGCGTACTGGACCGCGGCGTCCTCGGCGGGTTCGGGGTGGGCGGACTTGGAGTCGTCGCCGAGGGAGAGGTTGATGACGTCGGCGCCGTGGTCGGTGGCCCAGCGGATGCCGTCGGCCAGCGCGTTGCCCCGGGTGTTGCGGGCCTTCGAGCGGTCCGGGTCGCCGTCCTCCAGGATCACGCGGATCGGCAGGATCTTCGCTTCCGGCGCGATGCCGATCACGCCGTCGCCGTTGCCCGCGCCGTGTCCGTGGCCCGCGATGATGCCGGCCATGGCGGTGCCGTGCCGGGCCCAGGGGCGGTCGCCCTTCTTCGCCCCGAAGCCGACCATGTCCTTGCCTTCGAGGACGCTGCCGGTCAGGTCGGGGTGGCCGCGGTCTATGCCGGTGTCCAGGACGGCGACGGTGATGCCCTTGCCCTTGGTGGTCTGCCAGGCCTGGCCGGTGTGCATGGCGTCCAGGGCCCACTGCTGTGCGCGTATGCCGTCGTCGGCGTGTGCGGTGGCGGGCAGCAGGGCGAGCGAGGCGGCGAGGGCGGCGACGGCCCACCGGCGGATTCTCATGAGGACTTCTCCGTGGCCGCGATGGTCTTGCGCAGGCGCCGCTCGACGCGGTCGGCGATGCCCTTGGCCTCGTTGCCGAGGCCCGCCTGGGCGGGGGCGCTGGTGGCGGAGGTCTTCATGGCCTCGTCGGCGGGCTCGGGTTCGGTGACCGTACGTCCGTCGGCGAAACCGGAGACGGCGAAGGCGACGACGGGGGCGTCCGGGAGCACGGAGACGGTCCAGGACGCGCGCTGGGCGTCGCCGAAGTCCGCGGCCGGGGTGCCCTTGGCCGCGTACGGACGTGGCATCAGGTCGGGGCGCCGGTCGAGGCCTTCCTCCGTGAAACGGGTGCGCAGGGAGCGCATCGCTTCGGCGTCGGCCTTGGTGAACAGCAGGCCTACGGTGGTGACATGGCTGCGGGTCGCGTCCGTGTACGTGGCGCGCAGCAGCCGCAGGCAGCCCGCCGGGGCGAGTGCCTTGCGCAGGAGCGGGTCGAAGGCGCCCTTGCAGGTGCTGTCGGGGGCGACGGCGACGCGGGTCCAGTTGCGGTCGGCTCCGCCGGGTCCCGCGCCCTCCCCCTTGATGGTGGCCGGGAAGAGCTGGTCGACGGGCACGCTGTGCCAGAGCTCGCCCGCCACGGCGTACGCGTTGGGCGAGGCGCTCGCCCCCTCGGCTCCCCCGGTCAGCCAACTCCCGGTGGCCGCGCCCCCGATGAGCCCGAGCCCGAGCACGACACAGGCGGCGGCCGCGGTCACTCGGGGCTGCACCCAGGTGCGGACGGGCCGCAGCCGCGTGGTGCTGTCGTCGTAGAGCGCGGGCCGCGCGAACGCCACGAAGGGCCGCCCCGCCCCGGGTCCCGGCGTCAGGTCGACGGCGCCGACCGCGCGGCGGGCGGCGGTGGTTCGGGGGGAGTGAGCGGGCGGGGGCACGGCCTTGGGGGTGCGGGCGTACGCGTGGGCTCGCGAGAGCGCGGGCCCGGTGAGGGGCGCCGGGGGCGCGGCGGCGGGCCGGGATGCCGGTGCGAACTGAACCGAGGGCCCGGACACCGGTGTCGGCGTCGGCGTCGGCGTTTCAGCCTCCGGCGCGGATGCGGATGCGGACTTCGACGCGGACCAGGGCGGTGGCGCCAGCCCGGGAAGCGGCGCGGGGCCCGAGTCGGCCTCAGGTATGCCCGCGGACACGGCCGCTGGGCCCGGTGGCGGTGCGGAAGGCCTCGGGGGACGGAGTCGGTAGTCCGCCACGCCCGCCTCGCCTTCGCTCTCCGCGTCCGGGACCGGCACGCCGACGTACGGCGGGGCAGGAGGAAGCGGCGGCAGGAGCGGCGCTTCGGCGGCGGGCGCCTGGTCGGGGTCCGGGGCAGGGTCGGACATCGGCGCGTGTGTGCGCGTCATCGTCGCCGGAGGCGGCGCATCGGGAAAGCGCGCCGAAGCGGGCGGCGGGGGCGGGGACGGCAGCCTCTCGCCATCGGCGTCCTGCTCGTCGTCCGGTGACGCAGCGGGCTCGGGCATCCTCACCAGGTCGAAGGGCGCCAACAGGTCCTCGAGTATGGAGTCGCCGTCCTCGGGCGCGGGGTCGGCCATCGGCGGTGGCGGCGGGGAGCCATCACCGTCGCCCGGCGTCCGCGGACGCCCGTCCGGGAAGCGCGCGGACGGCACGGGAGGCGCCGGGGAGGCCGGCGGGCCCGGCGGTGGGGGTGGGGCCGTGGGACGTGGCGGGACGGGAGGCCGTCGCGCTTCCGTGCTCATGCACCCCCCGTTTCCTCGCTCTTCTGCGCGTAACTCTAAGGGCAGATTCCGGTCGCGAGGGAACCAGTCCGCGCCCCCGGGCGATCTGCCCGGATCATCCCCCTACCCTCGGGTAATCCCGTCTGGCAGGCTTCGGCCATGACAGCCCGTGCAGCAGACAGGGCCCGCTACGACCGGGCCACCGCGCACCTCGACGCCCCCGTCGCGATCGTCGATCTGGAGGCGTTCGACGCCAATGCCGACGACCTCGTGCGCCGGGCCGGCGGGAAGCCGATCCGGGTCGCGAGCAAGTCCGTACGCTGCCGGGCGCTGCTCGAACGCGTCCTGGCCCGCGACGGCTTCGCCGGGATCATGTCCTACACGCTCGCCGAGTCCCTGTGGCTCGCGCGGTCCGGGTTCGACGACGTCCTGCTCGCCTACCCTTCGGCCGACCGGTCCGCCTTCGCCGAGCTTGCCGCCGACCCGAAGCTCGCCTCCTCGGTGACCGTGATGATCGACGACCCGGCGCAGCTGCGGCTCATCGACGAGGCCAGGGGCGACGGGCGCGAAGAGGTGCGGGTCTGCCTGGAGTTGGACACCGCCTACAAGATCCTCGGAGGGCGGGTGCGGATCGGGGCCCTGCGCTCGCCCCTGCACTCCCCCGTCCAAGTCGCCGCGCTCGCCCGCGCCGTGGCCCGGCGGCCGGGGTTCCGGCTCGTGGGCGTGATGGCGTACGAAGGGCATGTGGCGGGGGTCGGTGACGCGGTCGCCGGGCATCCCGCGCGCTCCCGGGCCATCCGGCTGATGCAGACCGCGGCCCGCAAGGAGCTCGCCGCCCGGCGGGCCGAGACCATCCGCGCGGTGCGGGCGGTCGCGCCGGACCTGGAGTTCGTCAACGGCGGCGGCACCGGCAGCGTGCAGCACACCGCGGCCGAGCGCGCCGTGACCGAGATCGCCGCCGGGTCGGGCCTGTACGTACCGCGCCTCTTCGACAACTACACGTCGTTCAGCGGGCGTCCGGCCGCGCTCTTCGCCCAGCCCGTCGTGCGCCGCCCCGGCGTCGGCACCGTGACCGTGCTCGGCGGCGGCTACCCCGCTTCGGGTGCCGCGGGACCCGACCGCTCCCCTGTGCCGTACCTCCCGGAGGGTCTGCGCTACGACCCGCAGGAGGGTGCGGGAGAGGTGCAGACCCCGCTGCTCGGGGCGCCCGCCGACGACCTGCTGATCGGCGACAAGGTGTGGTTCCGGCACGCCAAGGCCGGGGAGATGTGCGAGCGGTTCGACGCGCTGCGGCTCGTCGAGGGCGACCGCGTGACGGCCACCGTCCCGACGTACCGGGGAGAGGGCCACACGTTCCTCTGAGGGCGCGGGATCGTCAGGGCGTCGCGCCCACGCTGTTGCCCACGCCGCCGCTCGTCGCCCCGCCGCCGACCGGGCGGATCCCCTTGGTGATCTCGTCCATGTCGGAGAGGGGCGGCGCCTCGTCCCCGGCGTCGATGGCGAAGCGGACGATGACCACCGCCTCGGACCCGTGGCTGGAGGGGAAGGCGAGCGACTGGACGTATCCGCCGGGCCCCTTGTCCGTGCGGACGCGCCAGCGCACGAGGTAGCCGGAGCGGCCCGCGACCGCCACGGACCCCTCCTTGACCTTCTCGTGGCTCGCGATGCCGCCGAAGGGCTCCATGCCGACCTTGTCCTCGTCGTACGCCCGGTCCGCCGCGTCCTTGATGTCCCGCTGGGCCAGCGCCTTGGGCGAGCGCTCGTCCGTCGCCGTCGACGTGCGCGAGTAGACCGTGCCGTGGCGGCAGAGGCTGCCCTCGCCGGGGCAGTCGTAGACGTCAGGGGTGCGGACGGTCGGATCGCCGCCGACCGAGCTGTCGGCCTTCTCCCAGCCGTCGGGGACCGGGATCGTGATGCCGTTGAGCTGGTCGACGAGGGTGGAGGGGTCGGGGTCGGGAGCCGACGTGGTGGGCGTCGGCGAGGTCGGCGTGGGGGTGTCCACCGGCTCCGATGTGGTCGGCGCCGGCGGTCCTGCCTGCGGGTCGCCGTCGTCCTCGCGCAGGAGCACCACGCCCGTGACGATCGACGCGACCAGGACGACCCCGGCGGTGGCAAGGGCCACCACCTTGGCCCGGCCGCCTCCGGAAGCCCCGGGCAGCGGCTGGACCTGAGTCTGTGCCTGCGGAGGGCCGAACCCCGGCTGCGCCTGGCCCAATTGGAGGGTTCCGGGCGCACGCCGGTGTTCGGTCCACGCGGACCCGTCCCACCAGCGCTCGACGGGCTGTGCCGGCGGCGCCGACGGGTCCGTGTACCAGCCGGGAGGAGGAGACATGCTCATCCCGGCACTCTAAGACGTGCCGTGAAGATCAGAACAGTCAGAACACTGCGTCCACCTGATCAGGCACCACGGAGCCGTCCTCGCGCAGGACCGGGCCCTTGCTTCCGTCCGGTGCGTTGTAGGCGGCCGTGGAGCACGGGTAGAGGTCCGGCTTCTGCTTCATGGGCTCGATGAACATGGGGTTCACGACCCAGCGGCCGTCGGCGTTGTCGTAGCCGCGGCACATGACCTCGTTCTTGTTGCGGTTCAGGACGAGGTGCGCGCCCGTGGCGTCGCCGACGAAGGTCACGTCCGTGTCGGCGTCACCGCCGCCGAGGGCGATGCGGTGGGAGGGGTCCTGCTTCTCCCAGGCCGACTTGCCCTTGACGCCGTAGATCTCCTGGTTGATCCAGCAGCGCTTGCCGTCGATGTACGGGATGGCCTCGCCCTTGTTGACCGGGACGTCGCCGCAGCCCTGGTTCCAGGTGGTGATCCGGCCCTTGCGGTCGAGGACCGAGCGGATGGCGATGGTGTGCTTGCGGTCGATGCCGACGCCCTTCGACCACACCTCCGTCACCGGCTCCGAACCCGCCGAGACGATGTAGACGTCGAACCCGGCCTTCTTGAGCGTGCGGATGAGGTCGCGCTGCTGGTCGTAGTAGCGGGCGTAGCCGGGGATCTCGTGCGTGCCGACGGTCTGGGTGGCGCCGATCGGGGCGGCGAGGACCTCCTTGCGGGCCTTCGCGGCGTACGACTCGAGTTCGGGGACGGTGTGTCCGGCGAAGAGCTGGGGCACCCAGGCGTACTGCGGGACGGTGTGCCGGTGGTCCCACTCGCCCGCGAAGGCGGCGGCGCCGCTCATCGTCTTGCCGTCCTCGCGGACCTCGAAGATCTCGTCGGCGCAGTCGGTGTCGGTGGAGGTGGGCAGCGGCTTGCCGGCCGGCACCTTCGTGCCGCAGGCCTTGGTGAGCGCCTTGTCGGCCTCGTCGGTCATCCACTTGCTGGTGGACTTCCAGCTGGCAGGACGCAGGATCTTGTCGTGGTGGAGGGACCAGGCGATCGTCGCGTCGGTGATGTCGTTCTTGACGACGGTGTTGTCCCAGTCGAAGGCGGCGACGGGACGCTTCTGGTCGTGCCCCCGGTGGGAGCCGCAGCGTCCGCGCTCGTCGATCATCTGCTGGAGCCGGTCACGGTTGTCGCCGTACCAGGTCAGCTTCTTGGACAGC
Organism: Streptomyces sp. NPDC047525; assembly: GCF_040643025.1. NCBI lineage: Bacteria > Bacillati > Actinomycetota > Actinomycetes > Kitasatosporales > Streptomycetaceae > Streptomyces > Streptomyces sp. NPDC047525. Next base: position 116,091 of record NZ_JBEYTL010000019.1, read on the forward strand.
TGCGGGCAATGGGCCTTCGCAGCGGGGGAGTTCGCGGGCGTGGCGGCGGCCGCGGGGAGCGTCGCAGGCACGGCCGCCAGAGTGGCGGCCGTGGCCAGCGTCAACGCCAAGGCATGTCTGTTGCGCATGCGCATGGACCGTACATCAATCTCGGGGCACGGTCAGGACCCGTGCACCGTGTCCTTCTGGTCGGGGATGACGGACCCGTCCGCGCGGCGCACCGGGCCCTCCTTGCCGTCCCGTTCGGTGTAACCGGTGCTGGCGCACGGGTAGGGCTTCGCGAGCCTGCCCTTGGGCTCGATGAACATGGGGTTCACCAGCCAGCGGCCGTCGCCGTTGTCGTACGCGCGGCACATCAGCTCGTTCTTGTTGCGGTTCAGGACGAGCCGCAGGGCCGTGGCGTCACGCAGGAAGGAGATGTCGGTGTCGGAGTCCCCTGCCGCGAACACCTGACGCTTGTGGGCCGGCTGGACCTTCTCGGCTGCCGCGCCCCGGACTCCGTAGATCTCCTGGTTGATCCAGCAGCGCTTCCCGTCGATGTACGTGATCATCGAGTCGTCGCCGTCCTTGACGGTGCCGCAGCCCGCCAGACGGGCCGTCAGCTTCCCGTGCGCGGCGACGTTGCGGATGCCGATGGCGTGCCGGGCGTCGACGCCGACGCTCTTCGCCCACACCTCGGCGACCGGCTCGGGCGACGCCGAGACCACGTAGACGTCGAATCCGGCCTTCTTGAGCGTATGGATCAGATCGCGCTGCTGGTCGTAGTAGCGGACCCAGCCGGTGAACTTTCCGGTGCCGACCCGCTGTTCGGTGCCGACGGGCGCGGCGAGGTTCTCCTTGCGGGCCGCGGCGGCGAAGCCCTTGACCTGGTGGGCGGACCAGCCGCGGGTGAGCTGGGCCAGCCAGGCGTACTGGGGTTCCATGCGGCGGTGGTCGAAGCCGGCGAAGGCCGCTTCGCCGCCGGTGGTGGTGCCCTCGCTGTAGACGGAGGCGATCTCGTCGGCGCAGTCCGTGTCGCGGCGCGTGGGGAGGGTGGTGCCGGTGGCGGGGCAGGCCTTGGCGAGGGCCTTGGCCGCCGGGTCGGTGAGGTAGCGGCTCGTGGAGTGCCAGTCGGCGCCGCGCGGCGTACGTATCTTGCTGTTGCGCAGGAGCCAGAACATGGTGGCGTCACCGACGTCGTTCTTGATGACCGTGTTGTCCCAGTCGAAGGCGGCGACGGGCTTGGCGGCACCCTTGTGGCTGCCGTCGCCGCAGAGCCCGTACGCGTCGATCATCTTCTGGATTCTGGCCCGGTTGTCGCCGTACCAGCCCGCGGAGACGGTGAGCGTGGGGCACTTCCCGGCCCGGGAGCCGGTGGCCGGGGCGGGCTGGGTGGCCTCCGCGGTCGCCTGGACGGAGACGAGTCCGGTGGCGGCGACGGCGAGGACGGCTGCGGCCGCGGCGCAGCGGCGCTTGAGGTTCATGAACACACTCCTGTGTCTACGCAGGACAGCCGGGCGTCGTGCGACGCCCGGCTGTCGGGAGGATTGCTGCGGGGTGAACTACACGGGCGTGACGTACGCGCCCGCGATGCCGCCGTCGACGAGGAAGTCGGTGGCGTTCACGAAGGAGGAGTCGTCGCTGGCGAGGAACGCCACGGCGGCGGCAAGCTCGTCGGCCTCGGCGAAGCGGCCCACGGGGATGTGGACGAGACGGCGGGCGGCCCGCTCGGGGTCCTTGGCGAAGAGCTCCTGGAGGAGCGGGGTGTTGACCGGGCCGGGGCACAGCGCGTTCACGCGGATGCCCTCGCGGGCGAACTGCACGCCCAGCTCGCGGGACATCGCGAGGACGCCGCCTTTGGACGCGGTGTAGGAGATCTGCGAGGTCGCGGCGCCCATCCTGGCCACGAACGACGCGGTGTTGATGATCGAGCCCTTGCCCTGGCGCCGCATGTAGGGGATGGCGGCCTTGCAGCACAGGAAGACGGAGGTGAGGTTGACCTCCTGGACGCGCTTCCAGGCCTCCAGGCCCGTGTCCAGGATGGAGTCGTCGTCGGGCGGCGAGATGCCCGCGTTGTTGAAGGCGATGTCGACCGAGCCGTAGGTGTCGTACGCGGTCTTGAAGAGCGCCTCGACCTGCTCGGCGTCGGTGACGTCGACCTTGACGAAGGTGCCGCCGACCTCGTCGGCCGCCGCCTTGCCCGCGGCCTCGTCGATGTCGCCGCAGACGACGTGTGCGCCCTCGGAGGCGAGGCGGCGCGCGGTGGCGAGGCCGATGCCGCTGCCGGCACCGGTGACGACGGCGGTGCGGCCGACCAGGCGGCGGCAGATGATTGCTTCGGTCATGGTGCTCAGGCCTCCGTGCTGATGAAGACGTTCTTGGTTTCCGTGAAAGCGGCGAGCGCGTCCGGGCCGAGCTCACGGCCGAGTCCGGACTGCTTGTAACCCCCGAAGGGGGTCCAATAGCGCACGCTGGAATGCGAGTTGACGGACAGGTTCCCGGCCTGGACGGCCTGGGAGACCCGCAGGGCCCTGCTGACGTCCCGCGTCCAGATCGATCCCGACAGGCCGTACTCGGTCGCGTTGGCGAGGCGGATCGCGTCGGCCTCGTCCTCGAAGGGGAGGACGACGGCGACCGGGCCGAAGACCTCCTCCGTCGCCACCGGTGACGCGGCTTCGGCGTCGGTGAGGAGCGTCGGCGGGAACCAGAAGCCGGGGCCTTCGGGGGCCGTTCCGTGGATCCCGGCGCCGGAGGGGACGTACGAACGCACGCGCTCCAGCTGGGACCTGGAGATCAGCGGGCCCATCTGGGTCTTCTCGTCGGCCGGGTCGCCGACGACGACGGACTCGACGGCCGGTCCGACGATCTCCAGGAAGCGGTCGTACACCGAGCGCTGGACGAGGATGCGGGTGCGGGCGCAGCAGTCCTGGCCGGAGTTGTCGAGGTACGACATGGGGGTGGCGAGGGCGGCGGCCTCCACGTCCGCGTCGGCGAAGACGATGTTCGGGCTCTTGCCGCCGAGTTCGAGCGTCAGGCGCTTCACGCGGTCGGCGCACTTGGCCATGATCTGCTTGCCGACGCGCGTGGAGCCGGTGAACACGATCTTGGCGACGCCGGGGTGCTCGACGAGGGCGTTGCCCGCGACGTCCCCGGCACCGGGCAGGACCTGGAAGAGCCCCTCGGGCAGGCCCGCGTCCAGGGCGAGTTCGGCCAGGCGCAGCGCGGTGAGCGGGGTCGTCTCCGCGGGCTTCAGGATGACCGCGTTGCCGGCCGCGAGCGCCGGGGCGGTGCCCCAGGCGGCGATCGGCATCGGGAAGTTCCAGGGCGCGATGACGCCGACGACGCCGAGGGGTTCGAGGATCGTGACGTTCAGGCCGCCGGGCACCGGGATCTGACGGCCGCTCAGCCGTTCCACTCCCCCGGCCGCGAAGTCGAGGAGATCACGGACGTTGCCCGCCTCCCAGCGCGCGTTGCCGATGACGTGTCCGGCTTCCCGCACCTCCAACTGGGCGAGTTCTTCGATGTGTTCGTCGACGGCGACCGCGAAGCGGCGCAGCAGGCGGGCGCGGTCGGCGGGGGCCACGGCGGCCCACTTCGCCTGCGCCGCGGATGCGCGTGCGACGGCGGCGTCGATGTCCTGTGCGGTGGCGGCGGGGACGGTCGCGATGACCTCTTCCGTCGCCGGATTCAGTACTTCGAGCAAGGGTGCCTCACATGCGTTCGAAGGAGCGGCGGAGCTCCCAGTCGGTCACCGCGGAGTCGAAGGCGTCCAGTTCGACCCGGGCCATGTTGCTGTAGTGCGCGACCACCTCGTCGCCGAAGGCGGCCTTGGCGATGGCGCTGTTCTCCCAGAGCTCGGCGGCCTCGCGCAGGGTGGTGGGGACGTGCGCGTAGTCACCGGTGTAGGCGTTGCCCGTGCACTCCTCGGGCAGTTCGAGCTTCTGCTCTATGCCGTGCAGACCGGCGGCCACGAGTCCGGCGACCGCGAGGTGCGGGTTCACGTCGCCGCCCGGCAGACGGTTCTCGAAGCGCATCGAGCGGCCGTGACCCACGACGCGCAGGGCGCAGGTGCGGTTGTCGTAGCCCCAGGCGGCGGCGGTCGGCGCGAACGATCCCGGCCGGAACCTCTTGTAGGAGTTGATGTTGGGCGCGTAGAGCAGCGAGAACTCCCGCAGCGCGGCGAGCTGCCCGGCGAGGAAGTGCCGCATGACGGGCGACATGCCACCGGGATCACTCGAGGAACCGGCCATGGCGTTGGTGCCGTCGGTGTCCGCGAGCGAGAGGTGGATGTGACAGGAGTTGCCCTCGCGCTCGTTGTACTTGGCCATGAAGGTGAGCGAGACACCTTCCTGGGACGCGATCTCCTTCGCACCGGTCTTGTAGATCGCGTGCTGGTCGCAGGTGACGAGGGCGTCGTCGTAGCGGAACACGATCTCGTGCTGGCCCGGGTTGCACTCGCCCTTGGCCGACTCGACGACGAGCCCGGCGGCCGCCATGTCGTTGCGGATGCGGCGCAGGAGCGGCTCGATGCGTCCCGTGCCGAGCACGGAGTAGTCGATGTTGTACTGGTTCGCCGGGGTCAGGGCCTTGTAGCCCGCGTCCCAGGCCTGCTCGTAGGTGTCCTTGAAGACGATGAATTCGAGCTCCGTGCCGACGTTGGCGGTGTAGCCCAGCTCGGCGAGCCGGTCGAGCTGGCGGCGCAGGATCTGGCGGGGCGCGGCCACGACGGGCGAGGAGTCGTTCCAGGCGAGGTCCGCGATGAGCATCGCGGTGCCTTCGTTCCAGGGGACGCGGCGCAGGGTGCTGAGGTCGGGGCGCATGGCGAAGTCGCCGTAGCCGCGGTCCCAGGAGGACATCGCGTATCCCTCGACGGTGTTCATCTCCGCGTCGACGGCCAGGAGGTAGTTGCAGCCCTCCGTGCCGTTCTCCAGGACGTCGTCGAGGAAGAAGGGGGCGGCGAACCGCTTGCCCTGGAGCCGCCCTTGCATATCGGGGAAGGCCAGGACGACAGTGTCGATCTCGCCGCTCGTGACGAGAGCACGCAGCTCCTCGATCCCGAGCGGGGGTGTGCGGTCTGCCACGGGAAAATCCTCCTTGGGTCAGCCGAGAGCCATAAGGTATTGCCGAGAACCATTGATTGGGAAGGGGGTACGGCCAGATGTCGCACACGGATGCCGACGCGGCTGCCGACACCGGTGACGCGGCCGCCACGACCGCCGGCGACCGGCTCACGCCGGTGCTTCGTCCCGTACGGGCGGGCAACGGCTTCGAGGAGGCCCTGGAGCAGATCCTCCAGGTCGTACGCCTCGGCCTGGTGCCGGGCGGTGAACGCCTCCCGTCGGAGCGGGAGTTGGCCGACCGCCTCGGCATCAGCCGGGTGACGCTGCGCGAGGTCCTCAAGGTGCTCCAGGACCAGGGCCTCGTCGAGTCGCGGCGGGGCAGGTACGGCGGCACGTTCGTGCGTCCGCGCCCCGAGGCGGCCGGCGAGGACGAGCTGCGGCGGCGCGTGGCGGACGTCGACGTCGAGGACGCGCTGCGGTTCCGCGAGGTCCTCGAGGTCGGAGCGGCCGGGCTCTGCGCGGCGCACGGCCTGAGCGACGAGCAGCGCGAGCGGCTGCGCACGGCGCTCGCGCAGACCCACGAGGCGCCGCTCTCCGAGTACCGCCGCCAGGACACGCTGCTGCACCTGACCCTCGCCGAGCTCTGCGGCTCCCCCTCGCTCACCGCGCAGTACGCGGCGGTCCGCGCGACCGTCAACGACCTCCTGGACTGCATCCCCCTCTTGGTACGGAACCTGGAGCATTCGCAGCGCCAGCACACCGCCCTCGTCGAGGCGGTGCTCGACGGGGACGCGGACGGGGCGCGGGAGATGATGCGCGAGCACTGCGGCGGTACGGCCGCCTTGCTGCGGGGCTTCCTGACATAAGGGGCAGGGCGCGGGGGGATTAACCACGGCGTAACGCAGGGGTCTTGATTTCTCGGTGGTGGCACGGCAAAGGTATGGATCCGTTCCATTGAGTCACCCCCATTGTCCCGACACCCCGCTGTTCCGACACCCCGTTGTTCCGTCACCCCGCCGCAGCGCCACCGCCGCATAGGAGCCGTGCCATGACCGTGGAGTCCACCAAGACGAGTGCCGCCGAACCGGCGGACGACTATCTGGAGCGGAGAACGCTGCGCAGAGGCAGCGCGGGCTGGTTGCTCCTCACCGGCCTCGGCGTCGCGTACGTCGTCTCCGGCGACTTCTCGGGCTGGAACTTCGGCCTGGCGGAAGGCGGATTCGGCGGCCTGGCGATCGCCATGGCGCTCATGGGCGTGATGTACGCCTGCATGGTGTTCTCGCTGGCGGAACTGTCGTCGGTCCTGCCCACCGCGGGCGGCGGCTACGGCTTCGCGCGCCGGGCGCTCGGCCCCTGGGGCGGCTTCCTGACCGGCACGGCGATCCTCATCGAGTACATCCTGGCGCCCGCCGCGATCTCCATCTTCATCGGCGACTACGTCGAGTCGCTCGGCCTCTTCGGCCTGACCTCTGGCTGGCCGGTCTATCTGGCCTGCTTCGTCGTCTTCATCGGCATCCACCTGTGGGGCGTCGGCGAGGCACTGCGCTTCAGCTTCGTCGTCACGGGCATCGCGGTGGCGGCGCTGCTCGTCTTCGCGGTCGGCGCGTTCATGGACTTCGACGCGTCGAAGCTGAACGACATCCCCGTGGAGGCGGATGCCTTCGGCTCCAACTCCTGGCTGCCGATGGGCCTGTTGGGCATCTGGGCGGCGTTCCCGTTCGGCATGTGGTTCTTCCTCGGCGTCGAGGGCGTGCCGCTGGCAGCCGAGGAGACCAAGGACCCGGCGCGCACGCTGCCGCGCGCGATCCGCTGGTCGATGGCCATCCTCGTCGTGCTGGCGCTCCTCACGTTCTTCGCCTCGGCCGGGGCACGCGGCGCGAACGCGATCCAGGACGCGGGCAACCCGCTGGTGGAGGCGCTGCAGCCGGGCGGCGAGGCGACGGCGCTCAGCCGCATCGTCAACTACGCGGGCCTGGCAGGCCTTGTGGCGTCGTTCTTCTCCCTGATCTACGCGGGCTCGCGCCAGCTCTTCGCCCTGTCGAGGGCGGGCTATCTGCCGAGGTTCCTGTCGCTCACGAGCAGCCGCAAGGCCCCGTACCTGGGCCTCCTGGTGCCCGGGGCGATCGGCTTCGGCCTGGCGGCGGCGACCGGGGACGGCGCACGGATGCTGAACGTGGCGGTGTTCGGCGCGACCATCTCGTACGCGCTGATGTCGCTCTCGCACATCGTGCTGCGCCGCAGGGAGCCGGGTCTTGAGCGGCCCTACCGCACGCCGGGCGGCATGCTGACCTCGTCGGTGGCGCTTGTCCTCGCGTGCTCGGCACTGGTCGCGACGTTCCTGGTGGACGTGACGGCGGCGCTGATCGCGCTCGGGGTATACGTGGTGGCGATCGCGTACTTCGGCATCTACAGCCGCAAGCGGCTCGTGGCGCGGGCACCGGAGGAGGAGTTCGCGGCGCTCGCCGCCGCGGAGGCGGAACTGGAACGCGACTGAGCGTGAGGGACATGAAGGAGACGAGGGTGAGCGAAACCGCCGGCAGGCCGTTGATCGGTGTCAGCACGTATCTGGAGGCGAAGGCGCGCTGGGGCGTGTGGGAGCTGCCCGCGGCGCTGCTCCCCGTCGGCTACCCGCGGCTTGTGCAGGCGGCGGGCGGCATCGCCGCGATGCTCCCGCCGGACGATCCTTCGTACGCCGATGAAGTCGTCGCCAGGCTCGACGGCGTGGTCATCGCGGGTGGGCCCGATGTCGATCCCGCCCGTTACGGCTCGGAGCGTGAGGAGCGCACAGGCCCTCCGGCGCCGGAGCGGGACGCGTGGGAACTGGCGCTGATCGAGGCGGCGTTGGCGTCGGGGACGCCACTGCTCGGCATCTGCCGGGGCATGCAGCTCCTGAACGTGGCGCTGGGCGGCACGCTGGTGCAGCACATGGAGGGACACGTGGAGGCGGTGGGCGTCTTCGGCACGCACGAGGTGAAGCCGGTGCCGGGCACGCTGTACGAGTCGATCGCTCCGGCCGTGTCGGCCGTCCCGACCTACCACCACCAGGCGGTGGACCGCCTGGGCCGGGACCTGGTGGTGTCGGCGTACGCGGAGGACGGCACGGTGGAGGCGGTGGAACGACCGTCCGGGAGCTGGGTCCTCGGCGTGCAGTGGCACCCGGAGATGGGTGAGGATCTCCGGGTCATGGCGGCGCTGGTCCGCGTGGCGGGCCGGTAGGTCTCCGGCGGGCCAGGGGGAGGTACACCTCCCCCTGCCGTGCCACCGCACCCCGGGCATCCCCTCCGGCAGGACCGCTCCCGCCCACCGCCCGACACCCCGGGGGACCAAAGCCCCCTACCCCGCCCCCGCCCGAGTCAGCGACAGCAGATCCCGCGCCGGCCCGGTGGGGCGGTGCCCCGTCGGCCACACGGCCCGCAGGGCCCTGCGCAACCGGACCCCTTCCAGGGGAATGTTCACCAGGCGCCGGGCCGACAACTCCTCCCCCACCGCGAGCTCGCTCAGGACCGCGGGCCCCGCCCCGTTCACCGCCGACGCCTTCACCGCGGTGGTGGACGACAGCTCGATCAGCGGGCGGGCCAGACCGCCGAGGGCCGCGTCGAGAACCTGCCGCGTCCCCGAACCCTCCTCCCGGAGAATCAGCGGCGTGGCCGCCAACTCCTCCGCCGCCAGCGGCTTTCGGCGCCGCGCCCACGGGTGACCGGGCGCCGTGACGACGATCAGGCTGTCGTGGGCGATGACCGCCGAGTCCAGGCCGTTCGGCACCGCGAGCCCTTCGACGAAGCCGAGGTCCGCGTCGCCCGCGATGAGCCGCTCCGCGACCGCGGTCGAATTGCCGGCCGTCAACGACACCGCCGTGTCCGGCCGCTGTGTCCGCAGCGCGATCAGCCAGCCCGGCAGCAGATACTCGGCGATCGTCATGCTCGCCGCGACCCGCAGCCGCGAGTCCCGCCGGTCCCGCAGCGCCTGCGCGCCCGCGTCGAACGCCTCCGCCGCCTCCACGATCCGCCGCGCCCAGTCCGTGACGAGCGCCCCCGCGTCGGTGAGCTGTGAGCCGCGCGGCGACCGGTCGACGAGCGCGACCCCGAGCTGCCGCTCCATCGACCGGATGCGGCTGCTCGCGGCGGGCTGCGTGATGCCCAGCTCCTTCGCGGCCCGCCCCAGGCTGCCGAGCCGTGCCACGGCGAGCAGCAGTTCGAGCGCCCCGAGGTCCGGCACGCGATGCGCGAGCGGTGCCCCCGGCGTCGTGTCGGACGCGGCGGCGGAACCAGAAGACGTACCCATAAGCCCAGGTTATGCCCTCATACGTAGGTGCCTCCTGGTGGGGGGCCCGCCGAACGGCGACCGTGGAGTCATGGTCACCGTCGCCCACCCGCAGGCACCCTCACGCACCGGCATCCCCCGTCTCCCCCGCATCACCCTCGCCACCCGTCACCTCGGCCCGAACTGGTACGCCACCGTCATGGGCACGGCGATCATCGGCGGCGCGGGCGCGACCCTGCCGGTCCACGTCCCCGGCCTGCGGACCGCCTGCACGGCGGTCTGGGCGCTCTCCCTGCTGATGCTGGCGGCGCTCGTCACCGCCCGGACCCTGCACTGGATCCACCACCGCGACCAGGCCCGCGCCCACCTCCTGGACCCGGCCGTCGCCCCCTTCTACGGCTGTCTGTCCATGGCCCTGCTCGCAGTGGGCGGCGGCGCCCTCCTCGTGGGCGAGGACTGGATCGGGACGAGCGCGGCGGTCGCGCTGGACGCCGTGCTCTTCGTCTCCGGCACGGCCATCGGCCTCGCGGCGGCCGTCGCGATCCCGTACCTGATGGTGGTCAAGCACCGCATGGAGCCGGGCCAGGCATCGCCGGTCTGGCTGCTGCCCCTGGTGGCGCCCATGGTGTCCGCCGCCCTCGGCCCCCTCCTCGTGCCCCACCTCCCTGCGGGACAGGCCCAGGAGACACTCCTCTTCGCCTGCTTCGCGATGTTCGGCCTGAGCCTGCTCGCCACCCTGGTGATGCTGCCGATGATCTTCGCCCGCCTGCTGACCGGCGGCCCTTTCCCCCTCGCCCTCACACCGACGCTCTTCCTCGTCCTCGGCCCCCTGGGCCAGTCGACGACAGCGGTGAACAAGTTCGCCGACACCGCGGCGACAGGCGTCGTCCCCGCCCCCTACGACCAGGGCTTCGCCGTCTTCGCCGTGCTCTACGGCGTCCCGGTGATGGGCTTCGCCCTGCTGTGGCTCGCGCTCGCGGGCGCGATGGTGCTGCGGGCCCGCCGCAAGGGCATGGGATTCGCGATGACCTGGTGGGCGTTCACATTCCCCGTCGGCACGTGCGTCACGGGCGCCGAGGGCCTGGGCAAGCACACGGGCCTCGCGGTCTACGACTGGCTGGCACTCGCCCTGTACGCCCTCCTGGTGGCGGCCTGGGCGGTGGCGCTCACGCAGACACTGCGCGGGGTTCTCAACGGAAAGCTGCTCGCAGCGCCTCGCTGAGAACGGCCGGCGCCTCGGCCAGTGACGGGCCGTACCACGTGAGGTGGCGGCCGCTGACGAGGGCCGACAGGGCCGTGAACTCCTCGGGGCCGTCCTCACGGGTGAAGCGGTAGGGCTCGTCGGGCAGGACCACCACGTCGGGGGCGACCGCCCGCAGTTCCTCGACCGGGACGCGCGGATAGCGCTCGGCGTGCGTCGCGTACGCGTTGTCGACGCCCAGGCGCCGCAGCAGATCCCCCGCGAACGTGTCGCGGCCCAGGACCATCCACGGGCGCCGCCAGATGGGAATCACCGCCTTCAACCGGGCTTCGGGCGCGGGCAGTTGGCTCCATGCCGACTCGGCGTCGTCCAGCCACCCGGGGCGCCCCGCCCCGCAGGCGGCGAGCACCCGGGCCAGTTCGCGGAAGGCCTCCGGCAGGTCCCGTACCTCCGTCACGAGCACCTCGATCCCCGCCGCCCGCAGCGCCGCGAGGTCGGGCGCGCGGTTCTCCTCCTCGTTGGCGATCACCAGGTCCGGGGCGAGGCCGATGATCCGGCGCACGTCAGGGTTCTTGGTGCCGCCGACGCGGACGACGTCCAGGTCCTCCGGATGGCTGCACCACTCCGTGGCCCCCACCAGCGCTCCCGGCGCGCCGGCCGCGACCGCCTCGGTCAGCGAGGGCACCAGCGAGACCACCCGTACTCCGGTCACCGTGAGATCCCCTCAGCGCCGCGAGCCGTCCAGGGCCTCGATGTGATCGCCGACGGCCACGACGAGCACCTGGCTGTCCGGCACGGTCGCCCGCCACCGGTGGCGCACCCCACCCGTCAGATACAGGCTGTCGCCACGCCCGAGGCGGTAGGCCCTGCCCTCCGCCTCGACCTCGACGGCGCCGCCCACCACGTACATCAACTCGTCGTTGCGGTGCTGGAACTCGCGGCCCTCGTCGTGGTCGCCGGTGAACTCGACGGCGTGCAGCTGGTGGTGACCGCGCACCAGATTGCGCACCCGGGCGTCCGGGGCGGAATTCTCGACGTCCCCTTCGTCGGACCGCATCAGGTCGACCGTGCACGCGGGGTCCGCGGCGGCCAGCAGTTCGACGTCGGTCGTCAGGAGGGCGTCGGCGACACGCTGCAGGGAACGCCTGCTGGGCCGCGCCCGCTCGTTCTCGACCTGGCTCAGGAAGGGCACCGAGAGACCGCTGCGCTCGGCCACCACGGCGAGGGTGAGCTCCAGCTGCCGGCGGCGGCGCCGCACGGCCGAGCCCACCCGGAGGGTTTCCTTCTGCTCGTCCATCGCCTCGGCTCCCTTCTGCGCGTCGGTCCACTCTCAACCCTGTTGGGTTTTCTGCACCCTACGCATGTTCGCCAAACGGTTTTGCCCCGTTGCGAGGACCGCCACCTACAGCTTGCGCCAGTAGACCAGCTGACCGGCCTCCCCGGGAGCCGCTCCCTCCCCCGGTATGAACAGGCTGACCAGCAGAGCAGGCCTGCCTTGCGGATCGGTAAGGAGGGTCGCCGACGGATTGGCGAAGGCGCGGCTTCCGCCGTGCGTGGAGATGGTCAGGCGGTCGGCCCGGCCGCTCGCCGGGTCGTACGCGTAGGTCTGCCAGCTCGCGAAGTCGCCCTTGCGCCGCTGCCCCTCGACGAAGAGCATCCGCTGTCCGTCGAGCTCGACGGGCGCCCGGTCCCCGAGGTTCCCGCCGTTGCCCCAGGCCTGCAGCGCCCGGTCGAGCCGCCGGTCGGGCGCGGCGTGCCAGTCCCGGAACCCGGTGAGGGTGGCGCGCAGCTGGCGGTCGGTGTCGCAATCCGCGCGGTAGTGGCCGGTGAGCTCGATCGTGTCCCCGCGTACGGCGGTGATGCCGGGGGTGCCCTCGGCGCACCGCGAGAGGGTGCGCGGTGCGTCGTAGGCCCGCGCCGCACGGCCCTGGAGCAGCGCGGCCTCATCGGCGTACCCGCGCACGGCGATGTGGTTCCTCGGGTCCTTCTCGTACGCGAGGACGTATCCGCCGCGCCCGTCGTCGGCGAGCGAGGCCTGGTGGGTGCCGGGACCGAAGTCGTGGCGGCGGTGCCAGTGCCGCAGATCGGTGGAGGTGGCGACGGCGGCATGGAAGCGCCCGTCGTCCAGAAGGGTGTGGTAGACGGCCAGATATGTGCCGTCGGGGGCCTGCGCGATCTGCGCGGCGTCCATGGTGCGGCCGGTGTGGTCCCGCGCGTCGTAGCGGTGTCCTTCGGCCGCGGTCACGTCCTCGGCGAGGGCGGCGAGCCGCGCGGTGCCCGCGGAGGCGGGTGCGGGGCTCGCGTTGGCCAGGTGCGCCAGGAGCAGGGCGGCGACGAGGGCCAGGGCCACGGTGAGGACGAGGCGGGGCGTCTTGCGGACGTTCGCGGGGGGCAGGGCGGGCGCAGGGGATGCGGAGGGCGCAGGGGGCACGGAGGGGCACTTACGTTCGAGCGGCGGGGAGGCTGCCCAGCCTAGGGAGCGGGGGTGCCCCCGGGAACGCCCCGAGGGGTGGGCTTCGCCACAAGGACGATGCCCACCCCTCGGGGGTGATTCAGCACTTCAGCCGTGCAGAGGAAGAGCTAGGACTGCGGAGTCATCTTCTGCTCGAATCCCGGGTTCTTCTTCAGCCAGGAGTCGACGGCCTTGGGCTCATTGCCCTTGCCCGCCTTGTTGATCTCGTTCTCCAGGCTTGCCAGTTCCTTCTCGCTCATCTTGAAGTTCTTGAGCCACTTCGTGAGCTGCGGGTACTGCTTCGGGAACTCCTTGCTGGAGATCGTCCGAATCGTGTCGCCCTTGCCGAAGCCGACCTTGGGGTCCTTCAGCTTGGTGAGCTTGTACTCGTTGTACGCCCAGTGCGGCGACCAGAGCAGGACCGCGACCGGCTCCTTCTTGGCGTACGCCGACTTCAGCTCGGAGAGCATCGCGGGCGTCGAGCCGGAGACGATCTTGTACTCCTTGTCCAGGCCGTAGCCGGGGAGCACCTTGTCCTTGAGCGCCGTCATCACGCCCGTGCCGGGCTCGATGCCGATGATCTTGCCCTTGAACTTGTCGCCCTTGCCCTTGAGGTCCTCGAGCGACTTCACGTCCTTGACGTAGGACGGGACGGCGATCTCCAGCGACGTCGGGCTGTACCAGGAGCCCAGGTCCTTGAGGTTCGCCTTGTTCTTGTCCCAGTACTGCTTCTGGGCCGTGGGCAGCCACGCGTCGAGATCCAGGTCGAGGTCGCCCTGCGCGAGAGCGGTGTAGACCGGGCCGACGTCGGACGGCGTCAGCTTCATCTTGTAGCCGCGACGCTCCAGGACACGCTTCCAGAGGTTGGTGACGGCGATGTTCTCGTCCCACGCGAAGTACGCGGCGTTCAGCGGACGCTTCGCCTCGGCGGGGGTGGAGTTCTTCGGCAGCGGGGCCAGCTTGTCGACGACGCCCGGGTTCTTCTTGAGCCAGGCCTTGACGGCTTCCTGCTGCTTGCCCTTGCCCGCCTTGTTGATCTCCGCCTCAAGACTCGTGAGCTGCTTCTCGCTCATCTTGAAGTCCTTGAGCCACTTGGCGACCTGCGGGTTCTCCTCGGAGAAGCCCTTGCGCGCCAGCGTGTGCACGCCGTCGCCCTTGCCCCAGGAGCCCTTCGGGTCCTTGAGCTTCTTCAGGTCGAAGTCGCTGTAGGCCCAGTGCGGCGACCAGAGCGTCGTGACGATCGGTTCCTTCTTGGCGTACGCGCGCTTCAGCTCGGCCAGCATCGCGGGCGTGGAGCCGTCGACGACCTTGTACTCACCCTCAAGGCCGTACTCCTTGAGCACCTTGTCCTTGAGCAGGCCCATCATTCCGGCGCTCGGCTCGATGCCGACGATCTTGCCCTTGAACTTGCCGCTCTTGCCCTTGAGGTCCTCGAGCGAGTCGACGCCCTTCACGTACGAGGGCACGGAGAGCTCGAGCGAGGTCGGGCCGAACCACGAGCCCAGGTCCTCGAGCTTGTCGCCGTACTTCTTCCAGTACGCGGCGTGCGTCGTCGGCAGCCAGGAGTCGGTCTGGAAGTCGATGCTGCCCTGCGAGAGCGAGGTGTAGAGCGGGCCCGCCTCGAGCTGCTTGGTCTGCGGCTTGAAGCCGCGCTGCTCCAGGACTTCCTTCCAGAGGAAGGTGGAGGCCACGCCCTCGTCCCAGGGGATGTAGCCGATGTTGATTTCCTTGCCCTGGCCGACGTTCTTCCCGTCGGTGGCTGAGTTCTCGGCGTTCTCGGACTTCGAACCGCCGAAGGCGCCCATGCCGCCCGCGACGAGCGCGAGCACGACCACGCCGACGACCGCGACAGCGGCCTGCGGGCGGTAGTTCCAGATGTTCAGGCCCTGTGCGGCACGCAGCTTCGCGACGGCGCGGCGGCCGAGCGGGGAGACCTGGGTGCCCAGCGAGCTGGTCATCCGGTCCAGGTAGATCGCCAGGATGACGATGGCGACGCCCGCCTCGGAGCCGAGGCCGACGTTCAGCTGGCCGATGGCCTCGTTGACGTCGGCGCCCAGGCCCTCGGTGCCGACCATGCCCGCGATGGCGGCCATGGACAGGCCCAGCATGATGACCTGGTTGACACCGGCCATGATCGTGGGAAGCGCGAGGGGCAGCTGGACGCGCAGCAGGATGTTGCGCGGCGTGGTGCCGAACGCGTCAGCGGCCTCGACCAGTTCCTTGTCGACCTGGCGGATGCCCAGCTCCGTCATGCGGACGCCGGGGGCCAGGGCGAAGATCAGGGTGGCGACGATGCCCGCGGGGGCGCCCATCCCGAAGAAGAGGATGGCGGGGATGAGGTAGATCATCGCCGGCAGCGTCTGCATGAAGTCGAGCACCGGGCGGACGATGCCGCTCACCGTGCTCGACCGCGCCGCCCAGATACCCACGGGCACGGAGATGACCAGCGCGATGATCGTCGAGACGAGCACCAGGGCCAGCGTCATCATCGCGTGGTCCCACAGTTCCAGCGAGACGATGAACGCGAAGCCCGCGAAGGTCAGCACACCGGCGACCACACCGCGCAGCCAGAACGCGATCACGGCGAAGATGCCCGCGAGTATCAGCGGCTCGGGCGCCTGGAGCACGTCGGCTATGCCGTCGTAGGCGCCCTGGAAGACGGTCTTGAAGAAGTCGAACAGCCAGGCCATGTGGCTGAGCAGCCAGTCGACGCTGTCGTTGACCCACTCGCCGAAGGGAATCCTAGGCACCGCTGACCACCTTGCCCACAGCCTGTCCGCCGTTGTCCTGCGTCTTGTCGAGCGGGACGGCGGTGTCCTGCGGCTCGTTCTCGGGGGCCATCGGCTCACCGAGCACCGCGAGCAGTCGCGCCCTCGGCACCACGCCGATGAGCGCGCCCTCGTCGTCGGTCACGGCGACGGCCACACCACTGGTGGAGCACGGCGTGAACAGGTCGATGATCGGGGTCTCGGCCTTGACCGTGGCAGGGGCCGCGGACAGCACGTCCTGTGCCGTCTTCAGCTCCTTGCCCTCGTCCGTCTTCGTACCGAACACGGTCTCGGGCTCGGCCATGATCGCGCCCGCCGTGAGGACACGGGAGCGGTCGACGTCCTGCGTGAACGCGGCGACGTAGTCGTTGGCCGGGGTGACGAGGATGTCCTCGGCGGTGCCGATCTGGACGATCTCGCCGTCACGCATGACGGCGATCTGGTCGCCCAGGCGCATGGCCTCGTTCAGGTCGTGGGTGATGAAGACGATGGTCTTCTTCAGCCGCTTCTGGAGCTCGAGGAGCTGGTCCTGCATGTCGCGGCGGATCAGCGGGTCGAGCGCGCTGAACGACTCGTCCATGAGGAGCAGGTCCGCGTCGGTCGCGAGCGCGCGGGCCAGGCCCACGCGCTGCTGCATACCGCCGGAGAGCTCGTCGGGCCAGGACTTCTCCCAGCCCTTGAGCCCGGCGAGTTCGAGCGCCACCGTGGCGCGCTCCTCGCGCTCGGCGCGCGGCACACCCTGCACCTCGAGGCCGTAGCCGGCGTTCTCGAGGACGCTGCGGTGCGGGAAGAGCGCGAAGTGCTGGAAGACCATGCTGATCTTCTTGGAACGCACCTCGCGCAGCTCACGGGCGCTCAGACCGGTCAGGTCCTGGCCCTCGAAGAGCACCTGTCCGGCCGTCGGTTCCGACAGACCGTTGAGCATGCGCAGCAACGTGGACTTGCCGGATCCGGAGAGACCCATGACGACGAAGATCTGGCCCGGCTCGACCGTGAAGGAAGCATCGATCACCGCGGCAGTGGTGCCCTCGGCGCGCAGCTCCTCTCGGTCGGTTCCGTGGCGGAGTTTCTCCACCGCGTCAGCGGGTCGTCTGCCAAATACCTTGTACAGGTGTTCGGCTTGCAGCCTGGACACATACACCTCTCGGGTTGAACCAAGACGGCCCGCCTCCCCCGCCGGCGGGCCGTGGAGCGACGCGGGTTCTGCCCGCTATTTACCCGGCGAAATAGTTGAATCCTCGACCGGAGGCGCTCCGGCTCGGCGCCTGCCCTCACTTACACAGATCAAACGCAAGAGTGTTCCAGTTCACATTCCGTTCACTTCTGCCGACCGGAACATGGCGTGATCCGGCCCCTGCCCAGCGGGGCGGAAACCACGCCTTGACGGGGCCGCAGACGGTGCGCTGTCAGTGCCGTGCGGCATGATGCGAAGGTGACTCAGCGAACGCGACGGCTCATGCTGCTCGACACGGCGTCCCTGTACTACCGGGCCTATTTCGGGGTCCCCGATTCCGTGAAGGCCCCGGACGGCACACCGGTCAACGCGGTGCGCGGCCTGCTCGACTTCATCGCCCGGCTCGTCCAGGACCACCGCCCGGACGACCTGGTCGCCTGCATGGACGCGGACTGGCGCCCGCACTGGCGCGTCGAGCTGATCCCTTCGTACAAGGCGCATCGCGTCGCCGAGGAGATCGCGGAGGGCCCGGACGCCGAGGAGACCCCGGACACGCTCTCGCCGCAGGTCCCGATCATCGAGGACGTCCTGGACGCGCTCGGCATCGCCCGCGTGGGCGTGGCGTCGTACGAGGCGGACGACGTGATCGGCACGTACGCCGGCCGCGCCACAGGCCCCGTCGACATCGTCACCGGCGACCGCGACCTCTATCAGCTGGTCGACGACGAGCGCGGCATCCGCGTCCTCTACCCCCTCAAGGGCGTCGGCTCCCTCCAGCTCACGGACGAGGCCTGGCTCCGCGAGA
Source organism: Streptomyces sp. NPDC047525 (assembly GCF_040643025.1). Taxonomy (NCBI): domain Bacteria; kingdom Bacillati; phylum Actinomycetota; class Actinomycetes; order Kitasatosporales; family Streptomycetaceae; genus Streptomyces; species Streptomyces sp. NPDC047525. The sequence continues at coordinate 133,790 of NZ_JBEYTL010000019.1, forward strand.
AGTACGGAGTGGACGGCTCCGGCTATGTCGACCTGGCCCTGCTGCGCGGCGACCCGAGCGACGGCCTGCCCGGCGTACCCGGCATTGGCGAGAAGACAGCGGCCAAGCTCCTCGACGCGTACGGAAATCTGGCCGGAATCATGGCCGCCGTGGACGACCCGAAGAGCAAGTTGACGCCTTCTCAGCGCAAGCGGCTCGACGAGTCCCGCCCGTATGTGGCCGTCGCGCCGACGGTGGTCCGCGTCGCGGGCGACGTACCGCTGCCCGACGTGGACCTCGCACTGCCCGGCGAACCCCGCGACCCCGCGGCCCTGGACGAGCTGGCGGCGCGGTGGAACCTCGGTGGAGCGCTCAAGCGGTTGCTCACGACTCTCGAAGGATGAGGTGTTAGCTTAGGTAAGCCTAAGCAACATTTGATCAGGGGAGGCCGCCGCCATGGCAGAACGTCCGGCACGCAAGGCACCGAAGGCCCACGTCGCGCAGGTGGTGCGCACCGAGCGCCTCACCCCGCACATGCAGCGCGTCGTCCTGGGCGGCGAGGGCCTCGCCGAGTTCACGGTGGGCGACTCCACCGATCACTACGTGAAACTGCTCTTCGGCGCCGAGGGCGTGACGTATCCGGAGCCCTTCGACATTCAGCGGATCCGCGAGGAGTTCCCCCGCGACCAGTGGCCCGTGACGCGTACGTACACGGTGCGCTCCTGGGACCCGCAGACCCGCGAGCTCGCCGTGGACTTCGTCATCCACGGCGACGAGGGCCTCGCGGGCCCGTGGGCCAAGCGCGTCGAGCCGGGCGCCACGGTCCACTTCCTCGGCCCGGGCGGCGGGTACGCCCCGGACGCCGACGCCGACTGGCATCTGCTCGCCGGTGACGAGAGCGCGCTGCCCGCGATCGCCGCCGCCCTGGAGGCACTGCCCGAGGGCGCCAAGGCTTATGCCTTCGTCGAGGTCGCCGACGCGGACGAGGAGCAGAAGATCAGCACGGCCGCGGAGATCGAGTGGCTGCACCGCGGGCAGCGCCCCGTGGGCCAGGCGCTCGTCGAGGCCGTACGCTCCCTCGACTTCCCGGCGGGCGACGTGCAGGCGTTCGTGCACGGCGAGGCCGGTTTCGTGAAGGAGCTGCGCCGCTATCTCCGCGTGGAGCGCGAGGTGCCGCGCGAGCGCCTCTCGATCTCCGGCTACTGGCGCCTCGGCCACAACGAGGACGGCTGGCAGGCCTCCAAGCGCGACTGGAACGCCCAGGTGGAGGCGGAGCAGGAGACGTCGCCCTCGGCTGCACAGTGACGGGGTGGCCCCGCTGAGCCTGGACGGCCGCCCTGGCGCGGGGCGGCCCCCAGCCACCCGCCGGTGGGGGCTGGTCGCGCAGCTTCCCGCGCTCCTTGCAGGGCACGTCTGACGGGGCCTCGAAAACCCGTTTCCTCCGAGGTCGGCCGCTGTCACCATGCCCCCATGCCCTACAAGATCCCTGACGTCGTCCCGGCGGGCGCCCTCGCCCACCAGAAGCAGCCGGCCATCCCCGTCCCCGGCGGGCTCGTCATCCGCCCCTGGTCGCCCGACGACGCGCCCGCCGTGTACGAGGCGTTCCAGGACCCGGTGCTCCAGCGCTGGCACGCCCGCGTGGCCGACTCCGCCGACGAGACCCGTGGCTGGATCGACGGCTGGCGCAAGGCCTGGCCCGAGGAGCGGGACGCGCACTGGGCCGTCGCCGACGCCACCACGGACGCGGTGGTGGGGCGGATCTCGCTGCGCCTCATCGTCCTCGCCGACGGGCAGGCCGAGGTCGCCTACTGGACCATGCCGTCGGCCCGCGGCCGTGGCATCGCCCCGCGCGCCCTCACGGCGCTGAGCGACTGGGCCTTCGACGAAGTGGGCCTGCACCGCCTCGAACTCACCCACGCCACGGCCAACGAGGCCTCCTGCCGCGTCGCGCTCAAGACCGGCTTCACGCCGGAGGGCACCAAGCGCAGTGCGGTGCTGCACGCGGACGGCTGGCACGACATGCATCTGCACGCCCGGGTCCGGGGAGACGGACCGGCGGGCTGACCGGCTGACCGGTTGACGGGCTGACCGGCTGACGACGCGGCGGGTTGATGGAGCGACGGGGGTCTGACCTGGGGAACACGGCGGGCCGCCGCCGCCAGGCCCCGTACTCTTGCCCGTTGTGACCCGCAAGCCCCGCATCCCGCCCTCTCCCTTGCCCCAGCGGCGCGGCGTCGACCCCATGCGGGTCAAGCTGCCGGCCGACGGAGCGTGGGCGACCGTGCGGGACCATCTCGTCGAGCGGCTCAAGGCCGGGCCCGGAGTGATCGACGGGATGCTGCGGGACGGTCTCGTCGTCGGCGTCGACGGGCTTCCCGTGGCGCCGGACGCTCCCTATGTGCCCGGCGCCTTCGTGTGGTTCCACCGGGATCTGCCGGACGAGGTCCCGGTGCCGTACGACATCGACGTGGTGTACCGCGACGAGCACATCGTCGTCGCCGACAAGCCCCACTTCCTGGCGACCACGCCCCGCGGCAGCCACGTCACCGAGACGGCGCTCGCCCGCCTCCGCAGAGACCTCGGCATCCCCGCGCTCGGCGCCGCGCACCGCCTGGACCGGCTCACCGCGGGGCTGATCCTCTTCACCGTGCGGCCCGAGGAACGCGGCGCGTACCAGATGCTGTTCGGCGAGCGGCGGGTGCGCAAGGAGTACGAGGCGGTGGCCGCCCACGATCCCGGGGTCGAGCTGCCCCGCACCGTGCGCAGCCACATCGTCAAGGAGCGCGGCATCATCGCCGCGTACGAAGTCCCCGGCGCTGAGCCCAACAGCGAGAGCCGCATCGAACTCGCGGCGCGCAGCGGCACGTTGGCGCGCTACCGGCTCACCCCGCACACCGGCCGCACCCACCAGCTGCGCGTGCACATGAACGCCCTGGGCCTGCCGATCCTCGGCGATCCGGTCTACCCGCTCGTGCAGGGGCCCGTGCCGCCGGACGACTTCCGGCGGCCCCTTCAACTCCTGTCGCGCGTACTGGAGTTCACGGACCCCGTCACGGGCGCCGACCACCGCTTCGTCAGCGCCCGCGAGTTGGGCGCCTGGACGTCGTACGACAGCTGGGCGGGCCCGTCAGCGGGCGATCAGTAACCCCGCCACCAGGTCACCAGCCTGCGCCACACTCCCTGCCGCGGCACGGACGCGGCCACCGGCACGGCGTCCGGCACAGGCGGCGGAGCGGGCTGCGCCGCCGGCTGGGGCGCCGGCGTCGCGGGATACGCGGGCCGCTGCGCGGGGGACGACACCGACCAGTCGTTGCGCGCACCCGGCACCCGCGCCATGGGCCGTGCCATCACGTCCTGCGGAGGCCGCGGCGCGAACTGCACGGGGAGCTCCACCAGATGCCGGGAGAGGATCGACGAGTTCCACCGCAACTCGTGCTCCTCGACGGAGAGTTCCACGTCCGGGAAGCGCATGAGCAGCGCGTCCACACCCGTGTCGGCGATGGCGCGCCCGATGTCCTGCCCCGGACACTCGTGCGGTCCGCCGCTGAACGCCAGATGGGAGCGGTTGCCCTGCATGCTGGCGGCCAGATCCGGGCGCACGACGGGATCCACGTTGCCCGGCGCGATGCCGAGGATCAGACCGTCGCCCGCCTTGATCTGCTGGCCGCCGAGCTGCGTGTCCTGCTTGGCGAAATAGCCGATCATGGCGCTGAACGGCGGCTCGTCCCACAGGGACTGCTCGACCGCCTCCGGGACCGTCATCTGGCCGCCGCTGAGCTGGGCGCGGAAGCGCGGGTCGGTGAGGACCATGCGCAGGGCGTTGGCGATGAGGTTGGCCGTCGCTTCGTAGGCGGCGATGAGCACGAGCCGCAGGTGCGCGGCGACCTCGTCGTCGGTGAGCTGCGCGGGCTGGGCGATGAGGTTGCTGGTGAAGTCCTCCTCCGCCTTCGCCCGGCGCCGCGCCACCAGGCGCATCAGCGCGTCCATGATGTACGCGTTGCTGGCGATGGCGGTCTCGGTGCCCCGGATCATGTCGCGGGCGGCCTGCACCATCCGCTCGTTGTACTCCTCGGGCATGCCGATGACATGGCACATCACCATCATCGGCAGATGCTCGGCGAACTGGCTCACGACGTCCGCGCGCCCGTCCTGGCAGATGTCGTTGAGCAGGAGGTTGCTGTAGCGGTTGATGTAGCGGCGGATGCCGCGGTGGTCGAGAAGCGCCATGGCACCGGTGACCGCGCCGCGCAGCCGCTGGTGCTCGTCGCCCTCGACCATGCTGGCCATCGGCTGGAAGGTGACGACGGGGGCCAGCGGGTTGTCGGGGCCCATGGAGCCGTCGATGATGGCCCGCCACTGGCGCGGGTCGCGGGTGTACTGCGAGGGGGTGCGGACCATGTGGAGGTTCTCGCTGTGGCCGAGGACCGCCCAGATGGGTACGTCGTTGTGCAGCAGGGCCGGGGCCACCGCGCCGTGTTCGGCGCGCAGCTTCTCGTAGACACCCGCGAGGTCGGTGTCCGCCTCGGGGCCGTACAGCCGGCGCAGGCCGCCGGGGCCCAGGCCGTGCGCGGGGCAGCCGGGCGGTGGCATGGCCGGGTCGTCCATGCCGGGGTGGGAGTGGGAAGGGGTCGTCACGTTCGTCGCTCCGGGGTCGCGGAAGGGATTCCGGGGTTGCCGATGAGATGAGGTGTCAGACGCGGGCCACGGTCAGGGAGTGCAGATACCGCATGAGAGTCAGCAGGGTGTCCCGGCTCGATGCGCGCTGCCGGGCGTCGCACTTCACTATCGGGACCACCTCGTCCAGGTCGAGGGCACGGCGCAGCGCATCGACCGGGTGACGGGGTGCGTCGGGGAAGTCGTTGACGGCGACGACGAAGGGCACGCCGCGCTCCTCCAGACGGCCGATCACGTCGAAGCTGACCTCGAGACGGCGGGTGTCGACGAGCACGACCGCGCCGAGCGCGCCTTCGAAGAGGCCGTTCCACAGGAACCAGAAGCGCTCCTGGCCGGGGGTGCCGAACAGATAGAGCACCAGCTCTTCGGAGATGCTGATCCGGCCGAAGTCCATCGCGACGGTGGTGGCCGTCTTGGTGTCGGAGCCGTAGTTGTCGTCGACACCGATGCCCGCCTGGGTCATGGTCTCTTCGGTGGTCAGCGGACGGATCTCGCTGACCGAGCCGACCATCGTCGTCTTGCCGACCCCGAACCCGCCCACGATCACGACCTTCACGGCGGCCGTGGCCGTGTGCGGCAGGACGTCCTCGCTGCTGGGCCCGGTGATCGTGTCAGAGCTTTTGAAGTCCATGCATCACCGCTTCGAGAAGGGAACGATCGGGGAGCGTGGAGCGGACGATCGGCGCCCGCGCCTGTACCAGGTCGGCCCCGAGCATCTTCGTCAGCAGGACAGTCACCACGCTGAACGGCAGCGCGAGATACGCGGAGAGCTCGGCGACGGACAGCGGCGTCGTACACAGCCGCAGGACGACGGAGTGCTCCGGCTGGGCCATGGGATCCGCCTCGCCGTGCGCGACGATCAGCGTGACGAGGTCGAGTGGCGCCCTCTCCGTGTCCTCGCCGGTCAGGATGTAGAGCCGCTCGGGATTCTCCGGGCTGCGCCGCTGCCGTTGGGGAGGGTCGTCCCGGTGGGAGGGGTTCTCGCCTTGCGGAGGATTCATACGGCCTGCCCATCTCGCCGGGGCGGGCTCGTCAGATGGGCGCCGATCCTGACGACCAGGTCCCGCATGCGGTTGCCGATGAGGCCCGCGTCGACGGTCTCGTCGGCGAGCACGGCGAGGTAGGCGCCGGCCCCCGCGGCCATCAGATAGAAGTAGCCGCCGTCCACTTCAATGATCACCATGCGCATCCCGCCGTCGCTGTGCGGGATCTCGGTGGCCACCGCAGCGGCCAGGGACTGAAGTCCCGCGCAGGCGGCGGCGATCCGGTCGGCGGCGTCGGGGTCGCCGCCGTAGCGCGCGATGCGCAGGCCGTCCGCGGAGAGCACCACGATCTGCCGCGTCTGCGGCACCCCGTCGGCGAGCTCCTTGAGCATCCAGTCGAAATTGGCCCGTTGCTGGATCACTTCCAGCCCCCCTCGTCGGCGTTGTCGGCACTGCCAGCACTGTCTGGGGTGCCGTGGTCGTTCTCGCTGTGGCCCTTGGGGAACAACGGGTCGTCGGCTGCGGATTCGTCGCCGTTGACGCCCTTCATGAACGCCTCGATCCAGAGGCCGGGCTCCTTCTCCTCCTTCTTCACCGGTTCGGGTGCCACCGGTGCGCCCTTCGGGGCGTACTGGGCGCGCTGCGCGGCGTACTTCTCGTCCGCGGCCTCCTGGGCGAGCCGCTCGGCGAGCGGGGTGCGGACCCGGCTGCGGCGCTGCGGCAGCCCGTTCGACGTCCACTCGGTGACCTCGGGGATGTCGTCCTCCATGGCCGCGGTGAGCGACTTGGAGATCGGCGGCCCGGCCGTCATCACGCGGGGCTTCTTGCGCCGGATGCCCTGGGCCTCCTCGATGGGCCTGCCCTCGGAGTTCACCCGCGGCACGGCGGACGCGCCGATGCCGTGCGCGAGGCCGGGTGCGGGTCCTGTGGTGATCATCTCGCGCGGGACGATGAGGACCGCGCGGACGCCGCCGTACGCGGACTGCCGCAGCGAGACCTGCAGGTTGTACATCTGCGAGAGCCGGCCCACGACGGCCATGCCGAGGCGGGGGCTCTCACCGAGGTCGTTCAGGTCGATGCCGGCCTGGGCCTGGGCGAGCATGCGCTCGGCCCGTGCCCGCGCCTCCTCGCTGAGGCTGACGCCGCCGTCCTCGATCTCGACGGCGATGCCGGTCTGCACCTCGACGGCGGTGACGTGCACGCGGGTCTGCGGCGGCGAGTAGCGCGTGGCGTTGTCGAGCAGCTCGGCGCAGGCGTGGATGAGCGGCTCCACGGACGTGCCGCGGATGGCGACCTTGGCGATCGAGTGCAGGTCGACGCGCTGGTACTCCAGGATCCGGGACATGGCGCCGCGCAACACGCTGAACAGCGGTACGGGCTTGGGCCATTGGCGTCCCGGACGGGCGCCGCCGAGCACGGTGATCGAGTCGGCGAGGCGGCCGATCAGGGCCGTGCCGTGGTCGATGCGGAGCAGGTCGTCGAAGACCTCGGGGTTGCGGCCGTGGAACTCCTCCATCTCGCGCAGTTCCGCGGCCTGCTGGTGGACGATGGACTGGACGCGCCGGGCGATGTTGACGAAGGCGCGCTGCGAGGACTCGCGCATCGCCTCTCCGGTGTCCAGGGTGTCCAGGACGTGCCGGAGCATCTGCCGCTGCGACTGCGGGAGTTCGGCGAAGGACTCGTCGCCGTCGACGAGGTTGCGGATCACTTCCGATGGCGCTTCGCCCTGCCGGAGCCGGAAGACGGCCTCGGGGATGATTTCGCTGCCCAGGCGGACTGTCTCGTCGTCATGGGACGCGATGCGCCGCTCGAGGAAAGCGATCCGCTGCGCGTACTGGGTGTGCAACTCCCGGATGGACCGGCCGCGTCGCACCGCTTCGGCGCCGACCGCGACGACCACGAGGGTCGCGATCGCGCCGCACCAGCCCACCGCGATGCGGGCGGGTTCCGTCACCGCAGCGACGGCGGCTCCGGTCGCCGCGGCCATCAGCATGGCGGGCAGCAACAGCACACGTGCGTAAGGGACTTCTCGGCCACCGGGAGGCGATTGAACACTCACCATGTATGCCCTCTGAACAGTTGTCTTGGGGGAGGAATGGGGGTTGATGCCGTGAAATGGGGGGAGTTTACGGGGAGTTGAGAGCGGTAGACGTATGCGAACTATCGAAAGAACTGGGAACAAACGCGCGAATCTATCGCAACTCGTTTCAACTCGCCGCGCTCCGGGCGAGCTTAGTCCGCCGGAATCATCGCCGAGTCATATTCAGCAACCCCCTGAAACCGCCTTGCCGAGAGGCATACACTCGGCTCCATTTACACGCGTGGCGATCAATCGAACACGCGGAGTGATGGCGTCGAACAGGCGGGAACACAGCTCCGGACGACCCCCGTTCGGCTCCCCGCACACCCGGGAATGGGCACGGCACAGCCGTGGTTGACGCTCCACATGGAGGGCTGTTCCACTGGGCGCATGCGCCCTCAGCTGCGTCTGGTCACGCGCGATCACATCGACTTCGGTCGTGTGTGGTCCGCGTCGTGTTGCTTCTGACTGCTTCCAAGTCAGCGCACACCGACACCAGTTGAGATGAGACCCCGCCATGCCCGTCGAGTTTCTCGGCATCGCAGCGACCAACGAAGGCTCCGAAGTCACCGCGCGCTCGGGCGCGTCCTTCGACAAGGACTACACGCTCCGGCTCGCCCGGGCCCACGAGGACCACGGCTGGGACCGTGTCCTTTTCGCCTACGGTTCGGGATCCCCCGACCCCTCCCCCGCCGCCGCCTACATAGCGGCCCGCACCGACAAGCTCCAGATCCTGGTCGCGCACCGCCCGAACGTCTCGTACCCCACCTTCGCCGCCAAGACGTTCGCGACCCTGGACCACATCAGCGACGGCCGCCTCGCGGTGCACTTCATCACGGGCGGCAACGACCACGAGCAGCAGCGCGAGGGCGACTTCCACACCAAGGACGAGCGGTACGCGCGCACACGCGAGGCCATCCAGATCATCAAGAAGGCATGGACCTCGCACGAGCCCTTCGACCACGAGGGCGAGCACTACCGCTTCAACGACTTCGTCAGCGACACCTTCCCGGTCCAACAGCCGCATCCGCGCGTCTCGTTCGGCGGTTCGTCGCCTGCCGCGTACGCCGCCGGGGGCGCCGAGGCGGACATCTACTGCCTGTGGGGCGAGCCGCTGGCGCAGACCGCCGAGCAGATCGAGTCGGTGCGGACGGCCGCGAAGGCCGCCGGCCGCACGGACGTCCCCAGGATCCAGGTGGCCTTCCGCCCGATCATCGCGCCCACCGAGGAACTGGCCTGGGAGAAGGCGCACGCGACCCTGGCCCGCATCAAGGCCCGCAAGGCGGGCGCCCCGCTGTCCCGCCGCCACCCGCTGAAGAACCCCGAGAACTCGGGGTCCCGGCGCCTGCTCGCGGCGGCGGCCTCGGGCGAGCACCACGACCGCGCGCTCTGGACCCCGACGGCCGCGGAAACCGGCGGCGCGGGCAACTCGACGGCGCTGGTGGGCACTCCGGAGACGGTCGCCCAGGCCCTCCTCGACTACTACGACCTGGGCGTGGAGATCCTCTCCGCCCGGGGCTACGACCTCCTGGACGACGCGATCGACTTCGGGCGGCAGGTGATCCCGATCGTGCGGGAAGAGGTGGCGAAGCGGGACGCGGCGATCCTCGGCCCGTCCAACGCCGCCTGAGCATCTGACGAAGGGGCGGGCTCGGGGGATCAATCTCCCGAGCCCGCCCCCCTCTGGCCGTCAGCCGACCGAGCTGTACGCCACCACACCCCGCAGCAGCTGATCCACGGCCTTGCGGGCGTTCTTCCCCACGGTGGATCCCTCGCGGGGAGCAGCAGCGGAGATCTGCCCGAGGACATCGATCACCTGCTTGCACCACCGCACGAAGTCCCCCGCGGGCATATCGATCTCCCGCAGCACCTCGTCGAGGCCCTTGTCCGACGCCCACATGTACGCCGCCCAGGCGAATCCGAGATCCGGCTCCCGCTGCCCGACCCCTTCCGCCTGGTTGATCTTGAACTCTTCCTCCAGGGCATCGAGCCGCCCCCAGATCCGCACCATCTCGCCGAGCGAGGCCTTCACCTTCCCGGAGGGCAGCTTGGGGGCGAGCGCGTCGTCCGCCATCCGGGCCTCGAACACCAACGCCGAGACGCACGCGGCCAGTTCGGCCGGGCTGAGCCCTTCCCACACACCTTCCCGCAGGCATTCGCTGGCAAGGAGGTCCAGCTCTCCATAGAGCCGGGCGAGCCTCTTGCCGTGCTCGGTGACCTCGTCACCCCGGAGGTAGTCCATCTCGGTGAGCAGCGCGACGATCCGGTCGAAGGTCCGCGCGATGGTGTTCGTGCGCCCCTCGATCCGCCGCTCCAGCTGGACGGTGTCCCGGCGCAGGCGGTAGTAGCGCTCGGCCCACCGCGCGTGGTCCTCGCGCTCGTCGCACCCGTGGCAGGGGTGCGCCCGCAGCTCCGTACGGAGCCGGGCGATCTCCTGGTCGTCGGCTGCGGCGGCGCGCCCCTTGCGGTGCCGCTCGGGAACGATGTGCCCGGCCTTCGTGCGCAGCGCGGACGCCAGGTCCCTGCGCGACTGCGGCGAGCGCGCGTTGAACGACTTCGGGATGCGCATCCGCTCAAGAGCCTCGACCGGCACCGGGAAGTCCATCGAGGCGAGCCGCTTGACCTGCCGCTCGGCGGTGAGCACCAGGGGCCTGGGCCCGTCCTGGTGCTCGAAGCCGCGGTGGCCGTTGACCCGGCCCGCGGGAATCCCCGGATCCAGGACGAGGGCGAGCCCCGCGTACTTCCCGGTCGGCACGTGGATGACGTCGCCGGGCTTGAGCTTCTCCAGGGCGGCGGCCGCGGCCACCCTGCGCTGGTTGGCGCCCTGCTTGGCGAGCTCGGTCTCCCGGTCCTTCAGCTCGCGGCGCAAGCGTGCGTACTCGTCGAAGTCGCCCAAGTGGCAGGTCATCGAGGCCTTGTAGCCCTCGAGGCCCTCTTCGTTCTTCTGCACCTGGCGCGAGATCCCGACGACCGACTTGTCGGCCTGGAACTGCGCGAAGGACGTCTCCAGGAGCTCACGCGAGCGGTGCCGCCCGAACTGCTCGACCAGGTTCACCGCCATGTTGTACGAGGGCTTGAAGCTGGACCGCAGCGGGTACGTGCGCGTGCCGGCCAGTCCCGCGAGGTGCTCCGGGCTCATGGCGCGCTGCCACAGGACCACCGCATGGCCCTCGACGTCGATGCCCCGGCGCCCGGCACGGCCGGTCAGCTGGGTGTACTCGCCGGGGGTGATGTCCGCGTGCTGCTCGCCGTTCCACTTGACGAGCTTCTCCAACACCACGCTGCGCGCGGGCATGTTGATGCCGAGCGCGAGGGTCTCCGTGGCGAAGACGGCCCGCACGAGCCCCCGCACGAAGAGCTCCTCGACGACCTCCTTGAAGGTCGGCAGCATGCCCGCGTGGTGCGCGGCGATGCCGCGCTCCAGGCCTTCCAGCCATTCGTAGTAGCCAAGGACGTGCAGGTCCTCGTCCGGGATGGCGGCCGTGCGCTCCTCGACGATCTCGCGGACCTGGGCCCGCGCGTCCTCGTCGTTCAGCCTCAGGCCCGCGTGCAGGCACTGCTGCACGGCGGCCTCGCAGGCCGCGCGGCTGAAGATGAACGTGATCGCGGGAAGGAGACCTTCGGAGTCGAGCCGGTCGATGACCTCGGGCCTGCCCGGCGTCCAGATCCGCGACCGCTGCCTGCGCTCGCGCTCGCGGTCGGCCTCGCGGACCATCTTGCCCTTGCGGCGGTCACGCGGGTTGTACGAACGGCTGGCCTCCATCCGCGCCATGCGCGTGAGGTCGGGGTTGACGGCCTTTCGCTGGCCCTCCCCCTCCTCGAAGAGGTCGTACATCCGGCGCCCGGCGAGGACGTGCTGGAACAGCGGCACGGGCCGGTGCTCCGAGACGATCACCTGGGTGTCGCCGCGCACGGTGTCCAGCCAGTCGCCGAACTCCTCGGCGTTCGAGACGGTCGCCGACAAGGAGACCAGCGTCACCGACTCCTGGAGGTGGATGATCACCTCTTCCCAGACGGCGCCACGGAAGCGGTCGGAGAGGTAGTGCACCTCGTCCATCACCACATAGCCGAGGTTCAGGAGCGACTGCGATCCCGAATACAGCATGTTCCGCAGCACCTCGGTGGTCATCACGACCACGGGGGCATCGGAGTTGACGCTGTTGTCGCCGGTCAGCAGACCGACCTTGTCCGCGCCGTATCTCTTGGAGAGGTCGGCGTACTTCTGGTTGGAGAGCGCCTTGATCGGCGTCGTGTAGAAGCATTTCTTGCCCTGCTCCAGGGCCAGGTGCACGGCGAACTCGCCGACGATCGTCTTGCCCGAGCCCGTGGGGGCGGCCACGAGCACGCCCTTGCCCGCCTCGAGCGCCTGACAGGCCTCGATCTGGAAGGGGTCGAGGCCGAATTCGTACATCTCGCGGAAGGCAGCGAGTGCGGTGGCCTGCTCGACAGCGCGCTCGCGCGCCGCCGCATACCGCTCGGCCGGTGAGAGGTCCTCTGTCATCGTGCTTTCGAGACTACCGGCCACCACTGACAACGGACGATCATTATCTGCCTTACGGCACCTGCGGACCTTCGGGCACCGGGACCCGCACGGCCCCCGGCACGCACTCCGCCGTCAGGGGAAGCCCGCCGAGCTGCTCCCCGTCCGCGTACCCGGTGACGCCCGGGGCAGCGAGCTCCACCTTGGCGGCCCGGAACACGGTGACCTTGGGGTGGTCCAGGTGCGTGCCCTTGTAGACCCGCGGGAAGACCTTCAGGAGCGTCGTACGGCTGCAGTCGCCGACGACCGTGACGTCGAAGAGCCCGTCGCTCATGTCGGCCCGCGCGCAGATCTTCATGCCACCGCCGTACGACGATCCGTTGCCGACGGCGACGAGCGTCGCGTCGATCTCGTGGACCCGGTCGCCGTCCAGCGTGATCCGGTACGGGATGGGCCGGAAGGCGGCCAGCTCGGCGGCCATCGCGAGGTCGTACTTGAAGCGCCCGGTGGGCCAGCGCATCCGGTTGCCCCGGTCGTTGACCCGCGAGTCGAAGCCGGAGGCGAGCACGGTGCCGAACCACGTCTTGCCCACCCGCCCCAGGTCGACGTCCCGCGTGCGCCCCGCTTCGAGCGCCTCCGCGACGACCGTCCCCGCGGCGGCCGGATCGCGCACCGGAAGCCCGAGTGCACGCGCGAAGTCGTTGCCGGTGCCCACGGCGATCACCCCCAGGGGCGTCTGCGTCCGGGCGACGGCCTGCAGCGCGAGGCTGGCCATGCCGTCACCGCCGACGGCTATCAGCGCGCGCGTACCGGCATCGACGGCTTCGCGGGCCCGGCGCAGCGCGTCGGCGGAGTCCTCGCCGATGACCGTGCGCACGGAGAAACCTGCCGCCCGCAACGCCGAAGCGGCCGGCTGCGCCGCGTGGGCGCCCCGGCCGCGTCCCGCGGTGGGATTGACGAAGAGGGTGATCTCGCTGGTCACGGCGGGACCCTACAAGGTCAGGTGACGTCGTCGAAACCGTTTACTCGATCTCGGTTCGCGCCGTCGCCGCTCGCCTGCTCGGGCAGCGCACGGTTCGCGGACACGGGTTCGATCTCGCCGACGTCGTCAGGAGTGAGGTCCAGCTCGGACGCCTCGTCGTCATCGGGTCCGGACGCTTCGATCCTGGCCTTGCGCCGGTCGTTCATGAGCGAGAAGGCGGTGGCCGCGAAGTACAGCACCCAGATCGGTCCGGCGAGGGCGATCATGGTCAGCGGGTCCGTGCTGGGCGTCGCCACGGCCGCGAAGACCGTGATGCCCATGATCATGCCGCGCCACCAGCCGAGCATGCGCTTGCCCGTGAGCACCCCGGTGAGGTTCAGCATCACCAGGAGAAGCGGCAGCTCGAAGGAGAGGCCGAAGACGATCACCATGCGGGTGACCAGGTCGATCAGCTCGTCCAGCGGCAGCTGGTTGTCGATCCCGCCGGGCGAGAACTCGAGCAGCACCCGCGCCATCGTCGGCAGCGTCTTGTACGCGAAGAAGCCGCCGCCCAGGAACAGGGGGAAACCGGCGGCCACGAAACCGTAGGCGTACTTCTTCTCGCTCTTGTGCAGGCCGGGGGCCACGAAGGCCCACAGCTGGTAGAGCCAGATCGGCGACGCGAGCACCACCCCGGCCATCAGGGAGATCTTCAGCGCGAGCGTGAAGGGCGTGAGCAGACCGTTCAGCACGATGCGCGCGCACGTGCCGTCTTCCTTCTCCGCCAGCTCGGCGAAGCTGGTCTCGCACCCCACGGAGTTCAGGATCGGGTTCGTGAAGAACTCGATGATGTCCTTGTAGAAGAACGCGGCCACGATCGCGACGACGATGATGGCCAGCACGGCCTTCGCGAGCCGATTGCGGAGCTCGCGCAAGTGCTCCGCAAGAGGCATCCGCCCCTCGGGATCCTGTTCCTTCTTGCGGGCAGACTTGAGCAACCCACGTCCTCATCTCGTGCGGCAGGCCGGCCGTCGCCGGCCTTGGATCAGCGCTTAGTCGTGCTGTCGGTGGGCTCGGTGACCGGACGCGAGCTGGTCACGTCGCCGGGCGCGGCCTGGATGGTGCGCGGCTGGGCGGCGGAAGGGTCGCCGGGCGGGTCGGCCGGGGCGGCTTCGTCCTTCTTGCCGTCCGTCTTCATCGCCTTGGCCTCGCTCTTGAGGATGCGCGCGGACTTGCCGAGCGACCGGGCCATGTCGGGAAGCTTCTTCGCGCCGAACAGCAGAACGATGACGACGAGAATGAGAATGATCTCGGGGGCGCCGATCTTTCCGAACATAGGTCTTTACCTTCTCACCGAGGCGGCAGGGGCGGGGCTGCCGGACAGGCCGGACTTGCTGTCCGGCCACCGTGCTGGCAGCGATCGTAACGCTCAGGGGTGAACGCAGGGCAATCCCTGTGCGTACTCCCAGTTGCGGCCCGCGCCTCGCAACTCCGGGCCACTTCAGCAGCGTACCTGCCGGACAAGGGAAGTTGACAGGCCGCGGCGTCGATGCGCGCCCCTGTGGCACCGGCGGGTTTCACAGGATCTAAAGGACATCTCGGCCCGCACGGGCCACACCGGTCGCCGCCGCTTCGAGATCCTCCGCCGCACGGTTGATCCGCTGTGTGGTCTCCGTCACTTGAGTGCTGAGGCGCTGCGCCTCGATGAAGACCCGAATCGCCAGTACGCCGAGCACGGCGAGGCCACAGAACCCCGCGGCAATCGCCAGCATCGCCCAGAACATGCGCCGAGCCTAGACGGTCGAGTGCAGACGCAGCGTCCGCACCCCGCCGCCGGTGAGCAGTTCGACGATGCGCTCGCCGGCGGACTTGCGCACCGCGTTGCCACACTCGGGGCACGTGAACGAGTAGAAGGTGGTGCGGGCCGAGGCGCCGATGACCAACCGCAGGGCGCCCGCGGAGAGTTCGAAGCGGGCGCGGCAGTCGGGGCAGGCGGCCTTGAAGAGCACGGGGGCGATTCTCGACATTCCGGGAATCTCGGACATGATGCTGGTGTTCAACGTCCTTGCTCCTGCCTGTCGTACGCCCCGCCGGGGTGCTTGTCGTGCTCGTCGTGCTTGTCGTAGGCCGCGAGCGCCTCACGCGCCGCCAGCCGTGCGCTGTCCGCGAGGTCCGCCGGCGAGACGATGTGCCCGTCCCCGCCGAGCCGCAGAGCGAGCCTGCGCAGCGAGGTGGGGTCCGGGGTGCGCAGCGTGATCCGCAGACCGCCGTCGGCCAGTTCCTCCGCGCTGTCGTGGGGGTAGTACTCGGCGACCCAGCGGCCGCCGGGACCGACCTCGATGACCACCTCGGGGTCCTCGGCGGCGGGCTGCACGAGCCCCTCGGAGAGATCGCGCAGTTCGACCTCGGGCGGCGACGACGGCTCGTCCATGATCCTGATCTCGGCCACCCGGTCGAGGCGGAAGGTGCGGCGCGCCTCGGAGAGGTAGCACCACGCCTCCATGTACGTGTGCCCGACCGCGAAGAGCCGGATCGGGTCGACCTCGCGCTCGGTGAGTTCGTCGCGCGCGGGCGAGTAGTAGCGCAGCCACAGCCGGCGCCGCTCGGAGATGGCGCGGTCGACGTCGGCGAAGACGCCGCCCTCGGACTCGAAGGTCACCGAGAGCCGCGCGCTGGCGCCCGCGTTCTCGCCGGCCGCCGTCTCCAGCTTCGCGGTGGCGCGCACCAGCGCCTGCCGGTCGCTCTCGCGCAGCCCCGGCAGCGTGGAGACCGCGCGGGCGGCCACCAGGAGCGCGGTGGCCTCGTCGGCGGCGAGCCGCAGGGGGGCCGCCACGTCGTCCGGGTTGTGCCACCAGATGCGGTCGCCGTCGGTGTCGATGTCGAGCAGGTCGCCGCCGCGGAAGCTGGTCCCGCACAGCGGCAGCACGTCCAGGTCGGAGATCAGCTCGTCCTCGGTGATCCCGAAGGCACGGGCGACATCGCTGACGTGGGCGCCGGGGCGCTCCCGCAGATACGTCACCAGGGAGAGCATCCGCCGGGTCTGGTCGATGGCGTTCGAGGCCATGGTTGTACGTCCCCTCAGCCCTTGGCCACGGCGCGCAGCCGGTCCACCACGTCGGCCCGCAGCTCAGCGGGCTCAAGGACCACCACATCGGGCCCGAACTCCACCAGCCAGGCGTCGAGCCCGTGCCCGTACGGAATCTCCAACTCGTCCCATCCCTCGCCCACTTCACGTATGTGGGCGGCCTTGGCGCGCAGCGGATAGCCCGCGCCCGTACGCAGTCTGATCAGGGCGGAGCGGTCGGCGCTCTCGCCCGCCCAGCTCGCGACCGTCTCGCGCACCGTGACCACATCGGGGATGTCGGCGGTGAACTTGCCGGCGCGGGCGCGGACCTTCCCGGTGATGCGGGAGAGCCGGAAGACCCGCTCGGCGCCGCGGTCGCGGTCCCAGCCCGCGAGGTACCAGTGGCCGCGCCAGCACTCCAGGGCCCATGGCTCGACGTGGCGCTGCTCGGGGCGTGCCGCGGTGGCCTTGCGGTAGTCGAAGATGACGGGGCGGCGGTCGCGGCAGGCGAGCATCAGCGGCTCGAAGGACGCCTCGTGCACGGGGATGCGCGGCTCCAGGGCGCTGTGCGCGCCCTGCGGCTCGGCGTCCTCCGGAAGTCCCGCGGCGCGCAGCTTCTGCAGGGCGCCGCTGGCGGCTCCGGCGAGGCGGGCCTGCTGCCAGACCTTGGCGGCCAGGCCGAGCGCGGCGGCTTCCTCGGCGTCGATGGTGATGGGCGGGAGGCGGTTGCTGTCGCGGCGCGCGAGATAGCCGACCTCGCCGTCGAGGTTCTCCACCGTTTCGATGACCAGGCCGAGTTCGCGCAGATCGTCCTTGTCGCGCTCGAACATCCGGTTGAAGGAGTCGTCGGACCCCGCCTCCAGATAGGCCTCGATGGACTCACGCAGCTCGCGCTTGCTGAGCGGTCGCCGGGTCCCGAGCAGACACAGCGCCAGATTCATCAGCCGCTCGGCCTTGGCAATGGCCATCGACGCCCTTTCTCAACAGTGCTTCCGACCGCCGACCGTACCGCCCCGGGGTGTCCCGGGAAAAGCCGAGGGCCCATGCCAGGACAGGCATGGGCCCTCGGCGGGCAGGTCTGATCAGACCCTGGCCCCAGTCGTCGCTCAGACGCCCACGAGGTCGCAGACGAAGATCAGCGTCTCACCGGGCGCGATACGGCCGCCACCGGCGCCACGGTCGCCGTACGCGAGGTGGGCGGGGATGGTCAGCTCGCGCCGGCCACCGACCTTCATGCCCTGGACGCCCTGGTCCCAGCCGGAGATGACCTGGCCGGCGCCGAGCTGGAACTCCAGCGGGGTGCCGCGGTTCCAGCTCGCGTCGAACTCCTCGCCGGTGCTGAAGGCGACGCCCACGTAGTGGACCTTGACGAAGTCGCCCGCCTTGGCGACCGCCCCGTCACCCTCCCAGATTTCCTTGATCTGCAGTTCGGCCGGCGGCTCGCCGACCGGGAAGTCGACCTCGGGCTTGTCAATGCTCACGAAAATGCTCCTGCTTGATACGGATGGTCATGCGCGGACAGTCTTGCATCTTGCCCGGCGTCACATCTTCGCGAGGATGTCCACGGAGAAGACCAGCGTGGAGTCCTTCTTGATGGTGCTGCCCTGCGGCGGCTGGTCGCCGTACCCGAGGTCCGGCGGGACGACGACCAGGACGCGGCTGCCGACCTTCTTGCCGGTCAGGCCCTGCGCCCAGCCCTTGACGACCTGCGCCAGCTGGAACGAGGCGAGCTCGCTGCGCTTGTACGAGGAGTCGAACTCCTTGCCGTCGGCCCACAGCACGCCCTTGTACTGGCACAGGAGGCTGTCGGTCTCCTTGATCTCGTCGCCGTCGCCCTCGAGGATGTAGTTCGCGACGAGCTTCTTCGGGGCGTCCTTCTTCGGGACGTCGATCTTGGGGGCCTTGCCGTCCGTGTTCGTGCCGACCTTGGGGAGGTCGATGTTGGACTGCGCGACCTCCTTGCCCTTGGCCGAGCTCTTGTTCGTGAAGGTGCCCACGAGGTCCACGACGAACACCAGCGTGTCCGTGCCCTTGATGCCCGCCTGCTTGTTGCCCTCGGTGCCGTAACCCATCTTCGGCGGGATCGCGAGCTCCACGCGGCTGTCGAGCTTCTTGCCGACCAGGGCCTGGTCCCAGCCGGGGATGACCTGACCGACGCCGATCGGGAAGACCGTGGGGTTGCCGCGGTCGTACGAGTTGTCGAAGACCTTCGCCGTGGCCCAGATCTGGCCGAGGTAGTTGGCCTGGAGGTAGTCGCCCTTCTTGACCTCCTCGCCCTTGCCCTCGATCAGCGTCTTGACCGCGAGGTCCGACGACGGCTTGCCCGACCCCTTGGCGACGGTCGGCTTCTGCCCGAACTTCGTCCCCTTCGTGATCTCGGGCACAGGCCCGTCAACGATCTTCGCCGTCGGCGCGGCCGACGTCGAGTTGGAAGGGGACGGGCTGTCGCTTGACTTGGCCTTGTCGGCCTTTTTGTCGTCACCACAGCCGGCCAGCGTAAGCAGGCCGGCCGGAACAGCAAGGAGAAGTGAGCGTCGGCGCACGGTGGGGGCCTCGTATCGGTCGATCTTGTCGGTTGGCGTGCGCGCAACTCTACGCATGGAGAAGGGCGCCGTACGAGGAACGTACGGCGCCCCGCGTTGCGTTCCCGCAACGCATCTCCTGTATCAGGGCTTACATGCCGGCGATCAGTTTCTCCACCCGGTCGTCCACCGAACGGAAGGGGTCCTTGCACAACACGGTGCGCTGTGCCTGGTCGTTGAGCTTCAGGTGCACCCAGTCGACCGTGAAGTCGCGGCGCTGCTCCTGGGCCCTGCGGATGAAGTCGCCGCGCAGCCGCGCGCGGGTGGTCTGCGGCGGCACCGACTTGCCTTCGAAGATCTTCAAGTCGTTGCAGATGCGGGCGGCTTGGCCCTTCCTCTCCAGGAGGTAGTACAGCCCGCGACGGCGGTGGATGTCGTGATACGCGAGGTCTATCTGCGCGACCCGCGGATGCGACATGGTCATGTTGTTCTTCGCTCGGTACCGCTCGATGAGCTTGTACTTCATGACCCAGTCGATCTCGGTGCCGATGCGGTCGAGGTCCTCGGCCTCGATCGCGTCGAGCGTGCGGCCCCACAGCTCGAGGACCTGCTCGACCGTGCCCGTGCGGATGCCGCGGCGCTCCACGAAGTCCACGGCCTTCTCGTAGTACTCGCGCTGGACTTCGAGGGCGGAGGCCTCGCGGCCGCTGGCCAGGCGCACCTTGCGACGGCCCGTGATGTCGTGACTGACCTCGCGGATCGCCCGGATCGGGTTCTCCAGGGTCAGGTCCCGCATCACCGTGCCCGCTTCGATCATGCGCAGGACGAGGTCGGTGGCACCGACCTTCAGGAGCATGGTCGTCTCGGACATGTTCGAGTCGCCGACGATGACGTGCAGCCTGCGGTAGCGCTCGGCGTCCGCGTGCGGTTCGTCGCGGGTGTTGATGATCGGCCGGGAGCGGGTGGTCGCGGAGGAGACCCCTTCCCAGATGTGCTCGGCACGCTGACTGACGCAGTACACGGCGCCGCGCGGAGTCTGCAGCACCTTGCCCGCGCCGCAGAGCAGCTGTCGCGTGACGAGGAAGGGAATGAGGATGTCCGCGAGCCGCGAGAACTCCCCGTGCCGGGCCACCAGATAGTTCTCGTGGCAGCCGTAGGAGTTTCCCGCCGAGTCGGTGTTGTTCTTGAAGAGATAGACGTCGCCCGCGATTCCCTCCTCGTGCAGGCGGCGTTCGGCGTCGACGAGCAGGCCTTCCAGAATGCGCTCGCCCGCTTTGTCGTGGGTGACCAGCTCGGTCACGTTGTCACATTCCGGTGTCGCGTATTCCGGATGTGACCCGACGTCAAGATAGAGGCGGGCGCCGTTCCGCAGAAAGACGTTGCTGCTGCGGCCCCATGAGACAACACGGCGGAAGAGGTAGCGCGCCACCTCGTCAGGCGACAGACGGCGCTGTCCCCTAAACGTGCACGTGACGCCGTACTCATTCTCCAGCCCGAAAATGCGGCGGTCCATGACTGAACATTACGCCTGATGCCCTGCCCTGAAACCGGGTTCGACGGCACCGTTTCGATCACTTTCCGATGAACCCGCAACGACCGCCGAATCTGCGGGCAGCGCGAGCGCCCGCGCCGTGGCCAGCAGAACAAGCAGCGCGGCGGCGCCGGCGAGCCCCGGAACGGCGAAGCCCCACCGGGTCCCGCCCCACTCGACGACCGGCCCCGCGGCGGCCGTGCCGAGCGACGCGCCGACCGTGAACGTGGTCACGAGCCAGGAGAACGCCTCGGTGACGGTGCCCCGCGGGGCGTGCCGGTCGACGATGATGAACGCGCATGCGAGCGCCGGCGCGAGGAACACGCCCGCGACGGCCGCGAGCGCCGTCATGGCGACCGCGCCCGGCATCAGCGTCAACGGCCAGTAGCAGAGGGCGAGCAGGGCCACCAGGACGGTCAGCCGCCTCTCCGGCACGCCGGCCCACTGCCGCGCCCCGTACACCGAACCTCCGACGAGGGCGCCGAGCCCGAGCGCCGCCATCATCCAGCCGTACACCGCGTCGCCGCCGTGCTCGTCGGCGTACGACACACCGGCGACGGTGATGGAGCCGAGCGCCATGCCGATGAACAGGAACGCGCCGAGCAGCGCGATGAGCCCGGGTGAGCGCAGCGCGCCGAGCCAGTGCGCCTCACGTGGTGCCGAGCGCCACGCGCGCGAGGGCTTCGACATCACCACGGAGAGGGCGCCCAGCAGGCCGATGACGTTCACGACGAGCAGCGCGGCCTGCTCCGACCAGAGCGCGACACAGCCGGTGATGAGCAACGGCCCGACGGTGAACATGACTTCCTGGGCGATGGCGTCCATGGCGTACGCCGTGTGCACCTGCTCCTCCTTGCCCAGGACGCTCGGCCACAGCGCTCGCAGGCCGCCCTCCAGGGGCGGCGTGAACAGACCAGCCGCGCCCACCGCCACGTACGCCAGGCCGAGCGAATCGGGCCCGGTGAAGGCGAAGCCCGCCATGCCGAGGGCGGAGAGGACCGCCGAGGGGAGCTGGACGCGCGGCTGTCCGTACAGGTCCACCAGGCGGCCGAGCAGCGGCTGCCCCACCGCGTTGGCCACGCCGTACACCGCGGCGAGAGCGCCGGCCAGGCTGTACGTGCCGCCCTCGGCGCGGATGAACAGCACGATGGCGATCGCGGCGGTCGCGTTCGGGAGCCGGCCCACCAGGGTGCCCGCGAGCAGCCGCCCGGCGTATCTCGTCCGGAGGATCTCCGCGTATCCGGCAGCCATGCTTCCCGCCCCTCCCCCGGTGCCGTCACACCGAGGTTTTACGTATAACTTCGAGCGTCATACGTACCATGAGCGCTCACCGCGGGTCCACCCCGATCGCGCCCCGCGGGACCGACCTGGGAGGTACCAGAAGTGGCCGGGCCACAACAGGAGGCCGCAGGGCCACGCCCCACGAGCCGCGACGTCGCACGGGCCGCCGGGGTGTCCCAGGCCACCGTGTCGCTCGTGTTCGGCGAGAAGTGGCGCGGCCGCGTCGCCGAGCGCACCGCGGAACGCGTCCGCGACACCGCCCGCGAGCTTGGCTACCGCCCGAACCTCGCGGCCCGCAACCTCCGCCTTGGCCGCACCAGGACGGCCCTCCTGGTCGTCCCCGCCCTCACGAACGAGTTCTTCGCCCGCGTCTACACCGGAGCCGCCCGCGTCGCCGCCGAGAACGGCTTCGGAGTCGTCCTCTACCCCTCCCCCGAGGGCATCGGCCCCGCCCGCGACCCCTTCGACTCCAGCCGCGCCGCGCTCGACGGCATCCTCGCGTCCTCCATCGCCTCCGACGCCCTCGCCACCATCCAGGGCGACGCCCTGCCCCTGGTCATGCTCGACAGCGACCCGGCGGGCAGCCTCGGCGCGGCCACCGTCAACCTCGACATCGGCGACGGCATGCGCCGGACGGCCGAGCACCTGCTGGCCCTGGGCCACCGCGACTTCCTGCACCTGGCGGCGGGCGTCGACTCCTGGACCTTCGACGTACGCGCCGAGGCCCTCGCGGCGGCCCTGAGGGGCACCGACGCGGCCGTACGCACCGTCCGGGCACTCCTCACCGTCGACGAGGCCCGCACGGCCGCTGAGGCCGCCCTCCACGCGCCGGGGCCCCGCCCCACCGCGCTCGTCTGCGACGACGACATCCTCGCCGCGGGCGCCTGCAAGGCGGCCCGCAGACTGGGCCTGCGCGTGCCCGAGGACCTGTCGGTGACCGGCTTCGACGACCTCACCCTGGCAACCGCCGTGGAACCCGAACTCACCACCGTGCGGCTGCCCGCGGAGCAGTTCGGCGAGCGCGGCATGACGTCCCTGCTCGCGGTGCTCGACGGCCGCACCCCCCGGCCCGACACGCTCCCCGTCGAGCTGGTGATCCGCGGCTCGACGGCCCCCGCGGCCCGATAGCCCCTCCCCACATGCGTGCGCCCCGTGTCCCAGCCGCAAGGCCGGGACACGGGGCGCACGACGGGCCGGACTACTCCTCGGTGGACCCGGAGCCCGAGCCGGAGTCAGAACCGGAGTCGGCATCCGCCTCTTCGTTGTCGGACTCGGCATCCGTGGGCGCCGACGCACCGCCTTCGAGCAGCCGCGCGAGCTGACGCCCGACGATCCGCTTGAACTTCCGCTGCTGCGGCCTCGTACGGTCGAGGACCGCCACCTCGAGCCGCTCCGCGGGGATCTCCCGCTCGCTGCCGTTGGTGTCGCGGGACAGCGACTGCACGGCCAGCTTCAGCGCCTCGGCGAGCGTCATCCCGTCACGATGACGCTGATCGAGATACGTGCTGATCTGCTCGGCATTGCCGCCGACCGCGACCGAGCCGTGCTCGTCCACGATCGAACCGTCATGCGGCAGCCGGTAGATCTGATCGGCGTCGGCCGTGGCGCCCACCTCGGCGACGACCAGCTCCACCTCGTAGGGCTTCTCCGCCTGACTCGAGAAGATCGTGCCCAGCGTCTGGGCATAGACGTTCGCGAGCCCACGGGCCGTCACATCGTCACGGTCGTACGTGTACCCACGGAGATCGGCGTACCGCACGCCACCGATCCGCAGGTTCTCGTACTCGTTGTACTTGCCGGCGGCCGCGAAGCCGATCCGGTCATAGATCTCGCTGAACTTGTGCAGCGCACGGGACGGGTTCTCGCCGACGAACACGATGCCATCGGCGAACTGCAGCACAACAAGGCTGCGACCACGGGCGATGCCCTTGCGGGCGTATTCCGCCCGGTCGGCCATGGCCTGCTGGGGTGAGACATAGAACGGCGTCGACACCGGCTATCCGTCCCTTTCTGTCAGTGACTCAGTCAGTGGCGAATACGGATCGATCAGAGCAGCGAGGCCCGCGGGCCGTCGGGCTGCTCCAGGCGCCGCTCAAGGATCGAGCGGGCGATCTCGGAAGACTCCTCATCTCCCAGCCTCCGGAAACCCTCGTCGGAGATCACGGTGACGATCGGATAGATCCGACGGGCGACATCCGGACCACCCGTGGCCGAGTCGTCGTCCGCGGCGTCGTACAACGCCTGCACGACGAGCGTCGTCGCTTCCTGCTCCGTCAGGTCGTTGCGGTAGAGCTTCTTCATCGCACCGCGCGCGAAGACCGAACCGGAGCCGGTGGCCGCGAAGCCGTGCTCCTCGGAACGACCGCCCGTGACGTCGTAACTGAAGATGCGCCCCTTCTCGCGGTCCACGTCGTACCCCGCGAAGAGCGGGACAACGGCCAGGCCCTGCATGGCCATTCCCAGATTCGACCGGATCATCGTGGAGAGACGGTTTGCCTTGCCCTCCAGGGAGAGCGTGGCACCCTCGACCTTCTCGAAGTGCTCGAGCTCCAGCTGGAAGAGCTTGACCATCTCCACGGCGAGACCGGCGGTGCCCGCGATGCCGACGGCCGAATACTCGTCCGCCGGGAAGACCTTCTCGATGTCGCGCTGCGCGATGACATTGCCCATGGTCGCCCGCCGGTCACCGGCGAGCACGACGCCACCGGGGAACGTCGTCGCCACGATCGTCGTGCCGTGCGGCGCCTCGATCACACCCTGCGTGGGCGGCAACTGCCGGTTGCCCGGCAGGATCGCGGGCTGGTGCTCGGACAGAAAGTCCATGAAGGACGAAGAACCAGGCGTCAGGAAGGCAGCTGGTAGACGCCCGGTGCTACGAGTGTTGGCTTCCACGCGTTTCCTTCCAGGTATGCGGCCGCACGGCGGACGGTGCCGGGGTCGAATCCCAACTTGCCGATGGCCGAATTGCAGTTGAAGCACAGTACGTCAGGGACCCTACCCGCCTCATGGCAGTGATCCACATGTACGGCTGGGGCGTTGAGGCAGATCACATCGACTCTCATCGACGCCGCCGGTCATGCGCGGCTCCGTACTCCGCCACGCACTCCCGGCACCCCACGCGCCCTCGGCCGCCGCGCCCGTTATTGCCCGCCCTTTTGCACGAAGGACCGCACGAAGTCCTCGGCATTCTCCTCGAGGACGTCGTCGATCTCGTCCAGGACGGAGTCCACGTCGTCGCTGAGCTTTTCCTGGCGCTCCTTGAGGTCCTCGGAGCCCTGCGCTTCCTCTGTCTGCTCCTCGACCTCCTCGGTGGAACGCGTCGCCTTCTGCTGTCCGCCGCCGGTGTCCTTGGTCGCCATCTACCTCACCCCGCTCGTTAGGTGCGATGCACTTGATCAGACCCTATAAGCCAGGTCTGACATCGGCCCCGTAGTTACTGCAACGTCCGGGGACCACCTCGATGATTCCCATACGCCGGGTCTTTCAGCCTCCGGAGAGCACCCGTACCAGATCCTCCGCCGTACGGCAGCGGTCCAGGAGCTCCTTCACGTGGTTCCGCGTCCCGCGCAGTGGCTCCAGTGTGGGCACGCGCTGGAGTGAGTCGCGGCCCGGAAGGTCGAAGATGACCGAATCCCACGAGGCAGCGGCCACGTCGTCCGCGTACTGCTCCAGGCACCGGCCGCGGAAGTACGCGCGCGTGTCCTCCGGAGGCTTCGTCTGGGCGCGCTCGACCTGTGGCTCCTCCAGGAGGCGCTTCATCTTGCCGCGTGCCACCAGACGGTTGTAGAGGCCCTTGTCGGGCCGTACGTCCGCGTACTGGAGGTCGACCAGGTGCAGCCGGGCCGCGTCCCAGTCGAGGCTGTCACGGCGGCGGTAGCCCTCCATGAGCTCCCGCTTGGCGACCCAGTCCAGCTCGCCCGAGAGGCTCATCGGATCGCTCTCCAGACGGCCCAGGACGTCTTCCCAGCGGGTGAGGACGTCCTTGGTCTGTTCGTCGGCCTCGGAGCCGTACCGCTCCTCCACGTATTTGCGGGCCAGCTCGAAGTACTCCATCTGGAGCTGGACAGCGGTGAGTGTCCGGCCGCTGCGGAGCGTGATCAGGCGCTTGAGCGTCGGGTCGTGGGAGACCTGGTGGAGGGTGCGCACGGGCTGGTCGACGGCGAGATCCACCGCGATGAAGCCGTCCTCGATCATGGCGAGGACCAGGGACGTGGTGCCCAGCTTCAGATACGTCGAGATCTCGGAGAGATTCGCGTCGCCGATGATGACGTGCAGGCGGCGGTACTTCTCGGCGTCGGAGTGCGGTTCGTCCCGGGTGTTGATGATGGGCCGCTTGAGTGTCGTCTCCAGGCCCACCTCGACCTCGAAGTAGTCGGCGCGCTGGCTGAGCTGGAAGCCGTGCTCGTGGCCGTCCTGGCCGATGCCGACGCGGCCGGCGCCGGTGATGACCTGGCGGGACACGAAGAACGGTGTCAGGTGGCGCACGATGTCCGAGAAGGGGGTCTCCCGCTTCATCAGGTAGTTCTCGTGCGTGCCGTACGAGGCGCCCTTGTTGTCGGTGTTGTTCTTGTAGAGGTGGATCGGCTGGGCGCCGGGCAGCTGCGCGGCGCGCTCGGCCGCCTCCGCCATGATGCGCTCGCCCGCCTTGTCCCACAGGACGGCGTCCCAGGGGTTGGTGACCTCGGGTGAGCTGTACTCGGGGTGCGCGTGGTCGACGTAGAGGCGTGCCCCATTGGTGAGGATCACGTTGGCGAGGCCGATGTCCTCGTCGGTGAGCTGACTGGAATCGGCGGTCTCACGGGCGAGGTCGAAGCCCCGTGCGTCCCGCAGCGGGTTCTCCTCCTCGAAGTCCCAGCGGGCGCGTCGCGCCCGGTGCATCGCCGCGGCGTAGGCGTTGACGATCTGGGACGAGGTGAGCATGGCATTGGCGTTCGGGTGGCCGGGGACGGAGATGCCGTACTCCGTCTCGATGCCCATTACTCGCCGTACGGTCATGCGGCCCTCCTTGCCCGGCGGCGCTCCCATTCGGGTGCGGCGCTCAAGTACCGCTGGTGTTCCGGTGCGTGTGCGGTGCCCGTCCCCGCACTGCGCGCTCGGCGGTACCGAAGAGCCTAGAGCGCCTTTGCGCTGGTGGGGAGATCATTGCGTTCATTGAAAAACAGACAGCTGCGGGTACCCACGAAGGACACCCGCAGCCGCCCTGTCTTCTACAGGTACTGACCGGTGTTCGCCACCGTGTCGATGGAGCGTCCGGTGTCCGCGCCCTGCTTTCCGGTGACGAGCGTACGGATGTACACGATCCGTTCGCCCTTCTTGCCGGAGATGCGGGCCCAGTCGTCCGGGTTGGTGGTGTTGGGCAGGTCCTCGTTCTCCTTGAACTCGTCGATGCAAGCCTGCAGGAGGTGAGAGACCCTGATGCCCTTCTGGTCGGCGTCGAGGAAGGCCTTGATGGCCATCTTCTTGGCGCGTCCCACGATGTTCTCGATCATGGCGCCGGAGTTGAAGTCCTTGAAGTACAGGACTTCCTTGTCGCCGTTGGCGTACGTCACCTCGAGGAAGCGGTTCTCCTCGGACTCCGCGTACATCTGCTCCACGACGGACTGGATCATGCCGTCCACAGTGGTCCGCCGGTCGGCGCTGTGCTCGGCGAGGTCGTCCGCGTGCAGCGGGAGCCGCTCGGTGAGGTACTTGGCGAAGATGTCCTTCGCCGCCTGGGCGTCGGGGCGCTCGATCTTGATCTTCACGTCGAGTCGTCCGGGCCGCAGGATCGCGGGGTCGATCATGTCCTCACGGTTGGAGGCACCGATGACGATGACGTTCTCCAGACCTTCCACGCCGTCGATCTCGGCGAGCAGCTGGGGGACGATGGTGTTCTCCACGTCCGAGCTGACTCCGGATCCGCGGGTGCGGAAGAGGGATTCCATCTCGTCGAAGAAGACGATGACGGGGGTGCCCTCGCTCGCCTTCTCCCTCGCACGCTGGAAGACCAGGCGGATGTGACGCTCGGTCTCGCCG
This sequence comes from Streptomyces sp. NPDC047525, assembly GCF_040643025.1. NCBI lineage: Bacteria > Bacillati > Actinomycetota > Actinomycetes > Kitasatosporales > Streptomycetaceae > Streptomyces > Streptomyces sp. NPDC047525. The sequence goes on from NZ_JBEYTL010000019.1 coordinate 161,360, forward strand.
ACGTACTTGTTGAGGAGCTCGGGGCCCTTGATGTTGAGGAAGAAGCTCTTCCCCGCGGCCGCTCCGGTCACCTCGGCGACCTTCTTGGCAAGGGAGTTGGCGACGGCCTTCGCGATCAGCGTCTTGCCGCAGCCGGGGGGCCCGTACAGCAGGACGCCCTTGGGCGGCCGCAGTTCGTGCTCCCTGAAGAGGTCCGGGTAGAGGTAGGGCAGTTCGACCGCGTCGCGGATCAGCTCGATCTGGTTGCCCAGGCCGCCGATCTGCTCGTAGCCGATGTCCGGTACCTCTTCGAGGACGAGCTCTTCGACCTCGCTCTTGGGAACCACTTCGTAGACGTAGCCGGAGCGGGGTTCGAGCAGGAGTGCGTCGCCGGGCCGGATGGTGACGTCGAGGAGTGGTTCGGCGAGCCTGACCACTCGCTCCTCGTCGGTGTGCCCGACCACCAGGGCGCGCTCGCCGTCCTCGAGGATCTCCTTGAGGGTGACGATGTCCCCCACGCTCTCGTACTCCATGGCCTCGACCACGTTGAGCGCTTCGTTGAGCATGACTTCCTGGCCGCGCCTGAGCTCTTCGAGCTCCACGCTGGGGCTGACGTTCACCCGGAGCTTGCGGCCCCCGGTGAAGATGTCCGCCGTGCCGTCCTCGTTCGCCAAGAGGAAGACTCCGAAGCCGGCCGGCGGCTGCGCGAGCCGGTCGACTTCCTCCTTGAGGGCCACGATCTGGTCGCGGGCCTCACGGAGCGTGTTGGCGAGCCGCTCGTTCTGTGCGGACACGCCGGCCAAGTTGGTCTGCAGCTCGACGATCCGCTCTTCGAGAATTCTCGTATGCCGCGGAGAGTCGGCGAGCTTGCGTCGCAGGACGGCGATTTCCTGCTCGAGATAGGCAACCTGACCGGCGGGGTCATCAGACCCTCGCCCCGGCCGGATGCCGCGGTTGATGTCGTCGTCGTGTGCTGCCACGGTCCTCACCTCCTCCAAGGGGAGCTGGACGCTTCCAGACCCTACCTGGGTGGGTGTCGATTGAAACCCCTAGATCACAAAGACGGTCGAGGTGTGTCCGATCTTCACCCTTGCGCTCTCCCTCACGCCAGGTGAATACCCACCCAACAACATCGGAAAGCGGGCGGTTGTATCGTCGAAGTGTTCAACACCCGTCAGGGCTGGCCCGACTTGTCCTTGAGTCGGTTCGCTCGACGCAGCGATCGGCAGGAGAAATGACCGTGCAGGACGAAGCTGGGACCGGCCCTGAGGGCCGCGATCTCCTGGAGGTCTGGATCGACCAGGACCTCTGTACCGGCGACGGGATCTGCGCGCAGTACGCGCCCGAGGTCTTCGAGCTGGACATCGACGGTCTGGCCTATGTGAAGAGCGGTGACGACGAGCTCCTGCAGGCGCCGGGCGCCACAACGCCCGTACCGCTGCCGCTTCTGCGTGACGTCGTGGACTCGGCGAAGGAGTGCCCGGGGGACTGCATCCACGTGCGCCGTGTTTCGGACAGCGTGGAGGTCTACGGCCCCGACGCGGCCTGAGGTCGCGAACTCGACGACGAAGAAGGGCCTGTGCCCGCCGCTGAGCGGCGGGCACAGGCCCTTCTTCGTGTCCTCGTGGTCACACGCTGTGCGCACCGGCCGGTGTGGACCGGGCGAACGTGCCGTCCTTCCACTGCCACTTGGCCGCGTCCTGGAGGTCCGGGCAGCAGCTGGGCACGTTCGGTGACGAGTACCCCAGGAGCGTGGCGGTGATCACGCCGTCACGTACGGCGAAGTCACTGACGTTCTGGCGGTCCTTCGGGTCGACGAGGGTGGCCACGACGCGGGGCTTGCCCTCCGTGGCCCGCGTGACGACGTACACGCCGTCGGGCGGTGTGCCCGATCCGGCGGCGCAGTGCACGACGGCGACGGTCTCGGGTCTGCCGTCCCCGTCGAGGTCCCCGGAGGCCTTCTTCTTGACCACGGGCTTCACCTTGCCGCAGGTGATGGGGTACGTGACGGTGGCCGGATCCGGGGCCGGTGCGGGGGCGGCCGCGGTCTTGCCCGACGGCTTGGAGCTCGGCTGAGCGGCGTTCGCGGGGTCCGGCTGCAGGAAGGAGGAGCCCGCGATGACGGCGGCGAGCGCGGCCGCGGTGGCCAGCCAGTGGATGGGGCGGGTGGTGTTGTGTGCCAGTTCCGGGACGGCGGGGTGCTGCACTAGGAGTGTCTCCTGTGAGGGCTGTGCCGGTGGGGGAGGTGGCCAGCATCGTGCCATACCTCACAGTGCGGCGGAACAGCGGGGTCCAGGAAGGGCATGAACGGAAAGGCGCCGCCGCCGAGTTCCCCGGTCACAGGGGGAACTCGGCGGCGGCGCCTGTGCGTTCAGCGGTGGTGCCTCAGCGCTCCGCGCGGGGCGTGCCGCCGTCGGCGTTCGGGCCGGTGTAGTCGTCGCCGTAGGCGCCCTTGGAGGGGCGGCGGCGGCGCATGGGCGGCTCGACGCCGTCCGCGAGGCGGCGGGCGGTGAGCAGGAAGCCGGTGTGGCCGATCATGCGGTGGTCGGGGCGGACGGCGAGGCCCTCGACGTGCCAGTTGCGGATCATCGATTCCCAGGCGGTCGGCTCGTTGAAGCCGCCGATCTCGCGGATGGACTCGACGGTCCGCGCGAGCTGGGTGGTGGTCGCGACGTAGCAGCACAGGATGCCGCCGGGGACGAGCGCCTTGGAGACGACGTCCAGGCACTCCCAGGGGGCGAGCATGTCGAGGATGACGCGGTCGACGTCGGTGTCGCTCAGGTTGTCCTGGAGGTCGCCGACGGTGAGCTGCCAGGCGGGGTGCGGGGCGCCGAAGTAGCGCTCCACGTTCTGCTGGGCGATCTCGGCGAAGTCCTCGCGGCGCTCGTACGAGTGCAGCATTCCCTCGTCGCCGATGGCGCGCAGGAGGAAGCTGCTGAGCGAGCCCGATCCCACACCCGCCTCGACGACGCGGGCGCCGGGGAAGATGTCCGCGAAGGCCAGGATCTGCCCCGCGTCCTTGGGGTAGACCACGGCGGCGCCGCGGGGCATGGACAGGACGTAGTCGGGGAGCAGGGGGCGCAGCGCGAGGTAGGCGACGTTTCCCGTGGTGCGGACAACGCTGCCCTCGGGAGCACCGATCAGCTCGTCGTGGGGGAAGGAACCCTTGTGGGTGTGGAAGTTCTTCCCGGCCTCGAGCGTGAACGTGTAGTGGCGGCCCTTGGGGTCGGTCAGCTGAACCTGGTCCCCGACCTTGAAGGGCCCGCGTCGGCGGGCGGCACCGGTCGGTTCGGACATGTGAACAGCCTACCGGCCCGTTCGGGGGCCAAGGACCAGGGTGGCCGCGTCAGCTGGGGCGGGCCATCGCCTTGACGAAGGCGCGCTCCACATCGGTGGCGGACAGCACTCCGTAGATCTCGCCGGAGGCCTCGACCACGAGGTACTCCGTGGCGGGCGTCGCCCGGAGCGTGTCGAGCAGCTCCTCGCCCGCGAGCTCGGCGGAGATCCGCATGCCTTCGGTGATGTCCTGGGCGAGGCCGCTGACGGTGACCCAGGGGCGGCGGTGCTCCGGCACCCCGACGATGGCCGCCTCGCGGACGACCGACATCGGGTCGCCGTCGGCGTCGACCACGACCAGGGCGCGGGCCCCCGCGTCGTTGGCGCGGCGCAGCGCCTCGGAGAGCGGGGTGTTCGTCTCGACGGGAACGGCGCGGCGGGTCAGGGCACGGGCGCGCAGCTCGGGCAGGTGCTGCCGGAGGCGGGCCATGCGCAGGCTGTTTCCCGCGCCGGTCCAGATGATCGCGGCGAGGATCGCGGCGAGCAGGGCGTCCGTGACGGTGTCCATGCCGCCGATGTCCTGGGTCTCGCCGCCGAGCGCGCCCGACTGGTTGAGGATCGGCAGGCCGACCAGGACCGAGATGGCGAGGGCGCGGCCGACCCAGGCGGCGGCGATCGTGCCGCTCATGGGCTTGCCGGTGATCTTCCAGACGACGGCACGGAGCATGCGGCCGCCGTCCAGGGGCAGGCCGGGCAGGAGGTTGAAGGCGGCGACGATGAGGTTCGAGATCATCAGTCCCGCGAGCAGGACGCCGGGCACGGTGCCGGGCTCGACGGCCTGCATGCCCGCGTAGAAGACGCCCGCGAGGACGAGGGAGAGCAGGGGGCCCACGAAGGCGAGGATGAACTCGCGTCCGGGGGTCTCCGACTCCTTCTCGATCTCCGAGACCCCGCCGAAGAACTGCAGCTGGATGCGGCGCACCGGCAGCTTGAAGCGCAGGGCGGCGACGGTGTGGGCCAGCTCGTGGACGAGCACGGAGGCGTAGAAGGCGACGGCGAAGAAGAGGGAGACGAGGTAGCGGGCGGCGCCGAGTTCGGGCAGGACGCGGTCGAGCTGACCGCCGAAGACCCAGGTGATGAGGGCGGCGACGAGGAACCAGCTCGGCGCCACGTAGACGGGCACGCCGAACGGCCGCCCCATGAGCAGCCCTCCCCCGGGTCCCTTCTGTCCCTTGGGCGGGGTCGCCTTCGGGGCGGGGCCGTGGCTGGCGTGCGCGTACTCGGGATGGGTGTCCTTGGCCGGTGTCTTCCCGGGCGTGTCGTGCGGGGCCGGCGTGTCCTGCGGGGCCGGCGTGTCCTGCGGGGTCTTCGTGAGGCGGTCAGCCGGCGCCTGGGGTTCGTCCGCGGGACGTGGTGTCTCGTCGGGCGCCTGCCGGGGCGCTGGTTCGGGCGCCTGGGGCCGGGCAGCGCTGTCGGGGCCCTCGGCGCTCTCGGAGCCGCCGTGCGCGGGCCTCGCGGAGTCGGCCGTGTCCACCGGACGTGGCGACTCCGAGTGGTCGTCCGCGTGGTCCGGCCGCCGACCGTCCGTCCCGTCGGACCGCGGCCTGCCGCTCCCGCCGCTCTCGTCCACGATGTCCCCTCGTTCGATGCGTCCCTCGCCCCTGTCCGGCGCGGTACACGCACGATCATGCAGGGCGAGAGGGTCTGTCGTCGATGGTATGCGGCCGTTGTCAGTGGCGGGTCGTAGGGTCTGTCCTCATGGAAACAAGGACCGAGGGTGCCGTGACGGCCGTGCGTCCGGCGTCCCTGTCGCCGTCGCGCGCCAGTGACTTCATGCAGTGCCCGTTGCTCTACCGCTTCCGGGTGATCGACAAGCTGCCGGAGAAGCCGAGCGAGGCCGCGACCCGCGGCACGCTGGTGCACGCCGTCCTTGAGCGGCTCTTCGACGCACCCGCGGGCGAGCGGACCGCGCCGCGCGCCAAGGCACTGATCCCGGGCCAGTGGGACCGTCTGCGTGAGGCCAAGCCCGAGCTGACGGAGCTGTTCGCCGACGACGAGCAGGGCGAGCGGCTGGCGCGCTGGCTCGCGGACGCGGAGAGGCTCGTCGAGCGCTGGTTCACCCTGGAGGACCCCACACGCCTGGAGCCCGCCGAGCGCGAGCTGTTCGTGCAGGCGGAGCTGGAATCGGGCCTGAAGCTGCGCGGCATCATCGACCGCGTGGACGTGGCGCCCACCGGCGAGGTGCGGATCGTCGACTACAAGACGGGCAAGGCCCCCCGCCCCGAGTACTCCGAGGGCGCGCTCTTCCAGATGAAGTTCTACGCCCTGGTGGTGTGGCGCCTGAAGGGCGTGGTCCCGCGCCGCCTCCAGCTCGTCTATCTGGGCAGCGGCGACGTCATCACGTACGACCCGAGGACCGAGGACCTGGAGCAGGTCGAGCGGAAGCTGCACGCGCTGTGGGAGGCGATCACGCTCGCCACCGAGACGGGTGAGTGGCGGCCCAGGCCGACGAAGCTGTGCGGCTGGTGCGACCACCAGGCCGTATGTCCGGAATTCGGCGGGACTCCCCCGCCGTACCCCCTTGCGGTGAGGGTGCCCGAGTCCGAAGAGGGCACGCAGGGCAGAATGGCCCCGGGCTAGCGAAGGAGAGTTACGTGGCGATCCGTGTCCTACTGGTCGACGACCAACCACTGCTGCGCACCGGGTTCCGGATGATCCTGGAGGCCGAGCAGGATGTCGCGGTCGTCGGCGAGGCCGGAGACGGCCTGCAGGCTCTCGACCAGGTGCGGGCGCTGCAGCCCGATGTGGTCCTGATGGACATCCGTATGCCGAGGATGGACGGCGTCGAGGCGACCCGACAGATCACCGGGCCCGGCCGGGACGGACCGGCGAAGGTCCTGGTCCTGACCACCTTCGACCTCGACGAGTACGTGGTGGAGGCGCTGCGCGCGGGTGCCAGTGGCTTCCTGCTCAAGGACGCCCCGGCGAACGAGCTGGTGCAGGCGATCCGCGTGGTCGCATCGGGCGAGGCGATGCTCGCGCCGAGCATCACGCGCAGGCTCCTCGACAAGTACGCGGGTCATCTCCCGTCGGGCGACGAGCCGGTGCCCGACACCCTGCACACGCTCACCGAGCGGGAGGTCGAGGTCCTCAAGCTGGTGGCGCGCGGCCTGTCGAACGCGGAGATCGCGGCAGACCTGTTCGTGAGCGAGACGACCGTCAAGACGCATGTGGGCCATGTGCTCACGAAGCTGGGCCTGCGCGACCGCGTGCAGGCCGCTGTGTACGCGTACGAGAGCGGCCTGGTGCGACCCGGCGCGCAGTAAAGACAGCTGTGGCAGCAGAGCAACGAGAAAGGTGGCCGCCCCTCCGAGGGGCGGCCACCTTTTTCATGTCCGTGATCAGGCCTTGCTGAGCTCCCAGAAGCGGAACACGGTCGACGCGTCGAGGCACGACTCGACGCCGTACACGTCGTCGGAGATGACGGCGTACTGCTTGGCCTGCCAGACCGGCAGGATCGGCAGCTCGTCGGCGACGATGTCCTGGAGCTTCGAGTAGTCCTCGTCGGTCCGGGTGCGGTCGGTCTCGCCCGCGGTGCCCGGGATGATCTTCCCGGTGACGTCGCTGTTCTGGTAGCCGTTCTGGAGGACGTTGCCCTTGCCGAAGAACGGCTGCGTGAAGTTGTCCGGGTCCGGGTAGTCCGGCACCCAGCCCTTGACGTAGACGCCGTACTTGCCGGACTTGATGTCCCGCTCGTACTGGCTGAATTCGATCGACTTCACGTCGGCGTCGAAGAGACCGCTCGCGTTGAGCTGCTTGGCTATCGCCCTCAGCTCCTGGTCGGTCGCGGGGCCGTAGCGCGAGGGCGTGGACCAGAGCGTGAGCTTGACCTTGCCGCTGATGCCCTCCTCGCTCAGGGCCGCCGCGGCCTTGGAGCGCTGCGGGCGGGCGCCGTAGGTGTCGAAGAAGGCGGTGTTGTGACCGCCGATCCCGGCCGGGACGATCGAGTACAGCGGCGTGGCCGTGTCCCGGTAGACGTCCTTGACCAGGGCGTCACGGTCCAGGAGGTAGGCCATGGCCTTGCGGACGCCCAGCTTGCCCGCGACCGGGTCCTTCATGTTGAAGACCAGGTGCTGCACCTCGGCGCTGGTGCCCTCGACGACGTCGATGTTCTGGCTCTTGTCGGAGGTGTCCTGCTCGATGTCCGCGATGTCGTTGGCGGCGAGGCCTCGGTACGCGATGTCGATCTTGTCGTCCAGGAGCGCCTTCTTCAGGCCCTTCTGGTCGTCGTGGAAGAACTTGAGGGTGACACCCTTGTTCTTCACCTTGGCGGTGCCCTTGTAGTCGGGGTTGACCGAGAACACCGCCTGCTCCTTGTCGAAGGAGTCGAGCTTGTACGGTCCCGAGCCCGTGGCCTCGTCGCCGCCGCGCAGGCTGTTCATGTCGTACGACGCATGGTCGACGATGGAACCGGCGCCGGACGCGATCTTGCTGGGGAAGGTTGCGTCGGCGTACTTGAGCTTGAAGACGACCTTCTTGGCGTTCGGCGTCTCGACGCGGTCGAGCATCGGGAACATGATCGCCGGCCCGGCGTCGTCATTGATCTTCATCATGCGGTCGAAGGAGAACTTGACGTCCTTCGAGGTCAGCGCGTTGCCGTTGCTGAACTTCAGGCCGTCCCGCAGCGTGCACTCGAAGACCTTGGTCTTCGTGTCCGTGAAGCCGCACTCCTTGGCGGCCTCCGGCTCCGGCTCCGTGCCCCCGTTCGGGAAGCTCATCAGGGACTGGAAGACGTTGTTGAACAGGAGCCACGACCCGGGGTCGTAGCCGGACGCCGGGTCGGTGGCCAGGACGTCGTCCGACATCCCCATCACCACCGAGTCGCCGTCCTCCCCCGCTCCGCCCGATTCCGTGCCGCAGCCGGTCAGCAGGGCGGCGGCCAGTCCTCCCGTGAGGGGAAGGGCCAGCCACTGGTTACGCAATTTCACGTACGTGCCTTGTCGTTGATGTCCATCGGTGGAGCGAAGCCCGGCGGTCTGTGCCGGTGTGCGCGGAGGTCAGCCGCTCACACCGCGGCCGAGCTCCCACAGCTGCAGGTTCGAGGAGGAGTTGAGGGCCCACTCGACGCCCGTGATGTCGTCGCGGGCGGCGATGTACTGCCTGCCCTGCCAGAGGGGAAGCACCGGCACGTCCTCGGCGACGATGTCCTGGATCTTCTGGATGCTCTTGGACGCGGTGAGCCGGTCCGCCTCGCGGCGCGAGTGCGGTATCAGCTCCTCGTTGATGGTCCGGTTCACGTACGGCGAGCCGAGGAAGTTGTCCTCGTCGAGGAACGGCGCGAGGAAGTTGTCGGCGTCGGGGAAGTCGGGGAACCACCCCATCCCGTAGACGTCGTACGCGCCCTTCTGCTCGGCGGAGCGGAAGGTGCTCCAGGCCTCGCCCTTGATCGACACGTCGAACAGGCCGCTGGCGTTGAGCTGCTTCTTCAGCAGCTCGAACTCCTTCTTCGTGCCGGGGCCGTAGTGGTCGGTCGTGTAGTGCAGGGTGAGCTTGACCGGCGTGGTGATGTCGGCCTTCTGGAGCAGGTTGCGGGCCTTGGCCGGGCTCGGGTCGCCGTACTTGTTGAAGAACGAGTTCGTGTGGCCCGTGACCGTGGTCGGCACCAGGGAGTAGAGCGGCTCGGCCGCGTCGCCGTACACGCCGGTCGCGAGGGCGCCGCGGTCGACGACCTGCGCCATGGCCTGGCGGACGGCCTTGGACTTGACGGTGGTGGCGTCCGTGTTGAAGCCGAGGTAGCGGATCTCGAGGCCGGGCGTCTCGACGAACTCGATGTTCTTGCCCGGGTCCTCGTCGAGCTGCTTGATCTGCTCGGGCGACATGGTGCGCGTCATCATGTCGATGTCGCCGCTCTTGAGGGCGCTGCCCATGGCGTCGGTGGAGTCGTAGTTGCGCAGCTCGATCTTGTCGCTCTTGGGCTTCAACGCGCCCTTGTAGTTGGGGTTCTTGGAGAACAACGTCTTGACGAGCTGGTTGCCCTTGACCTCTTGCTCGGCGGTGTAGGGGCCGGAGCCGTCCACGTCGAAGCCGTCGCGGAGCTTGTTCTTCGCGTAGTGCTCCGAGCTGATGATGCCCGCGGTCGGCGTGGCCAGCTTGTACGGGAACGTCGCGTCGGGGCTCTTGAGGTGGAAGACGATGCCCCGGGCGCCCTGGGTCTCGATCGCGTCGACGTTGGCCACCAGGCCGTCGGAGCCGCTGGGGTCCTTGACCTTGATGTCGCGCACCCGCTCGATGGAGAACTTCACATCGGTGGCGGTCAGCGCCTTGCCGTCGGCGAACTTCAGGCCCTTGCGCAGCGTGCACTCGTAGCGCTCGTTGCCGGTGTCGGTGAACCCGCACTTCTCGGCGGCCTCGGGCTCGGGCTCGCCGTCGCCGCGCGGCATGGCCATCAGCGTCTGGACCGTCTGGCGCAGGATGTTCCAGGAGCCCGCGTCATAGGCGTACGCCGGGTCGAAGGGAGCCGGGACCTCGGGCGAGGTGGCGAACCGGTCCGTGGTGCCGACGGCGATCGCGTCGTCTCCCCCGCCGTCGCCCGCCCCGCCGCACGCCGCGAGCGCGGGGGCGAGCAGACCTACGACGGCCGGCAGCACCAAAGTCTTACGGTTCATGCTCGACGTTCTCCAGAGCTGTTGGTCCCGTCGGGACCGGCAACGAGGGGTGGGGTCAGTCGGTCCGTGGGGGCGTGGCGATGTTCTCGCGACGACATTAGTCCGCACCACCAGTTGGGCCGGAAGGGACCGGAGTTGACCCTCAATCACGCAGCGAAACCGGGCGCGGACGCACCGATAACCCGACACGGGAAGGTTTCGTCAGGTTCCCCTCAATCGGGACACAACGACACTCCACAACTCGCCCATATCGGAGGCCCGGCACAGCCGTGACCAGCTGTCGACCCCCTTTGGAGTGGGAAAGGTCACATCTTCAACTGTTCAGCGCTTTCCAGCCATCAGACCTTGCAGGAATGGCAGGTTGACGTGTTCGAGGGACGGGACGACGGTCCTGCCGGACGCCGGGGCGATGGGCGCCACGGAGGGTACGGCCACCACGCGGCAGCCCGCCGCCTCGGCCGCTGCGACGCCGGTCGCGGTGTCCTCGATGACGGCACATCTGGCCGGTTCCGCGCCAACCCCGGCCGCCGCGAGGAGGTACGGGTCCGGGTGCGGCTTGGTCCGGGTCACCTCGTCGCCCGCGATGGTGAGCGTGAAGTGGTGGGCCCCGATCGAGTCGAGCACGCGGTCGATGATGCGCCGGTGCGACGCGGAGACCAGCGCCATCGGCACCTCGTGCGCGGCCAGTTCGGCAAGGAGCCTGGCGGCGCCCGGCATCAGCGGCAGGGCGCGGCCGATGCGGTTCTCGAAGCCGTCGTTGAGCAGCACGGTCAGCTCGGGGACCGTGATGTCGGCCCCGGTGGACGCGATGAGGAATCCGGCGCTGCGCGTCATGGGACCGCCGACGACCACGTCACGCCAGGCCTCGTCGAGCGTATGTCCGAGTGCGGCGAAGACCTCGACCTCGGCGTCCCACCAGAACCCCTCGGTGTCCACGAGTGTTCCGTCCATGTCGAGGAGCACCGCCTGCAGAGCGGAGCCTTCGGCCGTTCGGGTACCGAGCGCGGGAACCGTACTGGTCATCCGGGCACACCTCCATGAGGGACGAGAAGGCCGGTTGCTCCCTTGTGACGGGTGAGCAACCGGCCTGCACTGGACCGACAAGTGTACGACTTGACCGCTTAACGCGCGTTGAAGTATTTCGCCTCGGGGTGGTGGATGACGATCGCGTCCGTGGACTGCTCCGGGTGGAGCTGGAACTCCTCGGACAGCTCCACACCGATCCGCTCCGGCTCCAGGAGCTCGGCGATCTTGGCGCGGTCCTCCAGGTTCGGGCAGGCGCCGTAGCCGAGCGAGAAGCGCGCGCCGCGGTACTTGAGGTCGAACATGTCCTCGACGGCGGCGGGGTCCTCGCCGCCGAAGCCGAGCTCGGCGCGCACGCGCGCGTGCCAGTACTCGGCGAGTGCCTCGGCCAACTGCACGGACAGGCCGTGCAGTTCGAGGTAGTCGCGGTAGGAGTCGGCGGCGAACAGCTCGGCGGTGGCCTCGCCGATCTTCGAGCCGACGGTGACGACCTGCAGGCCGACCACGTCGGTCTCGCCGGACTCCTCCGGGCGGAAGAAGTCGGCCAGGCACAGGCGGCGTCCACGGCGCTGGCGCGGGAAGGAGAAGCGGGTGCGCTCGTTGCCCTGGTCGTCCAGGATGATCAGGTCGTCGCCCTTGGAGACACAGGGGAAGTAGCCGTGCACGACGGCCGCCTCCAGCATGTTCTTGGTGTGCAGCTCGTCCAGCCAGCCGCGGAGCCGGGGCCGGCCCTCGGTCTCGACGAGCTCCTCGTACGAGGGTCCGTCACCCTTGCGGGCCTCCTTGAGGCCCCACTGGCCCTTGAACAGGGCGCCCTCGTCCAGCCAGGAGGCGTACTCCTTGAGCTGGATGCCCTTGACCACGCGGGTGCCCCAGAACGGCGGGGTGGGGACGGGATTGTCGACCGAGACGTCCGAGCGGGCGGGCCCCTCGTCCTCGGTGACCTCCAGGACGGGAGTGTCCTTCTTGGGCACGCGGCGTTGCTTGAGTTCGGGCAGGGTGGCGCCGGGGACGCCGCGTTTGACGGCGATGAGGGCGTCCATCAGGCGCAGGCCCTCGAACGCGTCGCGGGCGTAGCGGACCTCGCCCTCGTAGATCTCGTGGAGGTCCTGCTC
>NZ_JBEYTL010000020.1:0-1736 GCF_040643025.1 Streptomyces sp. NPDC047525
CGCGGCCGACCCGACGACCATGACCGACGGGTTCTACGTGGACCCTGACTCCAGCGCGAAGCGGTGGGTCGCCGACAACCCCGGTGACGGCCGGATCCGCTCGACCCCACACGCACTTCTGCAACTGAGCCCGACTTGGGCACCCGAGCGGTACGTTGCATATCCCCCTAGCGCCATGTACTTTGACACCTGCCCCTGCGCGATCGGGGTGCCGGCCCGAAAGAGGGTCGGCGGTGTCGGCGTCACCCGGACTCCGTCCTACCCACGCCTCCAGCAACGGGGCACCATCTCGGTCTGCGCCTTCGCTGGCCCGACAAGGAGTGATCGATGATCCCCGCCGACGCGGACGAGGAGGTCCTGACCTCCGAGGAGATTGCGCGGAAGTACAAGGTCGACCTGTCGAAGGTTGCGTACTGGAGCGACGCGGAGGGGTTTCCTGAGGGCTGGCCGAGCGGGCCCGGCAGGACCCTGGTCCGCGTGGCCAGTGAGGTTGATGACTGGCTGCGCACGAACCTGCCCGTCTTCTGGGCACAGGGCCAGGAGTCGGACAACCCGTACGGGCTGGAGGAGGGCAAGCCGAAGGACCTGGTGTCGCTGGAGCGCATCGCAGAGTTCGAGGCGAAGGCGCTGGGGCGAGACGAGCCGATCCCTATGGCGACCCTGCGCGGGTACCGCTCCAAGAAGTCGATGCCGGAGGCAGACCGCAATCCCGGCGACGGGCTGCGTCCCGAGGTCATGAGGCCGATGTGGTTTCGGCAGACCGCCTACGACTGGGTCAACCGTCCGCGAAAAAGCATGCGACGCCAGAAGAAGGCCGGCGCGCGCGCCGAGGCGCCGGCCCCCGTGGAGCGTCGGCCGCGGGAGCAGGCATCCGGGCCTGTGGCCTCGACGCGTGTGGATGTGGACGGTATTGCCGCCCGATACGCCATCACCCTGCCGACGGCCCGAAGGTGGACGGAGACTGAGAACTTTCCGTTGACGGATGGGACCGACTACGACGCGGCCGCGGTGGACGCCTGGGTATGGTCCGAACGACGTCGGGCCTGGGAAGCGGCGCAGCGGCGATCGGCAACATCGGCCGGTGGCTCGGTCGGCGCCGAAGGTGCCACTGCGGGCGCGGAGAGGGAGCCGCCGGCCGCAGGGGCGGCTGGCGAGCTGACTTTGAAGGAGATCGGTCCACGGTACGGCGTTCCCGTGCCTACCGGAGAGGCCTGGTCCAGGGTCGAAGCCAAGGGGGAGGACGGCAGGATTGTGCGCCGGCCTTTCCCTGATCCCCTGCGGACAAGGCCGCGAGTGTGGGATCAGCACGAGGTCGACGACTGGGTGAGGGAGGCCCGCCCGCACGTGTGGGCGTCCTTCATGGGCACCGGCCCCGTGCTGCTCAATCCGCTCCCCGAGGGCGACCCCCGGGACCTTCTTGACGTGGACGACTTTGCCGAGATCTGGGGCATCGCGACCCGGGGCGCGCCCTTGGAGCCGGGGACCGTGAGTGCCTACCACAATCGGGGACAGATCCCGTACGCAGATCGGACTCCTGACGACGGCCTGTCACCCCGGGTGCTGTCGTACCACTGGTATCGCGAGACGGTGTACGACGTCATCTCCAGTCGGCGCGGGAAGGGCAACAAGCGGCCTCGGGCATGAGTTGGGGCATGCGTTGGGGCCCCGGGCCCCCCCCGGGGGGGGTCGGGGGCCCCCCCCATGCCCCGCGGGGGTGTTTTGGGGGCCGGGGGTTG
>NZ_JBEYTL010000020.1:1746-157966 GCF_040643025.1 Streptomyces sp. NPDC047525
AAACACGCGGCTTCGGGGTGTTTTTGGGCCAGGGTGTGGGCCCCGGAACCCCCACGTGGGGGTTCCGGGGCCCAACGCATGCCCCAGGCAGGTTGTTTGCCGGACAGGGTTTTCAGCGGAGCATGTGCCCGTCGAGAAGGAAAGTCCGTCGACGTCGGGACCGGTGCGGCGGAAGTCCCGCCAGCTGGTACACCGCATCATGCAGCTGCGGGTGAGCCAGGAGGGTCCAGTTCCTCCGTAGGGCCCGATAGATGTCCACCAGGGCTGTGTGGGGGTGTGTGCCGAGGAGCGTGCTGTAGACGGCTGCCACAGCCGGTGTGCGCGAGCGGCCAGCAACGCAGTGGAGGAAGACCCGCTTACCTTCTTGGCGCAGTCGGAGGATCTGGTGGGCGGTCTGGTGGAGCACGAAGTGGAGGTTAGTGTTCGCGCCTTCCTTGTCGACCAGCCAGACCGTCACGTGTTCGACATCGGTTCCGGCGAGGATCGGGTCCTGTCCGACCCGGCACAAGGACACCACGGCGTCAATCGGCGCCTCGCCCCTGAAGTTCGTCGTGGGCAGGTTGCCCAGGAGAACCCCAGGGTCCTCCGGATGCTGCACGGCGAAGGCCTTTCCCGCGTAGGAGGGAATCCTCACGCGGGCGGCCGAGGGCCAGCCGTCGGCGTCGTCGGCGCCATGGCGCGCCGTCCGTACGGAAAGGCGGACGAGGTCGGGGCCGGTCAAGTTCGGCCAGCCGTTGACGGCCTGCTGCCAGGAGAGTGGGATGCCCGAGACGCCCCAGCGGGCGCCGAGCAGAGCGCCCGCGATCGCGGCGACGGTGTCGGTGTCGTTGCCTGCACGTACGGCGGCTTCCGTGGCCAGCTGGAAGTGCTGGGCGGGGAAAGAGCCGTTCGCGGGCTCAAGCTCCGGGACGGGGGTGCGAGTGATCGCTGACCACGCAGCCTGGAGGGCGGTGACGACGTATCCGTTGCTGGCCCAGTGGTGCGGGGGGTTGACCTCGGCTTCGTCCAGCCGTGCGTTCCACACGTCCTGGCGATCGGCGGCCAGAAGCGCCACGCCCTCCCGGACCCCCCTCAAGGTTCCTTCCAGGACGGCGGTCCGGATCCCGGAGCACCACAGAATGCACGCCTCGACGCACTCCGGGTCGCTGTGTGTCAGCGAGCTGATCAGGGTGACCGCCCTGACCATGCCGTCGATGTCGTCCAGGTAGGCGAGGGCGACGATGCCGGTCCGCATGAGAGAGCCGTTGCCCGCGCTGTACTGGGTGCGGGCGGTGTAGGCATCGGCCTCCGCCGTCATGGCCTTTGATACTGACGCTTCCTTGCGGGCCTTCGCCGCACTGAGCACGGCCCGGGTCTGGGAACCGATGTCGCTCGCGCCGCCATCGCGCCACTGGTGGAAGCGGCGGGCGATCCGGTCCAAAGCAGAGCGACCTGTGAGATCAGCACCGGTGGCGGCGACCTCGGCGATGCAGACCTGCATCTGGGTGTCGTCGCTGTACTCCCCCGGCTTGTAGGGGCCCAGTCCTCCGCCGACCATGACGGGCTGCTGGCTGTCTGTCAGGCGTGGCTGGAACTCGTAGGGAACGCCGAGAGCGTCACCGCACGCGGCTCCTATGAGGACTCCGGCCGCACGATCGGCAGCGTGAATGTCCAGTGTTCGTGGAGTCGGGGGTTGAGGAGTGGCGGCCAAGGCAGTGAGCAGCGTCATCACGGAGTGTCTCCTGAGGATCAGAAATGGGCGGAATGCCGGAGAGGAATGTGGCGGGGAGTGCGGCACCAACTCGCCTAGCACTCCAACCCGCTGTCGCTATGTCAGCCTGACACAACACCTCTATATCGTCAACCAGACGCAATGTGTTGCATGTTAGATTCCTGGTGTGTAATATCATTCTCGCTGAGTTGATGGGCCGCTCACCGGCCGCCATCCCCGTCCTCCTGGGACGCCGCACTCAAGCGCCCCCTGACCGCGAACTGGAGACCAGTTAGCCATGGTTGATATGCGCAGCATCGATCTGGAGTCGCTCAACTCTGCGACCAAGTACCCCTCAATCTCCACGTTCCATGAACGTGGCCCGAAGCGGGGCACGTTCACGGAGAAGTCCATCGATGCCTTCGAAGGAAGCGTGCTGCTCACCGAGAAGGTAGACGGCACGAGCACTCGGATCATCGTGTTCCCGGACGGGGAGTACGTCATCGGCTCCCGAGAGCAACTGCTCTACGCACGCGGGGACTTGATCGTGAACCCCAAGGATGGGGTGGTCGAGACGCTCCGCCCCATCGCGGATGCGCTGCGGTCACAGGACGGAGGCAGCGCCGAGATCCTCACCCTGTACCTGGAGGTCTACGGCGGCAACATCGGCCGGAACGCGAGCCAGTACACCGGGTACAGCCAGCTGGGCTTCCGGATGTTCGACGCGGCCACCGTCCCGGCACATGTACTCATCCAGAATCCGGCGGAGGCCTCGCGCTGGCGGGAGTCCGACGGACAGCACTTCCTCTCCGAGGAGGAGGTTCAGAACATCGCCGTTCGGATGGGGATCGCCCTCACCCCCCGTCTCGGCACCATCCCGGCCACCGAGCTGCCGACCGGCATCGAGCAGATGCACAGCTTCCTAACCACCCGCATTCCGGCGACGAACGTAGCTCTGGACCCCGGCGCCGGTCGACGCCCCGAAGGCATCGTGCTGCGCACCCCGGACCGCACGGTCATCGCCAAGGCGCGGCTGGAGGACTACGAGAACACCCTCCGGCGCCGTTCCGGCCACTGATCCCCACCCGAACTATCCCAGAGGGCGCCGCCCTCCTCCCTTTCCCCACTGCTCAGAGGAGTTCCATCATGAACAAGGCCCAGCTCGTGGAATCGATCGCGCACAAGCTCGGTGGACGTAAGCAGGCCGCCGACGCAGTCGATGCAGTCCTGGACGCGATGGTCCGTGCGGTCGTCGCAGGAGACGGCGTCTCGGTCACCGGTTTCGGCTCGTTCACGAAGGTCGACCGGCCCGCCCGCTACGCCCGCAATCCCCAGACGGGCGAGCGAGTGCGGGTCAAGAAGACTTCGGTGCCGCGCTTCCGCGCAGGACAAGGCTTCAAGGATCTGGTCGCCAATCCACAGATGCTCCCCAAGAACGGCCAGATCTCCGTCAGGAAGGCTCCCAAGAGGAGCCTGACCAGCCCTCTCACGAAGGTCAAGACCGCTTCCTGACCTGACGCCCGCCCCCTTCGCCCCCTCCTTCAGTTCATTGCCGCCTTGTCGGGCGGGCGCCTCGGCGCCCGCCCGCTGCAGAGAGACGCTTCATGACCTATCTCGTGTTGGACCACGGCTGGGTGACCTCGGCCCATGCCTGCCTGGAGTCCGCCCGCGCCGCCGAAACGCAGGGCCTCGGACCCAGCGACGAAGCCGGCCCGCTCCTGGACGGGGACCCCGCCTGGTGGCTCCGGGCCGGGTCACAGGATGACGCCTCTGGCATCGGCCTCGTACGCACCGAGGCGACATCGCTTGGGATCCGCTTCGAGCTGCGCGCATGCCAGGCGCCTTCCGGAACCTGCGACCACCGCCCGTGCGCATTCTTTGCCACCTGGGCCGTCAGCAGTTCATTCCGGCTGCTCAGCGCCTTCACGGCCCTCGTACCCACCTCCGGGATCTGGGCCGGGCT
Source organism: Streptomyces sp. NPDC047525 (assembly GCF_040643025.1). Taxonomy (NCBI): domain Bacteria; kingdom Bacillati; phylum Actinomycetota; class Actinomycetes; order Kitasatosporales; family Streptomycetaceae; genus Streptomyces; species Streptomyces sp. NPDC047525. The sequence continues at coordinate 5,400 of NZ_JBEYTL010000020.1, forward strand.
ACGCAGCCACGAGCCCCGCGGTGACGATCCCGCCTTCCTCTCCGAGGCCCAAGCGCTCATCGAGAAACTGAACGCGGATCTCCGACCGCCGCTCCGCGCCGTTGGCCACACGAACATCGATGCCCGGACACTGGAGGAACGGCGCCATGCAGCACACGGCCACGTTGTGAGGTTCCTCGCGCGCCAGTTCGGGCCATCAACGGACAGGCCAGCCTCCGCCAAGGTCCGCCCCCTGCTCGACGGCATAAACCTGCATCTGACACTCCAGCCGCCGTCCGCGGAGGCCGCGGCCCTCTGCGGCGTCCCCCTCCAAGACCAACAGCAAACGACCACTCGCGCCGTATCCGGCGTCTCTCAGTGCGACCAGTGCTTCGGGCGCGCACCCATCAGCCCTTCTCCCGTGCTCACGGCGGCCGAGCATGACGCCTGGACGGCATACCTCCACGCGCCGTATCCGCTGGAGCCGTGACCCACCGACCACCTCAAACGCAGCAGGACACTGTCCTGTGCCCAAGCTCTGCCAGTCGCTCCCGGATCACGCAGGGCACTGGACTTCCGCTTGCTCCGCCGTACTCAATTCGCCGCCACCCTTCTGCCGCAAGTGAGCGACCTCGTCGTCCCGAGCACCGTCGGCAGCGAGTTCACGGTGCTCCCTGATCAAAGGAACCGCTCGAGTCCACTACCTCGCGGTGCAGTACGCGGCGAACGGACTGCCGGGGGCTCGCAACCGGCGCGTCATGCTGGACGTGCGGCACGCCGCGGACTTGGTGCACGACCACTATCGGGCAACGGCCGTCCCCAAGCGAGCACGACCTCGCCGCGGCCGCCAGCCCGGAACGAGTGCTGCCGGCGCAGGTCGGCGGGTTTTGCCAGCTCTGCAAAGGCCTGCTGTGGACTCAGTTGCCCGTTGCCGGGTCTCACCAGCACTTCAGCCAACAAAGCGCCGTTTGAACTTCCCGCTGGAGTTTCGACCGGGACACTGAAGCACTGAGCTATGCCCGACACTCATGGCCGAATGCGCTGCGGAGTCACCCCACATCCAGGGTGTTGCATGAAGTGATTTCAAAGAGTATTGTCACTGCATCAACTCGCGCAGCCTTCCCAACCGCTCCCGCCCAGGCCTGAGTTCCTGTGCGGCAACCACGCCCACTGGCGGGACACGCGTCCGCCCGTTGTCCGGCACGAAGCAACGTCTCTCCTTGGAGACCACCGATGACCGACTATGCCCAGAAGTACGCCGCCGCGCTCGACAAGCACGTGCTGAACTACTTTCCCGACAAGTCATTCACCGAGAACGCCGAGGCGGCGCTCGCGGGCTGGGTGTCGACCGAGGGGCTGCCTGAGCACCATATGTGGCTCGCCGCCGTGATGTTCCGCTGCTACGACGGCGTCAATCCCCTGATGGCAGCGCTCGCCCTGGCCGACGATGCTGGGCACCTCACGTGGAACCCCGACCACATGAGCGACCGCTCCGAACGGGGCACGGCGCTGATGGACTACTGGCTCTTGGACAAGTACACCGAGAGCAGCCTGGAGGAGCGGGAAAGGCTGATCCGCAAGGCGCTGCCGCTGTACGGCGTGGACGCCGACGCGACTGACATCGAGCTGGCTCGAACCCTGTTCGACGCCACGTTGCTAGACGACGCGTTCAGGTGCTCTCTGGGTATCCAGAGCCTGTTGCAACGATGCCGCTGACCGGATGCCAGCTCGGCACCATGCTGGCGCCCCAGTGGGTGCCGAACTTCCCTCAAGGCGTTGCATATCACCATTCCGCTATGTACTTTGGATGTATCGCAGGGCTCGACATCGTCTCGCCAAACCCCTCGTGCCACATCGGTCGGTCCGAGGTGCGCCCATTGTCAGTTATGAGTCGTGGAGGACAGGACAGATGAAGCGCAACAAGCCGATAGTGAAGCGTCGCAAGTACGGCACTCAGAGCTTGCGGCGGCGGCCGTACGCGTTCGACCACCGCAGTTCCTCACACTGGGCGCTCGCTGTTCCTCAGGCGTTCGCGGGAGTGGATCAGTCCGCGTTCGACATGACGGGCGCAGTGGCGGCAGGCAACGACCCTGACAGGCCGGAGGACCCTCGCTTTGGCTCCGTGCTGCGGTGGCGCATAGATCGGGACGGGCAGACAGAGTTCGTCTACGGCCGTGAGACCTGGAGTTCACATCCTGGCACGGGCTCTTCGGACTACGGCAAACGCGTCGGGGAGTCCTTCCGATGGAGCATTCCGACACCGTCGACAGACGTCTACCACGTTTTCGTGGCTGAGCGGGAGGCGTGCGCACGTGGCACGAAGTGTCCCCTCACCAGGTACTTCTACGCGTACGCCGACCTTGAGAGGCCGTCACATCGGCCGGACCAGTGCCCCATGAGCGTCCTCAGTGACGGGCCGCCCTGGCGCCTGGTCGGCCGCACCGTGCCGGGCGGTCGCCTGATCGTCTGATCACGTCCTGTTGCGCATCTGTCACCCCAAAGACCAGGTGAGGCGCCGCCCTCGGCGCCTCACCCCCGAACCCGCGCACATGGCCTGGCCCAGGCGGTAATTCGCCGTCCCCGAGGCTGGCCGCACTGACTCCACCTCACACCCTTCGAGCTTTCCAGGACCACTTATGCATCCTCAGCTTCAGCCGGGCGACCGCATGGCCCGCTCCGACCTTCACGCACACTTCGGTGGACGTCTCCAGGGGCGTATCAGACCGAGTAAGACCGCCCCCGTCATCCTCCTGATCACCACGCCTGGTGCGCACGAAAGCCAGCACGACGGCTGGACCGGACATCACTTCCACTTCCAGGGTGAGGGCCAGGGAGAACGCGAGCAGCGCATCACGAACGGCAACCGCGTCGTTGCCGAGCAGGCCGCTTCCGGTAGGTCGCTGCTTCTGTTCGTGGCGGCTTCAGATGGCCTCGTCCGGTATCTCGGCGCCTACCGAGTGGACCCGGACATCCCGTATGTGCGGGTATCTCTGCCGATCGTCGGCGATGCGGTGCAACCTCCGCGCACCGGCTACGTCTTCCGGCTCGTGCCCGAGGCCGGGACCCCTGTCCCCCAGGGAGTTCCGGCCGCGCCGCCAATCGCCTCCTCCACGGTGATCCGTGAGCAGGACCTCGCCCTTCCGTTCCACCCCCGGCCCGGTACCGAGCGGGGCCGGAAAGCCACGTCCATCGAAGAGGAGGCCGAGCGGCTCCTCAAGGACTACTGCGATCATCTGCGCTATCTCGGTCATGAGGTCCGTCGCTACTACGTCACCCCGGCGCGCGAACTCCTTCCGTTGCCTGTGGACCTGTTCAACCGGACCACCAACGAGCTCGTTGCCTGCTCGGGGAGCACTGCGCGGACTCACATGCTCACGGCTTTCGGTGAACTGCTCGATATGCGCCGGTTCTTCGCACCTTCGCCGCAGCTCGTCATGCTCGTCCCGTCCAAGCCTCGTCATGACCTCGCGGACCTCTGCGCGGCGTACGACGTCACCCTGGTCTGGCCCGACGGCAGGGATCAGTTCCTCAGCCTGGAGCCCACCTCAACGGTGTAGCCAGAGCGAATACGTTGCATCTTCTTGTTTTGTAGCGTCTTTTGATGAATCAATTGAGGGGTAGGCCGCGCCCGGACCCTCAACTTCTCCGCTGCTCACTCCGTGATGGAGGCGCTGCGCCTCCGGGACCCTAGGGAGCCCTTCCGTGAAACCGACACGCACCCGCCCACCCGGGAATACCCTCCGGGATGTAGCCGCGTCTGACATCGACGCCGTCATGCTTCTGGTTGCCCATGCCAACCCCGATGCGCCCGGGGCGTTCGAGGGAGCCAGGCACAATCTGGAGTCTCCCCAAATGGGCCCACTCTCCCACTACAGGGCCCTGGCCGTGCTCGCAGAGGACGATGCAGGCCGTCCGGTGGGGGCCCTCATGGGAGGCGCTCCGCTCTGGCTGTTCGAGCACCCGGGCATTGACGACGACGTTGTGCTTGAGGAGCTGGTCGCCCGGATCGGCATCATCTCGGCCGTGGCGGTCGACCCTAACCATCGGGGCCAAGGCGTGGGGGCGGGACTTATCCGCCATGCCATCCGTCGGTTCACCCGCGCCGGATACGGACTGCTGACTCTCAACTACAAGGCCAAGCTGGAGAGTTACTACCAAGGTCTTGGATTCTCGACCATGAACGAACTGAACGTACACCTCAGCTCGGGGCGGATCCTGGGGCAGACATGGGGTGACACACAGGTGGCCGCCCGGGCGCTGGACCGGTACACGGATCTCGCCAGCGTTCCCGGCTTGGCGTCGCCGGTCGTCTCGGGCATCGTGCCCGGCAGCCGGGTGCCCCGCAATGCGCACTTCGACGGCGAACGATTGCGTCACTGAAGCTCACCAAGGCGGCCTGGGCTATGAACCTTTCGCTCAGGCCGCGCCACGCCGGTGCGCGGGATGCGGCCGGCGCCAGGGTCAAGGAGGAATTGATGCAGGTTGATAGCGCGCAGAGCGTCACCCGACGAGCGTGGATGCGTTGGACGCTCGCGTCCGGTCTCCCCAGCTCCCTGGTCGCGTTGGGCAGCGTGTGGCTGTACGAACCGGACAGCCAGGCCAAGGCGATCGCTGCGGCAGGGGTCGGTGTTGCGGCGCTGTTTGTCTTCGTTCTGACGATGCCGCATGCGGCCCAACGAGCGCGGCGCTCGCGCCGCGCCTCACCCGACGATCCCGCGTAGGGCGCGTCAGATCCACCGCCGGGCGGAGTCGGACCATGGATACAGGGCGGCGTGCAGGCAGGAATGGCCTGCGCACCACACGCTTCATGCGAACCCCCGTCAGCCATAGGTGGTGTGGGTTGCGTGAGGCCACCGCGGGGAGCTCATCACCGTTGTGGTAACGCCGAAACAAAGAGTGTTGCATGTTGGAGTTTCGACCTGTATTTTGAATGACGTCGGCAGTGGTCACCGCTCCCGTCGAATCCCTCTCCCCGTTCCTTCAGGAGCCTCCCCGTGCCGACTTCCTTCGCCCATGAGGTCACCGCCGCCCTGATCTCCTATCGACGAGGAAGGGGAGATGCCTGGGTGACCCTTGTTGATGTCACAAGCGACCTGATGCACCTGGCCAGTTACATGCGGACCGACATCGAGCGCTGCCTCGATGGCGACGCCAAAGCCCGGCTGGACGAACGGGCGCCGTCCGCCATGCCGAGCCTTCACCCCTCCGTCGAGCCGATCGCTAACACAGACGACGCAGCCTCCGCGGATCACTGCTTTGACTTGTATGTCCACGCCAGCGACGCAGCTGCCGTGCTCCGAGTGCACACGGCCGATGACGCCCACACCTCGTTCTCAGCCGCGCTGAACCAACTACTGGCTGCACTGGGCTCGTTCGCCGCGCAGCTGGGCTTCAACTTCACCGACGTCATGCGCTCGGCCCGTACCTCCTACCGGATCGAGCAGCACAAGGCCCGGTAGCGCACCGATCCGGCCGGTCGGCACCGGCTCCCCGGACGTGCCGACCGGCCATGCGCGGAACAGCTCCTCGCTACCAGCCCTCAACGGAAGGACATTCCTCATGAGCACGTCCCTCGCACCCGCACCGGCCCACTCGGGTCGCGGTTCGATACGCCAGCTCCTCGACCAGGGTGTGCACCCCGCCAGCCTGGCCTCGCTGCTCGACCCGGACCTCGTCAACCCGTCCGCCTTTTGCGGAGGATGCGCGCACAGCGTGCTCAAGCAGCACCGCGACAACCAGGACCGGCTCAAGTGCGGCCTTCGCCCGCGCGGCAGCCGCGGACTACGCGGTCCCGATCTGCGTGAATCCACGCCCGCGTGCGTGAAGTACGCCGAGCCCTCCGCAGTCTCGCCCGGCAGCTGATTCGTCCCAAGCCCCGGAGCGGTGGCCCGGTCGCTCCGGGGCCCCACCGCGGCCTTCCGCCCTGGACAAGCCGCCGAGGGGCCGCAGACAGGCCAGAAGCCGCCCGCGGGCCCAGGGTGCCCGCTTTGGCGCAGGTGCCTGGCCACGGCCAACACCGAGCCCTCACCGTCAGGAAGTTGCCATGTCCTCTCCCTCCATTGCCACGCAGGTAAGCCAAGCCGTCAGCCAGGCGCTTTCCCCGGCCGTCGGCAACTGCACCGATCCCGGCTGCGCCAGGCACGCGGGCACCACCCAGTGCCCTCCGCTCGCCACGATGCGCAGCTCCGGCGCCGTCTTCGGCGAAGCCGTGGCTGAGGCCTGGTACGCCGCGGGTGGCAGTCGGCTGGACATCCCCGCAGGGATCGTCGCCGCCCTGGCCTTGTGGCCCCACAAGTCGTCTGGGGCGTCAGACGCCGACGCGCTCGCCTCGTACATCGACGCCCAACCGCCCCACGTCCTGGTGCGCGGCTTCGCCGACTGCGCCGACTCCTACTGGGGCCTGCGTCCCGATTTGTGGGAAGCCGCCCGGCCGCTGTTTCGATGGACGAGGGAGGACCTCAACCCCACCGAGCTCAATGGCGTCCAGGCCGTGACACGGGCCGCGTTGCGCCATGGGGTGCTCCTGTACACGGGGGACTCCGATCCCGCGGAGCGGTCCCGGATCGACCTGATGTCGTGGATCATCACGAGCCTGCGTCACGGGTACTCCACACACAGCTTGGGCGAGCACCACACGCCGCCCGATATCAGTCACTTGCTCGCCAGCGTGCTGGACGTCGGCAGGGCCTCGCCTCGGGGGGACTGGTTCATGGACCCGGCTGCCGGCACCGGAGGGCTCTTCCGCTGCACGGCGCAGGAACTGCGCCGCGAGGGCCTCAATCCGGCAGACTTCGGCTGGGTCATGCTCGACCTCGACCCCCTGGCCGCCGCCGGTGCGGCCGTGAACGCGATCGTCTGGGGACTGGGTCCACGTGCGGTCGTCGCGTGCGGTGACGCTCTCGCCAACCCCGACCTGGACAAGGAAGCTCTCACCAGACAGCGCGGCCTCGCACGCCATCGGGACTCGGTCGTTGCGCAGATCGGCTTCGCGATCGCCACCCGCACCACCGACCAGCTCCTGTGTGCGCTCACCGCCAGCAGGTAGCAGATGCGCCTGGCCCTCCCCACGACGGCCAGGCCGAGATGAGCCCAGCGCCAACGCCCCACCTCCGCACGGAGGGCCAGGTCGCGATCCCGCTCCTGAGCACTGTCCCGCCGGTTCCTAGCCGCGGAGGCGTCTCCACCGCTGAGGGCCTGTCAACTCATCGCCCTGCCCTCGATCTGCGAATCCGACGCCGTAATGACCGCCCGTTACGCCCGTCGGGTAACGCACCGCCCGACGCGCCTGGACGCGGGCCGACCGGATCCCCGATTCCCGCACCTGCCCCGTTCGCGCCCGGCCGGACCGTCCAGCAGAGCCCCACCGGAAGGTAACTCCATGGCTGCCCCCTTGCCCCTGACCATCGTCCGGAACCCGGTGGCCTTGGCCACTCACCTCGCCGAACACCAGATGCCCGGCCAGCGATCGAAGACCGCCATCACCCTTCTGCGCCGTGAGCGTGCCCGCCGGAATGCTCCGATGTCGACACCGCCGCCACTGCGGGAACGTGCCCGCGAGCGGCTGCTGAAGCGCATCGACCAGGAGATCGAGCACCGCGGCGGCGAAACCCTGATCGAAGGCAACTTCGGCAACACCTACCTGGAGATCTCTGACCGGCGCGACCGCCTGGTGCTTGCACATGCCGAGGGATGGCGTGCGTACGGCAAGCAGTCGGCCCGCCGCTCCCGGCTGAGCTACCTGTGGGGCCCCGACGACACCGGGTCCGGGCCGTGGGCTGTGCGCGTGCCCGGCACGGTGACCACAGTCGCGGACGCCCTGGAGTGGCTGACGCCGACGGAGGTGAAGAAGGCGCGGGACAAGGGCCTTCGGGTGCGGCGACAGGGCGATGTGTACGCGGTCGAGACGACCCCGGCCCACGACGGCAAGGGTGTCTTGCCGGACTCGCACGACTGGCGACCGAAGACCCGCCACCTGGTCCACCAGCCCGAAGACGGCCGACGCCACCGGCCGCTCCGCCTGCCCTGGCCGGTGCGGTTCGTGGCGCAGACCGCCTACGAGATGGGACGCACGAACACGCGCGGCGACGCCGACTGACCGTCCTTCACTCGCAATTGCCCGGCCAGGCCTCTGGCCGGGCCGATCGGGCCCGGCGGCCATCGCGGCCGGGCCCCGTCCTCCGAGGATCATCATGAATTCCCTGTTCGGACCACCGATCGACCTCTCTGACCTGGCGAACTTCCGGCAGGTGGACATCCGCCCCACCCGCTCGGTCTTCGTCGGCCGTGTCAGCACAAAGGACAACCAGAACCCGGCCTCGTCCATCCCTCGGCAAGTAGTCCTTGCCTCCGAGCGCCTGGCAGCGGGTGAGGAGTTCGCGGCGTACTTCTGGGATGTCGAGTCCGGGATGCTCGCCCCGGAGCTCCGCGGCCTCGGCTCACAGGAGATGTACACAGCCCTGGCTGTTCCGACTCCTCGGGACGGCGGACTCCCGGACCTTGTGGAGCGGGCCGAGTTCCTGGGCGTCACTCGGGTCCTGGCCGAGAGGTCCGACCGCGTAGCACGCCACATGCTGACCAGCCTCACCGTGGAGCACCAGCTGGAGCAGCTCGGGGTGGAGGTGGTGTATGCCAACGAGCCGACAGGCGGCACCGAGTCAGGCCGGCTGCGCAGCCGCCGGTATGGCCAGGTCGAAGCGGAGGTCTACCGCACCGTCCTGATGGAGATGTCAACGGGCGGGCAGATCCAGCACGCCATCGCCGGCTGGAATCACGGCTATGCGCCCTACCCCTACGTCGCGGTCGAGGACAAGAACGCCCCGGCGCGGGACAGGGGGCGGTTCGGCGTGGTGCGGCCGAAAAGGAAGCTGGCTCCGCACCCCGACCCGCGCCGGTTCGACGCGGCCCGCGAGCTGTGCCGCCTGCGGCGGGTGGAGCACCTCAAGGCGGCGGACATCATCGCGATCCTGGCGTCGGAGCCCGAGCTCTACCCGATCGAGGGCAGATGGACGCACAACCGGGTAGAGGGCTTGATCGCCAACCCGAAGCTGACCGGGCACCAGGTCTACAACAGGAAGGCGAGCCGCACCGGACGAAAGGGACACTCCCAGTTGAACCCGGTCTCGAAGTGGGTGTGGTCGCCGGAGACCGTCCACGAGGCGGTGGTCAGCTTGCAGGAGTGGAAGCAGGCTCAGGAGGTCACCGCAGGGCTGCGCGCGGGGCCGGAAGGGGGCGGCCCGCTGCTGCGTATCCGCACTGCGGCCAGCCGGTTGGGGCTCACCGTCACCGCGGTCAGCAGCAGCCCGACGCACACGGTGTACCGGATCGGGGGGCAGCAGGTGGCCTTGCCGACGCCCATCCCGGATGCGGTTGCCCAGCAACTCATCACGGATATGGAGAGCGGAGCATGAGCGAGGTCATCGAGTGCCAGGCCGTCAGGCGGGGGCGTACTTGGGTGGTACATCTCCCCAAGTACAGGGTGTACGGGCACGGACCAACGCTGAAGAGGGTGGCTGAGAACGTCGAGCAGGGCCTGGCGCTCGTCGGCGTGACCGCTGCGGTGGAGATCCTTGCGGTGACGCCGGAGTTGGAGAGGCAGCGCGCCGCAAGGGATGCCTACACGGTGGCCCTGACCGAGACAGTCACGGCCATGGCTCTGCGGCGGACGACCCTGCGCGACATCGCCCACGCGACGGGCGAGCCGATCCGGCTCGTGAAGGCGATCATTGCCGCGAGCCGGCCCAAGGCGCCACCAGCCACGCCCTCGGCTCCTCCGTCGTCTGTGCCCGCAGAGTTCGCGGAGGAATGCCAGGCCTCCGAGCGTCCGCCAGCCTGAGTACCGTTTTACAGCCGATTTGCCGCCGCCCGCCCGCACCACGCCGCCCGGCGGGCGCCCCGCGCCGCGAGCACCGAAGTCCTTCTCCCTGAGCAGTCCCTTAGGCCCTGCCGAGGCTCCGACCCTCGATTGCGTACACGCAGTTCACTTCGTAGCAGGGCCGAGGGTCGCGCCATATCGGCGTCACGAGGAGTGTGCTGAACACCCTCCCGCGCCACCACTTTCCGTCGTGCCTGCGCCGGTTCGTTTCCGGCGAATTCCCACCACCTTGGAGTAGGTCCCCATGCCCCCACCCACTTTCGATCCCCGGCGAGCCGAAGGGCAGCTGATGGAGGCTCTTCGCGACGCCGTCAACGCGAGCATCAAGGACACAGGCGTGTGCACAGGTGATTCCGTCTCCGCACTCCTCATTGAGCGGCTCAGGGCCGGTCTCCTCCACGAAGTAGCCGCGGAGGAGACCGAGCACCAAACGACGCGGCTCGCCTTGCTCGGTGAAGTCGCCGGAACCCTCGCCCTGTTGTCGGACGATGAGGACTTCGCGGCTATGCGCCGCTACCGCACCTTCAGGTTCGCCGACCACCCGACGTACCTCCAGCAGGTCGAAGGCCTGCTCAGGACCCTCGCGTCTCAGGGCAGGCACACAACTGTCGCTCTCTTCGACCCCGAGGAGTACGAGGAGTTCTGCACGGATAGGGGCCTGGAACCGGACACCCCAGACAGTCGAACCCGCTTCACGGCCAACCTGGCATCCACTGGCACCACTGTTCTCTACGAGGGACAGCCCCTCGCCGACCTCCTCGCCGACCTCGTGGATCGGGCGGTCCGCCAAGCAACCTGGGAATACGCGACGACGCTCCTCGCCGACATCGGCGCCTGTGTAGTCTGCCGAGAGGACATCGGCAAAGCGGCCTTCCAGAGGGCATCGCACCTGGTCACGCGTGTCATCGAAACGTCCGGGCGCGGCGACCACCACCTGACGTGCAGCGTTCCGCTCGAGGACGGGACACTCGTCGCCGGTTTGCACGCCGTAGAGGTCACCGAGGGCAACACGGGAGTCGATGAGGCCGAAGCCCTGGAATTCGCCACGGTCCTCGCGGTAGGAATCGCAACCCGTAGTGCCTCGGGCCTGGTTGTGCGCACCACCGCGGGTGGACGCCCTGATCGAGTCCGCGGCTGGCGCCTGAGCGGTGAGAAGCTGCTGCCGCTCACCGCGGCAGAGGTCTTTGATGCCTACTGCACCGATGCCGTCTCGGGTCAGCTGATCGCCCCCGAAGCCGACGTCGACTGCCTCGCGGCGCCGGTCCTGCAAGACGTTGAACCTGAGGATGGCCACCGGCACTGAAGGCCCGAGCGGTGTCCCACTACTTCGGGTGGGACACCGCTCGGGCCCCGCCGGACATGCCCGGTGGTGCGAACTCGTCTGGTGACGCTCGCCAGGAGGAGCTGGGGCCTGGCCACCTGGTGGACGCCGCGCCCGCCTCCCGCATCGGTGGGCCCAGGGACTCACCGGTCGGGGGCGCCGGCCCAGCTCACCCTCCAGGCCTTCACGCACACACGCACGCCATCACCCTCGTTCCCACGCCCTCGGAGGCACTCATGCCCGTCCTCGACCGTCCACACCTCACCTCAAAGACCCCGTCGCCACTTCCCACGTTCTGGCTGGGCGTTCACCGTCCCCACTGGCTCAGCGCTCGCGATGTTCCGATGTTCGTATCGAACCGTCAGCTGGCCGGCCTCAAGAAGCTGCCGCAGGCCCGCGGTCCGTGGGCGCTCGACAGCGGCGGGTTCACCGAGATCACCAAGTACGGCGCGTGGCGCACCAGCCCGACGCAGTACGTGCAGCTGATCCGCAGGTACCGCGACGAGGTGGGCCATCTGGCCTGGGCAAGCCAGCAAGATTTCATGTGCGAGGAGCAGGCCCTCCGCATGACCGGGCTCACGATCGACCAGCACCAGGACCTCACGGTCCGGAACTTTCTGACACTGCGCGAGTTGGCTCCCGAACTCCGGATCACCCCTGTCGTGCAGGGATGGCTCCGTCCCCACTACGTCCGTTGCGTCGACAAGTTCATGGCCGCTGGGGTCGACCTGACCAAGGAACCTCTCGTCGGAGTGGGCAGCATCTGCCGACGGCCGAACACCTTCGTGGCCAGTTGGATTCTCGAGGACTTGCACGCCTTGGGCCTCAGGCTCCACGCGTTCGGCTACAAGAAGTCTGGCCTTGATGTCTCGTGGCGGCATGTGGTGTCGGCGGACAGCATGGCGTGGTCAAAGGGTGGGCGGTACGAGCGCACCTGTGGCACTCACAAGAGCGAGTCCAACTGTCTGGAGTACGCGCTACGTTGGCGGGCGGATCTCGTGGGCCACCTCGAAGAGATCCGAGAACGAGGGTGAGCGCCTCATTGAGCAGGCGGACGATGCGTCCGGAAGTCGGAGGCGGCATGCCGTCGTCTCCCAGCGCACCCCAAGGCCGTGATTCGACTGCGGTGTCCGGGTTACCCTCGCCATGTGCGTTGCACAATACTAAGTCATGATGTATTTTGATGCATGAGTCGAGGTGAGGCCTCCCCCGACGAACCCGCCCGTTGCGGCACCGCACTCAATGCCAAGAATGGGGACACTCCCTTGACCACCACGGACTCCAGTACCCGAGATCAACACATCTGGTTCCTGGCCACTCTCGGGCGCGATGCGCTGCTCCGGGCGCTGGCTCCGCACAACCTTCCTGCCGCCGCCACCCGCGATCCGCTCAGCCTGGCCGCCCGGTGCGTCATCGCCGACCCGATCGGCTTCCCTGAAGCCCACCGGGCCGCGCAGACGGTACTGCGACAGCTGACCGAGGCGAAGACCTTCTCCGTAACCGTCATCGACGACTGCGGCTCTGTGCGGTTCACCGGCGTCGTGCCCGTCATCGGCGAGCACACGGCTGGTGGTGTCACCGGTCAGTACGCCGAGCTGTTGTTGCTCGAAGAGGGCGGGCTGATGAGCAAGGCCGCGTTCCGTCTTTCGCGGATGCCGACGGACACCACCTGGATCATCGATACGGACTTCCGACGCAGCGGGCACCCCGGCGCCCAGCAGCCGTTCGGCTCGTCGCGGCTGGGCCGCAAGCGGACTGTGCTCGCCCCCTTCGCCTCCGAGCTCGACCGCCTCATCACGCAGGTGCAGGGAAGTACGCCGTGACGCTGTACGGCATCCCGCCCGCCGGGTTCCGACGCGCCATGTCGCCCGAGAGCGGGCGGGACCACGCCCACGCCATCGCAGACGTCGCCCACGCCTGGTGGGCGGCCCATCGCGAGGGCTCGGGCGACCGGGCGATCGCTCTCGGAACACTGGCCGGGCTCGCCCTGTGCGCGCCCTCCAAGCCGGACGGGCCCGACTTCGGCACGCTGCTGATCCCGCTCAGCGACGAACGCCTCGTGGACGCTCTGAGAGCGGGCTGGAACTCCTTCTGGACCTACGACCCTGATCTCACGGAAGCCGCGCGCCCGCTCCACGAGTGGCTCTCCCAGCCGAGCGAGACCGGCCCGGGGACTCTCCGACTATGCGCGCATCCTCGTGCGGGGCCTGATGGTCACCCGGATGCGTACAAACGCCGAGCGGCAGGGCACCGGAGAGTTCTTCACCCCGGCGATCGCCGCCGACCACATCGGCGAGACCATCCTCGCCACCGACCGCAGACCGGGCGGCCTGTTCCTCGGACCCGCCGCCGGAACCGGCACGATGACTCGGGCCGCCGCCGCGGCCATGCGCGCCTATGGCGTGGACCCGGCCAGCTACCGCTGGTGACTGAACGACCTCGATCCCCTCAATGTCGCCTGCTGAGCAGTCAACGCCCAACTATGGCGTCTGGGGCGGCAGGTCACCGTCTCCTGCGGCGACGCCCTGAACGAGCCCCGGTTGTTGGAGGAGTCGGTCCGGCTGCGCGCCGAGCGAGCGATCGCCGCTCAGCAGGAGCGGCCGGTGCTGTACCCCACCCGGGCCCGCCCACCGTTCTGGCCGCTCTAAGACCAACCACCCACCCAGTCCTCCCCGTGAACGGAGCCATCCCATGGCCATCAACACCTCACCGCCACCTGCCGTCTGCATAACGGTTCCCGACCCGGAGGGCCGCGGCACGGTCGTGCGGGTCGTCTACGCCCACCACGAAGACGGCGAGACCTTGGCGTTCAAGCTGGCTCACGCCTACGCCCACCGTCCGGAGAACGGCCAGGAGCTTCCGGATGAGTTCACGCTCGCAGCCCTGATGAAGCTCCTCGGCGAGCAGGGGGCGGCGTGTGCTGAGGGATGGCATGAATCGGCGAGCGAGCCGACCGAGGAGTCATGGAACCTGGTCTGGCCTTGGGCGCAGGCTCAGATCCGCCGTCTCTTCCCGAACGCCTCCTGGAACGTCGAGCCCGAGCGCCGGATCGTCATGCCCTGGGACAGCGAGACCGAGACGCCGCCGAACAGCGGCGCGTAGGAGTCTGTCCCGCTCGTCCCACCCGGGCGAGGGCCAGGCGGGACAGCATCCCTGGACTCCCCAAGTCTGCGGAGCCGACGGCAGCGCCCATTGGAACTGTCCCGAGCCCCGAGTGCCAGCCCCACGACGAATGCCCCCCTTCCCCTGACAGGTGTGGCGGACCAGCGCTTCCCGCTCGCGGTTGCGCTTCCACCACTGCCGGTCATTGTCAGACCCCTAAGAGAGGATCATCCTCATGACGACTCTTCCCGCCGCTCAGTCGCAGTCAGGCATTCCCAGCCGCACTGAGTACGAGGCCTCGCTCCAGCGGCTGCGCGAGGCCTCGCAGGCGTACTACGGCGACGGCGACAGCCTCCTGGACGACGCCTCCTACGACCAACTCCGGCTGACCGTCCTGGCCTGGGAGCAGGAGAATCCGGCCGAGGTCTCCCCGGATTCCCCAACCGGTCTCGTCGCCGACGGTGCGGCGCCTGTCGGCGACGTCGTGCACACCACCCGCCTCATGAGCCTGGACAACGTCTTCGACGCGGAAGGCCTCGTGGCTTGGGGCGCCTCGGTCCAGCGTCGGCTGGGCCGCGCGCCAGAGGGCGGGTTCACAGTTGAGCCGAAGATCGACGGCGCAGCCGTGGCCGCCCGATATCTCGACGGCCGCCTGGCGCAGGTCATCACGCGTGGCGACGGCAGCCAGGGCGAGGACATTAGCCACATCATCGGCCAGATCGACGGTCTGCCCGAGCAGCTGGAGGCAACGGTCAGCGTCGAGGTCCGCGGGGAAGTCGCTTTTACTCAGGAGCAGTTTGAGACCGCAAATGCGGTCCGCATTGCCCACGGCGCACAGGTCTTCGCCAACCCCCGCAACGGCACAGCCGGCACGCTGAGGGCGAAGGACCGGCCGTACCGGCTTCAGATGACGTTCTGGGGCTACGGCGCAGTCGAGTTGGACGGCACACAGTTCCTGCCCGACGGGGCTACCCACTCCGAGACCCTCGCCGCCGTGGCCGCGGCCGGTGTGCAAACGACCGCGGACTCCCCGGCTGGCCTGCACGTCGTTGCCGACCTCGCTGCGGCGCAGCAGCAGGTCGATGGGATCGCCGCCATGCGTCCGCAGCTGCCTGTCGGGATCGACGGTGTGGTGATCAAGTTGAACGACGCAGCCGAGCAGGCGGCGGCTGGGTTCGGCTCCCGTTTTCCGCATTGGGCCATCGCGGTCAAGTTGGCTGCGGTTGAGCGCCAGACGGTGCTGGAGGACGTCGTGTGGGAAGTCGGCCGCACCGGGGTCCTTGCACCGACCGCGATCCTCGCTCCGGTTGAGATCGACGGCTCCCTGGTCACGCGGGCGACGCTCCATAATCCCGCCGATATTCGCCGCCGCGATCTCCACCTTTCCGATGTCGTGACGGTATACAAGGCTGGCGACATCATCCCACGCGTGCAGGGAGCCGTAGTCGCGCTCCGTCCGGCCGACGCGCAGGAGGTGCCGCTGCCCGAGGCTTGTCCCAACTGCGGTGGAGAGATCAACAAGGCGCAGGAGCGGTGGCGGTGCGCACAGGGCACCGCGTGCGCGCTCCCGGCTCTGATCGGGTACGCCGCCGGGCGCGAGATGCTCGACATTGACGGCCTCGGCAAGACGTACGTGGCGGCCCTGGTCGCGTCCGGCGTCGTCACCGACGTGGCCGACCTGTTCAGCCTCACCACTGAGCAGCTCACCACGGCGTCCGGCAGTGCCAAGCGCGCCACCAAGCTCGCCGAGCAGATCGAGGCGGCGAAGGGCCGCCCGCTGAATCGCGTCTTCTGCGCCCTGGGCGTGCTCGGTACTGGGCGGAGCATGTCCCGCCGCATCGCCGGGCACTTCGGGCGAATGGAGGCCATCCGCCAGGCCGACGCCGCCGCGATGCAGGAGGTCGAGGGCATCGGCCCGGAGAAGGCCCCGGTCATCGTCGAGCAGGTTGCCGCTCTGGCCCCGGTCATCGACAAGCTGATCGCTGCGGGCGTCAACATGAGCGAGCCCCAGGAGCCGTCGTCGGCTCAGGGCGCAAGGGCACTGGATTCCAAGGTCGTGGTGGTCACCGGCAAGATGACAGGGCCACTGGAAAGCCTCAGTCGGACAGAGATGAACGCCCTGATCAGGAAGGCCGGCGGGCGCGCGGGCAGCAGCGTCAACTCCAAGACGTCCTTCCTCGTCGCAGCGGCATCCGCGGACGGCAGGCCGAGCACGAAGGCGGTCAAGGCCGCCGACCTCGGCGTCGAGGTCCTCACGCCGGAGGCTTTTGCGGAGCTGGTTGCCGACTACCTGGCCTGATCGGGACACAGGGGACATCAGGCGGGGGACGCACGGCACGTGCGTCCCCCGCCGCCGTGTGCTGGACCTGGTGGAGAGCGTGAGGAGGCTCCTGTAGCCACCGTGGCGGGGGCTGGCGTGCGCGACTTGCCCCATCGGCAACGGGGAAGTGCCCGTTCACGGCGCAGCGTTGCCCCCAGCACGCCACCGGACCGCGGCGCGTAAGCGCCCGCACCAACGGCCGGGACGAGCAGCCGATTTGCATGGGGGCTGCCTGTGGCGGGGTTCGTCCGGCACTTCGTCGGGAGGGGCCCTG
Organism: Streptomyces sp. NPDC047525; assembly: GCF_040643025.1. NCBI lineage: Bacteria > Bacillati > Actinomycetota > Actinomycetes > Kitasatosporales > Streptomycetaceae > Streptomyces > Streptomyces sp. NPDC047525. Next base: position 22,267 of record NZ_JBEYTL010000020.1, read on the forward strand.
GCCTGCGTGCTGACGTTGCGTAGCGCGCTGCCGAAGCCTCGTTCCGTCTCATCTAGTCCTTCAGCATCCGCACTCTGACGGCAGGGCAAACCGCTCTGACCTGGCTCAACTCCAAGTGCACGTCCCCTTGCTGAAGGTCCGGACGAGATGCTGAAACACCGAGCCACGCCCGAATGCCTGCCCCAGCGCCGGACCGAGGCTGGAACACAACCAGTGCATTGCAAGACACATTTTTAGAATGTATTATCAATCTGTAGTCGAGTGCAGTGCTTCCCTGACTCGCCTTCCCCCTTCCCATCACCCCAGGTGAGGCTGCCTTGTTCTCGCATCTTCCCGATGTGTCTGAGTCCGAGCTCTTGGCAAGCGCGTCGGCGGCCGCGAAGCGGCGCATTGTCCCTGCCAACGAGTTCAAGTCCCTTACCGACCTTCAGTTCCGCCTCTACCAGGAGTTGCACGCCACTGCGGCGGACGTGATCCGGCCTCCGGGTCGGGCAGGTGCGCACGCGGCAGCAGCCACGCGGCATACCCGGGCAATTGACAAGGTCTTCGAACACGGTGAGGAGCTCACCCTGTTCCGCCTGATCCACGCACACCTGGCGACCGCAGCACTGGATGACGAGAATGCAGCCAGCGAACTGCTGGCCCTGTCCGGCGTGCAAATCGGACCCGGTGGCTCGTTCCTCAAGCGCATGCTGCGGTTCGCAGCTTCGGACATGCTGCTGGGCACGGTCCAGATGCTCATCGTCGACTTCTTGCAGTCCGCAGACCGGGAGACGGTACGCGCGGCCCTGGCACAGATGGTCGGCATCGAATGGGCGATCGATCCGAGGGATACCCATCAGGACCTGACCCGTAACGGCTCAGCCGTGGCCACTGACGTCGATGCGGAAGTGCTCCGGTTTCGGGAGTTGCTCGCCCTGGACGAGGCGAACGGGACACCGTCGGGACCATGTTTGACCGAGTCCAGCAGTAGGCCGTGGGGGACTCCGGACTGGCATCAGATCCGGAACTGGCGGCGCCGGTACGTAGCGGCGCATACCCGGAGCATTGACTGGGCCCTGAACAAGGCCGTGGTCTACCGAAGGCCGAGCGAGCCTCTGGCTCCCTACGGGCACCCGCACGGCCTCGAAGCGGGGGTCGTGACGCAGCTTCGCCAGGAGGCGGAACGTGCGGAGTCCGCGCGCCTGATCCAGATCACCGAATCCGTGGCCCAGATGGCGCTGCGCCGCGTGCAGCGCCGTGCCGAAAAGCGCACGACCCCGTTTGACCCCAGCCACATGCCTTCGACGCGCGGAATGCTGTTCCTCGACTCCCCCTTTGAACTGCCCGGCGGCCGACGCATCGTCGGCTACGTGTGGGGCCCGTGGTCTCCCGGTGAAGCGCAGGGCTGGTCACATGTGCGTGACGACGGGGAACTGGAGCCGCTGGAGATCCCATCGGGAGGCACCTCGTGGACGTGGGTGACACCCCTGACATGCGACGAGTCGCTCCTCACTCTGCCCTTCGCGCCCTACGGCACGCTGCTGCTCCGGCTCGGTGACACCCTGGAGCCGGAGGCACGGCTCCGTGATCCGGAGAATCCCGCGCAGTTCGGGCAAGGACTGCGACGCCAGGGGCGTCGAGAGTCCTTGATCCGGCATGTCCGCAGCCTGTGGGAGTTGCTGACGCAGCATCAGCGGACGTCGGTAAGCGTCCTGTCCAGCCAGATCCATCAGGCCAAGCCTCGTGAACAGCGCTCCGACCGACGCCGTGGCATCACTGACTCCGGCCAGGTGACTACCTTCTGGGTCGACCCGGACGCGGGTGCGCAGTACCAGGCGCGGCGGCGCGGCGAGAAGGGGGCCGGGCGCAAACTGACCGTCCGGTTCTGGAGGGGCGAGCACGAGCGCGACCAGTGCCCGAACTCGCATGAGCACGCATCCCGTGAGGCGGCGAAGGCCCAGAGCTGCCCGCACTACGAGATCACCATTCCTGAGCACGTCGTAGGACCTGCCGGAGCGCCCTGGTCCGACCGTATGCAGCGCGCCCAGACCCGACGGGCTCCCCAGTCTCGCAGCGACGCGAGCACGTAGCCCTCCGTCCCCCAGTCCGGCCGGGCGGCCCCGTCTGCCCGGCCCAACACCCCGATCCCCGCTGGTTTCGGGGCCTTCATCAATTCGCCGCATAGGAGAAGAGCCATTGTCCGATCGCCCATCCCGTACACCCGCGCAGCACCGCTGCCAGCCTTTGCACACCGTCTACGGTCTGGTGGCGTTGCCCGCCGGTGCGGGGGTTCTCGTCCAACAGCCAGTGATGTCCCTGTTTGCCGTCCCGCTTGCCGTCATCGCAGCCCAGGTGCCCCGTCTCGTCAGGGCTCGGTCCAATCCAGGCTCCGGGGCGCAACGTGCGGTGACGCCCATTCCTAGGACCAGGGCCAGGACCATGGCTCGGCCCGCCTGGGAAGTTATGGCTGGCGTGCTGGACGCGCTGGCAGTGGCGTGTGCGTTCACTGTCTGCGCGATCTTGCTGCGCAGTGACGGCGCCGCTCTCGTCCTACGCGGGGCGGCATCCGACTACCTGGTGCTGACCGGCAGCCTGCTTTTCGTCGCCGCGCACGCCTACGCCCATCGCAAGGCCGCCCGCCCCGCAGGGCCGGCGTCCGACGCGTAGCCGCTCCCCATGCCCTGTGCGGGACGCCGTGCTCCAAGCGGTACGGGTCCGGCCCAGCCGGTGGGGCTGCTCATGCAGGGCACGCCTGGAGTTGAGCGTGGCGAACCGCACCAGCGACCCGGTGTACGGCCTCACCACGCTGCGCTTCCTTCCTGACCGGACAGGGTCCTCGGCCTGGCCACCACCGTCCGCCCGGTGTACGGCTACCACGACGCCGCCATCGCCCCACACCGCGCTGCCACTCAGACCGTCGCCTGCCGAATTTCCCTTGGCAGGATTTTCGGGGACATGTCGCGCGGCAGCCCTTTCCGACACCTGTAGCAGTCGACGGTGCCTCCTTCGACAGGAACAGGAACTCACCATGCCCCATCGCCTCCTCGCCGTGTCGCCGCGCGGCGACGCACATCGCTGCTACGCGGCCGAACAGGTCGAGGGGGAGTCTCACCATTCCGGCGGGTACGAAGAGGCCGATTCGGCGTTACAAGGATGCACTTCGTTTCGATGACTGAAACAAGGCCGCCTCTGTGGGCAAACGCCTTGCGCCTGCCCGACCTTCCGCTGTTTGATATTCATACCTTGCACGCCGAACCCAGGCGGGTGTGTGCGCGCAGTGCACCGAACCGGTCGCCTCCGGCCATCTTATGTTCGGTCGGGGGTGCCGTCCGCCCGGCGCAGCGGGCGGCACCTCCAACTCTTCTTCTGTTCTCGCTCGGACATCGTGAGCGTCACAGCGGTAGGCAACACGCTCGCGCTATGAACGGCTACCGACCCAGCACAAGCGGGCGGCGTGAGCGTAGAAGCCGGGCCCTGAGGCGAACAGCAGACCGCCCGATCCCACTGGGGGCGGCGCAGCACACATACGTTGGAGCACATTCAGGATTCCCGAGCCCCCCGCGTTGCCGTCCTCGGCTAGGCTCACTCGTGCAGGGTTCAAAATGCTGTCGGCGAAGCCGCCGGAGGCAGCAAGTGCGTCCAGTTGTTTGGTGCTTCCAGGGTGGATGAGGCCAAAATCCGCCTGCTTCCAGGAGCGGCAGAGATGTGAGACGGATGCATTGATGGCTTGAGCGGCCCGCGGGCTCCCATCGAATGTATGCGCAGTCTCAGGGCGGTAGGGAAAAGGCGGCAAGAGGTCTGGGTCCAACCCGGCCCACTGCCACGTGTCCTCAATGTAGACCGTGGGGTGCGTATGCGGGTCAGGGCTGACGAGCGTGGCTGCGGCACTGTCGCTGCACAGCAGTTTGGCCAACAGCCAGTTCTTGAAGTCTGCGCCACGACCACGGGGCAGCGCAGAGCTGGGGGCTTCAGCGCCGACCACCAATACCCGTCTGCCCAATCGGGCATCTTCCGTGGCTACGCTCAGGGCTTGTGCACCACCTGCGGACCCCAGGTCGGCCAGCGCCGTCAGAGGCAGGCTACGTGGCAAGGCGAGCGCCTGCGTGAGGTGCTCCGCGAGCCCCCGAACGACCCGGGAGTCGGTCGAGTACATGATCAGACCGTCTAGGTCAGCGATGGAGAGGCCCTCGACCTCGAGCGCTTGCTGGACCGCACGCTGGCCCAATTGCTGCACGTCCGCGATGGTCCGCTCCGGCGAGGCTTGGCAGCTCTGCATCACGCTGGCGAGTGGACGGGTGAAGTATCGCCGCTGAACGCCGAGGGCGAGCGCGAGCTGCCGGACATCGGGGTCGAGGAGGTGCCTGGTATCAAGCTCCTCAACTGCGGCGGCCAGTTCGCTGGTGGGCACCTCGTGGGCGGCCAGCACGATGCTTGGACTGTTCACGTACGCCATATCGTCACGCACAGTACCCCGCAGCCGTTAGCTGATGTGCTGGCCCTAGTGCGAGGGGTTCGACGTCTCTGCGCAGAGCGTTCAGGTATAGCGATCCGCTGGACGGCGACGCGGCCAGTCCGCAGGCCGAACAGTCGGCGCCAGTTCTCACCCCGCGGCTGCACGCGCCTTGAGCCGTCGGCATCCAGCGGTCGGTTCCGAAACAGCGTTACGCCCAAACTCCATTGCTCTTCCGGAATCGCACTGTGACAAACCGAGCACCTGGCGCTGTCTCTGGCTGGGCCATGAACAACCGCACGTGGCCGACACCATGGATGGCGTGACGCATTGGGCGGATGCCTACTCCCGGCATGCTTACGCACGCAGAGGATGGGTCCTCGTAGATTCGGCGCACGTCCTTGTCATCGAGAAAGCGTTCATGCAGCCTGTTGAGCTCCGCGTCATCGGCGAAGGCAAGACGATTGGATCTGAACTGGGTCAGAGCGAAAGGCGCCCACTCTCTTTCCCAGTCGATGAGCATGGTGTCCCTAACCGACTCGTCGAGGATCATCCACTCCATGAGGTTCTCTGGCGGCTCTCCGCCGGGGAACGCCGAGGCGAACGCTGGACTGAACATCCGCACACCCCAGCGGCGGTCGGTCAGGTAGGCCATACCGTCCTGACTCTCAACGACCTCCTGCCACGACGGTTGGGGTAGAAGCGGGACATCGTCGGCCAAGGACCGCGCCGGCGCACGGTTGTAGAGCTGGTTGTGCACCTCTACATAGTCGGCTTCGCTCATCTGCAAGACCCGCGCCAGCTTAAGCAGATGCTCGGGTGAAGGAGTGAGTCGCCCCTCCTCAATTTCGGCATGTGTACCTAGCACCTGCCCCATCGCGGAGTCAATGTGATGGGCTTCCACCAGAGGGCGATTGTGATCCTGCCGAGCATGCCGCCACCCGAGTTGCTCCAGTGTGAGAGCCTGGCGCTGATCCTGGAGTATGCAACAAACTGTCCGCACTACGCCTCCGCCTTCGTTGACCCTTGTGGATTGCCATTTGGCATCGGGTCCATGGTGCCGTTGAACTGCTTGCGTGTCCTGTGAAGGTGACTACTTCCCGCCAACGCGCATCGTGGGCTGAACCGTGTGGCGGCCTCCGAGCAGGGGCGGATGATCGTTTCGCCGAGGCCGCGAACGGATCCAGGTACGAGGGAAGCGCCCCGATATCTGGTCACGCCATGTTCTCCCGGCCTGCCCGTCGGCGTCCGCGAGCATGCGGTGCGCATGATCCTGGCCCATGTCTCGATACGGACCAGGTCTGCGTCAGCTGGGCCGAGGATGACCGGAAGATGGTGACGCTGCCGCCGGATTCCGGGGCGGGTTCACAGGCCTCCGCTCCTGTGGGGGACTGCATCAGACGCGGCCACCGACGGCCGGTACACGGTCAAGGTCGCTGCCCCGCACCGTCGAATTCACTACGGCCGCGACTTCCCCCAGCCGCCCGCTTCTGGCTGGCCTGCCGTCTCTGGCACGCGTGCCGTCCTCGCCCGTCACTTTGTGGGGTCCGGCGGGCTGGTCTTCGCAGGAATTCCGGAGGGCGTGTCACACCGTCGCTCTCTCCGACACCTGTAGCAGGTGACGGTGCCACCTTCGACCAGAACAGGACGCTGCTATGCCTCATCGCCTTCTCACCGACGTCCCCCTCCGTGCGGCGTCGCCGTCTTGGCCAGTTTCCAGCCGGACGACAGGCCCGCGATGACGCGGATCGCAGCCCAACCCCGGCCCTTCGACGGGCATGAGCAACGTTGGGACCACGCCCTTCGGGAGACGGCCCAGCGCCTGTATGCCGAGCCTGTGTATGGACATCTACAACTATGGGTGCACGAGATCACGCGCCACGGATGGCTTCGCTGGGATGTGGCCGCCGACGAGCAGTTCCATCCCCACGGACGGCTCCAGGAGGCGGGCATCTTCATGCCCGCTCAGAGCCGGGGCTGGCGGTGGCTCAGCAAGACGGTCTGGGGGCGCCGGCCGCCGACGTATATCTGGGCCCTCGCGGGGCACGAGTTGCCCCGCCCCGTCCCACTCGTCCGAGCTCTGGTGTTCACCGCCACAGCGCTGGCAGCCCTCAGCCCTGCACTGGCCCTCCTGCCTGCCCCAACACGGTTGCTCGCTGCCGGACTTCTCGGCGCGCTTGCGGCGGCCGGGGTACCCGCGGCCACACAGCAGGCGACCAGACGCCGGGTGCGGGTTGTGGGCGAACACCAGCTCTATGCACCGGTCTATTTCCGGCTCTTGGCCGGCGAACAGCAGCTGCGTCGTCTGGCGCAGCACAGTGAACGGCCCGAGCTGGCCCGGGCCGTGGCGATAATGCCCGGCCTGTTGTGGGACGCGGCTGGCCTGGTGCCCCTCGCTGAGAACTGCAACGAGGCCAGAGACTTCCTCCTCGGCTACGAGGAATCGCTGTCGCTCCTTGTCGAGCAGGGTGTCGAAGTGGAGCGCGAGGAAGCAGCTGTCGAGCGTGCGATCCGCGAGGACCCTGTCCCCACGGAGCTCGATGTCGGCACGGCCCCTCTGCCGGGTGCGCTGATGCCTCGTTCCGCGCTCGACGAGGCTCGGCGGGATCTTGAGGAACTGGAACAGGGATTGCGTCACGCCCGCAGCGTCCTGCGCGACGACGGCGATGCGGGCAGTACTGGGAAGGAAGAAGACCATGACCGATGACAAGGGTCGTCCTCGCCCGCCGCTGTGGCGTGCACAACACCCGGAAGCCTACGCGGAACTCAAGCGCACCTACGGAGTGATCGGGCACAGCAGCGTCCTGATGGTGCTTAGCCTGAGCTTGATCGGCACGACGCTGACCCTCGGATATCTGCACCTTCCGGAGTGGGTGGATCGCGTGGTGCGTCTCGTCGCGAGCCTGGCGGCAGTCTGCTGCGCAGCAATCGCCCTGTGGCGGCTGTTGCGCGCCCTGTGGCGGTCTGTGCTGGCTGTTGTCCGAACGTGCAGGCGACGGCCCACCGATGGTGCCGCGAGCCTATGACGACAATGCACCGTTGCCGGTCAGTCGTTGCCGTCGGGACCCTGACCGGGGCCGTCGTTCGCCCAGTGCCGGCTGATCAGCTCGCCCTGCGAGCGCTGCCTCGGGTCAGCTGCCCGCTCATCACCGCGGCGGCGTCCATCAGCGCTGTGATGTATCGGGCACGGGTGGTGGCCCTCTTCATTTGGGCGTCGGCGGTGAGCAAGGCGACGGAACCGGCGATTGCTGATCCACACCAGAGGGGCGCCGCGATCAATGACCGGCCCGGCAACGGTGAGCGGCTTGTCGCATGGCCTTCCTCTTGAGTACAGGCGATGCCGTCCTGGGCGCCGATCGCAGGTCCCAGACAAGCGAGGATGGCCATACCCGCGGCATCGGCGCCCAACGGCGCGGCCTCCAGAGCACGCAATGCCTCGTGCGGCTCCGCGAGCAGCGATTCACGATGTGCTCCGTATGCCCGATCTACGAGGATCCTCATCGGCGTGCCGATCAGATGCGCCCGATAGACAAGTGCCGCCTGTCCAGTACGCGACTGTAGGGTGACGAGTTCAGCCCTCACGGCAGCCGAGGGGTGGCCCGTTGTCAACGGGGCCGTCGAACGTGATTGGGGTGCACCGTGCAGCGCGGCGACCAGCGCATACCGAGCCCGCGGCCCGCGCTGTTCGACAACTCCCTCTCGCACCAGGGCTTGTAGATAGCGGTGTGCAGTAGCAGCGGGAAGGCCCGCCGACTCCGCAGCCAAGGCCAGGGGATGCTCACCCGGGCCGAGTCGGCCCAGCGCCCGGAGCACCGCCATGGTTCGGGACACGGCACCGCCAGCTCGGTCCGATGGGGCGGCAGCAGGATGCAGCAACGCAAACTCCCCCTCGCGAATCGAAGATCGTCACGCCTCCCACAACGCACGCGGTCCGGAGGCCGATTGTTCCTGACCAAGATCCCGTTCGGTAGGATCGAAATTTTCCGGTTCAGAATTTGCCGGAACGAGCGTTTCCGGTAATTCACCGCACCACACACGGCATGCCAGATCTCGGGGAAGGGTTCGAAGTTGATCGACAGGAAGGCGTTGCGGCACCTGCTGGTGAGCAAGCGCAGGAAGATCGACCCGACCGAATTCGGCTGGCCCAAGCGCACCGGGCCCGGCCGCCGCTCACCTGGCATATCGCAGGCACAGCTGGCGCAGGCGCTGTACGTGAGCGAGCGCACCTACGCTGCCCTCGAACGCGGCGACGCGGAGTCCGTGAAGGCGGAGTTTCTCGACAGCGTGGCCCGTGTACTGCGCATGAAGCCGCCTGAGCGCACTGCACTCTACGTCTACGCCGTGGGCTATGAGCCCCCCACTCCCATGGATCCGGAAGCGGGGATGGGCATCCCCGATGTCTGGCACCAGGCGGTCAACCGCGTGACGGGACAGCCCTGTTACGTGAATGACGTGGCCTGGAACATCCTTGTTGCGAATGGTGACTTCTTCACGATGTTCCCGCGAGAAGTGGGCACGCCGCCGGTGTCACCACCCCGCCTTCCAGAACAGAACCTCATCCGCTGGATGCTCCTGCGGGAGGAGGCCCGCGAGCACATGATGGTCAACTGGGAGAAGCAATGGGCTGGTCCTGTCGCAGGCCAGTTGCGCACAGCAGTAGCCGCGCACCCCGACAACAAGGACCTTCAGCAACTCGACAAGGACGTGAACGAGGACCCGGTCGCCGGTCCCATCTACCGAAACCCCAACCTGACGTACGTCCACCCCGACGGCGACACCCGCCTCATGCGGCACGCCGGCTATCGGGGCACGCCGGGTTCTACCGACTTCCGAGACCAATGCTGCGACCAGCACGCCCCTTCCCAATTGGGCTACGTCACCATGTGCTCAGCGCAGCCACACGGCAGCCCGGGAACACGGGTCCTCTTCCTCGTGTTCGAGCCCATCCGATGACACGGACGTGACGCCGCAGGGCAAGGGCTTTCCTACCGAGCTGACTTACCCGCACAATGCATACCCATGGCACTTGATAGCGACATACGACAAATCGCTCCCGGCGTCTTCGGGTATCTTCCCAATCGGCCATCGACCTGGGGATTCGCCAACTGCGGCCTGATCACATCCCAGGGAGAGGCCCTCCTCGTTGACACCCCTTACACGCCGGCCTTGACCGACGTCTTCCTCAACTCCGCCCGCGCGGCCGCCGGTACGCACATCCATATCGACCGGGTCGCGGTCACCCACGCCAACGGTGACCACACCTGGGGACTGCAGCAGCTACCGGACGCCGAAATCATCGCCACAGAGGCCGCCCACGAGCACCAGTGCCTGGAACCGACGCCGCAACAGCTCCAGACGCTCGCCCGCGACAGCGACCCCGACCGCCCCTTGGGCTGGTACATCCAGCGTCACTTCGGCCAGTTCGACTTCTCGGGCATCCAGGTCATTCCTCCGACCGACACCTTCACCGGGCGCCGCGACCTCGAAGTCGGCTCAATGCCCGTGGAGCTGCACGAGGCGGGCCCGGCCCACACAGTCGGCGACCTCTTCGTCCATCTCCCCGAGGAGCGAGTGGTCTTTGCCGGGGACATCGTCTTCGCCGACGACCACCCAGCCCATTGGGCCGGCCCTCTGCAGCGCGTCTCGGATGCCTGCTCCCGGATCCTCGCACTCGATCCGGAGTGGATCGTGCCCGGCCACGGGCCGGTCATGACCCCTGGCGACCTGAGGGAACACGTCTCCTACCTCGACGACCTGGCCAACCAGGCCCGCCTGCTGCATGACCAAGGCCGCAACTCCAACGACGCAGCTCGCATCCTGATCAAGGAAGGCCGCTACGCAGGCCTGGGCCTCCCCGAACGCCTGGTCATCTCTCTGAGCACGGAGTACCGGCACCTCGATCAGAATTCCACCCCACCGGACCTGATCGAGCTGGTGAGCCATGCGGCCCACATCGCCTGGGAAAGCGAAATGCCGCCCGTCTGAACGCGCAGTTTCGCCTCCGCGCGATGTTCCAGCCGGTGGAACAGGGGGATCGCCCCCATTCCTTTCATTGAAATATGAACGGCTTTCGGTGCGTCCGGCTTGCTCCGCACGCACCGACGAGGTGGACTGCCGACGGGGGCGCTCGGGGGAGTGCCGCCCTGCACCGAGGGCACTCCCACGCCCGACGACGTGCGCGGTCGATCAGCAAGACGTTGCTGAACTCGATTCCGGATGCCGCCGCCGACCCCCCGGCGGCGGCATCCGCTCGTAGCCCCCACTCCAGGGAGAGCCATGCCCGCCGCGTCCATGTCCGTCCCCGCAGCCGTACCTGAGTTCCTCGTCCCTCGCGTCGAGGCCGTCCGTGAGGCCGCACGTGCCGGCCGGGGAGCACAAGCGCTGGCCAGGGCCAGCCTCATCAGCGTCGAGCTCGCAGAGAGTCACGGCCCACTGCACACCTACACTCTGCACGCCCTCGAGCTCACCGCGTTCTGCGCACAGCTCGCAGGGCGTCCGGTGGCCGCCACCGATACTTCGGTGCAATCCGCTGCGGGGTGGCAGCGGATCCTTCCCGCCCAGCACAGCCAGATCTTGCGGCAGTCCTGCAACGCCCTGGCCTGCTGGCTCACGATCACTGATGTGGCCGCGGCCGTACGGACCGGCACTGCCCTCCAAGCCCTCCTGCAATCGATCCACGAACCCGGCCACCCAGCCGTCTGCCTCGTGCAGAGGCGTCTTGCAGCCATCACCGGCCCCAGCCCGAGGGCGGCCGGTCAGGCCCTCCGTGCCTCTGGGCCTGCCCTGCTGATCCGGCCCTAGAAATCTGGCCACACGGATTCAACTGCCGTCTGGAGGCAGGCATATACCGGAAGTAGATCTACCGGAAAAAACCTCTCCTGGCAGTACGTGATCCGTTGACTGACAATCAGCCTGGGTTGATCGCGTTGTGGGAGACGCACGGCCCCAGACCGCGAGGGGGAATTCGCGTTGCTACTGACCATTGCCGACGCCGCGAGGAATGGCGCCGGTCCTCGAAACGCCTTTTCACTCCTCGGCCGCGCTGCCGCTGCTCGCCCAGTCGGCGAGAGGGCATCGCCCGCCGTTCCCACCGCGCAGGCGACCAGAGACAGTCGGGTAAAGGCCTGTGCCCTGTGGGCCCCCGTCCGCGGGCCTTCACTGTTTTGCCATGCTCCAAGCCGTAACCACTGCCCACACAAAGGGAGATACGCCAGTGTCGATCTCTAGCGCCGCTTCCGGCCTGCACCGCCGGCAGCGCCGAACAGTGGTCGTGGCCACGGCTCTGCTCGTCACGGCCACGGCCGCCGGCTGCGGAGGCGAGGAGAAGGAGCCCGCCTCCTCGCCCACTCCGAGTGCAACCAAGAGCGCCGACGCGCAAGCGAAGGCCAAGCAAGAGGTCCTGACCGTCTATCGCCACTACTGGGACGCACAGGTGAAGGCCTACGCGAAGGCGGACCCTAAGGGGAGCGGCCTCGAGAAGGTCGCCTTCGGTAAGGCGTACAGCAAGACCTTCGCTGAGCTGGCCACAATGAAGGGCTCCGGGACGGTTCTCAAGGGGAAGCCCCGTATCTCTCCCGCCTCGCCCGACGTCAACGTCGCCAAGTCACCGAAGGAGGCGACGCTGAGGGACTGCGTGGACGTCTCCGACTGGAAGCTGGTCAAGGCCAAGTCGGGTAAGGAAGTCCCGCTGCCCAAGGAGCGGCTGACCAAGTTCGTCACGGACGTGTCCGCCCGGACGGTGGGCGGCAAATGGATGATCGTCGAGGCCACGACGGGCCGGAAATGCTGAGCCGACGCGCAGCCGCGGGCGGCGCAGCGTCCGCCGCGGCTGTGGCGCTCCTGCTGTCCACCCAGCCCGCGATCGCAGAGGACGGCGACACCGGTGTGGGCCGCTGCGCAGGGAAGCCGCAGTGGGTCTGCGCAGGCGTGGAGGTGCCCGGCGACAGCGACCAGGGGTCCGCGGGCGGGGGAAGCGGGGGCGAGCCCGCCGGTAGCACCGGTGGGGGTGGAGGCGGCGGAGGTGGCAAGCCCACCAAGGGCTGCGCAGCCGGTGACAAGTTCAGCTCGACGAAGCCACGCGTGCCCTGCAGCTATGACGGCAAGAAGTTCGACGAGGGCACCAAGTGCTATTACGGCAAGCCGGGCATCCAGCCACCTAAGTCCGACCCGGTCTGGAAGGGACACGACAACGGAGCCATCTATCTGCGCGCGTGCATGGCCGGAGATGGCACCTTGCCGGGCATGGGGCAGACGGACTTCTACTGGTCGGCGACCGACCCGCTGGCAGCCGCGCAGGGCCCGACAGCGGAAGAGCTCGCTCAACAGGCGATCAGCAAGATGCGCCTCGACGGCGCCAAGATCGGCAGCGCTCCCCCGGCAGGCTCCAAGGGCCTGGTGGGCATGCCCGTGTGGATGTGGACCGCGCGCACCCCCAACACCTGGGGCCCGATCTCGACCACTGCGGCGGCTGGAGGACTGTCGGTGACCGCGACCGCCGAGGTCAAGTCGATCACCTGGGCGATGGGCGACGGCACGACGGAGACCTGCACCAAGCCCGGTTCCCCGTACAAGAAGTCCTACGGAAAGAAGAAGTCCCCGGACTGCGGCCACACCTACTCCAAGGTGCCCAAGAGCGGCACCTACAAGGTCACCGCGACCAGCACGTGGGAGATCCAGTGGGATGCCACCAATGGTGAGACGGGCGCGGTGCCCAACGAAACCCGAACCGCCGACACCACGATCAACATCGGCGAGCTCCAAGTCGTCAACTAGCGAGGAACCAGAGCATCATGGCGACGAAATACGCGCAGAGGAAGCCGGATGACCGGCCGGCCGCTCCCGCCGGGCCGGTGCCGATCACCGAGGACGCTCCGCGCCGCCGACGGCGGCCGGTCGTCCTGGGCGCGGGCCTGGCGCTGGCGGCGGTCGGCGCGCTCGTCGCCGTGTGGCAGGTCAATGAAGCCGGGAACCGCGTGTCGGTGATCGCCCTGGCGCATGACGTCCGGGCGGGTCAGACCGTGAAGAAGAGCGATCTGGTCGCCGCGCAGGTGGCGCCGGACCCCGCCCTCGACCCGGTGCCCGTCAGCCGCAGTGCTGACATCGTCGGCAAGACTGCCGTGTCTGATCTGCCCAGTGGCACGCTCGTCACCGACCAGTCCGTCCGCGTCGGCAGCGCCGTCGCGAAGAGCCGCGACACCGTCGGCATCCTGGCCAAGCCGGGGCAACTCCCCGCGCAGCGGCTGCGCACGGGCGACACGGTGGCACTCGTGCACACACCACAGGACGATGACGGCACAGAGCCGACCTCTAAGGCACCGGACAGCATCGACGCGAGGGTGGCCGGTGTGGCCTCCCCTGACGCCAACGGCGCGATCATCGTTGATGTCGCCGTCGCGGGGACCGACAGCGCCCCCCTGGCCACCTGGTCGGCTGGCGGCGCGGTGACCATCGTGCTGAAGGCGGACAGCTGATGGCTGTCATTGCACTGGTATCGGGCAAGTCCAGCGGGGTCACGTGCTCTGCGCTCGCTCTCACACTCTCCTCACCGAAGCCCTCCCTGCTCGTGGAGGCCGACCCGGCCGGTGGCACCATCCGAGCCGGATACCTGGGAGGCGAAGGCAGTGCGGCCATCGGTCTGCACCGCCTGGCCGCCGCGGATCGGCAGGGCACGCTCGCCCGCGAGTTCCCCCAGCACTTCGTCAGCCTGGACCGCGACCACACGGGACAGCGGCTGCTCCTGCCGGGCCTCACCGACCCCACACAGGCTCCGTCGCTCGGCCGTACCTGGCAGCAGATCGCCCGTCTGCTGGCTGTGTTGGACCAGACCGGCCACGACGTGTTCATCGATGCCGGCCGCATCGTGACGGAGTCTGAGTCCCGGCTGAGCACGACCCGGTATCCGACGTCGCTGTTGCACCGGGCCGATGCCGTGCTGATGGTGGTGCGCACCACCCAGGCGTCCATCACGGCGGCGGCGCCCGCGATGCGCGTGCTGCGGGAGGAGTTGGCGCGCCACGGAACGGGCGCTGATTCCCTGGGACTTCTGCTGATCGAGGAAGGGTCCTTCACTTCCAGCCAGGTCCAGCAGACCCTGCACGCCCCGGCCGTCGGGATGCTCGCATGGGACCCCGACACCGCCGACGTCCTCACCCACGGCGCCTACAAGCGGATGCCTCGCACGTTGCTCCGCTCGGCTCGCACGGCCCACTCCACGATCAACGAACTGGTCACCAGGCGCCGTGTCCAGCTACAGCCGGCCGGCATGCCAACGGTCACCGGGAGAGCATCATGACCAGCACCAGGCCGGAGACCCCGGCCCTCCATCTCGAAGCGCTCTTCACCCGGGCTCTGGATGACGGCCGGGCATCTGCTGCACCGGCTCTCAAGCCGGTCTCGGCCCCGCCGTCTCCGGCACAGCTGCCCGACTTTGCGCTCCAGGCTCCTGCTGCCGGCCCTCACACCCTGCCGGTCGGCCACGAGGTCCTCGCCGAGCTGCGCTCCCAGGCCAGCATACGGATCGGCGAAGCCGCAGGCGCGGACGCATCGATGACCGAGCACGACCGCCGGCAGCGCGGCCAGTCGATCATCACCCACGTCGTGTCGCAGTGGGCAACCAAGTACGCGGCGACCGCGACACCTTTGACGCCGGAGCAGGAGAAGGCGGTGCAGAAGGCCGTCTTCGACGAGCTGTTCCGCGCCGGTCGCCTCCAGCCGCTGCTGGACGACCCGAACGTCGAGAACATCCTCATCAACGGAGACAAGGTCCGCGTCGACTACGCCGACCGCCCCTCCCGCTCCTGGGACCCGATCGCAAAGAACGATAGGGACCTGATCAACCTCATCAACCACATCGCCCGGATGCAGGGCCAGGGCGAGCGCGCGCTGACTCCCGCCACGCCGAACCTGAACATGCGGCTGGCCGACGGGTCCCGCCTCGCCGCCTCGGCCTGGGTCACGCCACAGCCCCACATCGTCATCCGCCGCCACCGCACCCGCGGTCAAGGCCTGGACGATCTGGTGGGCTGGGGCACCATCGACCCCGCGCTCGCGCACTTCCTGCGGGCCTGCGTCCGGGGCCGCAAGAACGTCATCGTGGTCGGCTCCCAGGGCGTAGGGAAGACGTCGTTGCTGCGCGCCATGGCCCGCGAGATCCCCCGCAGCGAGCGAGTCGGCACGCTGGAGAGCGAGTACGAGCTCTACCTCCACGAAGACCCCGAGGGCCCCGAAGTCGTCGCTTACGAGGGACGCGAGTCCAACGGCGAGCGCGGCCCGGACGGCAAGCTCCAGGGCGAACTCAACCTCAGCGACCTCTTCCCCCAGCTGCTGCGCATGTCATTGCGGCGCGTGATCGTCGGTGAGGTCCGCAGCAAAGAAGTCGTGCCGATGTTGCACGCCATGAATGAGGGCGAAGGCGGCTCGATGGCCACGCTCCACGCCCGCAGCCCTCAACTGTCGATCGAGCGACTGGCCACGCTCTGCTTGGAGGCGGGCATCGGCATGACCGAGGCCCTGGCCTACCGGCTCATCGCCCAGGCCGTGGACTTCGTCGTCTTCGTCCGGCTCGTCGACGAAACAGAACTGGTCGGCCCGAACGGCAAGCCCGGACGCAAGCACCGTTTCGTCAGCCACGTGATGGAGATATCCGGCATCGGCGAGGGCGGCCGACCTTCCCATCAGATGGTCTTCGCACCACGCGAGCAGGACGGGCGCCGTGAGGCCCGGGCCGTGCCCCACGGGAACATCTCCCAGTCCTGCTTGGAAGACCTCATGCGCGCCGGCCTGGACCGCAGTGTGCTGCGCCACCCGTGGGGGAGCTGGGGCACGCCGCTGGACACGGTGATGCCGCTGTGACGCTCACCCTGGACTCCCTGCTCGCCGCGCTCGCTGGCCTCTGCGCCGTCGGCGGCCTGGTCCTGGCCGCCGCGGGCGGCATCGGCTGGGCGCCCTCGACCACCACGCGTCGGCGCAGCCGCCTGGAGCGCAAGCTCCGCAGCCTCGTTGTCAAGGACGCTCGCATGCCCACCTCCTGGTGGGCCCGCGGCCAGACTCGGCTCGTCGGCGCCGCCCTGACCGGCCTCGGAGTGTGGCTGTTCACCGGTTGGCTGATGGGGGGCCTGGTCAGCCTGGCCGTCGTAGTCGGCCTGCCCTGGCTGCTCAACACCTCCGGCTCTGGGACAGCTCAGATCGAGAAGCTCGAAGCGGTCGAGGAGTGGGTACGGCGCATGTCCGACATCCACACCGTCGGCGTCAGCCTGGAAGCATCGGTCCAGCGCAGTCTGGAGACCGCACCGAAAGCCATCCGCGAGGACGTGACCCTGCTGGTCTCTCGCCTGTCGGCCGGATGGACCCCCCAGGACGCCTACCGGGTCTTCGCCGACGGCCTGAACGACGCCATGGTCGACGAAGTCGTCGCCCTGCTGATCCTGCACGTCGAGGACCGGGGCGCGGGGCTCAGCCGGGCCATGCGTGAACTTGCCGAGGCACTCCAGCACGAAGTCCAGGCCCGCCGTGAAGTCGAGGCCGACCGACAGAAGCCCCGCACCAACGACCGGTGGGTGACGATCTTTTGCCTCGGCATCTTCGGCATCACCGCGCTCTCCGGAAGCTACACCGAGCCCTACCAGACCCTCATGGGCCGGATGGTGCTGACCTTCGTCGGTGTCGCATTCATCCTGGTCAAAATTTGGATGCGCCGTATGGCGATCATCGAGCCCGCCCCACGGTTCCTGTCACCCGCCGACCGCGCGGGCGGCGCTCACGGCGCTGAGGAGGCCGCGTGATCCTCTCCCCTTTCGGCGTCATCGGCGGTGCTGTCGCCGGCCTCGGCCTGGTGATCGCCGCCCGCGGCATCCTGCCCGGGCGGCCGGACCTGAACGACGTCCTTTCGCGCATGGACGCCACCCGGTTGGAAAACCTGGAACGTCACCGCGATGCCCGCCCCAACTCCGCGATGGAAAAGGCAGGCGCTCTCCTCCTGCGCTCCGTGGGAGAGGGCACCCTGCGCCTGCCCCGTCAGCAACTGGAACTCGTAGGCCGATCGCCGGCCGCCCACCTGGGCCGCAAACTCGGACTCGCCCTGTACGGACTGCTGTTGCCGGTGCTGACGGTGGGCCTGGCGAACCTTGCCGGCGCCCCGTTCCCCTTCGCGATCCCCGCCATCGCCGGGCTCGGCGTCGCAGTCATCTTCTGGTTCCTGCCAGATCTGCAACTCAAGCAGCAGGCGGTAGAGGCCAAGGAGGACTTCCGGTATGCCATCAAGGCCTACCTGCGACTCGTCCAACTCGAGCGGGCCGCGGACGCCGCTCCCACCCAGGCCCTGAAAAGGGCCGCCGAGGTGGGCGAGGGATGGGTCTTCGCCAAGATCCGGGACACCATCACCCGCGCCGAGCTTGAGGGCATCTCCCCCTGGGAGGGGCTGAAGCGCCTCTCCATCGAACTCGACGTTCCCGAGCTCGGTGCACCTGCCGACATCATCGCGATTGCCGGAGAGGAGGGCGCAGCGGTCGGTGACACTCTCGGCGCGCAGGCCAAGTCGCTCTCCGGCGCCCTGGTCACCTCCGCGAAAGCACAGGCCAACACGGCCAGCGAAAAGATGGTCATGCCTGTCGCGATGCTCGTTCTAATCATGACCGTGTACATCGGCTATCCCGCGCTCTCGCGGATCATGGCCAGCTAACTCCGAAACCAGACAAGGACGTTCGCCATGGGTACTGACCCGAACTTCGCCTTCTTGAAGGCCTTCTTCAGCGCCCGGATCGACCGGCTGCGCCAGGCCCGCGACGACCGCGGAGCCATCTCCATCGAGACGATGATGATTGTCGCCGGCCTCGTCGCCGGAGCCGCCGTCGTCGCCGGGGTCATCATCGCCAAGGTCAACGAGAAGTCGGCCACGATCAAGTGACCCGCATCCGCAGGGCCGCCCGACGCTGGTCCCGCGCGCTCACCGAGAACGGGGCGCGGGACCGCGGAGCCATGTCCCTGGAGATGCTCATCGTCTTCCCTGCCGTCCTGCTGATCATCTTGCTGGTCGTGCACGTCGGACTGTGGTGGCACGCCCGCAACGTGGCATTGTCTGCAGCCCAGTTGGGCGTGGAGTCGGCTCGCGTACGCGGTGCGGCTGCAGGCGCCGGCACTGCCGAAGCCCGCGACTTCCTCGCCCGCGCCGGCGGCAGCATCTCCGGCATCTCCGTGAGCGGCAGCAAGGGAGCCACCGTACGAATCCGGGTCACCGGCCATGTCGACACGATGATCCCCGGCCTCAAGCTCACGATCGACCAGCACGCCGACGCAGCCGCCGAACGTGTCACGGAGGCCCAGTGATACGCATCCACCGGCACGATGACCGCGGCGCCCTGTCGCTGGAAGCTGCCATCCTCACGCCCGCCCTCATCCTGGTCCTGCTCCTGGTCATCGCGTTCGGGCGAATCAGCTCCGCGGGCAACGCCGTAGACACCGCCGCCCGCAACGCGGCACGCGCCGCCTCACTCGAGCGCACCGGCACCGCCGCCAGCAGCTCCGGCGAGCAGATGGCACGCAACGTGCTGGGCCAGCAGGGCCTGGAGTGCACCGCCACCTCTGTCTCCGTCTCCACCGGCGGGTTCGCTGCGCCCCTCGGCGAACCGGCCTCCACCACCGCAACGGTGCACTGCACAGTCCGGCTCTCCGATATCGGGCTCCCCGGGCTCCCCGGCGCCAAGACGATGACCAGCAGCTTCACCTCGTCGATCGACTCCTACCGCCAGCGCGGCTGACAGGAAACACCGCATGACACCCGCCCGCACCGACTTCGCCTCGCGGATACGCCGCACCCTACGCGCCGACCGCGGCTCGATGAGCCTGTTCGCCCTCGTCACCATCGTGGCCCTCTTGGCCGTGGCCGCACTCGTCGTCGACGGCGGAGGAAAGCTGCGCGCCCGCACCCACGCCGAGGGCGTCGCCTCCGAGGCCGCGCGAGCCGGCGGCCAGGCCGTCGACGCGGGCAAAGTCATCTCCGGCCAGGGAGTCAGCGTCGACCGCAACGCAGCAGTCGCCGCAGCACGGACCTACCTGAGCCGAGCCGGGGCCACCGGCTCGGTCCAGGTCAGCGGGAACGGCGACTCCCTGGAGGTGACCGTGACCGAGACCTACCAACCGCTCTTCCTCGGCGGCGGCGACTGGTCCGTCACCGGCCAAGGCAGCGCCGACCTCGTCTACCAGGGGTAAAGGATCATGAGAAACCGCAGCACCGTGGCCACGATCCTGCGTGCGCTCCTTGCGCTCGTCACCCTCGTCGCCATCCTGATCGGCGTCCCCTACGCGCTGCTCAGCATCGGGGTCCTGCCCGGCCACGTCCCCGGGATCGGGGAGATCACCACCGCGCTCACCAGTCCGGACACGGGCGAGCTGTTCCTGGGCGCGCTCACCCTCATCGGCTGGTACGGCTGGATCACCTTCGTGTTCTCCGTTGCGCTGGAGGCGGGCGCCGCGCTGCGCCACCGCAGCGCCCCGCGGATTCGCATGCTAGGCGGATCGCAGCAGCTGGCCGGGGCCCTCGTCGGCGGCATCCTCATCCTGCTGCCCACCGGGACCGCCTTCGCCTCCGCCCCCAGCGCCACAGCCGCGTCAGCAACAAGCGTAGCCACGGCATCCGTGACAGCCGGTGCGCACGCGTCGGTGCAGGCGAAGGCGGCCCCCTCGGCGTCCTGGGACGAGCCGGTCCACCACGTCCAAAACGGCGACACCCTCTGGGACATCGCGGAGCAACGCCTGGGCGCCGGTATGGAATGGCAACGGATCGTGGAGGCCAATGCGGGCATCCGTCAGGCGGACGGCTCACTCGTCACCGTCGACACCACCGATCTGCAGCCCGGCTGGACCCTGCGCCTGCCATCCGACGCCACACCAGGCCCCGCCGCGGACGACAACGGAGTGCAAACACAGACTGAGGGCACCACCCAGGAGACGACGACTCACACCGTGCGCCCCGGGGAGACCCTGACTGGTATCGCCGAAGACGAACTCGGCGACCCCGACGACTATCCCATGATCGCCGACGCGAACGAGGACGTTCGGCAGTCCGATGGACGCACCCTTACCGACCCCGACCAGATCTATCCCGGCTGGCAGCTGAAGATCCCCGCAGCGTCCGGCAGCGACCGAAGCGACGCAGATTCGGAATCTGCCAGCCCGCCGCGTGAGCAGAAGCCGGCCCCGGAGGGCGATCACGGCGGGGAGCAGGAAGGCAGCCACGACCAGGCCCCGAGCCGGGACGGACAAGACTCGGAGGCAGGCACGCCGGACCAGGGGAAGGGACAGGACGGCGGGCAGCCCACGGACCGGGAGGACACCCCAACCGAGCAGCCCTCCCAGCAGGACCCGGCACCCGAGGAGCCCTCCGCAAGCACACCCGCCGAACAGGCGCCGCGCGAGGCCCCGGGCGCCTCGGACAACGGTGACCAGACTGTGCGGACGGCCGCAGCAGCCGGGAGCATCCTGGCCGCCGCGGTGCTCGCAGTCATCGCGACCCGGCGTGTGCGCCAGCAGCGCCGCCGCCGGCCCAAGCGCCGTATCCCCATGCCCTCCGGTGCAACCGCCAGCTTCGAGAAGCAGCTTCGGGTCGCCTCCGACATCACCGGCACCGCCCTCGCCGACCGAGCTCTGCGCACCCTGGCCTCCCACTGCCGCGACGCCGACCGTCCGCTGCCCGAGGTCGAAGCCATGCGCGTCGCCGCACGTGGTGTGGAACTCCACCTGGCCGCTCCCAGCGCGCCGGTCGCGCCGTTCGCTGAAGTCGAGGACAACCCGATGGTGTGGTGGTGCCCGACCCGTGACTCTGCCCTCCTGGCCGAGGATGAGGTCGCCGACATCACGCCGCCATACCCCGCACTGGTCAGTCTCGGTGAGACCGAGGAAGGAGACGCGGTCCTGGTCAACCTGGAGAGCGTCGGCCTGCTGCGGCTGGTTGGAAGTGTCGCGGACGTACGCGCGGTCATGCTCGCGCTCGCCGTCGAACTGGCCTCCTCCAAGCTGGCCCCCGCCACGCAGATCCTTCTCGCCGGGGCCGGCAGCGACCTGCACCACCTCTACCCCGACCAGATCGACCACCACTTGGACCTCGGAGCGGCGACCACCGAGCTCCGGGCCCACGATGCCTTCCAGCGCGAGGCCCTCGCCGACGGCGGGCACGACCACCTGCGAGCCGCGCGGCTGAGCGACGCGACCGCCGGGGACACCTGGATCCCCCGCATCCTCCTGGCGACGGCCCCGGCAAGCGGCACTGCGGCCGCCGAGCTCGAAGACTTGCTCACGTCCCGGCCCCGTACGTCGGTCGCGGTCGTCACTGCAGCGGGCACAGACCTCGACCTCCCCGGAGCCTGGACGCTGCCTGCGCAACCCGGCACCGCCGTCGAACTTCCGGGCCTGGACCTGTCCCTCAAGCTGCAGTACTTGGACGATTCCGCCTACGACCGGCTCGTCCAACTCCTGGCCACCTCCAGCCGTACCGACGACGTGCCCCCACCGGCATGGACCGGGCACACCAAACCGGACCACAACGGTCCCCAGGGCCCGGATGACACCGCCGTGGAAGCCTCCGCGCTCACCCCCGAGACCTCCGGGAGATCCCAGCCTCCTGCCAACACCCCGGTCCGCACGGGCGACTTGGCCACCAGCCTGCCGGACTATTCCTCGCTCGCCCCCAGCTTCGCCCAATCGGTCGCCGATCACGCCGGCCCGGTTGAAGCAGAGGGCGACAGCGCGCTGTCCCCCGCCGTCGCCGGCCCCCGCCCCGCGGGCGCCTTCACCCTCGCCGACGACAACGACCTCAGCGCCGTCCCTGCCACTGACGGGAGCGGCTTCGGCCACCAGGACGAGCAGGAAGTCAGCGAGGAAGCCCCGGCACTGGAAACGACGGTGGGGGACGGCGGCGAGCCGATCGAGGACTTCGACTCCATGCTCGGTGAGGTGCTCGGCGAGCAGGACGACGACTCCCTGGCAACGTACGGTCAGGACGCGGAGTCTGGGCTGTCGGCGGCCGCGCTCGGCGGGAGGGAGGCAGACCCGCCGGAGACTGAGGCGCACATCGTCCCGCGTCCCAGCGCCGCAATCTCCACCGTGCTGGCCGCGCTCTCCACTCCGCCCCCGACTCCACAAGCGCCGCAGGTCCAAGTGCTTGGCCCAGTAGCCCTGGTGGGCACACGCGGCCGGGTGAGCAGCAACCGCCGCAACAGCCTCATGGAGATCGCCGCCCATCTCGTCCTGCATCCCGCGTTGGGACGCCAGGACCTCGACGACGCGATCTGGCCCGGCATGCGCATCACCGCCGAGACCCGCAACACCGCGATCAGCCGGCTCCGCTCCTGGATGGGTCAGTCCCCCCACCAGGGGGTCGGCGCCCCGCAGGCCGCCTACCTCCCCCCGATCAAGGGCGGCATCTACCGGTTCAGTGACCACGTCACCTCCGACTGGGACCACTTCCGCGAGCTGTACCAACAGGGCATGCACCACGACGGGCAGGACGCCGACATCGCGCTCGCCCAAGCCCTCACCTTGGTCCGCGGCCGACCCTTCGCCGACGTCGACCCGTCCAAGTACACCTGGGCCGAGGCGGACATCCAGGAGATGATCAGCGCGATCGTCGACGTCGCCCACGAACTCGCTGAACGGCGCCGCCAGATGCGTGACTACCGTGCGGCGGCCCAAGCCGTCACCAAGGGAATGCTCGTCGACAGCCAGTCGGAGCTGCTCTACCGCGACCTGTTCACCATCTGCCACGAGATGGGCGACCGCGAAGGACTCCAGCGCGCCGCCCATCAACTGGCCCGCATCAACGCCGAGGAAGGTATCGACTCCTCGCCCGAGACCGTCGGCCTGCTGCGCACCCTCCTCAAGGGCGAGCACACAGACCCCAATTGGGGATCGGCCGCCTCATGACCCGCACGCTCGGATTCACCGCCCCGCAGTGTCACACCACACCGCCCGCCCACACCTGTAGAGAGCGAGGAGCATCCTCGGCCAGCTGTCCAACGGCGGAGATCGCGCGCATGATCCGCTCCTGGCCGCACGCTACTGCCCCGTCGGTCGGGCCTGCCCGGGAAGGAGAACGGTGATGGATCTGTCCCAGTGGGCACTGCCCTCGGGCCTCGCCGTTGGGGGGATCGGCACCGCCGTGGCCGTCGGCATGCTGCTCGGCCACCGGCGCCGCACCGGCGAGAAGAACGCGACGGCCGAGGAACGTACCCAGCTTGCCCTTCAGCGCCGACAGGCCTGGCAGCGCCGTCTGGCCGTGATCGCACTCGCTATCGGCTGCGTGATGATGTTCGTACTCGCAGGCATCGCCGCCTGGCTGAGTTTCGGAGCGCAGCGCGAGTACGCCCACGCGCACAACGGTGGAGACTGGGATGCGGCGACCGGCTTCGCGCTGCTGCTGGATGCCGGCGCGCTGAGCCTGTCCCTGATCCGGTTTTTCGAGGCTCTCACCCTTCGCTCCTCCGGACTCACCCGGGTATTACTGATGGCGTTCGTCAGTGCCTCGGCGGCGATGAACTCGCTCCATGCTCCGCAAGCGGGCGCCGGGAGCGCGTTCCTCGCTGTGGTGCCGCCGCTGGTCTATGCCGTGCTGCTCGAGATGCTGCTCTACAAGGTCGAGCAGGTGATCATGGGCCGGCAGCAGCGGCGCAAGGAGGGCAAGGAGCGCGGCTACAGCCTGCTGTTGTGGCTGCCCTGGCCGATCGGTGCACCGGTGAAACTGTGGCAGGCCTGGAGGACCGAACTCCTCTCTACGGTCGACAACGTCCGCGTGACCGGCTCCCGGCATCCGCACCCTGCGCCAGCCGCGTCTGCCCAGGCGACACCTCCCCCAGCGGTCCCCATCGACGTGCCGATGACGACGGACACTGTCGCCCAGCACCCGTCGGTCGCCGGGGCCGACACAGTCGAGGTAGCGGCGACCGTGGTGAACTCCCTGCCTGCCGCTGGGCAGCCGCCCGCCGAGCAGCACGTGCAGAGGGCCGCGCCTGTCGCCCCCACGCCGAAGCCCACGATCTCGGCTACCGATGCCAATGCCCGAGCCGAGGGGGAGGAGCGCCTCGGCGCAGCGCCCGGGCCTGCAGCCACCGGCACCGCTCCTCCAGATCCCGAACCGATTACGGACGGATATCAGCCGGAGCCTGAGATCTGGCCGGGTACCCCGAACGTGGAGGCGGATCCACTGTTCAAAGCTGATCAAGGCCTACAGCTCCCCTCCGAGAACCCTGCAGACGACGACACGCAAGAAGCCGAAGGCGGCCCAGGCAAGGCAGAAGAAGCGTCGGACGAAGACGAAGCAGGGGGCAGGGAGCCCGATACGCAGCACGAGCACCCTTCGCCCGGCACCGGCGATGAAGAGGTGCGCGAACGGCGGCGCATTCAGATCGACCTGTCCACACTCCCGAAGGACGAGGGGCCGCGCCAGCTCGCTGAGCGGATCTACGTCGCCCACCAAGTCGCCGGCCTGCCACTGGACAAAGGCGACCTGGGCAGATGGGCGGGCTACACGAATCCGCGCTCGGGCGGCAACGAGTACAGGCGGTTGGAGAAGGAGTACGGGCCGATCCTGGAGAGGGAGGAAGCCGCCTCCGTAGACCTGGACTGGTCCAGTCTCGACCAGCAGAGCCAACCGGCTACCGCCCAACCGCGAGCGGACGAGCACCATAAGGAGGTCACGGAAGAGGCCCAGGCCGCCTGAGATCCCACCAGGCGCAACCGCTGGTGAGAGCGGGCAGCGCGTCAACACCTTCCGGTCCGCCACCGGAGCCGTCCATCCGTCCTGCTATCTGGAGTCACCGGACTCGATGTCGCCGGTCCGCATCAGCGTGAGCTGTAGCAGCTGAGGAATCAGACCGTTCCGCCATGCGGCCACGGGATGACTCATTCGCAGTCTGCGTCAATTACATCCGACTTCCCGTCGCGGGAAACAATGAGGAGTCTCCGAAGTGAGCCACCCACCACAAAGTCCCCTCCCGGTGTCACAAGGGCTGCCCAACTACCCTTCACCACAGCAGGTGATCGGGGCCCAGTACCCGCCGCTCCACCAGTCCAACTATCCGTACACCCTCCAACACCCCCCATACGCCGGGTGGATGCAACGGGCAGATGCGTTCCTCCTGGACAGTGCGATCAACTTCGGGCCGATGTGGTTGCTGATATGGATCGGTTACGCGATCGACGAGCAAAGCTCCGGCGACAGCGGCGAGGTCCCCGCGGCAATCCTGAGCTGGGTGGGCATCATCACCATGATCGCCGCGGTTGTCGTACAGCTGATCCGCGAGGGCCGGACCGGGCAGACCGTGGGAAAGAGGGTCTTCGGTATCCGAGCCGTCCGTGACCGCGACGGCCTCCCGCCCGGTGTGGGACTGGCTCTCAGCCGACGGCTCTGCCAGGTTCTCAACTACCCGGTGTTCGGGCTGGGTTGGCTGTGGGCTATCTGGGACACCAAGAAGCAGACGTTCGCTGACAAGATCACCGGCGCTGTCGTCGTAACTGCCGACGCCGGACCTCCACGACACCCTGTCGCCTGGGGCCAGTGACATCCGAAACGGAATACACGGTCAAGAGGAGCAGGGCCTGTCCGACGGCCCTGCGCGCGGCGCCTCGGCGGCAGCGGTCGTCGGTGTGAAGCTCATGGCGATGACGCAGCTGTCGGGGCTGCCGGGCACCCCGGCTCCCGTCATCCCATGGCACCGTGAAGCAGCCGAGGCCTCCCAACCAGCACCTTGATGAAAGGTTCAGCGATGGGTTTCAAGCGAATGGGACGGGATATGCAGCGTCGCCATCGGCGTGATCAGGCGGCGCTCATGTCAGTGGCCCTGGATACGGTCGGTGGTATGACTTCGATACCTCAGGTCGCTACTACGGGCTGGCTGCTGCGGGTCACCGCCAGCGCAGCCCCCGCAGACTCCGGCCGTTTCGAGCAGCAGCTCCAGCTCCTTCGCCCAATCGCCGGGTTCGACCTAGATTCCCGCGTCTGGACAGCATGGATCGGACATCTCGATGTCCGGGCGTTGGAGATCCTGCAACAGATGTACGACGCGGCCAGCCGGTTCGGAACCGAGATCTCTCTCGATCCCGTTGCCGCTCCACCGACATGGCAGGGGCCCGCATTCGCCACCGAGAGTGATCTGGCGGCGCTGATGGACGCTCGCGCCAATCGAAATCGGGTGCTCGGCCAGCTGTCCATCAGCTGACCACACTGCGCCGTCCAGCGGCCGCCCACTGCCCTCGCGGGCGAGATCGGCCCCAAACGACGCGGACGAGGACCTGTGGGGCCGCCGACCACCGTGTTATTGACAAGGAACCACTACTCCAGCAGAAGCGAAACGCTGCTGGAGTACGACGACACTCTGAGACGCCGCGGCGGCCCCCGCCTCAAGCAGTCGAAAGGCCCGGGCCGCCGCTCGTCGTCGGGCAGGACGGATACCCTTGAGCAGCAGAACACAGGCGGAGCAGGGGGATGAGATGAGCGACCGCTGGCGGCATTCACTCGCGGCATTGTGCGCGCTGGGCGACGGGGCCCGCGCCGCCGCCGAACGCGTCAACGGTTCGGGGACCGACACCACGATGGCCATCCGGTATGCGACCGAGGCCGACTATGTGCGCGGTGCCCTCGCTTTACTGCGCGCCCATCTCGACGGCAGGCGCGCACCCCAGCGGCTGCCCGTCGCCCGGGTTTGGCCGTGCTTCCGCGACGTGTGGCAGCACCAGGCCCTGAGCCGTCTCGGCGGGGTGTGGCGGGCCATCCCCGGGCGGGCCGCCCTGGAACAGATGCGCAGCGCACCGACCGATCCCCTGCTCGACGTGGTGATCGAAGAAGCCGAGGCTCTGCAGGCCAGCCTCCGCGGCCATCGACAGCTGGATCGAATGTACGAGTCATACATCCCTGGCCCGACCAGCAGCCCGATCGATGAGCTCGTTGGCAACGTCGGCCGGTCCGCCCCCACCCTGCCCGGGTTCCCCGACCCCGGCCATGCCCTGAACCGTGCCTTCCCGCGGGGTCGGGGGACACGCATCCAACCTGGCCGGATGGCCGAGTTCAACCAGCTGGCAACCGACCGGCACGCCGTCCATAAGCGGGCCGTCGCCTTCGGCGATGCCGTCCTGGCCCTGCTCGTCGCACACCACGGAGACGGCGGGGCGCCGCAGGCGGGGCGGCTGCGCGGAGCCGGCCTCTGGGTAGGACGCGAATCAGTACTGGTCCCGCACCGGCCGAAGTGGCCGACCAAGCTGAGCGGCTTTCAGTTCGCGGCGCTGGCCGGGATGGCCTGGCTGGTGATGGCATGCGCCGCCCTTCCGCTCACATTCGGCCAACGCGCCCATCTGGTGTTCTCCCACGGCACGCTGCTGTTCCTCGCAGTAGGTGCCATCGTGTGCTTCGGCATCGGGACTATCTACCGGTTCGGACCGAAGTGGATCCAAGCACCCGATGCCCGGGCCGCTCTACCAGGCGTCGCTGCGGCTCTCGCAGCCCTCCTGGTAGGCCAGTGGCAGGGCGCCGTCGCCGATCACTATTTCGCGGGCCCCTACGACCGGTACGAGCGGGAGTACGCGGACGAATGCCTAGCGGCGAGCCCGTATCGGCGCGACGCTGTCCAATCCCGCGTCAGCGAAGGAGTACTCATCGTCAGTCCCATCAGCGGCGGGACGACACTGCGCCTGGGACCGGCCGAAGAGGGCGGCATGCACCCACTGCGTCCGCTTGACCAGGCAACTCGGGCGGTGCTCGACAAGTACGGGTGCTGACGCCAGTCTGCGGTGGTGCACAAGCCCCCCTCGATGCTCCGCTCGATGGTCTAGCGTCCGGCGACGACGAAGGCCTCCATCTCTATGACACGGGCGATGCCGGGCCGGACGAGATCGTGGACGGAGCCACGAAGCTGTTGCCGAATGCGCGGGCGGTGGTTCCCGCACACGGCCGACGGCCTATGGTCGGCGTGTGATGGAACTTGGATCGCTCCGAGACGCCTATCGCCGGTCCGCCCTCTACGGCCTTGCTGGGGGCGCGGTGCTTGCCTGGATGGGCGCAGTCGGCATGGGGCACCGCTGGCTGGCACTCGTGGCGGCTGCACTGCTGAGCACCGCCGTGATCCCCGCGGTGAAGCTAACGCGGCCGCACCGGGGCGCGTCGTGGCCGGGGTGGATCAGTGGAGCGCTGGGAGCTCTGCTCCTGCAGTGGTCGTGCCCCTCGTCCTGGTCGGACATCTCACGCACGGTGCTACTGCCGCTTTCCGGGCTGTGTGGGCTGGTCGGGGCGGCGCTGTTCGCACGGTGGACTCTGTTCCGTAGCCGCGCTCGCTCCTGAACGCCGTCGTACGAGTGCCCAACAGCTGGGCAAGGACGTGCCTCAGGCACCAGTGTCACCCCGTAGTGCTGTGGCTTGTTGAGGTCTTGTCAGGCCAGACACCTCTGCCGCCAGGCTCACTCCCCTGAGAAGCGAGATGCGCTGGACTCCGTCGGACTTCGGCAACTCCTCTCGTTCGCTAAACACTTCGTTTAGTGTGTGGTGGGTGAACTTACTTCGGTCCCGTGGTACCCAGGCCGCCCTCGCTCCCGCCTACAACTGCGCCGACATCGCCAGGCTGACCGGCCTGTCCAAGGGTCGCATCACCCAGCTCCGTTCACCGGTATCGGCCGGCGCTGCCACTCCGCTGCCCGCTCCAGATGCCGAAGGCAGCACCGAGGACCGGCCCTTGTGGCGCGGCAGCACTGTGGCCCGCTGGTGCGCGGCATCCGGACGCCCTCTGCCGACCCGCATGGCCTCGTGGCTGCTCCCTGGCCCGGACGGCCCGCACCTCGAACGGAGGGGGCAGCGCACGGTGCAACTGCGCCAGAACCCCGACGTCGATGTTGAAATGCGGCGGCCGCCGGTCGATGTGCATGTCGTCTCCTACTCGCCGCAAGGCGGGCCGGGCACCGGCCCGTCGTTGTGGCTCGTCACAGTGATGGCGCCCGGTGAGGGCTCCCGTCTGTTTGGGTGGCCGCCTTCGTGGCCGCATGGAACTCCGCTACAGCACCTGGTGCACAAGCTGCTCTCCGACTCCGACGAGGAGGCGCAGGGTGCGCTGCTGGGGACACTCGTGATCCTGCCGACAGAGTCCGAGCCCGGGTACACCAGCCACTCAAGCCTGGTACGCCTCATCGACTTGTACCGCTCCGAAACGAAGAACGCCGACGAGCTCCACGACCTCGTGCATCGGGCGAGACAAGTCCCCGTCCATGCCGACGAGCTCGGAGACCTCGCCGCCGCGATCAACGAGCGGCTTCCTTGGTGGCCCGCGGGGTGTGCAACCCCACCACTGGTCACGGCATGGCAACCCGGCACCCAACTCACAGAGGCTCTGCCACCGCCGCTGGCCGAGGCGGATGCCTTCCGCCGCCGCTGTGCCGCAACCGCCGATCAACTCAGCGGCGATCTCGCCGCGTCGGTACGTGAACTGGGCGACTCCCGCTGGGGAATGGCCTCCGACGGATGGCGGCCTGGCGCCCTTCCGGACTGGTCCGCTCTACCCGCAGACTGCGATGAGACCGTCTGGCAAGTCCCGGTCCGGTTCACTCTCGCCCACGAGCGGCACGCCTACACCGGCGACTTCTGGCAGGGTCTGAACTGGTTGATGGAGAACGCACCCTCGCAGCGCCTGGCACATGACGCCCACCGGTACTTCGGCGACCCTGACAGTGCCCGCGCCGTCCTCGTCGACACGGCCGGCCTACCCGCGAGCGCAGCCCATCACCTCAACGCATCCGTTAAGCCCGTTCAGGCCAGCAAGAGCTACCGCGCTCAGCTGGTCCTGAGCGCCCTGGACGCGCACCCACGCAGCGCCGCAGGCGTTGCCCTGGGTACCTGGCCGGCCCTCGCGGGCCCGGCCTGGTGCGCCACCATGCCCGACAGCAACCTCATCGCCCTCCACGTTCCGCGCGCTCTTCCCGATACCGAGGCCGCGGGCGTGCCACTGGAGATCGTGGTGCTGCGCACGGAGAAGGCAGACGGACGCTACGAGCCAGCACCGGCTATCGCGCTCGTCGTCACCGACCAGGACAATCTCCTGGTCCTGCCCGAGTGCGGGGACGCCGACGACATCGCCGCCGTGATCGAGCACGTCATATGGCACCCCGGGGTTGCGGTGCACCTGGTCGGGCTGGCTCCCAGCCTGAACAGGAACCTGATCGACGTGGTGCAATCACTGATCGACACGACAGCCCGCAGCACGCCGTGGGATCAACTGGCCCGGCTAGTCGGCCCGCACTCGGCAGACCACGCCTGTATCTACTGCCGAACTCGCGTATAGGAGACCGGCCCTCGACGGTGTCAACGATGGCCCCTCGAGGGCGTGCAGAGGCGCAGAGCACTCCGTCACGGACGACGAACGGCCGACCAGCATCACCTGCACCAACGAGAATGCAGAGCCAGTACTGGATTACGTTTGGACTGTCGACCTCAGGGTTTCAGCGCTACACCAGCGTAGAACGAGACAGCGGCGTCCGTGGCTTTCGCCTCAATCTGGCCATCGGGGCGCCATCGGTGTGGCACGACAACGCCTGGCTCAACGAGATGCAGGCCGTCGAAGAATCGCAGCACCTCATCCTGAGAGCGGACTTGGGCTGGAATCCCGCCTGCATGATATGTGGCGATGACCTTTTCCCACATTTCCGGTGCGAAGTCGGGCGTGCAGTGAGACAGAACGAGATAACTGCCAGGGGCAAGCGGCTCAAGGAGGCGTTCCACAATGCCGTACGGTCCATCGCAGTCGGGCACGAAGTGCAACAAGGCGTTGAGTGAGAGGGCCACCGGCTGGCTCAGGTCCAGGACGTCGCGGAGCCGCTCGGCGTGGATGATGGAGTCCGGCTGCCTGACGTCGGCTTGAATGTAGGCGGTCCGTCCTTCTGGCAGGCTGCGCATCAGGGCGTCGGCGTGGGCGAGGACGATGGGATCGTTGTCAACATAGACGATTTTGGCGTCAGGTGTTGATGCCTGTGCAACCTCGTGCAGGTTGGGCCGAGTGGGAATGCCTGTCCCGACGTCCAGGAACTGCCGGATGCCTGCCTCCCCCGCGAGAAAGCGGGTGGCTCGGTGCATGAATAAGCGGTTGGCCCGCGCGCATGTCTTGACCGTCGGGAAGACCTTCTCGACTTGGGACGCAGCGGCTTGGTCAACGGGGTAGTTGTCCTTGCCGCCGAGATAGAAGTCGTACATGCGAGCGGGATGCGGCTTGGTCGTATCGATCTGTCTGGTGTCGCCCATGCTGGTGCCCTTTTCCTCAACTCGTGGTGGTCAGGCTGTGGGTGCCTGCGCCGGCACCGGGTGGTTCAAGGAGATAGTCGGCCTCCCCCTCCTTGATCGCCCGGATGAACTCGGCGAACGCCTCGGGGCCGCTGATGAAGGCAGGGCCTGCGGGGTCGGTGGACTGTCGCAACGCAACGCTGCCGTCCTTGAGAGCCTTGGCTTCGACGCAGTTGCCACCGTTCGCGCCGCTCCAGGGCTTGACCCAGCCGCTGTCGCCGAGGGAGGTGGCAGGTACGGTCCTGTGGTTCATATGTGTTCCTTGAGGGCTTTTTCCAGAATCTTTCGGGTTTCGTCCACTGTTGACGCCTGGGTGGACATGTGGTCGAGCGCTTCCAGATGAGCGGCGACGTCTAGGGGTTCGTCCTGGTAAGAGGCGTCGGTGAGACCCTCGGTGTAAACGACGTCTCCGAGCTCCCCGCTCTCGAAGCGGAAGAGGCTGAAGGGCCCGTAGGCTCCAAGGTGCGGTCCAATCGAGAACGGCAGGATCTGCAAAGAGATGTTCGGCATGTCGAGGGACTCAAGGAGCCGCTCGAGCTGGCCCCTCATCACAGCCGTTCCGCCCACGGGCCGCTGGAGCACAGCCTCTTCGAGCACAACCCACAACGCGGGGGCCTCGGACGTGGTCAACAACTCCTGCCGCTTGAGGCGCAGATCCACACGGCGCTCGAGCTCGTCAGCCGAGCCCTTGGTCAGTCCAGCGCTCAGGATGGTGCGGGCATACTCCTTGGTCTGCAAGAGACCGGGAGCGTAGTGCGGTTCGTAGGCGCGGATGAGGCTGGCTGCGTCCTCAAGGCTCACGTACGCGCTGAACCAGTCAGGCAGCACATCACGGTACCGGTTCCACCAGCCTGGCTCGTTGGCTTGCTTGGCCAGGTCAAGGAATTCATCAACCGAGCCCCCATCGACGTTGTACGCACGGAGCAGAAGGTCCACGTATGGGATCTTGAGCCGGACTTCCGCGTTCTCCAGTCTGCGGATCGTCAGCGGGGTGACGTCGATGATTTTGGCAGCCTGCTCCCGGGTCACCTTGGCGCTCTCGCGCAATGCCCTAAGCCGCCCGCCGAGCACAATCCGTAGCACCACCGGAGCGCTGGCTCGTGGCTCTCCCACGTCTCACCTCCTGCTTCTACGTCATCTAGCCGAGTGTGCCAGGGAGTTGATGAAACCGACAGGTGGTTGCGGGCAGTCTGAAATTATCAGATGGACACTTGCGGCTGGGGGCACCAGAGACCATAGTTGCAGCGTGACTCAGCTCACGTAGTACGGATGCAAGCTCCCCGCCTTCGCCCCAGGAAGGTTTGAGATGCCAGCCCGCCCCACGTCATTCCGCCTCCTGATAGAGGGGCGGCAATGGGACAACTGGGCTGTGTTCTGCGTGCACTTTGAACGGGTCGCGCGCGAGTTGAGCGGACCGGCCAGCCTCAACAGACGTGTTGCAGTCACCCGACGCACCTTTGACCGGTGGATGATCGATGGATTGGCGGGTATGCCCGCGCGGGACACTCAGATGGTTCTTGAGCGGCTCTTGGGCTGTGCGTGCTCCGAGATGTTCGCCCCACCCCCTGCGAACTTGGGTGCAGCGACGAAGGCAGACCGCGGCGACCTGGCCGGCTCGGTGGCAGCCAAAGTGCAGTGGTCGCGCACTAGTTCATCAGGCAGCTGCTCGTGATGGCACTTTGCGAGCCTGCGCTGCCCCCCCCCAGGATGGCCAGCGATGCGACGGGGCGCCGCTGTGCACGACGAGCTTGCCTGACTCGCCCCAGATCCCAGAGGTACGCGCTATGCAGATCGTACGAATGACGTTGTTTCGTCAGCTGGCTCAAAATAAACACTGGACGACACTCGAGACGTTCAGCACGCATTTCACTGATGCCGCACGAGAACTGGCCCAGCAGACCGGGGAGAAGCGGCTCGCGGGCGCCTCCGTGGCCCGCCGCACTTTCGACCGATGGATGGCCGGCGATCTGAAGCAATTACCTCATCGCGATACCAGGAACGTCCTGGAGTACCTCTTCGAACAGCCCGTAGCTCTGCTGTTCGCGCCCCTCGGGGCTGATCGGAGCGCAGGCGTATCGTCCTGCGACACGCCCTACGGCGCTTTTGACAACCCGCTCGAGGTGGTCACCCAGACGCAGAGCCTGACCCGGTCGAATGCCGACGCCGCGGTGCTGGAACACCTCAGCCTCCAGCTGCAGGGTGTAGTGGACCGCTACGAGACACGCGGTCCGCAGACTCTTGCCGGTGAGGTGCGAGTGATCCGGGGCACGCTGCACGCCTTGCTCGGCGGACAGCACCTGCCTTCTGTACGTACCGAGCTGTTCGCTATGACGGGGCGTGCTGCAGGTCTTCTTGCCTACATGGCCGTTAACGCCGGAGCAGAGCCCGCCGTGACGGAGGCGTATTGCACTGAGGCAGAAACCCTCGCCGAAGACATCGGAGATACGCAGCTGCGGTTGTGGGCTGCCGGAACTCGGTCGTTGAGCTTGTACTACCAAGGCCGCTATGCCGATTCCGACTCAGCGGCCGCCGCGGGCATCGCCCTGGCGCCAAACGACGGCCAGTCCATCCGCCTGATGGCTAACGGACGGGCTCGCGCCCTGGCCCGCCTCGGAGACAGACGGGGAGCAGAGCGTTCGATCGGACAAGCCCTGGATCTCTCCGACCGGCTTCCCACGTTGCCATCCGGTCTCACGTCCTGCATCTCATTCGCCCCCTACAGTCTGGCGCGCACCCTGGCCAACGTGATCACCGCAAGGCTCTCGCTCAACGACACCCGTGAAGTTCTCTCATGTGCGGAGAAGATCGACGATCTGATCGAGCAGTCTGATTCCGAATGGAGCCGCGCGCTGGTGAGGCTGGATGTCGCCACAGCCCTCCTCCAGCAGAAGCGCCCCGATGTGGAGCAGGCCATGGCTCTCGGCACGAGCGCACTGCACGCCGGGACGACCGCGCCCATCACGTCCGTATGGCAACGGGCGATCGAGCTGTACATGCACGCCGAGCGCTGGCGCGATGAGCCCCACGTAGGCGACTATGCCCAGGAGCTCCGAACCTGGCGCTCACAGCCACGGGCCGAACCCATCGTTGCTGGCTCGAGCGCGGACTTTGCGCCATTGCAGTAAGGAGAGTCGTGCCGCCCGAACTGGATGTCCACCCGGGTGCTTTCCCTCCCATGCCGCCGGCGGACCTCAACGCTCCGGAGCAGCTCGTCGATCACGACTGGAGGGCATTCACCATGCTCGACAGGATGACGAACCACTGGGCGCGGCCCGGGTGGACCAGCGGCCGTCGTGTCTACTACTGGATGCTGACGTTCCCCGACGCCTCTGATCTGCGTGCCCAGGCACAGCGCTGCCAGGAGGAACTCTCACATCTGGCCATGGATCGAGTGCCGGGAAAAGGACTCCATGTGACGATGCCCCGCATCGGAGACACCGATCGGGTGCCGGAGGGACAAGTCCAACTTCTTGGCGACCTTACCGAGCAGATGCCCGTGGAGACCTTCCGGATCCTGGCACATCCCATGGCCGGGTCGCGAGGAGCGATTCGCTACACCCTTTCGCCGTGGTCACCTCTCGTCCGCCTGCATGCTGCGCTCAGCGATATAGGCCGCCAAGCCTGTGTTCCCGGGGGCAAGCCCACTGCTGGCTTCCGTCCTCACCTGGGCATCCAGTACAACAACCAGGACCGCGCGGCTGCCCCAGTCATCAGCAGCGTCGCCCGCCTGCGCACGCTCTCCCCTGTCCCTCTGGAAATCTCCAGCGTGGAGCTGGTGGAACTCCGCAGAACCAGCGGCGCTTCCCCGGCCTACCGCTGGAACGTCATGCGCAGCATTCCTCTGCGCCCACGATCACCCCGCGTGCCGCCCTTGTGAGCAGAGCGGGTCGGTCGGTGAGGCGAAGAGAGCGATCGGCATGGCCTCCTTCCGCCACCTCGTTCAAGAACGCTACAGAGCAGCAAACGCGCGTCGGGGATGGCTGTTTCGGGCAATGGACGCCTGTTGACCCGAGAGCGCCGTGGAGGCACTTCGAGGGCACAGCACCGTCGGCTGGCGCGGCGGGCGGGCAGTGCGGGTCGCGTCGCCGACTACGGCTCGACTTCAAGGCCGGGGTACCGGCTCGGGCCGTCGGCTTCGCTGTATGCGGCGTCGAGTAGCGCGACGTGGAGACGGTCGCGCCGGTTTCTGGACTGCAGGCGCCGCCGGCGACGGGTGAGAGCCCACGCTTTGAGGCCCACAGGGTCCGCCATGAAGCATCTGGCGTTCTCCCGCAGCATGTCTGGCGTGTAGATCCCAAGGTTGAGGCCGGCGCGCCAAGACTCGAGCCACCACTGGCACATCAGGAGCGCCCCCGACTCATCCTCTTTAACATGGTTTGGATGATTCCGTACCCATATTGGATCCAAGGCGGGATGCGTTGCGGCGACCTCGAGGATGTGCCCATGCGCCTTGTGCATCTCCATCTCCAGCACCTCTCTGTGCTGGAGATGCCGTTGGACGGTATGTACCGCAGCGATGGCTACAGCAGTGGCGCCGAGAGCGAGAACTGAACGGTTCACCGTGCTACCTCATTTGCTGTTGGAGGAGAGGCCTGCGGGCCGCGGCCGCGGCGCCAGGCCGTCTGTCGGGAGGTCCCAGAGAGCTGGAGCCGCGCCTCGTCAAACCAATCGGGCCCGCCCTGCGCTGAGCAAGGTCAGGGACCATCGCAGCGCCCATAGTTGTGTCGCTCATACCGACAGCTCCTGGACGGACGTCCGTGCGGCAGCTTTCTGAAGGCAGGAGCGAAGCTGAGCGTAGATGTCGTCAACGATTCCGAGTTCGTGCTCGGTGAGAGGGCCGCCCAAGCAGCTGTAGTTCTCCTCGACCTGCTCCTCGTTACTGAAGCCGACAACCACCACGCACTGGTTGCCTCGCTGCAGAGACGAGCGAAGGGCCACGCGGGTCAGTGTCCCTGGAGCTTCACCGAAGTGTCGGCGGAGTGCCCCCAGAGCCTCCTCGACTCCTTCGGTGAAGCACGACATGAGCCGAGGCAACCTCGGCGCTACGGATCGGGGCGACGAAGCCCACGCGGTCGCCTTCCCAGAAAGCACACCATGGGCCAGCGGAGCGGCCAGCACTAGTCCGACCCCGTGACGGGCGGTAAAGGAGAAAAGGTCCTCGCCCTCGATCAGCACAGCCGGAGTGAAGGCATTGAACGGAGTCCAGACCACATCCGGTTTGATCAGGCGAAACAGGTGCAGAAACCGCTCGCCTTGTGCCGCCCACTCCTCGGGGGAGGCGCCGTAGCGCGCGTACGGCCCCCGCATGCCGATCGCCTTGATGGACTCCACCTCCCGCAGTGTGCGCATCACGTCGATGGCATTGCCCAGGTAGCGATCGCGGCGGCCGAAGTCGAAGCTGTCCAGCGTGTACAGATCGAGTTGCTCGACGTAGAGGTTCTCTAACGTCTGATCGAGCTGGTGCTGGATGTGCCTGCCGGCGTACGCGTGCGGCGCCGTTCCTCGTGACTGCCCCACTTTGCTGCTCAGCTGAAGCGGCAGGTCCGGGTCCTGGCGGAGGAATCGGCCGATCAGCCGTTCCGAGTGACCGCAGCCGTACGAATCGGCAGTGTCCAAGAAGGTAGCCCCGCGTTCGACAGCCCGATGGAGCCCGTCGAGAAAACTGCTGGTGGTCGTCGCCCCATCGAGGGCCCTACCTGGATCGGCTACTTCGCAGTGCAGCCCGAGTGGATGCGTGACAACACCACGGCACAGGTGGCGGGCTCCGAGATCATGAGCTGTCACGTGCTGCTCCCGCCCAGGATGAAGGCGGCGGTCACGACCTTGCCACGGTCGGTCGATTCAACTCCCCATGCAGTAGAGATCGCTGAGATCAAGTACAGGCCCTGCCCGTTCTCGGGTAGGGCCGCCAGATTGACTGCGCCGACCTCGTCATCAGCCAGGTCAGCCAGGACACTTTCGGGTGTGTCCGGAATGACGCTGGTGTCCGTTCCTCGGTCGACGACGCCTACGGTGACGCCCTTTTCGTAGAGGTCGAGAGTGAAGGACACCGGCCCACCTGCGTGCTGGATCGCATTGGTCACGAGTTCGTTGGTGACCAAGACGGTGTCGTCGATCCGGCTCGGGTCGGTCCGGCCATCCAGCGTTTTGCGCACCACCCCACGGACCCACACCGCGGGTTCAGCCACAGCAATGAGTTCGAAGGTACGGTGCTCGACCAGTTGCCCCAGGGTCTGGTCCTGGACGAGTTCGGCTGCAGTCGGCGGCACCGTCGTCTCCTCGCGTGTCGAGTCGCCTTGTGGCGCGGGCCGAAGGGTCGGGCCCTGGTTCTCAACCCTCCCCGACAGGCTGGCCGACGGATACGCCATACCTTGGCCACCTTGTGGCCATCTCGGTGGCTTGGATCTTGTCTGCAGCGCCCCGACGCTGCTGAGATCGGTCCACAGGGCCGGTTCTCGGGCCTGAGCGGGCACCAACGCATGGTCGACGACGGCAACTTGGCCACAAGGTGGCCAAGGTTTGGCGTATCCAAACCGCTTGGGATCGA
Source organism: Streptomyces sp. NPDC047525 (assembly GCF_040643025.1). NCBI lineage: Bacteria > Bacillati > Actinomycetota > Actinomycetes > Kitasatosporales > Streptomycetaceae > Streptomyces > Streptomyces sp. NPDC047525. The sequence goes on from NZ_JBEYTL010000020.1 coordinate 60,532, forward strand.
TCAACCTGGCAGAGCCGACGGCATCTGTCGCACTGTCCTCCTCTGAATGGCGGCGCAGAGCCTCGGATCAAGTAGCTGGACAGCGCGACCGCGACGTACTGGCAAGGACCGGGCCAAGCCCGAGAACACCGCACAGGTCGACGGACAACGCTGCCCGGGACCTTCGACACTGACCGGGACGACCTTCATGACCACCCATCGAATTCATCCCTCCGCGCGCCTGAGCCGGCAGTTCACGGACCGAAGCCAGCCCGAGCTCCTGGCCCATGAGCAGAACTCGCTCCACCGCGCCACGGTGGCTAGCTCGTGACCGGGCCCACGCCGGAACCACAGCCAGCAGCCCCTATGGCCGAGGTGGCCAGGCATCTCCGGCAGTCCGTCGAGAGCGCCGAGACAGACGACGTCTCTCCCTCCGCGGCGACGGCGCCCGAGTTGGTCGAATCCGCCCTGCTGCAACACCCGTCCGTCACGGCGGCCGCAGCGGTGGTGGTACCGCACTCCGCGCTGGGCACCACCATCGGGGCGCTGGTCGTGCTGGATGGCCACGCCTCGGTCGACGCAGTGACCGAGCACGCGCGGCAGCTTCTGCCCGAGGAGCTTGTCGTCCGGCCGGTTGCCCGCGTCGCAGAGCTGCCGACTACCCACGATGGCCGGTTCAACTCTCGCCGTGCGGAAGCAATGTTGATCGATGTTTCCGAGTTGCCGCTCGACGGCCCACCCCCGTCCCGTCGTCGCGCAACGGGCATCGCTCGCGAGTGGGAGGACCTCGTGCTCATTGCCGAGGACGAGCAGGTTCTGCTCGCTGGGGCGCTGAGAACTCTGCACACCAAACCGGAGCTCGAGGGTCTCATCAATCAGGCGTTGGGATACCCGGACTGGCCCATGCCGTTGACGCTCCTGCCGGACGTTGCACCCGATCTCGCAACAGCAGACCCCGACCTCGAGTCGTACTTCGAGATGTCCCAGGCAGCCACCGAGCACGTCCTTGAAGCCGTGAATCGTCACGGCTGGCCGCGGGCGCGGCGCGACGGCGCGCATGTAGCCGACGCTGCGTGGCTGCTGCTGCAGCACGCCGACCGAGAGAACCAGGCTCGTGAGGACGCTCTCGCCGCCGTCACCCAAGATGTAGCGCGAGGGCACTGCGACCCCCGCCACCTGGCGCTCCTGAAAGACCGCACGCGCACCGTGATGGAAGAAGAACAGATCTTCGGCACACTCATGCTGGCCGCAGGCGGACAGCCGCGCTTCCTCTATCCGACGCAAGCCCTAGAACAAGTCGAGCACCAACGACGCATCATCGCGATGCCATCCCTGTCGGAGGACCTGCCCAACGCCACTGTCCCGCTGCTGCCCTACGGACCCAGCCGCCGTGCCACCGGCCCCACTTCCCGGCATACGCCCAGAACACCGAACATCACCGAGCTGGCACCGCGCACGTACCTTCCCTGTCCCGTCCCCCACGGCGTCGTGCCCGTGTACCTGGCCGGCTCAGTCCAAGACCAGTCAGACCTGCGGGCACTGCGTGAGCGGATGTCGGCCCCCCTCCACTGCACCGCTCGCTGGCTCGACCTGGTTGCCGCGAAGCGCTGCGTCAGTCAGTTCGACGCGGGGCCAGCCGCAGACTGCGTTGCCTTCCAGCTCCGCACCGAGGACATCCTCCGGTCCCGACTCGTCATCGCGGCTCAGGGCGATGCCCAGATGGAAATCGGCATCGCTCTCGGCGCCGAGATCCCCGTTGTTCTCATAGGAGTCAGCGGAGATCCCCTGGACGCCCACCCCGCCATCGCCCGCGCCGCCGATGCCGACTGCGCCCTCGATGCGGCGATGGACTGGGCGGCCCAATGAGGACCCGCACTACGAACCCCCCAAGCAGTCCACATAGGTCCCTCGCACGTGCAGCTCACCGGGTCCTGTCACGTGCTTTCCAGAACGTGGCCATGAAATGGCAACCCTTGGCGCACGTCGCCGGACACAACCCGCATCCGCTCTTCCGATCTCCGGATTCACCCCATTCGGAATCCCCTGAAGGTCGGCCTACCTCTCCCCTTCCGGAGTTCCCATGATTCTCGCCACCCGTCACCCTTGGCAGCTTCAATGTGCTGCGACGCCACGCCCGAGGGCGCTGCCTGGTTATGGGATCCACGTTGTGAGTACGGGGTTGCGTTTAGGAATGCATGCGCTCGAGACAATGCGCGACACCGCCTCTCCGGTCGGACCAGTCCTTTGTTGCCAAGCCCACGGGGCGATGCACATTCCCGTTCCGGATGGCACGCGCGATTGGTGGGCCGGCGCCCACTCGAAGTGCACTGCAGGCACCGGGACTTGGGAGTGCAGCAACCTCGCTTCACCTGCCCCTATCGCATGTCCGAGGACAAGCTTTTGGCTCCTCCCGCACGAGAACGATCACGACACCACCGAGCCCTACGCGCTCCACACGGAACTGAGCTCCTCTCGTGCCCTGTTGCGGTTGGTGGTAGCCGCGTGAACACAGGGAGAAGGAGGGGACGCCACCGTGGTAGTCCACCTGTCGCTGGTGGTCGTCTTGGCAGTCGTCGTCGCGATACTCATCCGCAGCAGTGGATTGAAACCCTGGCACGCCGTCCTGGCCGTACTCCTCGGCTTCTATCTGCGCGAAAGCTCGCTCGCCCCCAGTATCAGCCGCGCTGTTCAGTCAGTAGCCGATGCAATGGCTCGATTGATCCTCTAGACCGGCCGTCGGGGCGTTGTACCGCCCCGGTCGTCGATGGCTTCGCCCCGTGGCCTTCCCTGCCCGTGAGGCGCGTCTCGATGGCCGATTACCTTCTGCCTCAACGTTCAGCCAGAGGACGTTCATGATTTCGCATGTAGTGGTTGAGACCTTCCTGAGCTCCGGGTTGGTGGGCGTATCCGGCGCGCTGGCTTGGCAGATCCGCGCCAAACGCGCGGTATGCGGCACACTGACCCAGGACCGGAATTCCTTGCGCGTGGCCGAAGGTTCTGCCCAAGAGAACCTTGAACTCGCGCAACGCAACTACCGCTTCTTCAATGCGGTGATCGACGAGACCAGACACTTCGTAGAGGTGCGCCTGCCCGCGCTGGTGGATGCCGAGGCGCGTCGGCACCCTGGGGTCGTCGTACCGGAGTTCAAGGACCCACTCCTCAGTCAAACCTCGCTCCCGGAGCTCCACACCCTCGCTGCGGCCACGGTCCACGAGGCGATCGAGGTAGTCCGGGATGACGTGAGCCGCTCAGCGCGCGCCGGCGTCCGCGCTGTAGCCGAGGACGCGCAGACAGCGCTCACCCGCTGCCACCAACTCATCGACGAGGAACTTAAGAAGCCTCCCGCTGTCGGGCCGCAGGAGCCGGATGACGCGCACCGTCAAGCCCTGATCGGCTTCGACCATCTGGTCACTCGGGCCCTGCACTTTGTACAGAGGCTGCGCATCTTGGCCGGGTCCTGGCCAGGAATCCAGCGTGCCGACTGCACCTTCGCGGAGATCATCGAGAGTGCCAGAGGCCGCGTCGACGACTACCGACGTGTTGCCTACACCTACCTGTCCGACACCGCGGAAGTGTTCGTCGAGGGCCTGGTGGCCGAGCCGCTCGCGGTGGCGTTGATGGAACTGGTCGATAACGCAACCTCGTTCTCCAGCGGCGAGGTCTCGGTGTACCTGCGGCGTGTGGAGACCGGCTACGTCATCGTGGTCGACGACGGCGGCCTTGGCATGAACAACTTTCAGCGCGCCGAGGCGGAGCGGCTGCTGTCCCAGGCCAACGACATGGATGTCACGAACCTGACCGATGAGCGTGCCCTCGGTTTCGCCGTGGTCGGACGCCTGGCCCAGACGTACGGGTTCCGGGCCGATGTCAGCGCACTGTCCCCAGCTGGCGGGGTGCGGGCGCAGCTCTGGATCCCTCGGGAGCTGCTGGGTGAGCGTCCCACAGAGCCCGCGCACGCACCTGGCCCCTCGGCGGACACGCCCCCCGGCCAGCGTCCCACGGCAACGACCACGCCCAACGTGGATCCGTCGGTGGTGCCCGGCGAGCAGGGCCTTCCGGCCCTGCCACGCCGGGACCGGCGCGCTGATATTGCGGTGACCGCCTCCGTGGGGATGGAGGCAGCCACCGACAGCGCCGACCCGGAGACCCTCGCCGAGCAGCTCGCCACACGACGCGCGGCCCTCGCTAAGGACCTCGAGAACTTCCCTGCTACCGAAAGTGGACACCACCATGACTGAGAACTCCGCCGACAATGTCGACCTGACCTGGAAACTGGACAAGATGACCGAGGTGCCCGGCATCATCGCTGCTTGCTTGGTAACCGTCGACGGAATCAAGCTCGCCTACTCCAATGCCAGCGTCGACGACGTCGACCGGGCTGCAGCGGCGCTCGCCGGCCTTCGGGCGCTCGGGGCCAACTTGACCGGGCTGTCCGGGAAGACGGCTGACGAGACGAAGGTGCGCCGGGTCACGCTGGACCTGAAGTCCTCAACCATTCTGCTGTTTACCGCGGGCACCAACTCCGTGCTGGGGGTCGCGGTGGAAGGCGACGAGGTAAGCCCCGCAGTGACCGTGGCTACCGGGATGGCCCTCAAGACCATCGCCTCGTTCGGCGAGTCTTTGGCGGCGGCCGAGCGGGCGGTAGCGCATCGGGAGCAGCAAGCTCGAATGGCCCGCGCCTCCACGCTCGCATGAGCCCGGACGGCCGCACGCGCTGGGGCATGGTGCGCTCGCACGCGGCCACGGGCGGAAGAGCCGTGCCCACCCGCAACACGCTGGACGAGGCGACCCTGCTCACCCCGAACCCGAGCCTTTCGCCCACCGGGTTGGGTGCACAGGCCAGCCGCGTCATGGGTCTGTGCTCGGGCGGGATGTTGTCCCTGGCGGAGGTCAGTTCCCATCTGAAGTTGCCCGCCGCCGTGGTCAAGGTCATCGTCTCCCAACTGGTCGACGACGGTCACCTTGCCGCGCAGAACCCCGTCCGTATTGCTGAAACGGACCGATCGCTGCTGGAGGCGGTACTCAGTGGTCTCCGTAAACTCTGACATCCGTTATGTGTCTGAACAGGTCACCCACTCGGTGAAGATCGTCATCTTCGGCGCCTTCGGAGTCGGCAAAACCACCTACGTGGAGACGGTCTCGGAGATCGAGGTCCTCAACACCGAGGAGAAGATGACGCAGGCCGGGGAGAGGATCGACAGTCTCGCGGACCTGGAACACAAGTACACCACCACGGTGGCGATGGACTTCGGGCGCCTCACCATCACCCCCGAGATTGTCCTGTACCTGTTCGGTGCCCCCGGCCAGCCCCGCTTCCACGACACAGCACGGGCCCTGTTGAGCGGAGCCATCGCCGGACTGGTTCTGGTCGATACCCGCAATCCCGACCGGGCCGAGGAGAGCTTCCGCTGGCTCAACCTCCTGGACACTGCCGGCCTGCCCTACGTCGTGGCAGTCAACTCCTTCGAGGGATACCGCCAGTACAGCCCGGAACAGATCCGCGATTCTCTGGCCCTGGCTCCGGACATTCCTCTGGTCTTCCTCGACGCACGTCGCCTGGCCTCCGCAAAGTCCGGGCTGATCGCGCTCGTCGAGCACCTGCTGTCCTATCCCGTTCTGGAGCTCACACGATGACCTCTCCCGCTCTGCCCCGTCTTTTCGGTGACGCGTACGCCGCGCAACCCCACGTGGCCATCGACCAACTGCGTTCTCTGGGCCCGGTTGCCTGGGCCGAGATCGACGAGGGTGTCCACGCCCTGGTGGTGACCAGCCACCGCGCCGCACTCGACCTCCTGCACGACACCGCGACGTACAGCAAGGACGCACGCCGGTGGTGGGCGCTGAACAACGGGCATGTCCCGAAGCACAGCCCAGTGCTGGCGCTCATGGGATGGCGCCCGAGCCTGCTGTACGCCGATGGCGCCACCCATCAGCGGCTGCGTGCCGCGATGGACGACTGCCTGGGCCGCATCGACCTTCAGGAACTGGAGGAGATCACCCGCCGGCACGCGGCCACGCTGATCTCCCGGGTCGCGCCGCTCGGCACGGTCGACGTCATGGCCGACTTCGCCGACACGGTGCCGTTGATGGCCTTCGCCGATCTGCTGGGATGCCCGCAGGAGGTCGGAGCCCGGCTCGTCGCAGCCTGCCAGGGGGTCATCAACGCGGGCCCCGGCGCGGGCCTGGCGGCGCAAGACCTCATCGGGTGCCTGGCCGAACTCGTCGGCCTCAAAAGGCACAGGCCCGGCCGGGACATCACCACGTGGATGGTCACTCATCACGCCCAGCTCAGCGACGAGGAGATTCTCAACCAGCTCTTCGTCGTGGTCGGTGCCGGAACGATTCCTACCGCGGCCTGGATCGGACAGAGCGTCCGCCTCCTGCTGAGCGACGAGGAGTACAGCCGCTCCCTGGTGGGCGGCGCCGTCACCGTGAAGCGCGCCATGGAGCAGACCCTGCGTACGCACTCCCCGATGGCGCACTTCTCGGTGCACTTCGCCCGCCACGACACAGTGCTGCACGGCATCCAGATCCCCGCCGGGATACCCATCATGATCAGTCATCAGGCCGCCAACACCGACCCGGCCCTGCCCGCCGAGACGCGCGGCGCCCGTGATCACCTGGCCTGGTCGGCAGGCCCGCACCGCTGCCCCGCGGTCGGACCGGCCACCCGCATCGCCCAGGCCGCCGTGGAGACCATCCTCGACCAGTTGTGGGCCATGCGTCTGACCGATCAGAGTGTTCCCAATCGGCCCGGGCCCTTCCATCAGTGCCCGAGCGCCGTGAGCGCCACGTTCAAGCCCGCCACCGCGGCCGCCCTCACCGCGGCCGCCTCGTCTGGAGGCACCGCGTGACCAGCACTCCGATTCCCCTCGACACAACCGGCCATCACCTGTACGAGCAGGCTGACCAGCTGCGTGCTGCGGCGCCGGCCGTCCGCGTTGAGATGCCCAGCAACCTGGTGGCCTGGTCCGTCACCCGAGGCGACGTCGTCAGAAACCTGCTGACCGACAGGCGGGTGTCCAAGGACGCCCGCCAGAGCTGGCCCGGCTACCAGCCCTTCTCCATACCGTGGCTGGCCGCCTGGGTCGATGTCGTCAGCATGTTCACCAGCGACGGCGCCGACCACAAGCGCCTCAAGGACCTCGTCGGCAAGGCGTTCACCGCGCGGCGGATCGAGGCAATGCGCCCGGCGATCGAGGCGATCGTCACCGGCCTCCTCGACTCCCTGGAGTCCACCACGCCCGGACGCACCGTCGACCTGCGCGCCGCATTCGCCTACCCCGTCCCGACCCAGGTGATCTGCGACCTTTTCGGCGTCCCAGATAGCCAGCGACCCGAGATGTTGCGGGTCATCGACTCGGTCCTGGACAACAGCGCCCCCGACCAGGAGGTAGCCAAGGTCCGCGACGACATGTTCGCCGCTATGCGCACCCTGATCGAGACCAAGAGCACCCATCCTGGCAACGACATGACCAGCATTCTGCTGGCCGCTCACGAGGAGGACGGCGACCGGCTCAGCCAGGACGAGCTGGTCAGCACCCTCATCCTCATGATCGGGGCGGGCTCGGAAACTGCCGTCTCGCTCATCAGCCATGCCGTCGTCGAGATGTTGTCCCATCCTGACCAACTCGCCGCAGTCCTCGCCGAGCCCGGCCGCTGGGACCACGTCACCGAGGAGGTCCTGCGTCTGCACCCACCGATCATGCACCTTCCGCTGCGATTTGCCACCGCGGACATCGACCTCGGCGAGGGCCTGGTGATCGCCGCCGGCGACCTCATCCTGATCGGGTTCGGCGCGCATGGCCGTGACCCACAAGTCAACCCTGACCCTGCCCAGTTCGACATCAACCGCACCGATCGGCAGCACCTCGCCTTTGGGCACGGCATCCACTTCTGCCTCGGAGCTCCGCTCGCCCGGCTTGAAGCAAGAGTGGCCCTGCCCGCCCTCTTCGCCCGCTTTCCGGGGCTACGGATCGCCGCCAACCAGGGCGACCTGCAGCCGCAGTCATCGTTCATCGGCAACGACTACCGCACACTGCCTGTCATTCTCGCCCCGGCCCACCCCACCATGACGGACTGACCAAGAAGACATAGGGATCGCCCAACCCGTGGGGCTGGATCGCCCAGGGCAACGCTTCGTGCAGCCGCTCCAGGTCCAGCCCCACGCCCTCCCGAACAGTCGCCACTTCGACGCGGCATGGGCACCGGAATCGCCATGTGCTGCCAGCCCTCTCCACACCCACCAGAACGCTGTGAACGCCTTCGCTAGCTGTCCCGAAGGACCCGGCGCCTGGCCCTCTGCCCGCTTCCCTGGAGCCCTCGCATGCCCACACACACCAAGAGCCCCAGCTGCTCTATCAGCCTGTTCGACGACCGCGTCCTGGCAGACCCGCATCCGACGTACGCGGCGCTGCGTGCGATGGGACCCGCCGTGTATCTGGAACACCACGGAGTGTGGGCCGTGCCGGGCTACGCCGAGGTGCGGACCGTCCTCAATGACCTCACGTTCAGCTCGGACGGCGGCGGGGCACTCACTTCGCAGGCCGACACCAGGGTCCTCTCCCGTTCGGTGCTCTCCTCCGACGGCGAGGAACCCGCCCGACTGCGTCACGCCCTGGCACGGCATGTCTCCGAGCGGTCGTTGGCTCGTCTCGGGGCAGATTTCTCCTCGCGTGCCGACCAGCTGGTCGCGGAGCACACCGCTAGCGGCTCCTTCGACGCCGTCGCCCTGGCCCGGCAGATGGTGTCCAACACCGTGCTGAGCCTGATGGGACTGCCCGAATCCGCTCAAGCCACTCTGGTCCAGAGCACGTTCGACGTGTTCGGCCCTGTGAACGCCAGCCTTCGGCAGGCGCTCACGGCGGCCGTTGCGATGCACACGGCCGTACACGGGCCGGCCGACCGCGACACTGTCGCCCCGGACTCCCTGACAGGCGCCCTCTACGCCGCAGTCGACCAAAGCAAGCTCCCGCAACCGGAGGCCATCCGGCTGGCCTGCGACTACATCTGCGCGAGCGTGGACACGACCGTCTTCGGGCTGGCCGAGGCGATCCTGCGACTCGCCCAGGACTCCACACAGTGGGCACGGCTGCGCCAGGATCCCACCCGTGCCGAAGCCGCCCTCCATGAGGCCTTGCGTGTCGATGCCCCCATACAGGGGCGGGGCCGGATCGTGACACGCACCACCGACTTGGGCGGCGTACGACTCGAAGCCGGGCAGCATCTGTGGCTGCTGTACGGGTCCACCGGCCGCGACGAACGCGAGTGGGGCGAGACTGCTGACACGTACGACCTGGGCCGTCCGTTCGCCGACCAGCATCTCGCGTTTGGCCTGGGCTCAGACCAGTGCACTGGGATGCCGCTGGCTCTGGCGCTGGCCAGCGCGCTGCTGCGCGCCCTCGCCGCTCGAGGTACGCACCTGACCCTGGCCGGAGACCCGGTCCGTGCCGTCACCCACGCGCTGCGCGGCTATTCCTCGGTCCCGGTTGCCGTCGAGCTCTCCCCACACACCTCGCAGCCCACGCCGACGGGCAGCCCGGTGCGGAGGTCGCGATGATTACCTGCCTGTCCGGGCTCCGGCTGCACGAGGCCGAGCTCGCAGACCTGATCTTCCGCCACCCTGGCGGTCCGCTGGCCGTCGGCCCCGGCTTCGAGATTGTCCTCGTGACCGAGGATCTCGCCCACGAGGCCGTCGCCCTCCTGGACGAAACTTCGCTGTCCGTCCACCCCATCGGCGCGGTAGTAGCGGTCGCCAACCGATGGGCGTTCTTCGTCCCCGACAAGTCGAGCGACCCCGCGTGGCCTGCCCACGCCGAACACCTCACCTGTGGAGGCACGTTCAGTCTCCCCCCTCCCCCCGGAAGAGACCGATCGCCCGACGGCTCCCGGTGGATCCGCCGGCATCTCGGCCGTCGCGTCCTCACCGCCCCCCTGCTGCTGCAGGTGGCCGTGGACGCCGCCAGCAGGCGGACAACCCGCATGTCCTGAACCAGGAGTTACCCGTGCCGCACCACACCACCTCACTCTCAGGCTGGAGCCGCCCGCTATGTCCCTCGCTCTGAAGGTCGCGCTGTTTGACTTGGACGCCACCCTCACCGACCACGCGGCCGCCTTTGACCTGTGGGCCGAAGAGTTCGCCGAGACCACGGGCTTCCCCCTGCAGTGGATCCTTCAGGCGGAAGAGCGTCACGCCGGTGCGCGGCACGAGTTCTTCAAAGAGATCAAGGAAACCTTCGGCGCCCAGACCTCCATCGCCGCTCTGCACGCCACCTACCGGCAGCGATCCGCCGAGATGGTCCCGCACCGGCCGGACGTCTGCGCAGCCCTGGAGGAGCTGGTGGCCGGCGGATGGGCACTGGGTGTGGTGACCAACGGAGCCCCCGATGCGCAGCGGACCAAACTCGAAGTAGCGCGACTGCGCCGCTACTTCGGCTCGGTCGTCATCTCCGGCGAGATCGGCGTACGCAAGCCAGATAGAGCGCTGTTCCAGCTGGCTCTGGACGAGCTCCAAGCCGACGAGGACGCATGGTCGGTCATGGTCGGAGACGGCCTGGCCACAGACATCGAGGGCGGGCTGCGGGCAGGACTGCACACCGTATGGGTCGCCGCCGGGCGTTCGCGGCGCCCCGGTGACCCCACACCCACCCACACCGTGGACAACGTGGTCGAGGCCTGCACGTGGTTGCATGCCAACGCCCCGAACACGGCGCCGGTCACGGAGCTCGCTCTCTAAGAGCGAGCGCCGACAGGCCGGAAAGGGTGGCAGGCCACTCAGCCCTGCTGCCACGCACCTTCCGCTCAGCCGCTCCAACGCCCAGACACGCGCGAGCACGTAAACCGCCACTGCGGGATCGGTCAGGCCCCGAGTGCGTGATCTTCCCCGGTATGCCCGCCGCACGAGCGGCGTCCCGCCCACCGACACATTCACCACGGAGCCCCGCCCCAGCGGCCCGGCGCCCTTCACAGGACGGACCTCATGGCCAGACGTATCGAAGACCACGCGTTCATCGGCGATTTACAGACGGCCGCCCTGGTCCGCCGGGACGGAACGATCAACTGGCTATGCCTGCCCCGATTCGACTCGGCTGCCATCTTCGCCGGACTCCTTGGCACCAACGACAACGGCGGCTGGCGCATCGGCCCGGCACCTCTGGCAGGCCAAGAATCCCCACCCGCCACCCGACGCAGCTACCGCGGCGACTCGCTCGTCCTGGAGTCGCAGTGGGACACCCCCACAGGCACCCTCAAGATCACCGATCTCATGCCACCACGCGAAGGTCCACCGCGTCTGATCCGGATCGTCGAAGCGCTCACCGGAACCGTCGAGGTGGCCTCCGAACTGTGCGTGCGCTTCGGCTACGGCAAGGTCGTCCCCTGGGTGAGCCAGGTAGAAGGCCGGATGTGCGCTCTCGCCGGGCCCGATGCAGTGTGGCTCGACACGGACGGGGACACCCGCGGTGAACAGCCCGCCACAGAAATGCAGTTCACCCTTGAGGCGGGCGAGCGGCTCGCCTTCACACTGAGCTGGCAGCCCTCACACGCCGGTCCACCGGAGCAGCCTGACGCGAACGAGGCCCTGGAAACCACCGAGAAATTCTGGGCCGCCTGGGTGTCCCAGTGCACCTATGCCGGGGAGCATCGCGAGGCCGTGGTCCGCTCGCTGATCACTCTCAAAGCGCTGACGTACGCCCCCACCGGGGGGATCATCGCCGCGCCGACGACATCGCTGCCCGAGGACATCGGCGGAGTCCGCAACTGGGACTACCGGTACGTCTGGCTACGCGACGCCGCGATCGCCATGTCCTGCCTGCTCAGCACCGGCTACCGCGACGAGGCCCGAGCCTGGCGCTCCTGGCTGCTGCGCGCGGTCGCCGGCGACCCGGAGAACCTCCAGATCATGTACGGCGTCGCCGGGGAGCGTGAGCTCCCGGAAAGCGAGCTGGGATGGCTCACCGGGTACCAGGAGTCGCTTCCCGTCCGCGTCGGCAACGCCGCAGCCCAACAGCGGCAACTGGATGTGTACGGCGAGGTAGTCGAGGCGCTGTACCTGGCGGCCCACGTCGGTCTCGAGCTGGACGAACCCAGCAACCATCTGCTGGGCAACCTTGTGGAAGCGGTGCGGGTCCACTGGGAGCTGCCCGACGACGGGATCTGGGAAGTGCGCGGCCCCCAGGCCCACTTCGTCCATTCCAAGGTCATGGCTTGGGTGGCGGTCGACCGCGCCATCAAGCTGGTCGAAGGGGGACACGCCCAGGGCCCGCTGGAGCTGTGGCGCGAGCTGCGGGACGCGATACACCAGACCGTGTGCGAAAGGGGATTCGATCCCGAGCGCAATACCTTCACCCAGTCCTACGGCTCTACCGAACTGGATGCCGCCCTGCTACTGATCCCGCAAGTGGGCTTCTTGCGGGTCGACGACCCGAGGACCGTCGGCACGGTCGAGGCCATCCAGCGCCACCTCTCCACCTCGGACGGATTGGTGCTGCGCTACCCGACCGAGGGGACGCGGGAAGGGATGGACGGCCTGCCCGGGGACGAAGGCGCCTTCCTTGTCTGCTCATTCTGGCTCGTCGAGGACCTTGCACTGATCGGCCGTCTCGGAGAGGCGCGGACCCTGTTCGACCGGCTCCTCACCAAGAGCAACGACGTCGGTCTACTTGCCGAGGAGTGGGACCCGCGGCTGCAGCAGCAAGTCGGCAACTATCCCCAGGCCTTCTCGGCCTGCGGCGTTGTGAGCGCCGCGCTCGCCCTCGAACGCGGCGCCAGGCGACAGCCGAGCGGCATCGAAGGAGGACTGCGTTGATCACCCGTCTCCTGGAGGCCGTGTACCAGGTACTCATCCTGACACCGGACCCCCTGTCGCCGACCCCCCTCCCCCACGATCAGCAGACCGCCACCTTCCGCACCGATGGCCGCGTGATGGTCCCCGAGCGGTGGGCCACCCCGCGCCGGGAAGCGCCGGCAGGTGATCTGACATGACACAGCTCTTGGACATCCCGCCCAGGGCACAACACCCGCACCGCTCTCTCATGGGCCAACCAGGCTGGCCCGACAACTACCGCTAATAGAGGCTCTTTCGCCACCACTGGCTAAGCACAGAAGCCACCTGTCACCACCGTGGCCACCCCTAGTTCGCGCACCGTCGGCGATCTTGGAATGCCACGGGCCACACCCAACCCCCATCTGGAGACGCATCCATGCCAAGCCCCACAGCCATAGCCACGAGCACGCCGAGACATCCGGAGCAGCTGTCCAAGTTCGACCCGCCTCTCGATCTTCCGGTCATCAAGAAGCGTCGTCGACTCACCGGCGATGAGTACGAGGAGTTCAGGACGAAGGTCCTGAAGGCCTACATGGAACGCCGAGCCAGCATCAACGACATCTGCGTCGCGACGACTCGATCCTATGGAGCAATCCACAAACTGCTGGTGCGAAGCGGGGGCGAGATGCGGCCGCCGGGAGGGGCTCGAGTAACGGTGAAGAGGTAGGAGAGTCTGCCTGCCTCTGCCGTCGACGGGCGGCAGCCCCCGCGCCCCTGCGCCCACCCGCACCACCTGCGGATTGCCTTCGTGCCGACCAACTCGGCATCGGCTTGGGCCCCTACTGGTCGAGCCAAGAACACCGTCAATACCGCGGCCCTCCGAGGCGCCGTGCGCCGGGCGAACGATTGAGACCCCAGCGCGCGCCGGACCTCCCCCGTCACGGTTCCTCGATGTACCGGAGACACCACCCTTGACCACGGCGAATCCGACCGACTCACTGATTTCACCCGCCGCCCCGGCACCACAGAGACCCCGCCGTGCATCCACGGCGTCAGTGCGGAAGGACCTGCGGCTCTACCACGTGACCCAGGTCGTTCAGACGATCGGCGGTGCGGTTTCGGGCGTGGCCGTCCCCATGGCGGCGCTGATCTATCTGACGCCCTCGATCATGCAGATGAGCCTCCTGATCGCGGCCCGAACAGCGCCCCTGACAGTGACGACTCTCCTCTCGGGCGTCTTGGTTGACCGCTGCCGAAGGCGACCTTTGCTCCTGTGGAGCAAGGCCACATCTGCGATCCTCCTGGCCTCCATTCCGCTGGCGGCGATCACCGGCGTCCTCTCCATGCCACTTCTCATCGTGGTCACGTTCCTGGTAGCCGCCGTCAACGACGTTTCCTCCACCGCCTTCGTCAGCTACCTGCCCTCTCTTGCCGGGGACCGATTCACCTCAGCGAACACTCATGTCTGGGCGCTGTGGTGTGGCGCCGAGGCGCTGGGCCGGAACCTCGCGGGCGTTCTGATCAGTCTCTTGGGAGCTGGGCTTGCGCTCCTCTCTGAGGTCGTCAGCTGCCTGATCGGCGCTACGTGCCTGGCACGGATGCGGACTCCAGAAGAGTCGCCGCCACCGCGCGGCGCCAGTATGTGGAACGAGATCCGCTCGGGCCTGACATACACGCGTAGTGAGCCGGTTGTATGGGCGCTGCTGCGCTGCTCCACCGCGAAGAATATGGCGCTGGCGGCCTGGGACACCCTCCTGCTGATCTTCCTGGTCCAGCAGCAGAATTGGTCTCCCCTCACGGTGGGGGTGGTGCTGGGGTGCATGGGCGGTGGGGCCATTGGCGCGCTGCTCGCCCCCCGATACAGGAACCGGTGGGGGGCAGGCCCACTCATGTTGGGCGCCCTTGGCGCGATTCCGCTGGCCATGGCCCCTGTTCTGCTGGTGGGCCAGGGCTCGGCCTGGCCCTTTGTGACCGGAGCAGCTGTCGCGGTGTGGTCCGCCTGCTCGACCGCTGTCGGCTCCACGGAGAGGGAAGCCAGGCAGAGTCTTTGCAGTCCGGAGTACCAGGGCCGTCAACAGTCCGTGAGCACTTGGATCTCTGTGGCCCCGTGTGCGTTCAGCGCGCTCGCGGCCGGCCAACTCGCCGAATTGATAGGCCTGCGACCTGCCATGCTCCTGGTCGCGATTGCATCCGCGGTCGGTTTCATGGTGCTGGCTCGCTCCCCTGCCCGACACCTGCGCCACCTGCCATCCAGCCCTCCAGGCGTGGTGGACGCAGTTCGCTGCCCCAGCGCCCCCGCTGTGCCGGGCTATTCCTCGCACCATCCCTCGGCGCCGCAGCGAGGCCGGTCATGAGCCACTTCGACATCACGGCACACAGCCACACCTCGGCAGCGGCCGATTCCGCCCCCGACCTTTGGCAGCAGTACGCGCAGGGTAATCCGCCGCCAGACAACGGCCGTATGGAATGGGCGTGTTACCCCGGATCCGGTCCTGGCACTGAGCTCCTGGGCCCGGTGCGCGGTTGCCGCGTCATCGAGGTCGGCTCGGGATTCGGACGCAATCTCGCCCACATCGCGCGGCGCGGCGCCGCCTCCTGCACCGGGATTGACGCGTCCGTATCCATGACAGAACGCGCCATCCAGCTCAACGCGCTACTGCCCAACCTCCACTACGTACACGGCGACGCCAGCACCCACCTGCGCCAGAACCTGGCTGGCGCGGACCTGGTCTATAGCGTCTATGGTGCCGTCGATTTCACGGCTCCCGACGTCCTGCTGCCTGCCATTCGCTTGGGACTTGCCGAAATGGGGCGGCTCGTACTTGCCACCTTGCAGTTCGACCAGCACGGTCAGCCACCGGACACTGAGGTGCGGCCCCGCACCATGCTGGTGCCACTCGGCCGGACCGGACGTCAGGCCGAGCTCCAGCGCTGGGTTCTCGACGAATCCGTGTGGCGCCGGCTCCTGGACCGGCACGGATTCACCGTGACCTCCAGCCGCCTCATCGGGCCTCCCGACGCTCAGGGGCTCACAGAATCCTGCCTGGTCATGACCGCACTGAAGGTGCTATCTCGATGATTTCCGATACAGCGGTGGACGGGTCAGCGCACACGTCAGCCGGATCCGGTCTCCTCCTAGCAGCGCGTCTGAACCACCAGCAGCTCAGTCTGCTCATTGTGCTGACCCCTTGTCCGTAACGCCGATCCGACCCAAGGAGCCCGTGATGCCTCCCGACCCCGAACATGAGCGCGCCAAGATCCTGCTACCGGCCATGGCCCGCGCCCTGGGGCGCATCCGATACCTCGCCGAAAGGGACCCCGTCATCACCGACGTGCTCGACACGATGGACCGGGCCATCGCGGAAAGCATCTCCATCCCCGTAGACCGAGTTCCGGAGGCGACCAGCACCGCCAAGTCCCCGACCGAGAGCGAGCGCGCCGTGGACGCACTTTTGTCACGGGCGTTGCTGGTACGGCCGGAAGACCTGACGGCTGGGCTGCGCGAATATCCCGACACGAGCGACCGAAGGGACGGCGTGGTGAACCCCGCTGTGACCACCATTGTCGTGTCCAGCGACGGCGCTGAACGGAGCGGAGCGCCGTACCAGATGCGCCCGCTGACCACCGACGCCGACTGGACGGCAGCCGGGGCGCTCATCACAGACCGCACCATCGCCCTCCGGCTGCGAGGCATCGAAGCGCGCGCCTTCTACATGGCCGCGCTCCAGGACCGCAACTCCCCTCGCACGGTGATCGGCCTGGTCGAGGACGAGCAGCTGCGTGCCTGCCTGATTTTGGAGCAGAGTGTCCTGCAGCCTGGTGACGAGTCGGCCCTCGACATCACACACGTCTGCATCGCGCCCTTGCCGGCGTCCGACCGCGTAGGGCATTTGCTCACGTTGTGGGCCGCCGACTACGCCGCACGCAGCGGCGCCATGACCGTCCGCGCGTCCATACCCGCGATCGACGATGCCAGCGTTGAGAGGTTGCTCGCCCATGCGACCGGCCTCGGCTGGATCAACGTCGGCAAGGGGGTCGACAAGGACGGGAACCGGGTCATCCGGCTGCGGCTGGGTGCACAGGCATACAACGGACTGTCCGCGATGGTGCGCTGCACCGTTCCCCGCCAGGGGTTGGAGGGGGAGGCGCGGGAACTGTGCTGACCGAAGCCGAAACCGAGAGCGGCCGGGGCTTCACGCTGCCGCCGCCCACCCGCCTGTCTCCGCGTCAACAGCGCCCCCTCTACGCCCCTCCGCGTCCTGCGCCGGACCTGGCCACCCTCCAGTCGGAGCGCGCCATCATCAACCGTGCCGCTACCCGTTCTGCCAGCCCTGGTCCCGCACGCGTGCTGCTGTACGCACTGACCGGGCCCGACCGAGGGCCGGGAGACGACCTGGCCGCCGCCCGAGGGTATGCCGCCGCACACGAACTGACCCTCGTCGAGCCGCCGATCGTCGACACCCTTGACCCGGTCGACGTCCGCCGCGGTGTCGAGGCTCCGTTGCAGCGTGCTGGCTACACCCGCGCGCTGCGGACCATCGCCAGCAGCAAGAACGTGCACGGTCTGATCGCGGTGAGTTACCCGGCGATCTCCCCGGACCCGCATCTGTACGACGCCCAGCTGCTCTGGTTTCAGGCCCACACGTCAGGCCTGTGGCTCGTGCGATCCGAGAACACCATCTGACGCCCCTGCTCGGAGCCCTAACTCATGAGGAGGCCCTATGCCCATCGTGCACGCCATGCAGCCCGCATTCGGCCGTCTCTCAACCGTACGTCCATCGCTGACCAGTTCCGCGGTACTCCTCCACCGGGATCGGCTCCATGCCCGCTCGCATGCGCTCGCGATACAGCACTCCGGCCAGGTGATCGACCTCATGGTGAATGAGCCGGGACAGGCCGTGGGTGAACCGGGACAGGTGCATGGAGCCGTCCAGGGCGCTGTGTTCGACGACGATGCTCAGCGGGCGGGGCACGAGGCCTCGTACGTCGAAGTAGCTGAGGCAGCCCTCGTACTGCTCGTCCTCTTCTGCGGCGAACTCGGCAACGGCAGCGTTCAGCAGCACGATCGGGTCCGCGCCGGCATCCGGCGGGATCACGACGGCGGCGGATCGGTCGATGCCAAGCTGGGGAGCGGCGATGCCCATGCCCTTCCCGAACGTGTGGAGTTGACGCACGCGGGCGACCGCGTCCATGAGTGCGCTGACGACCTGCTTGGCCTCATCGGCCTCGCCGGGAAGGTCGAAGGGGCGTGCGGGGCGGGCCAGGATGGGATCACCGTCCTGGATGATCCCGGCGTTGGCCATGGCTTGGCTCGCGGACAGGGTGCTCACGGGGTCGTTCTCTTTCTCGTCGACTGCGTTCTTCAGACGCCATTCAAGGCGGAAACGGGCGTGCAGGGGCGGGTCGAGCGTTGTCCAGGAGAAGACGCTCTGCTCTCCTCGCTCGGTGCGCCGCGGCCGCGTGCGCAGCGGCGCGACGTCGGCGCTCATGGACGTTTCGGTTCCCCAGACGGACGGTTCGAGGTCACGGGGGAAGGCAAGTTCCACTGCCAGACGTCGGGTGGGGAGCCTCACCGCTCGCTGGAACCACGGGCCCCATTTCTCCGCGCCAACGGAGTACGAGTAGGCGATCTCCGCCTCCTGTCCGGGGTAGAGGGGGAAGCGGCTTTTTGGGTTCTGGAACTGCAGCCAGACTTCCTTGAACGCGTCCCGGTCGTGCTTGACGGTCCAGGCCATCGGCTCGTCTCCGCAGTGCGCCGTCAGCTGGAGCTCCTCCCAGGTCAGCGGGTTGCGGCGGTAGAGGGCGTTGGACCGTTCAGGCTCGGACGGATATCGATCGACGGCGATGCGCACGAGGTAGCGGGTCACGGGGTCGGTGCCGTTGTTGCGCAGGAGTCGGCGCATGCTCAGGTGGAAGCGGCCTTCGTCGTAGTGGAGCGCTGCTTCGTCCTCCAGGACCAGCAGTCCGGAGCCGGATGGCGGCTCGCTCAACTCTGGAGCCTGCGGGGACGCGTCGGTGCGTTGCCACGCCCGCCACAGGGCTCCACCGGCGTCGAGTGCTGCCTCGACGCGGCGCGCGAGCTGGAGGCTGCCGTGTTCGCGTCCGGCCTCAAGGTGGCTCACGTACGAGGGGTCGATGTTGAGGCGCCGTGCGAGACCTGCCTTCGACAGGCCCCGCACGTTGCGCCAGTGCGTGAGTTCCGCAGCGAAGGTCGCCCGTTCCTCGCTCCTCAAAGTGACTGTCCTCTCCGGGAGTTGCTGAAGATCGTGAGTGAGCGCCCCTCACGGTCGCCTCATCCTGCCCGGCTGGAGCCCAATGGTGCTAGGCGGCGGCCTCGGCCATGCTCTCGGGCGCCGTGCCCGCCGCCCTCCACGGACCTGCCCGCCACTTCCGAAGGAGCGGCACGGTGAACACCAACACCACTGCCCGCCCCACGGTCGCAGACCAGGGCGAAGAGCCGGCGGCCAGCCGACCGGTCGGCGCCTCCGTACGAGATGCGACCGCTGAGCAGCGACGCCGACCGCATGGCGGCCGCCGCCCTCGTAAAGGGCCGTGCCCGCTGGCTTGCCGAGACTTGCCCCCGACTCACGAAGGAAGATCATGGATCTCAGTGCCGTTCAGATGCCGCCCGGGGCCTTCACCATCGGCAAGAAGTTCGGATTCGAGGCCGGCCACCGCCTTCTCGGGCTGGCGCCCGAGCACAAGTGCGCCCGCCAGCACGGCCACAGCTACGAGGTCGAGGTCCAACTGACCGCTCCCACCCTGGAGGCGCCCGGCTTCGTGACGGACTTCGGCGCGCTCGCCCCGTTCAAGGAGTTCCTGGCCCACGAGCTGGACCACCGCAACCTGCACGAGATCCTCCCCTTCGAGCCGACCTCCGAGAGCCTGGCCCAGTTCCTGGCCGGCTGGTTCATCCAGAACCTCCAGCCCGAGATCCCCGGCCGTCTGGTCGCCGTCCTCGTACGCGAGTCGGCGAGCAGCTGGGCCCGCTTCGATGTGGAGGAGCGATGACCACCTCCGAGCCGATCGACATCGACCCGGCGGCAAACGACACCGCACTCCGCCTGATCGTCGCGGAGTGCTTCGGCGTCGATGTGCCGACCTTCCAGGGAGAGGGCCCGAGCTGCGGACACCCCGCCCTGTTCATCCGCGTGAGCCGGTGCAACCTCAGCTGCGCCAAGTGCGACACGAAGTACACGTGGGACTGGTCCCAGTTCGACCCGCAGAGGGAGTCGACGAAGCGGAAGGCGGAGGACCTCTTGGCCTGGGCCACGTCCTCGTCGGTGGAGCTGGTCGTGATCACCGGTGGGGAGCCGCTGCTCCAGCAGGTTGGCCTGGTACCACTCGTCCATGGACTGCTGGCCGCCGGGAAGCGGGTGGAGTTCGAGACGAACGGCACCATCGCGCCGGTGCCCGAGCTGGTAGTCGACGGGGTCCGCTTCAACGTGTCGCCCAAGATCGCCAGTTTCGGCATGGACGAGGCCAAGAGCGTGGTGCCCGCCGCGCTGGAGGCGTTCGCAGGGTCCGGGCGGGCGGCGTTCAAGTTCGTCGCCTCCTCGGTGTCCGACCTCGACCGCATCGCCGAGCTCGCCGACGCACACAACCTCGCGCCAGTGTGGGTGATGCCCGAGGGCACCACCGCGGACGCGATCACCGCCACGACCCGGGTCATCGCGGACGCGGTCGCAGCCCGGCACTGGCACTTCACTACCCGGCTGCACGTGCTCGCTTTCGCGGACGCGCGAGGCCGCTGACCTCCCGAACCGCCCCTTCGTTCCCCAGCCCCCGGAAGCGAGAGAAGCCCATGACGACCTCCGTCACCAGCCCTGAGAGGGCCCTGAGTGCCGCCGTACCCACACCCGCCCGGTCCGCGCCGGGCATCGACACCGACCGCGTCGCCAGCCTGATCGCCCAACTCCTGGTCGAGCTGGGCGAGGACCCCGCCCGGGACGGGCTGATCGGCACCCCTAGCCGCGTCGCGGCCTGGTGGAAGGCGTTCCTGTCCCCCGACGGCGCCGCCGTGGACACCTGCTTCACCGAATCCCAGCTGAGCGACCAGCTGGTCATTGTGGGCGGCATGACCGTCTGGTCGCTGTGTGAGCACCACATGCTGCCCGTGAGCCTGGAGGTCACCGCCGGATACGTACCCGACGGTGAGGTGCTGGGCTTGTCCAAGTTCGGGCGGATCGCGCAGCGTTTCGCTGGTCGGCTCCAGGTCCAGGAACGCTTCACCCGCCAGGTCTTCGAACACCTCATCGGCGTGATCGGGCGCGAGGACGTCACCGTCCGCGTACGCGGTACGCACCTGTGCATGAGCATGCGAGGCGTGCGGATGGATGCGGCCCGCACCACCACACTCCGGGCCGGCGGCCAGTTCCGAAGCGACCCGGTGCTCTCCCAACAGTTCCTTACCCTCGCCGCCGCCCAGTGACGCACTCCCAGGTCCCAGCCAGCGATCCGACCGACAAGGAGGTTGAGCTGATGGCGCCATCGCCAACTACACCGTTACGTGCTGGCTGGCCCGGCCCGCTGCTCCTGACGTGGGACGACCTCACCACGGCGACGGCAGCCCTCGCTCATCAGGTGGCGGCCGCAGGGGTGCCGCAGGTGGTGGTGGGTATCGTCCGCGGCGGCATGATCCCCGCCGCGTGGCTCGCCCACCGGCTCGCGATCCGCGACGTGCGGGCCGTTGAGGTCACCCGCACCACCAGCGACGGCATCAACGCCGCGAAGAGCACGGTCCCCACCGTCCGTAACCCCGCGTCGCTCGGCGACCTCACGGGCCTGGACGTCCTGCTCGTCGACGACATCGCCGGCAGTGGCGTGACCCTCGCTGACACGGCCCGAATGATCCACGACCTCGGCCCCGCCCGGGTGCGCACCGCGGTTCTCGCGGTGAACCGGGCCAACTGGCCGCAGAGTTCCGACCCCCACCACGACATCGACTGCATCGCCTCGCTGACGGACACCTGGGTCGTCTTCCCCTGGGAGGAGCAGCATGAGCGCTGAACTGGAGCACCCGGCCGGACGCGCCACGGATCGGTGGGAGCCGGGCACGACGGCCCCTGCCTTTCCCGGACCCCGTGCCGCTGTCGGCCGTGTCCTGCCGTTGTGGGTGAGCGTCGAGGGTCTCAACGGGGTGGGCAAGAGCGAGGCGATCCGTGTGGTTGCGGCCGAGCTGGGCCCGCGGTGCCTGCGGCTGAGCGAACTGACGGATAAGGAAGGCGACACGCTGCCGAGCCAGGTGATCGCGGCTCTCCGCGCGACGGGGGACGTCTTCCTCCGGACGGGGCATCCCGTGGTCGAGACCCTGGCCTTCCTCGCCCTGAAGGTCCGCGAGTACGAGCGCCTGAGCGAGAGCGACTTGTCCGGCGTGGAGGTGATCCTCGAAGACCGCGGCGTCGACAGCACGGCCATCTACCAGGCGGTGATCCTGGCCGCCCAGCACCCGGGCGTGCAGCCGATGGCACTGGCGGAGCGCATCCTCGTGACGATGGCCCCGTGGCGTCCCTCCCCCGACGCGACGGTCCTGCTGACCGGTGACCGGAACACCGCCACCAGCCGGTTCGCCGCCCGGACCGGCCAGCAGCTCGACGGCCGGGATCTGGCAGTGATCGAACAGGCCGAGGTCCTCTACCGCGACTTCGCCATCGCTCACCCCGACCGGTTCATCGTTCTGGATGTGGACAGCTACAGCCGGAACGAGAGCTCGAAGGCACTCCTGGCGGCCGTGGAAGACCTGATCCAGCGGCGGGAGACTGTCCATGCGTCGTGACATCACGCTCCTGTGGGGCTTGCGCTCCCGCTGTGCCGTGGCCTGCCTGTACTGCTACTTCGGCACCGTGGAGGAGCACAAGGCCAGCCCGCCGGACCAGCTCGGCATCCTGTCGCACATCTCCCGCAACGACCTGAGCCGGGATCAGATCACCGCGTTCGCGCGGACCCTGGAGGACTCCCCGGTCGAGCGGGTCGTCATCGCCGGCGGCGAGCCGCTGGACTGGCCCGCCGCCCTGGACCTGATTGAGATCATCAAGAACGCAGGATGCGAGGTGGTCATCGCCACCAACGGCATCCCCCTCACTCGACCTGGAATCGCCGAACGTCTCGTCGAGCTTCAGGTAGATGGCGTATCCGTATCCATGGACAGCGTGGACGCGGCCTCCAACGACCGCCTGCGGCCCTCCCGCTCGGGAAAGTTCGGCCACGCCGACGTGGTGGCCGGCATCCAGGCACTGCTGCGGGCCCGCGGCACCGGCCCGGCGCCGCGGGTCGGGATCTACAGCGTGATCATGAGGCCGACGCCGCAGGAGATCACCCAGGTAGCGCGGATGGGCGCCGACCTCGGCGTGGACTACTTCGTGCCACAGCCGATCTCCCTGGCACCCGGTCACAAGCTGTTCGATGAGCTCGCGCACACACCCGAGGACACGATCTCCGTGGCTCAGGAGCTGGCCCAGCTGCAGGCTGACCCGGCGGGCCTGGAGGTTCCCTCTCCCGGCTCCATGTTGCGCTTCGTCTCCGCGATCTCCACCCAGGCCAGCGGTCGTGTGCAGGAGTGCTTCGGCGGTGCGCGGCTGTTCTTCATCCAGCCGGACGGCTCGCTGTGGGACTGCCCGTCCGATCGCCGGATCGCCGCGACCCCCGCCGAGCGGCGGCGCACGATCGCCGGGGCGGACGCCCGGACGTTGTTCGACGGGCGGCCCCCGTGCACGGACTGCTCTCACTTCAGCCGGGACTGCGTGAACATGTGGCCCTTGGTCCTGGACATGCCCCGCCTGCTCAATAAGGAGGCCAGCCGGTGAACCTTCCCCCGGCCCCCGACAGGGCGCCGCTCCTCCAAGAGATGACCGCCAGCCTGTCGGCCATGCCCGACCCGGCGGCCTCCGGCCATCTGCGCATGTTCGAGGACGAAGCCGCGCACGCTCTCGGCACCGCGCACGCGGTCGCCGTGTCCTCAGGTACCGCAGCCGTGCACGCCGCGCTGTCCGCCTGCGGGATCGGACCGGGGGACGAGATCCTCGTCCCGGCGCTCACCGTGATCATGACCGTGGCGCCCCTTCGCGCACTCGAGGCCACGCCGGTGTTCGTCGACAGCGACCCGGCCACCCTGGACCTGGACTACGAGGACGCGGCCCGGAAGGTCACCGCGCGGACCCGGGCGATCATCCCGGTCCACCTGTGGGGCCGGATGGGAGATCCCGGCGCCCTGGCAGCGTTCGCGTCCGAGCACGGACTCGCGGTCGTCGAGGACGCGGCCCAGGCCGTCGGCACCGTCCGGAACGAACAGCTGGCCGGCGCGGTCGGCATGGTCGGCTGCTTCAGCATGAAGGACGGCAAGATCCTGTGGAGCGGCGAAGGCGGGTTCCTCACCACTGCCAGCGGCCAGGTCGCCGAGCACGCGCGCGCCTTCCGCAGCCACTGGCAGCCCGCCCCGCCGGGAGAGGCCCCGCACAGCCGTCTGGCAACCAACTCCCGCCTCGCCGCACCCCTGGCCGCCCTCGCCCTGGCCAACCTCCGCCGCCTGCCCGACCTGATCGAACGGCGCCGCGCCCAGACCCGCTACCTCCTGAACGCCCTGGAGCAGGTCCCCGGACTAACCGCCCTCGCTCCCGGCGCGGATGAGGAGTGGAACGGCTTCTCCCCGCTGCTGCACATCGGCCTGCCCCGCGCCCGGGCATTCGCCGAACATCTCGCGCAGCAGGGCGTGCCGAACTCCACCGGCAGTTTCCGCCTCGTGCCCTGCGACACCCGGCCCCCGTTCCCTACGCCGGAGCAGCCGTGCCGGGGCACGGCCGAGATCCTCGACCGCACACTCGCCATCGTCCTTGCCGAGGGCGACACCCAGGCCACCCTCGACCACTACGCCGACGTCGTCGCCCGGGCGGCGGCCGCCGCGTGGGCACCGTGACCACCGACCGGGGAGCCGGCACCGCCGGACCCCTCCGCGACAGCCGCTCCGGCGCCCTGTCCTCGTCTCCGAAAGGATTCCCGCCCGTGACGATCACTTCGGTACGCCACGCGTGCACCCGCGGCCCGCTGATCTCCGCCGAAGGCCTCAACGGGGTCGGCAAAACCTACCTGACCAACCGCGCCGTCGAAGCCCTCGACGAGAAGCCTCTGATGCTGGACGAATTCTCCCAGTGGGCGAACGGGCGCCCCGGACTGGGCGAAGCCCTGCTCCAGGCGCTACGCGAGGCCAGCACCGGCGACCCGTTCCTCCGCGGGGGCACCCCCATGGCCGAGGCTCTCCTCCTGATCGCCATCAAGCGCCATGACTTCGACACCCTGCTCCCCGACCTGGCCGGCGGGCGCACAGTCGTCGAAGGCCGCAGCGTCGACACCACGGCGGTGTGCCAGGCACTGCTGCTGCACCCCGACCACCCGGACCAGGCCCTGGAGGCCGCCCTGGCCCTGCTCGACCTCGCCTCCTTCTACCGGCCACTGCCCGATCTCACGATCCTGGTCACCGACGACGCCGACCAGGCCCTCGCACGCGCGCAACGCCGCGACCGGCGGGTCTTCACCCCCGAGCAGGCCACATTCATGCGCAAAGCGTGCGCGCTGTTCGAACGGGTCGCCGCCACCGATCCGGCCCGCTACCGCGTCATCGACCGGCGCGTCATCGACGAGTACGAGGCGGCCGCGCAGATTCGGGACTGGATCGGCGGCGCCAGCCCCGGCCTGGTCTGCCTGTGTGAGCCGTGGGCGGGCGAGGGGGCGCCGTGCATGTGCTGCGGACACCGCGCGGAAGCGGTGACGGTATGAACGAGACGACCCTCCCACCGGGCAGCCCGAACCCCACCCCCGGCGTGAGCTGCTCGCCGGCCATCCCCGACGGCATCCTGGCCGTGATCTTCGACTTCGACGGAACCCTCGCCGACACGACGGTCAACCAGGAGCAGTCGCTGCGGACGGCACTCCAGCCGTACGGACTCGGCCTGGACACGGACTGGTTCCACCGGCACTTCGGCCTGTCCATCCACGACCTGCTCGCCGCGCTGCCGGGCGCACGGCAGCTGCCCCACGACGAGATCATCCGCCGGAGCCGCGCCCACCTCCTGGCCCACATGCACGCCATCGCCCCCATCGCGTGCAGTGTCGCGCTCTTACACGCGGCGCGCGAAGCCCGGCTGCCCTGTGCCGTGGCGTCGGCGGCCAGCCGCATCCTCGTCCATCCCGGGATCGAGGCCCTGGGCCTTAGCCCCCAGTTCGAAGCCGTCGTCACCCGGGAGGACGCCGCCCGCGGCAAGCCCGCCCCCGACCTGTTCCTGGAGGCCGCCCGCCGCATCGGCATCCCGCCAGAGCGCTGCCTCGCCGTGGAGGACGCCCCGGACGGCATCGCCTCCGCGCTAGCCGCCGGCATGCACGTGCTCAGGGTGATCGACGGCCACTTGACCCCCACCTGCGCGAGCGCCGCGGACACTGCGGGCCTGCCATCAGGGGCCAGCGCACCGATGCCGCGCGGCTGCGCGCTCGAGCAGGCCGCCGCCCTCAGCGGCCCCCCATGGGCCCCCGCGCCGCCTGCCGCCGATTCCGACCGGTGACGGCCCCAGCCGTCGCAGCAGAGGAGCATGATGCCCGTCCTCCACTCGACCAAGAACCTGAAGATCGCCACCCCTGTCACGGAAGACAGTGCGGGCGTCGGGATCTTCGAATACACCGACGCCTACACGGTGTTCCACTACGGCCGGATGCCGGACCTGATCCCCGGCAAGGGCGAGGCCATCGCCCGCATGGCCGCCTTCAACTTCGCCCTGCTGAAGGCGGCCGGCGTGCGGACCCACTTCCGCCGGTTCATCGCCCCCCACCACATCGAGTTCGATCTCGCCCGCGCTCCTGCCCCGGACGCCGTGCCCCTGGCCCCCGACGTCCGCAACACCCTGCTCCCCGTGCAGGTCCTTGTCCGCACCGAACTCCCGCAGGGCAGTTCCGTCCACCGCCGTCTCGCAGCCGGCACCCTCACCCCGGCTCAGGCTGGACTCAGCTCCCTCCCCGAGATCGGGGAGGAGCTGAAGGACCCGCTCGTCGAGTTCGCGACCATGCTGAACGACGTCAACGAGTACATCGACACGGCGGAAGCCCAACGCCTCACAGGTCTGGACGACGACCGGTTCCAAGCCCTGCTCGACACCACCGTCGCGGTCAACCGCGTGCTGACCGAACACGCGCGCACGGTGGGCCTGCGGCACTGCGACGGCAAACTCGAGTTCGTGGTGGCGGCCGACGGCGGCCTCGTGCTCGCCGACAGTCCCGGTACGCCCGACGAGAGCCGCCTGCTCTTCGACGGCGTGCACTGCGGCAAGCAGGTCCTGCGGAACTGGTACGTCGACAACGGGCTCGAAGTCCCCGTCAGTCAGCTGATCGCCGAAGGCGTGCCCCGACACCGCTGGCCCACTCCCACCTCACTGCCGGACGAGTTCCTGCCGGTGATGTCCGACCTCTACCGGTCCCTGAGCGAGACCTGGACCGGCGAGCGCCGGTGGAACGCGCCGGATCTTCCCGCGGCCACGGAGGCCGTGGCTCAGGTCATCGGGCGCTGACGAGAACCCACCCGGGCAGGCGCCGGTGCGTGCTCTCCTCGATGAGCAGGGCACGCACCGGCCGTGCCACCCAACCGAGATGAACGGCGGACGCATGGGCAGCTTGACCGACGACCCCGACTTCCGGGCAACGACGTTCGTGGTCGTCGACTTCGAGACGACGACGCCGACGGGCTACCCGGCGCAGCCCATTGAAGTCGCCGCTCTCGCCCTGCGCTGCCCGGACGGCGCGTGGACGGAGGCCGGCCGGAGTACCTCCCTCATCCGGCCGCCCGCGTTCGCCCCGGTGACACCGGCCGACACGGCCCAGACCGGCCTGACAGCGGCCGAACTGGCAGGCGCCGCGGACGTAGCTCACGTTTTGGGCGCCCTGGACCGGCGATTCACCCCTGGCGGCCGGTACCTGCTGGTGGCCCAGCACGCCGCAACCGAGGCGAACGTCATCCACAACGCCCGCGAGCACTGCCCGACCCTCTCCCGTGTCGACTTCCTCGACACCATCCCCCTCGCCAAGTACCTGGTCCCGGGTCTGGCGAACTACAAACTCGACACCCTCCTGGCGCACTTCGCCATCGAGCAGCCGGCCGCCCGCCACCGGGCCTACGCCGACGTCGACGTCACCGCGCAGGTGTTCCTCCGCCTCCTCGGTGCCGCGGACGACACCGCGCAGCTCGCCGACCTCGCCGCCCTGGTGAAGGTGGCGGGGCGCACCGCTAAGAGCAACATCCCTGTCCAGGGCGGACTGTTCGACATCTAGCCCGTCCGCCGGATGACGAGCCATGCAGTGCCACTCGCAGATTGGACGGTACGCATCATGACGATCAAGGAAAAGACCCACGGCGACGAGGTCCAGGTCCCGTTCTGGTTCGATCCGCTGTGTCCCTGGGCCTGGATTACCTCGCGGTGGCTACTGGAGGTCGAGCAGGTCCGGCCGGTGCGCGCCGACTGGCGGATCATGTCGCTCGCCTACCTCAACCTCGACCAGCGCGAGGGCAAGGGCCTCAGCGAGGACTACCAGAAGCTGATGAACACGGCCTGGGGGTCGGTGAGGGTCTGCGCCGCCGCCGCCGAGCACGCCGGCCGCGCCGTGCTGGGGCCGTTCTACACGGCCATCGGCACCCGGCTGCACAACCAGCGGCGCCGCGAGGATCCCACCGTCATCACCGAAGCCCTGGCGGAAGCCGGGCTGCCGGCCTCGCTGGCCGCGGCGGCCACCAGCACGGAGTTCGATCAGCGCATCAAGGACTCGCACCACGAGGCGTTCGACGAGGTCGGCCTCGACGTCGGGACCCCCGTCCTGCGGATCGCCGGCACGACCCTGTTCGGCCCCGTTATCACCCCGGCCCCCCGCGGCGAAGCCGCCGGACAGCTCTGGGACGGCCTGGTGATGGTCGCGGCGACGGACGGCTTCTTCGAGCTCAAGCGGAGCCGCAACGTCAAGCCGTCCTTCGACTGAGCCCACCGCGACCCGACCGGCTCCAAGGACACGCAGAACCCCCGGCCCCGCACCGCCGGTTCGGCCCGAGCGGATCCAGATCACCTCCACGCCCGCTACGTGCGGCACCCGACCACGAGAACGAGGAACCCGTTGGAGTACGACGCCCTCACCGGCTGGGACGACGACACAACCGCCGAGACCTACGCCGCCTTCACCCGCGCCTACCCCATGTACAGTGCCTCCAGCCGCGACCTGGCCGCGCGTGCAGGCCTCCCCCGCAGCCGTGTGATCGTCGATCTGTGCGGCGGCACCGGTACGACGGCCGAGGCGATCCTTGCCCTGGCGCCGCCCGACTCCACCGTCATCTCCCTCGACAGCTCCGCCGCCATGCAGAGGATCGGCCGCCGGCTTCTGAGCGACCCCCGGCTGGCTTGGGTCAACGCACCCGCCGAAGCTCTGGCCGACCATGTCCGTGCACGCAGCGTCGACGCCGTCGTGTGCAACTCGGCGGTGTGGAAGACCAACGTCGCTGCCGTGGTCGCCGCGGTGCGCCGTGTCCTGCGGCCCGGAGGCCGGTTCGTCTTCAACATCGGCGGCGCCTTCGCCGACGTCACCCACCCCGACGCCTTGCCCCCGCCGCCCCAGCCCTCCCTCAGCGTCCTGATCGAGCAGATCGCCACCCGGGACTACGGCATCGTCCTGCCGACGGCCGCCGTCCCCCCGAAGCTCCCCCTCCCCCTGGTCACCGGGCTGATGGCCGATGCCGGGCTGCACGTTGTCGCCACGGAGGTCACCGGCCAGCACACCACCATCGCTGAGAGGGCGGCCTGGCTGTCCATCCCCGTCTTCGCCCACCCCGAGGGCGCCCTCTCCTACGAGCAGAAGATGGCGATCCTCGCCGAGGCCACCGCCAAGACCAAGCCAGACGACGTCACGGTGACGAGCTGGCTCGTGATCGTCGCCGAGCTCCCGGAGGAGATATGACGCCGAACGCGCTTGCCCCGGCGTCATCTACGACGGCATCTTCCCTGTCCGCGCCACGAGAGCTGCCGGTGGCGGAGGGGTTACCTGATTCCGGTCGAGGTGGTGACCGCCCGCGCGATCCGGGGCCCGACGAGGCGCTCCGCCAGATACAGCGGGTACCAGGCGGCACCGGCTACCTCGGACTCCTGGATACGCCCGACCTCAGCATCGGCCGTCGTAAAGAGGTAGCCGAAATCCAGGTGGTAGTGGTCCGGCTCGCTCTTCGCGGGCCTGGCCGGCACCCGTCCGAACTCGACATAGACGGGGTGCGCGGAGACGGGGACGACCTGGCCGGGATCGATGCCGGTCTCCTCGGACAGCTCCCGCAACGCCGCGCCGACCAGCGTCTCATCAGTCGGCTCAAGATGCCCGCCCGGCTGCAAAGTGATCCCGTACGCGAGGTGCTCGATCAGAAGGACCTCGGCGCCGTCACGGATCAGCAGTGCGCCGGCGGTGACGTGCATCGGGAAGGTCCGTCGCGAGGCGAACCTCCGGCCTTCGGCCAGGAGCCGCAGTGGCTCCGCCAGTTGTCCGGCCTCCTGCGGGTAGCGCTCAAGGTAGGCGGCGAGCACTCCCGCGATGTCGGAGTCAGTGATCGCCACAGGTCATCGTCCTTCGTTCGGCCCGAGGAGGGGTCCCGCCCAGAGGGCCGCTCGAGGGCGGCCACCAAGCACGTGCACAGTCAGCTCCACAAGGGTCGTGGCGTACCGGAAGTCCCGCACTCTACAAGTCCGCCGGGCCCCAGACGCACCAACGCACCCATTGGCTTACGGCGCTTGGGAACCTCGGCGATTCGGCCAACCCCCCCTTTGCGCCAGTGCCGTTGCGGGAGCTGGGTCGGTGCAGATTCCACGGTTCCTCGAACGCCCTATCCCGGGACTTCAGGACCGACCGAAAAACGTGTGTTCGATATCAGGGCTGTGTCGTTGAGCCTCGCGAACCAGCCGTGACGACCGACAGGGGGATCGACTTGACCTCGGGCAGCACAGCCGCACAACCGAGCACGGACGAAGCAAAGGGGACTCCACCGGACAGCGGAGGTGCGGCGCAGGAGGAGGAGTTCCAATACCGGGACGCGTCCCGGCTCCAAGCCGGCGCGCAGATGACGACGACCACGATGGCGCGGCGACTGCCCGTGCTGGTGCGACGATCGTTGCGGATGGCGTGGGAGGTGGACCGGGGCGCGACGGCCGGGCTGCTCGCGTGCCAGATCGGCACCGGCGTGCTGGCCGCGCTGGGCCTGTTCGCCGTGACCGGGACCCTCACCGCGCTGATCTCCTCGGGCGACATCACCGAGCGGCTGCGGGAGGCGGCTCCGCAGCTGGCCGTCATCGCGGTGGCCGCCGGGCTGCGCGCCCTGCTGGGGGTCACGGTGACCTGGCTGACCGGGCGGCTGCGCCCGGTTCTCGCCCGGGCCGCGGAAGTCAGCATGGTCGAGGCGGCTCTCGGCGCCGAGGCCGCGGCGAACAACAAGCCGGGGTACAACGACCAGTACGACATCGCCGACCGCGGCGCCCAGGTCACTCCCGACCTCGTGGAGGAGGCTCAGGACGTTCTGGCCGCCACGGCGACCCTCGCCGCCGGTGCCACGGTCCTCACCGTGATCCACCCGATTCTCTTGCCTCTGCTTCTCCTGGCGTGCCTGCCGCAGGCCGCCGCGTACGTGCGCGCGGCCCGCGTCGTGTACCTCGCGGGCCTGGAGACGTCGGGGCGGCGGCGGATGCTGCACAAACTGCGCTGGCACATGTCCTACATGGAGTCCAGCGAGGAGATGCGGGCCTGCCTGGCCGGCCCCTTCCTCCTCGGCCGCTACCGGCGCCTGGCCGCCTCCGTCAACGTCTCCGAGCGCGAAGCCGCGAACACCGGGGCCTGGATGGGCCTGGCCGGGGCGGCGGCTGGCGGAGTCGCCTCGGCGGCGGTCTGGGCGACCCTGCTGTGGCTGCTGGTCTCCGGCCGGATGGACCTGGCGGCGGGCGGCGGCGCGGTCTTCGCGTTGCAAACGGCAACCGGCTCGGTGCGGGGCATCATCAACGGCGGGGCCCGGCTCGTGCGCACCGGCTGGTACGTGCAGGACTGGCAGAACTTCCTCGACAACGCGCACGGGCAGGCGATGGTGGCCTCGCGTGGCTCCGAGGTGCTGTCGGCGCCACCGGAACGGTTCGAGGTCCGCGACGTCACCTACCGGTACAACGGTGCGGAGGAAGACAGCCTGGCCGGGGTGTCGCTGAAGGTACGGCGCGGGGAGATCGTGGCGCTGGTCGGGGAGAACGGGTCAGGGAAGACGACGCTGTCCCGGCTGATCTGCGGTCTGCTGCTGCCGACCTCCGGGGATGTGGCCTGGGACCACAAGACCACCGCGCGGCTGGAGCCGTGGAAGGCGTGGAAGCACGTGGCGGTGGCACCGCAGCGATTCACATACCTGCCGCTGACCCTCCGCGACAACGTCACCCTCGGGCAGGGCGACACCAGTGACGCCGCGCTCATGGCGGCCTGCGAGGCGTCCGGAGCCGCGGAAATGCTGCCCGCCCTCCGTTCCGGCCTCGACACCCTTCTGACCAGCGAATGGTTCGGCGGCCACCAGCTGTCCGGCGGACAGTGGCAACGCGTCATCCTGACCAGGGCCTTTCACCGGAAGGCCAGCCTGCTGGTGATGGATGAGCCCACGGCCGCCCTCGACGCCCGAGCCGAGCACCACGTCTTCACCGGCCTGCGGGATCTAGCCAAGGACAGGGCCATCCTTCTGATCACACACCGCCTCGCCAACGTCGCTGTGGCTGACCGGATCGTCGTTCTCGACCAGGGCCGCCTGGTCCAGGAGGGGACGTACGCGCAGCTCACCCGCGACCCCGGGCTCTTTCGGACCCTGTGGGAACTGGAGCAGCGCACCGGCGGTGCGCCCGGTCCCACCAATGACTGAGTGCCCGCTCCTCGCGGGAGCGCGCCCTCCTCGCGCGAGTGGCCGCTGTAGACCGGCGTCGGCCGCAAGTTCCCCCGGGCACCACGGACCCCACTGAAGGTGAGAACGAAGTGCCGCTCAGCCACACGAAGATCCGCAAGACCGTCGAAACGTACCTTGCCCGTCATCCTGACGAACGGGAGTCGCTGGCGCCTCTCCTGGAGGGACTGGGCCGCGCTGAGAGTACCTTCGGCCGCTCGACGCTGCCCGGCCACGTCACGTGCAGCGCGGTGGTCATTTCTCGCGGCCGCCGCGTTCTGCACATCGCACACCGGGCCTCCGGCGGACTTTTGCTGGCGCCCGGCGGACACATCGAGCCCCAGGACCGCACCCCGCTCGCGACGGCCCTGCG
Organism: Streptomyces sp. NPDC047525; assembly: GCF_040643025.1. Lineage (NCBI taxonomy): Bacteria > Bacillati > Actinomycetota > Actinomycetes > Kitasatosporales > Streptomycetaceae > Streptomyces > Streptomyces sp. NPDC047525. Next base: position 93,583 of record NZ_JBEYTL010000020.1, read on the forward strand.
GGAGCTGTCCGAGGAAGCCGGGATCGCGCCTGCTGCGCTGTGCCTGACCCCTCAGCTCCTCGGCTCCCCCATCGACATCGACGCCTCGCCCTCGAAAGGCGAGCCCCGCCCCCAGCACTACGACTTGCGATACGCCTTCTACGTCGTCGACGAGGAGCCTCCGACCGTGGCTCTGCAGGAGGAGAAAGTGTCCGGGGCGCAGTGGCTGGCGTTCGAGGACGTCACCTCACCGACGCTGCGCGCCAAACTCCTGACCAGCGGCCTCGATGGGCAGCCTGAGCCGGTCAACGCCTCCGCTCTCATTCACAACGGGCAGGGCTCGTACTTGCTGCAGCTCCGCTCGGCGAACCGGCCGATCTGGGAGCCCTGGGTCATGTCTCTCCCCGGCGGCGGGCGCGCGCCAGGTGATGAGGATCTCGAGCACACGGTGCGCCGTGAACTCGCCGAGGAGATCCCCGAACTGCACCTGGACGACGTGCAGCCGTATGCCGTGGAGGCGGCCACGAGCGTCGACGGCCTGCAGGTTCCACTCACCGTTTTCACCGGCGAGTGGCGTGGTGATCCCCGCGGGCTCCGCACCCACGAGGGGGTCCTGCTGCACTGGGCCGGGCCCGACGAACTCGACGAGCTGCGACTGAGCCCAGGCCTGGCGGACCTGATCCACCGCCATGCCACAGAGCATCCGGCCCAGATGGCGCCGGCCGACCCTGTCCCGCCGACATGGGACGGAGGGAGCAAGACCGTCCTCAACGGCGTCGGGGTGCACCTGTACCTCCAGGACACCGAGGGCCGGGTCTTGCTCGGTCTGCGCGATCCCAACAACCGCTACGCAGCCAGCACTTGGCACTTCCTCGCGGGCAGGTTGGAACGGGAGAGCGCCTCGTCGTGCCTCGTGCGCGAGGCCTTTGACGAGGCCGGTCTGATCATCGATCCCGCTTCCCTGGAGCTCGTCCATCTTGCCCACGTTGTCGACGCCCCAGGTGGACTGCCGCTCATGCAGCTGGTGTTCCGGGCCCATCGGTGGCAGGGCGTCCCGCAGTTGCGTGAGCCGGACAAATGTCAGGCCTGGCAGTGGTGGGATCCTAAGGCCCTGCCGGAACGGCTGGTGCCCTATGCCCGCACAGCAATCAACGGCGTCGCCGCTGGCCTCCTCTACAGCGAGATGGGCTGGTGACGGCGGACCTCACCCTCGTGGCCTCTGTCCGTCACGGGCCGCAGCCTGCCGCGCAGAGCGCCGTGGCGGCCATTCCGAGGTGTAGCGCGCGGCCCGACCCGGAATCGGAGAAGGCGCTCGCCCGGTTGGTGTTCAAAAGCACTCATATCCACGGTGCCCAGAATCTCTAGGGCTGCTGCCCACATATCGCGACACCTCAACTTCCGGTCGGGTCTGACCGGTCAGACCGCCAGCGTGGCCCGAAGGGGGTCTCTATGGATGGCCTCACGACACGACAGCAGGCACTCCAGCAGCCTTACCTTGTAGTGGCCAGGGGCTAAAGAGAGCCTGAGGGGCGGGGAGGGCGCCCTTGAGGGCTTGTTCGCACCCGGCTGTCTCTAGTGAAACCCCAGGTCAGAGCAACTTCTCTGAACCAACAGTGGCTGAAGGGGCTGAACCTTCAGGTTACTGAGGCTCTTGCGAGCGAGGGTATGCGGGCGCGCGTGATGTATCGATCCTAAGTGCGCGCCCGCGCGTGTGAAAGCTCCTGGCGGCACGATAACTTGGAAGTTCAGTCCCTTCAGCCACTGGCCCCATGATTGCAAAGCCTCTGACCTGCGTAAACATTCAAGGGGCGCAGGGGCGGAAGGCAGCCCCTGCGGAGCAGAACCAGTCCCTGCGCGGTGGTTTAGCCCCTGGCTTCGGGCGTGGTTGGGGTTGTCGGGTGCGGATCACTGTGAGGGCTGGCCCTTCGGAGAACTCTGGCTCGACCAACGGCGGATGCGTATCTGACACCGCAGGCCAATGGGTGGGTATGCCGAGGATCCAGCCCCTTCCGCCCCTCTCAAAAGACGTATTAAGCGGTATAAGGGGCATCTTTGGCGCTACTGTCTGGCAGGCGTCACCTTGATGGGGACTACGAGTAGGCCGCCGGAGAGATCGAAGAGGGGCGGAAGGGGCTGAACTCAAGGCATCGTGTCAACTCTCTGGCTCAGCGTCCCAACGCTTACGTTCTGGTGCGCTAGGCTCGCTGCTGCAGACGTGAGACTTCAGCCCCTCTAGCCCCTTACTGATCGAATGCCATCGCACTGACCTGCTTCTTTATCGACAGCTTGCGCAGTGCTCCAGACCCTGAGCAAGGACTGAGCAGGATGTCCCGCCCTCCAGAATCCGCTGCCGTATCACCGGAGTCGTTGCCGGTAGATAGGGCGATCTGGTGCGCGCAGAGGGGCTGGCCAGTGCACCCGCTGGTCCCAGGACTGAAGGTCCCCGCGGCCAACTGCCCGTCGTGTCGGGTGCAGAACCATTCTGCTGAGCAGTGCTCGTGCCTTCGGGCGGGTCGGTGGTGCCACGGGTTTCACGCTGCTACTACCAACCTCACGCAGATCCGAACATGGTGGGATACGCAGCCTCGGTTCGGGGTGGCGGTCTCCTGCGGCCCTGCCCGCCTGGTCGTGCTCGACGTTGACGCGCACGCGAGCGAGTACCCGTCACGTGAACGACTACTTCCAGGTATCCCTATCCCCGCAGCGATCGACCTGGCCGGGCTCGAGAGCGGCTTCCACACGCTTGCACTGCTGGCTGCCTATCGCAGACAGCAGAATCCCTGCGATGACCACACCACTCTCCGGGTCGAGACCGCGTCCGGCGGCATGCACGTCTGGTATGCCCTCCCGGACGGCATGCGCATCCGGTCATCGTTTGGGGCTGGAGCCAAGGCGGCGTTGGCCTGGCAGGTCGACGTACGTGCTGAGCGGGGATACGTCGTAGCACCCGGCGTGCGCACGAAGAAGGGCAGCTACAGGCCGGTGGGAACAGTCCGGATCCCTGCCCCACTTCCCGAGTGGTTGGCGAAGGAGCTGATCCGAACCGGCCACGGCATAGCCGCCTCGTGTGAGCCTCTTGGCAGAACCCCAGGCCCGCTGATCCGACGAACCAAGGAGCCGGTCGACGGGCTCACCAGGCTGCTTGACGACGTACAAGCCTGCGCGTCAGCGAGGGAAGGCACCGGCTTCACGAGCAAGTTGAACGTGGCCGCGTTCACTGCCGGAGGTCTCGTCGCAGCCGGTCGCATGTCGCATGTCGAAGCAGTTGACCGTCTGACGCAGGCCGCGGAAACAGCGCGCCCCGCTCAGCAGCACAAGATCACCCGAACCATTCGCGACGGACTCAAGGCGGGGGCCACGCGCCCGCTCCACCTCGAAGGACGTTCATGAGCACACCGAGCGACCGCGCTCAGGCGGGCTTCGATCCGCAAGGCGTCGCGCAACAGATGATCGACCACAATGAGCCGGTCGTCGAAGCGCCAGGCCTGCCCGCGCAGAAGGCGAGTCTCGAAGTCAGCGAGCCCGTTGCAGCTGTCCCCAGCCGCCGACCGGTGGGGCGGCTCCCCCACGACCTCACCGACCGCGGAAACGCTGAACTGTTCGCCGACATGTATCACGGGAAGTTCCGCTACGTGGACGGCAACGGTTGGTACTCCTGGGACGCGGGCCGCTGGAAGCTCCGCGGAGGCGAAAGCGCTGCAATCTGGGCGGCCGGAGACATGGCATCTCAGATGCCCACCGTTGATCCCACCGGGACCTTCTCGCAGCAAGATGTCGTACGCCACCGCCGCTACTCGTCGTCCACCAGCGGTATGAAGGCCATGCTTCAGCAGGCGAAGGCTTCGCCCGTGCTATCACTGGACGCCGGAGAGCTTGATGGTGATCCGTATACGCTCTGCACACCGGCCGGTGTGGTCAACCTCAAGACGGGTCACGTCCGGTCGGCCGATCCCTCTCGGGACTTCAACTCCCGCTGCACCCGAGTCGCACCGGCCGCAGAGATGGAAACCCCGCGCTTCTTCGCCTTCCTCACCGACACGTTCGGCGACGACGCTGACGGCAAGGAGATGATCGAGTACCTCCACATTCTGTTGGGGTACTCGATCACCGGCGACGTCGGCGCGCAGGTTCTCCCCTTCTGCCACGGCGAGGGCGCCAACGGCAAGAGCGTGCTCCTCGACGCGGTCGTGCAGATCCTCGGTGACTACGCGCATTCGGCTCCTCCCGGCTTTCTGATGGATCGCGGCGGTTACACCGAGCACACCACGGAATTGACCGAACTGTACGGTCGCCGCCTTGTGGTGTGCAGCGAGCTGAAGGCGACGGACCGGTTCAACGAAGTGAGGATGAAGCAGCTGACGGGCGGCGAGCCGGTGACCGCGCGCCGCATGCGGCAGGACTACTTCACTTTTCCGCCGACGCATCACCTCTGGTTGCTTGGCAATCACTACCCCGAGGTCGCTACGGGCGGTCATGCCTTCTGGCGTCGTCTGCGTCTCATCCCGTTCGAGCACAAGATTCAGGACGATCGGAAGATCGACAACCTGGCCCGGATTCTGGTTGAAGAGGAAGGGCCGGGCATCCTGGCGTGGCTGGTCGAAGGGGCGCGCCGCTTCCTCGCGACTCGAGCGCCCGGAGCCGACCGAGACAATCTCGACGGGCCCAAGAGGGTGCGTCTGGCCACGGCCGGCTATGCGGCAACCGAAGACCATATCGGGCGATTCCTGACAGAAGCCACGGTGAAGCAGTCGAGTGCGAGGGTGCTGCAGTCCCAGCTGTATCTGCTTTACGGGGAGTGGTGCCAGTTGGAGGATGTCAAGCGGGCCACGGGCCGCGCTTTCGCTGATCGCGTCCGGAAGGAACTCGGGCTGAAGTCCGCTGACGAGATGATCAAGTCCAACGGTGTCCGGTTCTACCCTGGCCTGGCGCTGCGGACCGGAGACGAATAGTCGCGGAGTTTGTGCCGAAATGTACACCGAGGCGACGGGCGGCCACTACGCAGGGCCGCTGCGCCCCACTAAACTGAAGAGGGATAGGTGGACACGGGCCCGAGGCTTGAGCGACCAGCCCGAGGAAACCGAGAGCAGAAAGGGGTGCGGACACCATGAGCTCGCTACTCACTGACACGGACGTCGCCGGCGAATCCACCATCGTGTGGCTAGAGGACATCGCGCCTTTGGAGTACGTGCGCCAGGCCGTCCACACCACTCCCTACCGGGTCGGTAAGCCGCCTTTCGACGGCTTGGGTCGCCTGGTGGGCTACGCGGAGCTCTCATCCGCCGTTCAGCGCGACCCTGAGACGAGCCTGTTTCACCGGAGGGTCTTCTATCTCGTTCCCCACGACCGTGACTCTGAGCCTGACGGCGACTACCAGACCGGCTCTCCTGGCGAGGCCGTCGATCCACTCACCGTGGCCGCCCGGCGTACGGGCGTGAAGACTGACCGCTCCCAAGGGCGAGCGATAACTCCGGCCCCCGCAGGGGCGTAGAACCCTGGAGCTGTGAGCTCCGCAGCAACTGTGGGCCCGGCCTCGCGAATCGCGAGGCCGGGCCCACAGTTGCTCTTGCCTGCCCTCTGACGAGCGATTGCGATAGCCTCCGCAAGCCGGGACGGTCTCTCTCCAGGTCAGAGAGGGTGCCTCGCTCAACAGTGGCTGGAGTGGCTGAACTTCCAGCTTCCCCCCCCCGGGGGGCATCACGTCGTCTGTCGGCTCTGGATGGCGCGACACGGGACTTCAGCCCCTTCAGCCACTCGATGATGTTGGAGGACTCTTTCTCCCGCTATAGGCCGCGCTTAGAACGTCTAACAGAATGACGGCGTCGAATCTCGATGGCCTGGCCCAGGTTCATCCATAAATGAAAGCGATCAGCGACCTGGATAGCGTCCGGCGCGCCTTCGGCCGCGCCTTCCGCGTAGGCGCCGGCCCGGTCCCGGCAGATCACCCTGACACCCGGGTGGTCGGCGAGCCAGGCCGCGAGCGTGCTCAGCCCTGCGGGTCGGAAGCACGTCAATGACCTGGTGCGTCTGGCCGTCCGTCAGCACTGTGCTGTAGGTGTGGGCGCGCCGGGTCGCGAAGTCGTCGACGCCCAGGACCCGGGGGGGCGCCCAGATCGGATCCGGCAGGGCCATTACCCGCCGCAGCAGCGTCATGCGTCCCGCCTGAATGCCCAGTACGGCGGTTATCCGGGCACGGGCTCGGCCCGCGAGCGCCAGGCCAATCCGCCCCGACAGCTCGCTCAGCCGCAACGTGCAGCGGCCGTACGGACTGGTCAGGCCCGCCAGCTGTTCGGTGAACGTGTGCTGTTCACAGTCCGCGTTGCCACAGACGAAGCGGCGCACGGTCAGTTCGATCTCGACTCGTCGCCCGCTCAGCGGCACGTCTCGCAGCCGCCGCAGATACCGGTCGTGCACCCGCATCGAGCCGTGGCCACAACCGGGACAGACCCCGTCCGTGCCTTTGCCACGAGCTCGGATCACCACAACTTCGGTGCTTAGAGTCACGGAAGTGACCTTCACTTCGATCCCCGCGAAGACCAACTTCGTCCATTCCCACCCGCAGTTGCCCATGCCCGGCCCGTCGACCAACACACCGGGATTCAGCCCGGATTACGTCGATTTGAGGGAGCGTCAGGTATCGGCGAATGCCGTGGGGCGCACGACGGCACATGCCTGCAATCGAACAGCGACATCACTCGCAGTGACCACTCCCCGTCATCTGTGACAGACCCCGCTGGTGAACGGCCTAGCCTCTGTAACGCGCCGCGATCTGCCCGAATCAGCGACTCGGCCCCTGCGTTGACGCTCCGGGTTTCTCCAGATGGATCATTCCGCGGACCCAGGCCGATGATCAGGAGCCGCCGAGCAGCGTGTATCGCTTGCGGTGCTGACCAACGATAGAAGGGGACTGCACCGGGAGCAGGCGTGGGCCCACTAGTCTCTGCCAGGCCGCTGCGGGCCAGCCTCCCTGGAGAGCAAAGAGCTCCCGCACAGACGCGTGTCTCATGGCCGGAGACCGACGTAGACGTAGCCCAGAGAGGGCGCGTACCGGGGCCATGCACCTGGTGGCTGGCCTGGGAATCGCCTGGGGATGGCGGCGCCACATGTGGTGGTCGGTGGGCGTCGAAACCGACCACCGACCATCAAATGTCCACGGCGGCTATTGGAAGCTCGATGCCACGCTGCGCTCGAGGAAACCTTCGAAGGCGTCCTGCTCCTGGGCCATGCTGTCGAGGAGGTCCGAGACCGCCACACTCACAATCTCGAAGGGTTGGACCTTCAGGGTCGGCATCGTCCGCAGCAGATTCATCAGCCGTGTCAGGAGTGCACCCCCAGACTCGGTCAGCGGGCAGATGGTGCGGGTGTGCCCCAACTGGGACGCATAATCGTCATCGTTGATGTAGTTCCGATAGGCGATGGCCCGGTCCGCCATCTTGAAGACGACATCCTTCTCGTCCTCGATGCGCTCGGCGTCAGCCTCCGCAGGATTGAGCTCCGAGAGTGCCCCCTGCAGCGCTGTGTCGACGTAGTGTCCTGCGATGAGCCGGGGCGTCGGCATGCGTGGCGTGACACGAGCCATGACCGCCGTGTCGATCGCAATCTGGGTGGCGGTTCGCTCAAACGTGAGTCCGTACAGCTGAACGTTCCGCGGCTTCGAACTGTTCTTCTTCACCTCCCAGTACGTGTTCAGAAGTGAGGCATACCGCGGAGCCTCCTCGAACAGTTCCCGCATGTTCCGTTCGCGATTTTCTTGACGCTGGTCCGCCGTGAAGGGTTTCGAGGTATTGCGGCGCGGTCGTCGCGTCGGCAGACCGGTGGATGGCCCCCAACTCGCGACGGCGTGCGTCGACTCTCGACGCGCCACAGCGGCCGTCGTCGCAGTGGTCTCGGCGGCCGGGGCTGCTGGACCTGCGTGGCTCGGGCTGGGATCGGTCGTCGGCTGCTGGGCTGCTGGGCCAGCTACGCCGGGGGCAGGAACTGTGTTTGCCTGCGGCGGCTCGCTGTGCCCATGAAGCTCCGCCGGTGGAGCGACTCGGGTGCTGGCCAGGACCTCGGCCGTGTGGATCTCGGCGCTGGCCGGGAGGGTAGCTGGTGCCTTGAGTTCCTGATCAGCGGCACTCTGGAGGGCCGGTTTGGTCTCGTCGAGGGGCTGGTGCGGTACCAGCGGGGGCTTTGGCGCGACCGGGCTCTCGCTCGCGACCGGGCTCTCGCTCTCGACCGATCGTGAGGACTCCGCAGATCCGGCTCCGAATACGTCTGCGGGCAGGCCCCCCGTGTGCTCTTCGTCTTCCTCGCCGAAGCCGCCGAAGTCGAGGTCGGGCAACTTCAGGTTGGATGCTCCCTTGCCTTGTTCCGTGGAGCCCCCTCGAGACCTTCCGGACCCCGAGCTCTTCTTAGCCGGATCCTTGCTGGCCCTCGTGCCGCCGCTCATACCGTGGCCTCCTTAAGCTGCAGATTGCGGGTACGGACCCTGGTGATTACGGCACGAGCCATGGCTGCGTGATCGTTTGCAATGTCGATGGCGCGCTTAGCGTCAATGAGACGCCCGTTCTCATCCCTGGGACGCTCCGCGACCTCCTCTGTGAGCGGGTCAATCCACTGACCGGCGGCCGCGCGGGCGAACTCGTGGGCGAGCATGCCGGAGTTGCGCGCCTCCTTAGCTAGTACGCGGCCTTCACGAACGTAGTCGTCCAGGATGACGTCGGGTGAGACGTTGTATCGCTGGAGAGCCATGCGGAGCTTCTGCCAGACGATGGTCAAGTCGCTGGTGGGATTCCCCTGTACCTTCCTGAAGCCCAGGAAGCACATGGCCGCCACGCCCAGCTCAGGGTTGGTCTTACGGGTGCTCCTGGCCAACACAGCGAGGTTCGCAAGACCGCTGACGGACGCGTTGTCTGAGTCCATCAAGGGAGCGGTGAGGTGCGTCGTCGCGGCCAGGCCGAGCTGCTGGAGACTGCGATCACCAGGTGAGAAGTCGATGACGACCCAGCGGTACAGATGGCTGATCTGAGCCAACAGGAGGGCTAGCAGGAGATGCGCGGCCCGTCCGTGTGTGGCGACAAGTGCCCCTAGCGCATCGATGATCCTCGCATTGTTGGCGCCGGCAGGTACAACATGCAGGAACTGACGGTCAGTCTTGATGACGTGGAGGGGCGCGTCATTGGTGACGGCGCTTGCGAGGCCCGCACCCTTGTCATTGAACTTGGACCGGGAAAGACCGAAGTCGTGAGAGAAGCCGTCCCCCTGAAGGTCCAGCTCAAGATGTAGGATCGGCAGGGCCTTCTTCCCCTGCTTCGCGAGCATCTCCTGTTCAGCGGCGAGCATGCCCGCCATGTTTGCGGAAAGCGTCGTCTTGCCCTGACCTCCCTTCCCGATGGTGACTCCGATGACGTTCCGGAGATAGGGACGGATCTGGCGTACCACTTCAGCCAACAGGTCGTCATGCTCATCTTCGTAATGGGCCGGGAAACGCCGCACTACCTCTAGACGACTCTTCAAGTCCGTGAAGCTCTCGAGCTCCAGCAGGTCATCAAGATTCTTCGGTACGGCTGCACCCAAGGACTCGTCCAAGGCTCCTCCAGTGATCTCTGATGCGCCAGGATGCACACGCCAGCGCCCGTCAAAGCAGCCTCTCAGTCGTGCACGCACCCCTTCGGTTGCATCGGGCACGGTACACGCAGGCGGCTGCTCTTGTCACTTACCGTCAGATGGTAGGTGACAGCGCACATTTGATGCGGAAGCACCATGCTGGGCTTCGCACCCCGCGCATCCCCCCTCCTCGCCGACCTCCTTCCCTACTGCCGGTCTGACCTGTGAGGTGCTGAGTCGGTGAATGAATGAATGAATAAAGATTGTGAATATGTGAATGCGCAGGTCAGGAGGGGTGTCGACTCGGAATCCCACCTGTCGGTGCGCGGATGGCGCCGGAGTTGCTCTGTCTGGCGAGCGGTGTTCGCGCCGTGGATCGCACATCCAGAACAATCACAAAGGCGCAATCTCCATTCACTCCCACATTCTCGGTCTGTTGGACAACGGCTCAGCAGCCGCTCAGGGGCTTAGGCGTACAAGAGTTGAGTCGCAATGCATGGCGCCCCTCCGATAGGTGAGGCGGTGGGAGTTGTTCGAGCCAGTGCTGTCCGAGTGGCGCGTCGAGCGCCACAGCCCGTGCTTGGACTTGGGCTGGCTGTCAAGGCGTGACCTGCGCGAGATCATGAACGCGATCCTGTATGTGGACCGCACCGGCTGCCGGTGGGCCTACCTCCCGCACGAGCACGACTTCCCGCCCTGGCAGTCGATCTAGGGCTACTTCGCCAAGCTCGACGGGCTACTGGCGGAATTGGTGCGCCAGCAGGACGGCAAACTCCCTCACCCCTCGGCTTGCGTCGTCGACGCGCCGAGCATCAAGACCTCCACCTCCGTGCCATCCACTAGTCAGGGCATCGCGGGCGAGAGGATCGTGGGCCGCAAGCGCAGCATCTTCACCGACACGCTCGGCCAACCACTGGCAGTCCTGGTCACTGCGGGCGTGCAGGACTCGACCGCGGTCCGCACGCTCCTGCAGCTGGGGCGCGTCGACATGACCTCGTTCTCTGCGACGGGGGAGTGGCAGGTGGTATTGGACAGAGGTCGTGGACCGTCGACCGCGGTCGGTCCGGTTCGTCGACTGCCTAGGCACTGAGGTTGACCTGTCGAGCTCGCTGTTGAGCTCGCTGGCGAGCTTGTACGTCGCCTTGGGCGACGAGCTCTGCTTCTATGCCGTGGACCGCTTCGCTGATCGCGAGGGCACGGACGTCAGCGTGCAGGAGGAGGGCGAGGCTGACGACGTCAGGGAAGAGGTCGACCTTGTCGACGGTACTGAGCTGCACGGCATGGATGTGCAGCTCGACGACCGCGGGCAACTTGAAGGTGTCCGAGAGGAGTTCCTGGCGTTCCTCGAGCCCGAGGGAGCTCAGGGCTACCCCGCGGCTGGCACCTCCAGCCGCATTGCCCTGCGAGTGGCTGCCCTGCTAGCGCGAGATGCGACGGCGTAGCACCTGCGCATCAACAGGCAGAGAATGATCAGTGGATCGTCCTTCACGAGCTCTCGGGCCGGTACGGAACCTTGGCAGCCCCCCGGACTGCGGCTGCCTCCCCGGCGTAGTCCTCGGCGGGCACGCTCTGCACCACAGCGGCTGGCGGCCGACACCACGGTGGGACGGCGTCGCCGGCGGAGCGAGCGGCATCCGGGGGCAATGATGCCCGGGTCCTGATGCCCACCCCTTCTCTACGTCCACTCCATGCGCGTAGCGCCGGCATCGCCTATCGCAAACAACCAGTCCAACGTGTGCGGTAGTTCGGCAGTCGGCGCCTGCCGAAGTTCGCCATCCCGTGGCATGGGCTGCCTCAGCAGCAGGTGAGACAAGGAAGTTCGCCCCGGGTGTCACACCGCGGACGAGATCGGCACCTGTAGCAGACGAAGGGGGTACCCCCTCGCCGTCGCGTATAGAAGCAGGAGTCCCTTGATGACCGCCGTTCATCCGACCTCGCCCGTCCTCTCCGGGGATGTCCTTGCCTTCGCGCGCCATCTACCGACGGCACGACTGCCACGGTTGGCTCAGCGGCGCCTGCCGGGCGGGCCGGGTGCCTGGCCTCTGCTGGAGGTGGCCGGCCACATTCCGCATTCGCGCAAAGGTGCGTTGGCCCTGGCGCGTGCAGATGTCCAGGACGCCCCCGAGCCTCTGTGTGCCAGACGGGCCGAGCATTGGATCCACGTGGCCAAAACTGCCGCGCAGGAGTCGACGACACTCCTCCATGGGGGTACTGCATCCTCAACCGGTACCGCGCGCCACTCGTGCTTGCCGAATTACCTGAACGTGAATTTCCGGCAATTGAGTATCCGGAAAATTCTGGGCCTGGCAGTCCATTCGCTGCGACACAACAATCGGCCCTCGGGCCGGAGCGCGTTGTGGGAGACGCGCCGCTTGCGTCGGATAAGAGAGGGATCCGCGGTGCTTCACCTGTCGCTGGCGACGGCTTGCAATCCATCGGCGGAGTGCGCGGCTCGACGGAGCCGACCTCCGCGCGTGAATCTGCCTGCCGGGCGAAAGGGTGACCGCGGCCTGCCGCGAGCACCCCGCCGGGCCTGTCAAACCGGCCAGGTATTCCCTAGCCACCCCTCAGGAGGGCCGACATGAGCCAGCGTCCCCTCCGACACGGCGCGTCCAACACGTCGCGTCGGCCTGCACCGCTTGCTGTGCACTTCACGTCGCCTGAAGCGGAAGTTGATCTGCCGGCGCAGCCGCGGCCGACGGCGGGGGAGTGCGATGACTGGCTGCTCAGGCCGTTCTCGGGCGGTCCGCCCGCTCCCGAGCGCTGACGCACTCCGCTGCGCGAGCAGCCGCCCAGAACTCATCCCCACTCGCGAGCGAAGTGGCCTCTCGCCACGCCGGACTCGCACTTGCATCCGTTCCCACCAGGAGTGTCACTTGATATCCCCCCACTTTGTCCCTGCTAGACGACAGAGCCACGTCCGCGCGGTTGTTATCGCAGGCACGACGCTCATTGCACTCACCGGGTGCGGCGCTGGATCGGACGGCAGCGATGCCGGGCGTGATGATGCCAAGTCCAGCACAAACAGCCCGGCCCCCAAGGGTGCGGTGACGCCCGCTCAAGCCTCAGAGCTCCTGGACAAGTACGTGGAGGTCAACAACAAGGCGAATGCGACCCGCGACGCAGCCTTGCTGGGAACGGTGGAAGGCGGGCAGCTCTACGAACAGAGCAAGGCCGACTACAAGCTCTTCAAGACCAAGTCGGCCAAGGACCAACGCGACTACGCCTCCCCGTTCTTCTACAAGAAGCGTGCGTACTTCATGCCCGCAGGGGAACCGTGGTTCGTCGTCGGTGCGCAGTCCACCGGGAGTAAGGAGTGGGCACTTCTGACCTTTGAGAAGGAGGACGGGAAGTGGAAGGTGGTGATGGGGGTCTACTCGCCGGACGCCCTGCCCGCCATCGACGTCAGCAACCACGGACTCGCGACCGCCCTACCGGCATCCGCTCCGGTGGGCGGGATGGCGCCGGATGCCGTCAGCGACGCGTATGAGGACCTCTTCGTCTCCGGCGGCAAGCACGGAGGCAATCAACTGGCGACGACCGAGCCGACCAAGGCTGCGCGCGAGTACTACCGAGAGCGCAACAGTGGCAAGAACGCCAAGATGGCGACGACCACCTACAAGATGGTTCCGGCCAAGCACGACAAGACCTACGCGCTGAAGCTCAAGAACGACGGCGCCATCGCCATGTTCCCCACAGCGCATACCTCCGCGTTCGCCCTCAAGTCGGCCTTCCTCTACAACTACAAGATCGATCCTGACAAGGAGGAGTCCGTCTACAACTCGACGAGCCGGCCTGCGGTGCTCAACGAGTACCAGGGCCAGGGCCTCGCCGAGTTGACGAAGACCGGGAAGCCGAAGGTCCAGTCCCGCGAGTACCGTCTCGTGGACTCCCGGTGACCGCGAACACCGCCCCCCGGTCGGGCTCATTGCCAACTCGTTGCCGCACGCGCTTCGTATCCATCCCGCTCGACGGGACCTGGGAGGCCGAACGCGACCTCCTCCTGGCGCAGTTCATCGCGGAGCGCCTGGCCGATGTCGCCGACACAGGCTGCCTGGCGGAGCGGAAGCTCGCCGCGGGTGTGATGGATGTCTTCACCGAGTGGACCACCAAACGCGACCTCGCGGCCGCCACCGACGAGGCCGGTCTGTTCCAAGGACAGATCAGCGCCCTGGGGTGGACGCTGCGCGTCTTGGCCCACAGCGCATGGGGCAACGCCCCCGGCTGGGAGGCAGCCTTCCACCCGTCTGCAGCGCCGCCCGCGCGCACTCTGGAGAACGCCCCGTGAGCACGCCCCTGCCGTCCGGACTTCCGCACCCGCCCACCGAGCTGATGCCTTCCGGCCAGATTCCATCCTTCGTGACGTGTCGGCAGTGCGGTGCTGTCCCCGCTGCCCAAGTGACCTTCCGAGGCCACCAGGGGGTGCTTCTCTGGATGCGCTTCTCCAGCGTGAGCGGGCCATTCTGCCAGCCGTGCGGCACCTCGATCTTCCGGGATCTCTCCGGCAAGACCCTGTGGCAGGGCTGGTGGTCACCGCTGTCGCTCGTTCTGTTCACCCCGGCGACCCTGATCGTTAACCGGGTGGCCCTCGCCCGCCTCAACAAGCTGCCGCCCCCGATTCCCGGACAGCCAGGGCCACAACTGATGCTTGGCGTGCCCGTCCTGCGCCGACTGTCCTCCCTGGCGGCCGTTGTCCCACTGGTATGGGCGATCTGGATGATCGCTCGGATCGCCAACGGGACTGCCTAGTGCTCCCCACGAGCGAAGGTGTATGCCCCGAAGCCGCGCCGGGTCGGCCGGCCCAAGCCGCGCGCGCAGCGGCAGTCTGCGCGCGGGCCTGCCGTAGGGGAGCCCAGGCACCGCCGTCCCTGACGGCACGCGATGACCGGCGCTGAGCCTTTCGCGTAACCCCATCACAAGATCAACCCCGAGGGCTGTGGCCTTCGGTCGTTCGATATGCCAAGACAAGTGAGGAATGAAAATGACTACGTGGACTCGTGCCGTTCCGGTAGCCGTCGGGGCTCTGGTCGCAGCGGTTGCGTTGACTGGCTGCAGCGACTCGGGTTCGGAGAAGAGTGAGGACAAGGGCAGCTCCGGCTCCCATTCCGACGACTCCGGATCGCAGGCGTCACAGGACAAGACCGCCTTCCGCCTGGGCGAGGCCAGCCCGGAGCAGAAGAGCGATATCAAGGCTTCGGCCGGGGCCCAGTACACGGTCACACCAACCAAGGTGGCGACTGGAACGAAGGCTGACATGGACAAGTCCGGCCTGGAGCAGGATAAGGAAGACGGCCCCCAGGTCCCCGTCTACGTGTGGTCAACGCTCAGCCACGACAGCGGCAAGACCATGGAGCTCGGCGACATGGACGATGACCTCGTGGTCCGGACGGACGCGGACACACGCACTCGTGCACTCATCGTTCTGGGGGGCGGAGCGAAGTGGCCCAACTGCCCGGCCCCGGACACCTCGAAGACGGTGAGTGCCGGCCAGTCGGAGAAGATCTGCTCCGCCTTCCTCATCCCCGAGGGGGAGAAGGCCGCTGCCGTAGAGCTGAACAGGGGCTACTCCAAGGAGCCCTTGGAATGGCCCGTCAAGAACTGACGGTGCCCCTGGAGCTCCGGGTGGTGAAGCCCGGAGCTCACCGGAGGCGCGGTGCTCCTGGATCGGTTCTTCGTCCGCGCCGCCCGGCTCGCCACGAGGACCTCACCCCCTGGCGGTGAGGTCCTCGTCGTTACGCCGCGAGACGCAGTGAACCGCGAACATCGCCCGCAACCGCGGAGGTTGAGGGGAAGGAAAGGTCTGGCGCAGGTGTCACACCGGAGCCGGACCCGACACCTGTAGCAGATGAAGGGGGAGCGCCCCCTCGCCGCATCTGAAACCCGGAGCGTCCCGATGACCACCGTTCCTCCGACCTCGCCCATGCTGGCCGAGGACGTCCTCGCCTTCGTCCGCCAACCACCGACGGCACGACTGGCACGACTGGCTCAGGCGCGCCGGCTGCTGCGCGAACCACATGTCCGGCCCCTGCTGGAAGAGGCCGTACACATACCGCAGCTGCGGCCGGGAGTGTTGGCGCTGGCGGGGGTCGATGTCCAGGACGCCCCCGAGACGGTGTGCGCGGCACGCGCCGAGCACTGGATGCACGTATCGCAGGCCACCTGGCAGGAGTCGGCCGCGTTCCTCGCCGACGTGGCCTGGCAGGCCCGGCGCGACGGCCGCCGCCTGGCCGAGGAGATCCCCCGCGACACCTCATCCACGCGCGACCCGATCACTGCCCGCACCCGGATCCACCTTCTAGGGCTCGCCCTGCGCTACGACTTCCGCCGTGTCGCGCTGGAGGAAGCGATGCGCGAACACCGCGGCCCCTGGGACGTCTTCACCCGCGCGCTGTTCGCGTTCGCGTTGCTCGGCCAGTCCAAGCCACAGGGACTGCAGGTGATGGACGGGGTACTGGCGTACGCCGCCGACGATGTGAAGGTGCTCCACACTCTGCTGCACGGACTGTGGCTCGGCGACGGTCTCCCTCAACGCCACCAGCACATGCTGGGCCTCCTCTCCCGCCCTCCGTTCCGTGAGCGCACCGACCCATTGGCGCTGTTCCGGGAAGCAGGAACCCTGCGGGAGATGCACTGCTTCGGCGAGGCCTTGGCCACCATCGACCGGGCGTTGGAGCTGCTGCCGCCCGGCGACCCCGGAGTCCACGACGACCTGATCCGGGAACGAGCACTGGTCATCGTGGCCCGCGACGTGCACGAAGCGGCACGCGCTGGCGTCGCGCAGGCAAGTCGGCTGGATCGTACGGGTCGGTGGGGCTGAGTACGGACGATTTCCGGCGCCGCGGAAGCGGGAAATCTACTGTTGGTTTCGACGATTGGGGGCGTCGTGGTGCGGGATTCTCGGCTCGTGCAGACCGCTGTGATCGGCGATGAGAAATCCGATGTGCCTGTGGTCCTGCCCACGGAGCCCATCGCTCTCGACGCATTCCGGCAGGCCCACACGGATGACGAGTTCTGGTGCGGACTGCTTCTGGGCGGCTGCGGCGCCCGCCTGTCCTCGAAACTCTATACGGACAGACAGTGTCACTTTCAGCATAATCCGCAGAAAAGCGGGCAGACACTTACATGCCGGAGGCGGGGGATCGGCGAATCGTCGGCAGACCACCTCTATATGAAGGCTGCCCTGCAGAGCTCACTGACAGATCGCGGACGAACCGCTCGCTTCACCTACCCCGACCCCATCGGCTCCCTGGTGGATGTCCATCTCGAGGACGGCGCACTCCTTCGCGTTCACCTGGACGGGCAGGTCCGACCGGCCTGGGGCGGCCCTGCCCCCATTCTCGCCACCGGTGTCGCTCTGGAGCCGGGCACACTCGCACGCTGCAGATACGTCTACCGAGTCCGCTTCGAACCGGACGGCGTCAGCCGCCGTGTGTGGATCGGCACCGAAGCCCTGGCGCACCCCACCGAGTGGACACCCCTCGCTGAATGCGAATGGGGAGCAGAAGGCCCTCTCACCGAGGCGGCTGCCCGGATCCTCCGGGAGGATCTGGCGGCCCCGGCAGCGCGCTCCCAGCCGCTTCCCGAGGCAGTGACGCACCTCATCCGAGGGCTGGAAACGGCACAACGCTCCGGGACCGTCGAACACGTGCGCCGGTTGTGCGACGGCAGCGGCCCCTTCCTGGGAACCTTGGAGCCGTACGCGCGGGCGGAAGCGCAACAGGCCCTGGACGAGGCGCTCGTATGGCTGGAGGGACATGCGGGCTATCAGCAGCAGCAGTTCGCCGACCTGAAGCGTGCAGTGGACGAAGGGCGCGCCTGGGACGTGCGCGAGCACTACAACCAAGCCACTGCCCTGACGAGACGTGGCGCCAGCGCTGCCGAACTACAGGTGCTGACGGAGGCCCGCGCGTTCCTCCAGGAGAAGAACCACCGCCCGGCAGCGGATACCGCAACTCCTCGAGAGCGCGCGCTGCACAGAACCGCTCCTCCCCAGGCGCGCGCCACGGCTTGGCCCCGCCGCACTCTCACGGCGCAGCCGTACAGCGGCAAACGCGCTCAGCAAGTGGCCGCCGCGCAGAAGGTCCGGCGTCTCCTGGGGGACCTCCAACGGCCAAACGTCTCCGCAGCGCGCCGTGCGAAGAAGATCCGGGACCTCAAGGCAGCTGTCGAGCAGGCCAGGGACGCCCTTGCGTGGACAGACCGGCAACGGGTGCGCGCGATGCTGAAGGACGACGTAGCGGCCCAGCCGGCCACGTCCCGATCAGCTCCGCCGCCCACCCTCAGCCTGTCCGCCGAAGCTCTCGCATCAGCAGCAGCCGCGGTACGCGGCGCGTTGAAACGAACAGCTCGCGCCCAACAGATGGTCACCTGGACCGACCTGAAGGATCAGCTGGGCTCGGCCCTGCCCCGCATGTCTGAAGAGGACCGGCGCGAGCTGATAGCCAGGGTCGATGAAGTGGCGCAACGAGACGAGCCGCTTCTTTCAAGCATTCTGGCCGCGGGCGACCCCCAGCTGGCCGAGGCGTACCGGTTGAGCCTTATCAACCAAGGCGGACACCTCCCGCCCGAGGACCGGGAGGCGCTGCGGGACGTGATCGACGCGGACGTCCGGCAGACCCACGCGTACTGGCGGCACAGGTGAACATCGAGATCTGTCAGAGCCCCCGCTCAGCGCTGCTCTCGACCCGCTACCCCCGCCTGAACTCAGCGTCCTCGGCGGCCTGAAGCAGTTCGATCGCCAGACGGCGAGCGACTACGGGGTGGACGTCGCGCATGAGTACCTTGTGGGCAACCTCCGACTCTGTGAGCTCGCCGACCAAGCGCACTGCCCCCACCGCCAGGGCCTTCACCTGGATAGGAGGACGCTCAATCTCGGGAAGATCCATTCTCCTGGCCCAACCTTGTCTGTGGGAATGCCTTGCTGAAGCATTTCGTGAGTCGGATCCCCTACTCCGCACCACCCAACGGAACTTCAGCACTCAGGTCGGCGTCCCTGTCTGCTGAAGCACTCGCTGGCCACCGAGAGAAGACGGGGGAGCGCAACCTCACGAGGCGCGGCGGGAGCGGTCAGCAGCAGCCGTACTCGCAGCCGCGGTCCTCGCACAGGAGCAGGGCTGGGATGTACTGCGAGCTGTCGGCACGGCCCCTGAGATCTGAGGGAAGGTCGTCGAAGCCGAGCCCGCATGCCCAGAGTGTGGCGATGACATCGTCCAGATCTTTCACGCGTGCAAGGGCTCCGTCGGGCCATCGTCCGTGCAGATGCGTCGGCATCGGTGGAAGGGCCTTGGCTGCCGGTCCGAGCTCGCTGACGGTGCGGTCGGCCCCAACCAGACGTGCGGACACGAACTCACCGTTCCGCTCAGCGACGATCAGGGCGCGCGCCGCGGGGTACATGGCACGCAGCGCCTCGATGAGATCCCCGGCCACGCGTACGGCCGCCTCGCGCTGCTGCCGGTGGAGATCGGTCAAGCGAGACCAGGCCGTGGGGCCCGCCTCCTGCGCCTGGTCGTGGCCCAGTGCCTCGGCGATCCGCACGGCACAGCGTCGGGCCTCGGGCTCTTCCGGGATGTGCCCGTCATCGTCGGCGACTAGCCCCAGGAGCCGCACGACCTCGCCGCGCGTACGAGTGCCCAACGGGATGCCGTTCTGCAGCTGCCGGGCCGCCTCACGGATGAAATCGGATTTGGACATGGAGATCCTCCAGAGGGTTCATGCCACGTGCGGCACATGGCAGCACGTAACCTAATCAAGATTAAGTCATAATGCATAGTGAAATCTGAATAAGAATTGACACATCCGGGATGGTGCGTTAGATTCGCGTTAGACTCACGCGACTGGAGGAAGACGATGCCCGACCTCATGGAGGCGGTACTCGCGCGATTCCCCGAGGACGGGCCGGTGCCGCCACTGCCCTGCCCGGCGGAACGCGCCCGGCTTCGCGAGGAGTTCGGGTGGACCAAGACCCAGCTCGGCCAGGCCTTGAACGTGTCGCGCGAAACCGTGTGGACCTGGGAGAAGGAGCCGCCCCGCACGCCGCGTGGCGAAAAGGGGCAGCGCTACGCCAGATATGTTGCCTACTTCGCTGCCGAACTCGCCCGCGCGGGCGCCGCCACCCCCACCCCGCCCCCGGCTCCCGCACCCACGGACCCGCACCCCGGCGACAGCGGTGAGGAACTGCCCCTCCCGTTCGACTACGACATCGAAGACCCGCCCGACCTGACCTGGGACACACCTCCGACGTCGACAGCCGAAAGTGAGTCCACGGCCGGGTATGACGCCCCCGGCTCCTGGACCGAGCTGCCCGAGGGCACGACCCGGCGGTGCGTCCGGTGCGGCAGGCCGACGACATTCGTCGTCAACGGCCAGCCTCGCCACGTCTACCTGGAGGCCCACTCCCGCATGGGCATGCCGCGCTGCGATAGCCAGCCAGTCGTGGCCCCGGTGCCCGCTGCTCCTGCCTCAGGCATACAGGACGCCGCCCCCGTGCCAGCCCTCGCCGCCCCCGAAGAGACCACTACACCGGCCCCAGCGCTGGCCCCGCCGCCCGCTGCACCAGCCCCCGCGCCCGCCCGGCCCAAGGCCCCGGCCCGCTCACGGACCCCCGCACCCGACTCCCGCCGCAAGAAGGGTAAGAAGCCGGCCGTGAAGCCGGTGGCGCCCGAGCACGCCGACGGCCCCCTCGCCGTTCTCGACCTCACCGATGGCGCGCTGACCGCCCACCTCACCGATGGCCGCACCGTGCCGTGCCCGGCCAAGACCATCCAAGCGATGGCCACTTGGGCCCTGGACAAGAAGCGCATTAACCTCGGCGCCGCCAAGCTCCACGACAACGGCTACGACCAGGACCCGCTGATCGTCCTCACCGAAGCGGCCGTGGCCCACTTCGGACTGCCCGCGGACCTGGAGGACCAGGAAGAGCTCCGGCTGCCCGCCGACCACAACGTCGTCAAAGCCGTCACCCGGGCAGGCTGGGAGCTCACCAAATCGGGCTTCGGCCCCTGGGCCCGCATCTTCAAGCGCCTCGACGGCAAGCGTCACTGCGTACAGCTCGCCGTCGCTCCCTGGCGCGCCCTGGAGACCCGGGCCTGGGGCCACGCAGCCGAACTGCCCGCCCCTGAACTCGCCAGGCTGCTCGGCTCCTTCTCCAACCTGATCATCACCCCCCGCGGAACGGTCGCCGTCACCGCCGAGGAGCTCATGACCGCACTGCGGCCGCCCACCAGGGCCGAATGGAGCGAAACGGAGCACAAGTACGTCTCCGCGAAGGTGCCCGACACCCTCCACACCGTCGTCGACCCGGCCCCGTGCGAGGCCCCCGACGAACACCCCATCGTGGCCGACGACTACCCAGAAGAAGGCACCCGGCCCGTCAGCGAGGCCCTCGACGAGGAAGCCTGCATCTGGATCCGCCCCTTCGATCTGATCACCGAGGACGAGCGGTCCCGGCCGAACGTCGTCGCCCTGGACGTGTCGGTCGCATTCCTCGCGGCCTGCCGCCGACTCCATGTCGGCACCGGCCCGGCCATCCACCGACCCCACAACCCCCACTTCGACCCCGACCTGCCCGGCTCCTGGTACCTGGACCTCTCCCACGTCGAGATCGACAAGCGGCTGCCCAACCCCTTCACCTCCAGCGGCGAGCGGCCCCAAGGTCCCGCCTGGTACGCCACACCGACGGTCAGCTACGCCGTCGAACTCGGCGCGGAGGTCCGGCCCCTGGAGGCGTGGGTCCGTGAAACCCACAGCCCCTACCTCCAGCCCTGGTACGAGACTCTGCGCGCGGCCTACCTGACCACGATGGCCTCCCTCGGTGTTACCGCCGACCTCGACGACGAGGAGTTCCTCGCCGCGATGGCCGCCTACAAGGACGGCGACCCGGCCCTGGTGACCCTGGTCAACGCGATCAAGTCCACCGCCAAATCAGGCATCGGCAAGCTGCGCCAGCGTCCTAACATCGGCCTCAACTACGTCTTCGGCGAGCCCTGGCCCGCACTGCACCGCAAGACCTGGCGACCCGACATCCGCGCCATGATTCTCTCGAAGGCGCGGATCAACATGCACCGCAAGATGAGCAACCTCGCCACCACCGCCGACCGCTACCCCCTCGCCGTCAACACCGACTGCGTCATCTACGCCGCTGACGACCTCTCCCCGCTGCCGGTCCTGCTCGACCCCGACGGCCAGCCAATCCGCGGGGGCTTCCGGCTCGGTGTCAACCCCGGCTCGGTCAAGCACCAGGGCTCCCAGACCATGGCCTGGGCGCTGGACCTGCTCGCCGACGACGTGAACATCGCCAACGAAATCAAGGACGTCTCGCTCCTCCGTGTGGCCTGAGACCAAGGGAACTGACTGACCGTGGGACAGATCGAAGACCGCCTGGAGGAGGCCGTGGAGACTGCCTTCTCCCAGCCGATCCCCAAGAGCATCGGCGCCCGGGTCCGCTTCCTGCTCAAGCAGGAGAAGGGCCTCAGCCGCGCCGAAGCCGCCCGCGCCGTCGCCGAGAAGCTCGGCAAGAGCCAGCGCACCGTCGAGCGCTACCGCGACGGCAAGATCAAAACAGCCAAGCCCGACACCGCCGCCCTCATCGAAGCCGAGGTCAACAGCCTCTGGCAGCCCCTCGTCAAGGCGAAGAAGCTCCAGGCGGCCATCAGCAGTCGCGGCATCAAGGTCGACGTCCGCGCCAAGTTCGGCTTCAAGGCTCCCAAGGGCACCACGAACGACCCCCGCTACCGGCGCCTGACCCGACGCTTGGACGCCGACACCACTCGCGCGCTCTACGAAGCCAAAGCGGCCGGCGCAGACGAGGACGAGCTCGCCCAGATCGTCGCCGACGGACTGCGCGACGACTATTTCAAGGACGGCGGGAGCCGCGCACAGAGCCTGCAGGAGGTCGCCCTTCAACAGATCGACCACATTCGCTTCAGCCTCGGCTGACCCGCCGCCCCCCCGACCAGGCTGAAAGGGCGACCACTACGTGTCTGCAACGACCACCGCTCCGCCCCGCACGGTGCGATTGCGCAAGCACCAGAGCCGCGCCGTCCACGCCGCCCACACCGCACTGCGCCACGCGGCCCGTACCTCTGTCGTGATGGCCTGCGGCACCGGCAAGACGTACGTTGCCGCCCGCATCGCCGCCCGCGTCGCCCCCCAAGGCACCCGCCTCGTACTGCTGCCCACCCTGGAACTCCTCGCCCAGACCATCGACGAGTGGCGCATCGCGGGCATGAGAGGCCCTGTACTCGCCCTGTGCTCCAAGCGCCCCAACACCAGCAGCGAGTCCGTCGCGTTCACCACCGACCCGGCCGCCCTCACTGCCGCGGTCCACCACAACGACAGCCTCACCGTCTTCGCCACCTATCACTCACTGGGCCGCATCCGGCAGGCCCACCGTGAGTACGCCCTGCCGCCATGGTCGATGATCGCCGTCGACGAAGCTCACCGAACCAGCGGTGACCTGGGCAAACGCTGGGCTGCCGTTCACGACGACGAACTGGTGCCCGCGCACCAGCGCCTCTACCTCACCGCCACCCCCCGCATCTGGTCGGCCGGCGAACCCGGCGACGACGAAGACCCCGCACTCGTCGCCTCCATGGACAACGTGGCCCTCTACGGCGAGACCAGCTACCGCCTCCCGCTCGCCGAAGCCATCGACATAGACCTACTCGCGGACTACCGCGTCGTCGTCATGGAAGTCCACGAGGCCACCATCCGCACCCGCCTCGGCATCTCCGACCGCGCCACCGAAGCCGAACTGCGCCAGGCCGCCCTCCAGATCGCAGTCCTGCGCGCCATGGCCGAACTCGACCTGCGCCGCGTCGTGAGCTTCCACCACCGCGTCGCCGACGCCCACGACTTCGCCGCCACACTCCCCGAAGCCGCAGCCCGCCTCTACGCCCTGGACGAGACCGGCACGGGCTGCCCCGACCCCGGCGACCTGTGGACATCGGCCATCGACGGCACACAGGACCCGGCCTACCGCCGCCATCTCCTGGACTGCTTCGACGGCAGCCCCGGTCTGGACCTGGCCCCCGCCCACCGCACCGTGATCGCCAACGCCCGCCTCCTGGGCCAAGGCGTCAACATCCCCTCGATCGACACCGTGGTCTTCGCCGATCCCAAAGAATCCATCGTCGACACCGTCCAGGCCGTCGGCCGCGCCCTGCGGCAGACCCCCGGCCAGGGCAAGAAGGCCACCCTGATCATCCCCGTCTACGTCGCGCCCGGCGAGGACGCCGACGATCTGATGGGCTCCAACCTGTACAAGCCACTCTGGCGCGTCCTTCAGGCCCTTCGCGCACACGATGACCGCATCGCCGACCGGCTCGCCGTCGCCCAACAGCCCTCCAACCTCGAGCCGGAGGACGACGAAGAGACAGAGGACCTGCCCGTCGACGTCGTCTTCGACCGGCCCTTCCCCGCCGACACCATCGCCCAGGCCTTCCGGCTGCGCGTCCTCCACCCGCGCGAAGCCTCCTTCCGCCGGGGCCTGGAGGCCGCCACCGCCTACCACGCCACCCTCGGCCACCTCGACGTCCCCCAGCTGTACGACGACGACGGCGGCTTCGCGCTAGGTCGCTGGATCAACCGCATGCGCAAGGCCTACACGGCAGGCACCCTCAAGGGCTCCCAGCTCAAAGCCCTCAACCAGCTCGGCATGATCTGGAACCTCCACGCCCAATCCGCCGAACGCGGTCTCCTCCATGCCGACAACTGGGCCAGCACTCATGGCCATCTCGCCGCACCCTCCAACGAGATGATCGGAGACTTCGCCCTCGGACGCTGGCTCACCAACCGCCGAAGCAGCGCCCGCACCCGGGCGGAGACGGGCCTCGAACCCACCCCCACCGACACCGCGCTAACTGCCTTCGACCCCTACTGGAATCCGTCCTGGCCGATCACGTGGCAGCGCCTCTACTACACCGCCCGCGCCTACGCCGAGGCGAGCATCACCCTGGACGACCTGCCGGTGGACTTCGTCACCGACGACGATGAGCCCCTCGGGGAGTGGGTGCACACCCAAAGCATCGAGTTCCAGGCCCTCCACCCCGAGCAGATCCAACTCGTCCGTGACCTCGGCATCACCTTGATCGAACCTGTCGAAGAGCCGCGCCAGCCTCTCGGGCGTGCCGCTCGCCAACAGCGACAGCTCGAGAACGGCCTCGCGGCCGTCGACGTCTTCCGCACCCGAGAAGGCCACGTCCACATCCGTCAGCGCGACACCGTCCTTGTCAACGGCGAGGAGTTCAAGGTCGGCCAGTGGCTCAACAACCTCCGCAAGCGGTGGGACTCTCTGCCTCCCGACCACCTCCAGGCCGTCACGGCGGCGGGCCTGACTCGGCACGCACAGCAGCCCGCCGAGACTGCCTCCCCAGCCCCCAACTGACAGACATGCCTTGTCCAACTGCAGATGTCTTCTCAACGAGGAATGAGCCTTGACAGTTGACCGGGGTGAAGATGTGCTGCGGCATCCCGACGATGCCCCCAGCGGCGCGGACCCCGACGCCAGCGTGAAGCTGGCCCAGGACTTCTGCGCCGCCCCAAACACGAGGCACGCCCGGGCATCGGACAATGGGGCGGTGGAAGCCACGGTCGCGATCCGACAGGTACTGAAGGTGTGGCGCTCGGAAGCGAGCGGGGCACCGTTCACCGACACCGAACTGCTGAACCTGCGGGTCCATTGGATCTACCGAGGACTGACGCGGGCACAGCAGCTGGCTGACACCGTCGCCCTACACATGAGCCGCCACGAGCCCGTGCCGCCGCAATCCGACATCAACCTCAGATGGCTACTGTCGCCCTGTGAGAGGTCGTCTTCTCCCAACGTTCCATCCCGTGATGGGGATTTCCTTCGGTGATGTCGGGTCGCGCCAGCACACCAAAGCCGCATCTCGGGATGACACGACAGGATGAAACGACCTCTGTGGGTTTCCACAGTCTGCTGTGCGACGAGGCCTCGGGTAGGCGACACTTGAGTGTCTGATGAGAGGTAAGGGTCTGTGGCTGAGGTATGGGTCTCTGTCTACAAGATGGGTGGCGTGTGGAGGGAGCTGATCCGCGCGGAGGACGTTCGCGGCGTCTGGATCAGTGAGAAACGGAGCACGCTCAACGCAACCGTCGTCGGCCGAGAAAATCCGGTCTCCCTGTTCAAAGTCCGCTCCCCACCCGACTCCGAACCCACCGAGCTCACCGAGCACTTCGACATCGAGTTCGTTGAGGCCGTCGGCACCGCACGGCAGCGTCCAGAAGGCGCACTCATCGTCCTGTGCCGATTCCACGACGGCCACCGCACCTGGCAGGCAATGACCAGCAAGGAATACGCGGCGTGGACAAACGAGATCCGGGCCAACCTTGCGAGCCGACACGCCGTGTGACAGTCAGAGCTAGGGACACCAGCAACAACGCTTGCAGCTCGCGTCTCTGGAGCAACACGCCTGGGATGACAAACGTCCTCACAACCATCGCTGTGGAGTGACGCGTAGTCCATGCCGGGAGGGAATGTCGGTGGTGGCTGATACACCAGGGTGGTGATCGATGTACCGGCGTACGAAAAAGGCTCAATCGTCCCGCCCGCCCCGAACCCGGCTGATCTGGACGAGGATCTGCCACACCGTGACGGGGCGATCAAGTGGCTGCGCCACCAAGAGCGAGCCATCGCCGACGTCTTCTTACGGGAAGGGCGGCAACAGCTACCCGTCGAGGAGCCCTACCTACTCTGGCGTCAGAGGCAGCAGCGGCGGTTGGGCCAAGAACGGCAGCGCTGGCTGCAGATGCTGACCGAGGCAGGATGGGGCAGCTGGGGGGGCAAATGCTGGGTCTCTGGCCTATCTGCGTCCTGACTTAGTGGTGGAGTTCGACTTCGAACACCCCGAGAACGCAGGGAGGACGGTCTGCGAATCGGCCAGAGCGGTGCACAGTGTGTGGTGGCACTGCCTGCGGGATGAAGGCCACCGGTGGAGGACATCGTTCTATAACCGGTCCGTGGTCGGGACAGGCTGCCCTCGATGCGGGAAAAGCGGGGTCTCGCGGCGCGAGCAGGAGATCTTTACCGCGCTGCTGCAGCACCTGCCTGCCCTTGTCAGCCCCGGCACTGTAGACCGGAGCGCGGCGACAAGCCGCGCGACCGGGCGGCGCCTTCGCTCATGGAGGGTAGACATGCTCCTGCCCGCCCGCCCCCCTGTGGTCGTGGAGTACGACGGTGCCTACTGGCACCGGGACGCCCAAGAGCGTGACCGGGACAAAAGTGCTGACCTGATGGCCACGGGCCATCTCGTGATCCGCATTCGCGAGCAGCCGTTGTTCGCCATCACCCCAAATGACGTCATCTGCACGCCAGACCAGTCGGCTGAGGAGGTCGCCGATCTGGTGTACCAATCCGTCCTCCGGCTGACCGATCAGTCCTTCACGCCCCGCGGCAAGCTGCCGGCAGCCGACCCGCAGCAGCTTGATCTCTTCGAGGCCGCACCGACCGGCCAGACCGGGCAGCGCAACGCGAGCGAGACGGCCGCGTTGAGGACGGTAATGCAGCAGATGTTGCTGGAGCTGCACAGAGGTGACGTCGAGGCTGACCTGGCGGAGGCCGGAGATCTCGTCCCGGGACACGGATTTGATGCAATCGTCATGAACGCGCAGCGGCAAGTAGGGGCGCTGTCCTCGCTTGCCTCCGTTGCGAAACAGCTCATCGATCCTTCCGAAGTCGCCCAGTGGCGTGGGCGCCGCCAATAGCGTCTCGTTCTTCAGCAGCCGGCGCGATGTCCGCCGATGGCGCTGGACGCTGTGCCGCGCAGCAGCCCGCACCTGGCTGGTGTCGATGGCACTTCGGCCAGGAGCCGACAGCAGCCTGCAGGCTCTCCGTGTTCACCGGTGGCGCCAGTACGCATGGGCCTGACGGACATCCTGCAGCAAATCGTGGTCTCCAGCCGAAGGGCGTGTCCGCGACTAGCATCTGCGTGTTCGCCGACACCTGGAGTTTGCCGCTATGTCGTTGCCGCGTCTCGGAGTCGTCATCGTGACGATGGGCACTCGCCCGCATGAACTGGAGGCTCTCCTGGCCTCCGTGGAGAAGCAGGATGTTCCGGCAGGGCGGGTGGTGCTGGTGGGGAATGCGACGCCTCTGACGGACATCGCGGCGGACGTAACCAAGGTCCCGCTCAAGGAGAACCTGGGCTGCCCCGGCGGCCGCAACGTCGGGCTGAAGCTGCTGCGCGAGTCGGGCGACGTTGACGTCGTCGTTGAGCTGGACGACGACGGGCTCCTCATCGCCGATGACGTGTTCCGCAAGATCCAGCAGCTGTTCGCGACGGACCCCAAGCTCGGGATCATCGGCTTCCGGGTCGCGGACGAGCACGGACACACGGAGCGGCGCTGGGTCCCGCGCCTTCGTGCAGATGATCCGATGCACCGGGGCCTGGTAACTGCCTTCCTTGGAGGCGGCCATGCCTTCTCCGTCCCGATGCTGCAGCGGATCGGCGATTGGGCCGGTGAGTTCTTCTTCGGGCATGAAGAGACCGACCTCGCATGGCGTGCGCTGGACGACGGCTGGAAGATCCTTTATGAGCCCGACCTCGTTCTTCAGCACCCCAAGACCTCCCCGGCACGGCATGCCGTCTACTACCGCTTCACCGCTCGAAATCGAGTCTGGCTGGCCCGGCGGCGACTTCCTCTCCCCTTGATCCCGGTCTATCTGGGCCTGTGGATCGTGATCACCCTGGCGCGCATCCGGTCCCTCAGCGGGCTGAAAGCGTGGCGCGGCGGCTTCGTGGAAGGGCTGCGCAATCCGTGCGGGCCCCGCAAGGCCATGAAGTGGCGCACAGTATGGCGGATGACGCGCCTGGGCCGCCCTCCGCTGATCTGAGTGTCAGGACAGTGGGCCGGAAATGAAGGTCAGCGCCGAGGGCGCCGGTCGGCACGCTGGGTGACATTCCTCTGGGCCTTCAGGTCCTCCTCCGCTCATGCTTCCGGGACAGGCAGCCCCACTGGTGGTGTTGAGGGACCACCACAGCCACAGGGGGTGGTGTCTTCCCTGCTGAGGTGGGCCTTGCCCTTCTCTCGCTTCGAACCGGGCTGCTCGCACGCTGAGAGCTCCGCGACCGTTTACGTATGCTCCGCGGCACCGCCGGGACACTCGGTGCCGGCGGCACGCCTGGGCCGGTGCCCGGGATCGGAGCAGCGCGCCAGCGTGTGCAGGAGAAGAGAGGAGAAGAGGAACGATGCGCGGGACGACGATCGCCGGCCGATACCGGCTTGCGGAGACCATCGGCAGCGGAGGCATGGGCGAGGTATGGCGTGCGCACGACCTCCAGGTTGGGCGAGACATCGCACTCAAGACCATCACGCTGGACGGTGATCCCTTGCGCGAAGCCGCCTTCCGTCGAGAAGCGGGCGTCGCCGCACGTCTGTCCCACCCGCATGTCGTGCCCGTACACGATCACGGCTCCGCCGACGTCGACGGCCGGCGGGTCCTGTTCCTCGCCATGGACCTCGTCGTCGGCCACCCCCTGAGCTCTCTGATCAGCGGACCGCACCACCCCGTCGCGGACACCCTGGTCTGGGCCATTCAGATCAGCCAGGCACTGCAGGCCGCCCACCAAGTGGGCGTCGTCCACCGCGATATCAAGCCATCCAACATCCTCATCGACAACCTCGGTGACGCGAGGGTGTGCGACTTCGGCATCGCCCGGCTCTCCGACACCCTCACCCGCCACACTCTGACCGTCACCGGCGTCGCCATCGGGACCCCCGCCTACATGTCGCCCGAGCAGGCCCGCGGCGACAAGGACCTGGCAGCTCCTAGCGACATGTACTCGCTGGGCTGCCTGATCCACGAACTCCTCACTGGCGCATGCCCCTTCGACGGGGCTGGATGGCACGTCCTGCACCAGCACCTCCACGAGACGCCCGCCGCCCTGTCGACCCTGCGCCCCGCCGTGCCCCGCGAGCTCGAGGACCTGGTCCTGGAGCTCCTTGACAAGGACCCCGCCCGGCGGCCGACCGCCGCCGCGACCGCGAAACGCCTTTCTCGACTGCACGCCGCCGCCGTCGCCCACGCCGCCGTTCCGACCATCACCCCGCACCACCCGCCGGTGCCCACCCTCGCTGACACCCCGAGCGCTGCCCGCCGCGGCGGGCACCCGGGCCGCACCGCCCTGTGGACGGGTGCGGTGACCGGTGCTGCGATCGCAGGCGAACTCGTCTGGACCACCCCGCTGCCTTCCCCGTGGCCGACAGCACTTGGAGCGTTCGCAGGTCTACTCCTGACCGCCTTCTACCTTCTCGACGCACCCGGGAAGGCCCGTCCGGCGGAGTTGAGGATCACTACAGTCGGCCTGTTCACCCTGCTCCTCATTGCGCTCGGCGGCTCGGTTGGCGTCCTGGTATCGCAGCCGTCGCTGTGGTGGGCAGCGCTGGCCATCGCATTTCTGGGTGGCCCAGCACTCATCGTCTGCTCCACCATCGTGCGCCGCACGGTGCAGCACCTGCTCCAACGCCCAGCCCGGCAAGCCGATTTCGCGTCGACCGCCGGCGCACTGCACACGGTCACCCTGCTGCTCGCCGCCGACCACGCCGGCATCCCCGCGCTCACGCTGCTGGCGGCTGGTCTCATGCTCTGGCCGATCACGGCACTGCTTACGGCGCTGGTCACGTCCCGGCCAGCTGAGGCTTGAACCGGCAGGCGCCAGGCCGGGTCGGGATGACGTGTGTCAGCGATGGCTCAGAACTCGTGCTGGCCCACGGCTGTGCTATCCCGGCAATTCGTGCGCCTTGCCTGTCACACCGTGCTTGTTCCCCACACCTGTAGCAGGTGACAGACGGACATCACCTCGGGAGTGCACGTGAACCTCACCCTGACCCCGTACACGCCCCGCCAGCAGTGGGGTGTGAGGGCCGACGCGGCTCTCACACCGACCACGCTGCGGCAGATGGCCACCGGTGAAAGCGACGAGAGCGCGGCAGCCGCGCTGGCCGAACTCGACAACCACGAACGCCTGGTGCCCTCGGCCACGGTCGGCCAGGCCCGCGGGGAGGCCCGCATCTTCCAGGCCCTCATGCATGCCTACGGCCGCCACCGGTCCACGCTGACCGGCGGGCCGTTCGGCATCCGCAGCCTCACGCCCCGCCGCGCGGAACTGGTCGTGCGCATCGCACCCTCCCAACTGTCCCGCTGGATCGATGCGCTCGCGCACCGGCCCGACGGCGAAGGCGTCGCCGGGCTGCGCTGGGCGGCGCATCGCGACGGCACCGCCCTGACCCTGCCCGAGATGACGCTCGTCCTCGACGGGATCGACGAGACCACCTGGCGCGCCGCCCTCGCCGAACGGTCTGCCGTCCACACCAGCCTGGTGCCCCACGGGATACCTGTGTTCGTGAACGAGGCCGAGCGGGCCGCCGCCCAGGAAGCAGACCTCGCCGGCATCGCCGATCACCTCTCCGCCACCCTGCGCCGCATCCGCCTGGTCGACCCGATCGCCCGAAGCGGGCACGTGAACCTGTTCACCGCCCAATGGCTCGGCGACCTCCACCTGATCGAGGCCTGCGAAGCCGCCCCCACTGCCCTGCCGCTGTGGACCTCCCGCTCACTGCCGCTGGCCCTGTGGCCCACCGGCACGATTCCCGACCAGGGCCCCGCCGCCCCGCACGCCGCCGTCCTGGACCTCGTCACCACCATCGAGCCCTCCGCGCTCCCGCCCGGCATCACGCACAACCGCGCCGCCCTCGCCCTGTGCCACCTGGCGGGCAACCGTCCCGACCCCGTCCTCGTGCAAGCCGCCGAGCACGCTCTGCGCGTAGCCTCACAGACCCTCGCCGACCCCGCGCACGCCAGCCTGTACGACGCGGGCGGCTGGTCCGGCAGCTGCCGCACCTACCCGGAAGGCTCCATCCACGGCGCTGATCCGTGCATACCACCCGGCGCTGAAGAGGTCACCGATCTGCCCCAGGCGGACCTCATCCGCATCGGTGCCCACACGCTCGGAGGCTCACCGAACGAAGCCCACCTCCTGAGCGCCGGGCAGGACGAACTCATCCACCTCCTCGACTGGGCTCTCGCCGCAGCCACCCTCAGCCACAACGGCCCCTTCTGGACCCACGAGAGGCCCCTCGCTCTCCTCCGCTCAACCCAGCCGCTGCCTGGCCACGACGGATCGTTGGAACTGACAGCCAGCAGCACCGGCGTCTACCGCGTACGACTGGCAGGCCTCGGCCTGAGCGAACTTGGCCACGAGGACGACACCGTGGAGTGGGAACGCGAGGTCGCCCCCTCGCAGACCGCCGCCGTCCTGATGGCCGAGCACGCCGCGATCGAGGCCTCAGTCTGCCTGCCCTTCCAACGCGAGCACCGCAAGCAACGCCTCCTCCTGCCCGCCTCCACCCCAGCGGAACCCACGATCCGTACCGCTATCGCCGGAGCCGACTACGTCCTTGGCTTCACCGCCTTCGCCAGCATCCTCTGCGAGTTGCCCCGCCGTGTGAACTCCGCTCAGGGCGCCGCCGACGGACACTGGAAGCTCGATCCCTTCGCCCCCGACGGGCAGTTCGACTGCCCCGGTTCCCTCACCGCCCACATCAGCGACTGGTTCGCCCTGCCCTCCCCTCACCACGGTGAACCGGCCAACACCGCCGCTGTCGACAGCACCGTCTACCTCCGCCACCTGGCCTCCCAGCGGGTGGCCTTCGACCCCTTCGTCGCCCGCTATCTCGCCGCAGCGGACAGCCAATCCGGAGAGCACACCTTTGAAGAGCGCCACCTCGCAGGCACCGCGGCCTTGCGAACCACCGCTCTGGACGCCCTGGCCTGCCAGGATGTACGTCCGGTCCGCGAACCCCTCCTTCGCCTCGTCGAGTCCATCCCGCAGAATCCCGCGCAGCTGAACGTCTGGTACGAGCGCCACCTTGCCTAGCAGATGGCACGAGGGCGCCCCCAGACTGTGCACACACAACGAGTGCTGTCTCGGCACCCAGCCCATGCGCCCGTTCGCTCCGAACAGTCAGCAACGCCTACGGACCGACGCCGAGGACTGCCTCAGCTGCCCGCCCCCACGACGACTCGGCCCCCTCGAGCCAGACCCTTCGGCTGCACACACCACCCGGACAAGACAGTGACCCCCGCACGCCATGCCCCTGACTAGCGGCAAGATCGGGGTCAGTCAGACAGGCAGCCCCATCCATGAACATCAGGAGTGAGTATGCGCTGGGTCACCTATCAGAGATCGCACATGGATCACCACGCCCAGCGGGTCGGCGTTGTCCGGGACGGAGAGATCTACACGCTGCCGTCGGGGGCTGCTCTCCGCGACTTGCTGGCGGACGGCGCAGCCGCTCTGGAGAGGGCGGGAGAGCAGGCGTTGAAGCGACCGGACTGCGTGGTGGACCTGGAGGGAGTCCACCTCTGCGCTCCCGTTCCCACGCCTCGCGCTCTCTACGACGCGCTCTGCTACCTGGACCACCTTCGCGCCTGCCGAGCCGCACAAGGGCTGCCGCAAGAACTTCCGGAACCGTGGACGCAGATTCCAGCCGTCTACCAGGGCAACCACCGCGGCATCGTCGGCCCCTACGAGCCCGTACCGATCTTCCCTGGTTCCCGGATGTTCGACTTCGAGCTGGAAGTGGGCATCGTCATCGGCAAACCGGGGCGCGACATCCGGCCGGAACAGGCGGCCGCGCATATTGCCGGATACACCTTGATGGTGGACTGGAGCGCGCGGGACACCCAACTGCGCGAGATGCAAATGGGGATCGGCGTACTGAAGGGCAAGGACGGTGCGACAACACTGGGCCCCTGGATGCTGACGGCGGATGCTTTCGATCCCGAGGACCTCATCAACGCCTACGTGGGAGACCAGCTGATCGCCACGGGCCGCACCGGAGCAACGGCGAAGGGCGACTGGCCCTTTACTGACGTCATCTCTTACCTCTCACGCGGCAGCGCGCTCGAGGCAGGCGACGTCATCGGCTCCGGTACTTTCCCTGGGGGGTGCCTGTTGGAACACATGGCCACACCAGACTTCCGTGGGTGGTTGAAGCCCGGCGAAACGGTCCGTTTGTCGAGCTCTCAGCTGGGTGAGACACGCCAGACCATCCTGCCAGCTCCACCCATCACCCCGCTCTCCTCAGGCTACTGACGGTTGCCACGCGTAGGAGCTCCGGACGACCTGTAACACGGCTGCAGTGTCCGGCACGCGTAAGGCGGCCCGGCAACCGGCTATGCCGATGCCTATCGCCGCGCTCGCCAGCTGCCCGCCCTGTTCCCGACGACGCCGTCGTATGGCCCGAATCCGTCGCTGTGGCGGACAGCCTGCGGAGCACACCTTCGAAGAACGCCGTCTCGGTCGGCGAGCCCCAGCGCCACCTGATTGAGTCCACCCCGCGGGGTCCTGACCAGTTGACCACCTGATACGAGCGACAACTGGATCAGCAGGCATGAAAGCCTCCTTGATAGACAGGGCGATCGCCCTGTCTATCAAGGAGGCTTCCTCCGCTGTCAGTAGCGTGGGCTACCGTCATCGTCCCGTAAACAGCAAGGCCAGGGGGAGGCCGTGGAACAGAGAGCTCAGCGTCGTGGGGGCCGCCCCGCAGGCAGCACAGTCAGCTCGGATGGGCTGTCGGACCGGCAGCGCCAGATCCTGCGGTTCGTCACTCACCACATCGAGACGATCGGCTACCCGCCGTCGATGCGGGAGATCGGCGAGGCGGTCGACCTTTCCAGCACGTCCTCGGTCTCCCACCAGGTCCACGCCCTGGAAAGCAAAGGGTACTTGCGCCGAGATCCAAAGCGGCCGCGCGTCTACGTCCCAGCCGTACCGACCCCCGCCCAGCACGCCGCGAACGTTTCAGCCCGACCGACGTCAGTACACGTGCGGCCCCGGAAACTCACCCTCCCTCAATATCAGGCAACCCCGCGCAATGGCTCCGGCCCGGACGCGCATGTGGGAGTCGTGGTCCCGGTCATCGGCCGCATCGCTGCGGGAACACCGACATCTGCGGAGCAGCACATCGAGGAGATGATGACGCTGCCCCGAATGCTGGTCGGGTCCGGTGAGCTGTTCGTCCTGTCTGTTGCTGGCGACTCCATGACCGGTGCCGGCATCCTCGACGGTGATTTTGTCACCGTGCGCCGCCAGCCCAGCGCCGAGCACGGTGACATCGTCGCCGCCTTGCTCGGCAGTGAAGCCACCGTGAAACGACTCCGGCGTGACGGCGCCAACGTGTGGCTCGCCCCGGAGAACGACCACCACACCCCGATTTGGGGCAACGAAGCCGACATCCTCGGCAAGGTCGTAGCCGTCATGCGCCGTCTGTAGGTGGGGAGGGCGGGCGACAAGCGGCTTCGGCTTCTGCGACCCGCTCGCCTCTCCACAGGGGGCAGCACTGGCACGACCATGTAGAGATCACTCGGAGCAGTCTTCGCAGTCGCTTCCCGAGGGATACTCGGGATGGCGTAAGCACTGTGCGAGGATCTGGACCACCAGACCTTCCTCTGTCCGCCAAAGTTCGGCCGGGCCCTCGGTCATCGTGTAGCTGTCGAAGCCGCCCTCAAGGAGGCTGCCATCCTCGACAGCATCGAAGATCCCGTATGTCGCGGTCCCAGCTTGGTAGGCCTTGCGGATGCTGCTCACTTCTTCTCCAGGTATGGGGGATGCGGGTGCGGAGGAATCGGGCCGAAGTGGCAGGGCCCGGCGGTGAGAGGTCAGCTGACGCGGCGGAAGTAGTCGGCGGCGTTCTGCTCGAACTCCCTGTTGGCTTCGAGCCACAAATGCCGCCTGGCGTCGGCCACCGGGTGTCCCATGCCGCCCTTTCGGCCTTGTGAGATCTGCCTAGCGTTCGCCATCTGCTCGTGCCAGGCGGTCACTGCGTCACGACTGGTTTCGAGCGCCTCGATGAGAGAGGTCCACAATTCAATCTCGAACTGGGCGCGTGTGATGGTCTCGAAGAATCCGTCCATGCGTACGTTGGCGGCCGTCAACTCAGGCTCCCGCATACGCTCCCACGATGACTCCGCGCGGCGCCGGGCGTTGGACAGGCCTGCGCGCGCGGCGGTCGTCAGCCTCTCCATGTACATCCGGCGCTCGGCGCGCGTGGCGCCGTATGCGGCGTCGAGTTCGGCCTTCACGTTGATGCACTTGCCGGACACGATGCGGTAGTAGACCTCCTGGCCGGTCGCGACTGCCTGAGAGGTAGTGAGTGCTGGGGCGTGCTGCTGCTTGTCGGACATGTTGACTCCTGACGACGTGGTTGTGGTGGCTTGGCGTGGCCGCTCCCGACGGCGGGTGGAGCGGCCAGACGCCGTCGGGAGCGTTCTCGGAGGTGGTCAGTCAGGCAGGAGGCCGCAGATCGTCGGCAGCCCCTGGACGTTTGCGGCCGAAGCGTCCGGGGAGAGGAGTTTGAACGCGTGCTTCCAGCCCTGGTCCGTGAGCGTGATCAGCCCCAGCGGCGGGAGCATCAACGACAAGCGGGTGGCGCTGGTGTAGCCAAGCCTTTGGTAGAAAGCGGATAGGTCGCGGTCGTGACGCAGTGTCAGTGCCGCGTACCCGGCGTTGCGGAATGCCGCTTCGGTCTCTCGCAGAAGAGCTCGTGCAATGCCGTGGCCTCGATGCTCGGGTCGCACGGCCAGATTGTGAACGCAAGAGAGGCGATGAACCAGGCGCCGCCGCACCAGTCCGGACATACGGCCGGGCCTGGCGATCCAGTAGGGAGGCCCGCAGACAACGACACCCACCGGGATGCCGCCTGAAGTCTCGGCCAGCAGAAAGTGGTTGTTCTGGTGGGACAACGGGCCGTCGTCCGTGGCGGTGAGCGCGTAGCGCATGGTTGCGAGGGCGGTCGCCGCCTCGTCAGCCCGCAGATGAAGATCAACCAGTGAGACCAGCTCGACGACGGCGTCGGCGTCCGCCGCAGTCGCGGTGCGGATACGGAAGTCGGGTTGTTCGGCGGCAGGAGAGTTCAGAGTCTGCACAGTGAGTCCTTGCGGAGCGCGGCCAAGCCGTCGGCACGGCATTGGTGTTGGGGAAGGAGTGGCGATGGAGCTACTCGGCCCGGATGCCCCAGCCGAAGAAGAGCCAGCTCGGCGCGGGGGTCTCGAAGTCCAGCAACAGGGCGGCGGCGCCGGAACTGGCGCGCTGGTCGTCCTCCTCGATCAGACGGTCGGCCAGCCACTCGGCGTTGGCCTCGCTGAGCGGGCCACCGTCAGCACCGTCGAAGGCGCCCGCGTCGCGCAAGGGGTCCCGCTCGTGCACGACAGAGACAGTCCGCACCTTCTCCAGGTCGGCGCGGGACGCGAACGCATCGTGCTCCCCGGCGCCGTCTGCCTTGGCGTGCGCATGGAAGGCGCTTTCGGGCGTAAGGCCGCTCGCGGTAAAGCGGTACAGAACGGTGTTCAGGTACATGGCAGTCCTCAGAAACGGCGGACGCGGGAGCAGAACCCGACGACCGGTGCGTGTTGCCGCGCTGAGCGGCCGAAGAAGGAGGGGAGAGCGCCGGGCCACCCCGGCATGTGTAAGTAAAATACACAGCGAAATGCCAACATGCAACATCTGGGGTTCCTCAACTCCTCTCCGCCGGATGCCAAGGTGTGCCGTGCCAGTCGGCGTGTGGGGCCTCAAGCTGACACAGCCGCATGACCCAATGGGAGCGATCGCGACGGCGCCCGGATACTGGGGGAGTGCCCTTTGCTCTGTGACCACCTGCAGCCCAGCATCACGGCGGCCGCGAGCCTGCCGCGGGGCGAACGGCCCGGCTCCGAGGTGCCAGCTGGGTGCCGATCATGACGCGGCGCGGACACAGCAATCCCGGCCCCCTCCGACTTCACATCGCGGCCCGACGGCGTGGCGCAGCCTCCGTGTTGGGCCCCGGGGCTACAGTGACGCTCTGCGGCATCGGTCTGCTGCTCCTCCCGCGAACTTCGGCCCATGAGTTCAAGGCGGAGGCGAAGAAGCACGGCTTCGACCAGCACTACCACCCTTGTTCTTCCTGCCGCACGTAGTACCTCTTCCTCACGCTCCGCGGGCCGACGGAGCCGAGCGAAAGGTTCTCGTACTTATGTCTGCCACTCAGATCAGTGCTCGGGCTCGGACATACGCTCTCTACACCGGTGCGCCCCGCCAATTGGCCTGCGACGTGGTCGCCTCTCTGCCTCCGGGCGCGCCACTCATCCCCGGTGCAGCCGAGCATGCGCAGCTCCTCTTGGAGTCCGAGGTGTTCTACAGGGTTCTCAACTCCCAGCGCCGCTTCTTCGAGTTCCCATTCGGAATCCGGTACGTGGAGCCCACCGAGGCGGGCGTGAGGCTGCACCTGGAGAGCGACGACAGCCTCGACACCCTGCTGGGAGGGCTGCTGCCCTGCCGTATGCCGGTGGGCACCGGCCGGGAAGAGATCTATGGGCTCAACGGAGTCCGCATCCGCGCGCGCACCGAGCGCGGCATCGAGCTCCACCGGCTCGGACAGCCGACCAGCCTCCAGCTCACCGGCCCCTCCCGTCGCGGCTTTTCGAAGGCCGAGGCAACCCTCGCGCAGCGGATCCAGAACGCCGGCGGAGAGGCCTGCTGGCTGGCTGCCGGTGCTTGGACCGACCACGAGAGGCAGTGGGACGACGAACGCCAGCCGATCTCCTACGACGCCACCTGGCGTGCTGCGGCCTGGCTTCCCAGCGGACTCCTGCGCCGTCTCGGACTCCTGCACACCGTCGCCGCTCCCCAGGTCGTCACCGGCCACGATGCCCGGCTGGGGGAGTGGTGGATCCTCGAGCTGGACCACGACTCCGACACCGGCCTGCGGAGGGCCGAGCTGGTGCAGGCCCTGACTGATCCCGACCATGGCCTTCCCCTGGAGCTGCGCGGGCACCGGGAGTTGACGCCTGGAAAGAGTCTCGGCCTGGTCCTTTTGAAGTCCGCCGATCGCACTGCCACCCTCCAGCTGCGCTACGACCGCATCGACTACCCGGTCAAGGACGACCGGGCCGAGATTTTCGCGGCGATCCGTCGGCGCATCAGCAAGCTGACGGGCGAAGCCCCGCTCCCGTCCATGCCCGGGTGCCGGGCCGACGGCTGAGCGCCGCGCTGGACCGTGAGAGTGGTCGTTCCCCCACTTAAAGGCCGACGAGGAGGTCCTGGACCGAATCGTCGGAGTCCCTCCAGCGAGCACCATCCGCCCGTTCTTGCTCCGGGCCATCCGATTCGCACGCCCCGTGGGTAGGGGGTGATCCGGGAGCGGCGCACAAGGCGGCCGCAGGGCGCGTTGGCGTCCGTCTGGCGGACGGCGGGCCGGCCACCTCGGCGAGTTGCCCGCGCTCACCACGGACGCGTCGCAGTCCTACCGCCAGTCGGGGAGCGAAGGGGTACAGCTCAGGGTCGCGCCCTTGGACCGGAGGCATAGGCGCGGAAGAGGGTGTCAAACTCAGCGATCTGTGCGCGCAGAGCTCCTATATCTGATGCCAGAGCTCGTACCTCTGCGGTCAGGGTGGAAAGCTCGCTTTGCAAGGGTTCGGGACTCGCGGAGGGGATGGCCGCGGACGCGGAGGGCCGTCGTACGAAGCTGCCGCGGCCCTGGACCGAGTAGGTAAGGCCTTCCTGTTTCAGCAAGTTCAGCGCGTTCTGGGCCGTCATGTTGGCGACGCCGTGGCGAGCTTGCAGATCGCGCGCGGACGGAAGGCGGTCACCGGGTCGGTACTGCCCAGTGCGGATACCCTGGCGCAGCTCGGCGGCGATAGATGAGTAGGGAGGGGCAGAGTCGAACGGCATGCGAGAAGTCCTCCTAGAGCCGTGCATACGGCGGGGCCGCCACGATGGGTGACGGCACGGGGCGCGATGAGCGCAATGTACTGGGCTCATCGCATTCGACGGTTCGGCAGGAGGCGCGAAGGATGAGGCCTCACTAACTCCCGGCGAGTCCGTCTCGGGCGGCTCCGGTACGACGCCCAGCCGAAGAACCCGGGTACGGCCTCGGTCATCCCCAGGAATGGTTCGCGTTGCCTGAGTACGATCGGTGGCGAATCGCCCACGCCCGTGTCGCACCGTCATCGAACCTGTCGTGCGCGCAGGCCCGGGGCGAGGACGCTCCTCCGGGCCCGCAAAGGCGGACTCGGGTCGGGCGCGGGCGAAATGGCGTTGGTCCCGCTGGTGCCCCTCCGAAGCCAGCTCGTGCTTAGCGCAGAGCTCCTGCACCAGGACGGGAAGCCCGCGGGATCAGCCGCGAGTGCGGCCACAGCACCGAAAGCGGGCACCAAAAATCAGCGGCGCGAGGTGCCCGGCGGCAGCATCGGCTTCGGGGATGGGCGCCGCCGGGCACCAACAGGCTGTCACGCGGCACTGACAGCAAGGCCCCGGCGCCCGGGGCTCCAACACGGAAGCCGGGGCAGCGCTGAGCTGAGCCCGGTGGGTACCTGGGCGTCGGATACGACACGCACCTCGCGGACGCGGCTGCTCAGTCCAGAATGCGGCTGCGGACGAACACAACCAGAAAGAAGGCGGTTCTCTGCGCTATCGAGGGCGGGGCGTCCGCGGCGATCTCGGAAGGGCCACCGGTGGTCGCGACTTCGGTGTCCCTGTCCGGCTCACCGCTTCACGCTTCCGCGTCGAGGGGAAGCGACACCACGCTGCCCAGACTCAGGGTCGGGATGGCCTGGCCCGTCTTCGGCTCTTGGCGGTACCACTGCTGGCCGGTCTGCCCCGTTCCAACTCGCGCTGATTCCTCCGGGGCGCGCCACGTCACGACGCCACCGGGAAATCGGTCCTCGACGCGTCGGTCGCACCAATCCTGAGCGTCTTCGAGCTTGCTGAAAAGGGCTCGGCCGACGGCTGGGAACGTGGCGAGGAAGTGGCAGGTTGGATCACTCATGAGTGCTGAGCGTAGACGTGGTGGGGACGATGGCAGGCTCAGCGATCGGACTCAGCCAGGCATGTGACTGGAAGCCAGGGGCTCATCAGACGTGGTGGTGATGGGCAGGGCCGCGTCTGCCGCTGGGCCACTGAGTCCAGCCGCTTACGTCGTTGCCTCGCCGGCAGCATCAGTTACGTGAAGGATGCCCTCGGCTCCGAACACCGCGACGCGGTGCAGGGCGCGCTCGATCGTGCACGCATGGGTCTTCCAGATCCCAAACTGGTCCACGACGCGTCCTTCCAGAATTGCGAGCGGTGTTCCGCTTCATCGGACAGCTTGCCAATCGCCACTGACACCCGGACCGCTCGAGTCGAACGGGGATCGAAAGCAAGATCGTCTGCGCGATTCTTGCCCGTGCGCCTGTGAGGTCTGCTCCATCGGATGCCACGCACCACCCACAGCGCCGCTACCGGGACAGAAAACGGCCCTGACGGCCGGAAGTCGAAGGGAACCGGGGCCAAGTCCTGAGCCGCGGCGCTCAATCAAGCGGTCTGCTCGTCCGCCTCCTGGAGGACCGCTCCCTTGGCGTGCTTGAGGGCCTGGCGCGCAGCGACCAGCGCCGGACCCTCCACGCCGTTCTCGCGGCACGTCCTCCACCACTTGTGCGTGTTCACGAAGGCTGTCGCCTCGAGCCGGTCCTCCTGCAGCTTGTCGTAGGCCTTCGCGTCGTCCGGGTCCCAGCCGGGCGAGGGGGCACGGCCGGCGCGCTCCCGACCTTGCTCTGTCACGGCTTCCCACCCGGGCTGAGGCTCGCGGGACCAGGGGAGACGCTTCTGCATTTCGTGGATCTCGGCGTGTAGCTCGGCGGCCCGGCGCTGCGCGTCAAGCAGCTCCTGAGGGAAGGCATGGGCGTCAAACGGGGGCTGCTTGTCGGTGGGGGCGGTGCTCATCCTTCGGAGCCTAGTTCGAGCCGCTGACAATCGCCCTCCGCTGCGCCCGCGTGGCGGTCGTCGGCACAGGCTGCCGGGAGTAGTGGCGAGGCACGGCTCGCAAGGAGCGCGCCGGGGTCTCCGCATAGTCGGCCAGATGCAAGGAGGCCACAGGTGCACCCCGGTATCCCCCTACAAGCCGCCCCGCGGGGGCGGTGCCGGGTCCGTTCAATCAGTGCTGAATCCGGGCACTGACTCAGAGGTGCGGTCGTGGCGGAGCCGGGTGAGGCGGACCAGGTGGCGCCACCGGCAGTGGGCGGCGATTCGACGCGCTCCCTGGGCTGGCACCGCGTAGATATGGCCGTATGGGTCTCACGCCGCCGATCGAGCCGATGCTTGCCCGCTCTCTTGACCGACTGCCGGCTCCGGGTGCGCTGCCCGGCGGGGTGGTCCTGGAGCAGAAGGTCGACGGCTACCGCGCCATCGCCTTTGTTCGGCGCGGTCGGCTGTTCCTGCAGACGCGCCGCGGAGCCGATCTGACCCCTGCGTTTCCCGACCTCGCCGACGCCGTGGCAGAGGTGGGCAAGGACGTTGTTCTCGACGGCGAGCTCGTCGTGCCGCGTGACGGGCGGCTGGACTTCACCGCCCTCCAGGACCGCGCCCGGCGCCGCGGTTCCACGGCGGAGGCCGCAGCTGCTGCGAACCGGGCCTTTCTCATCTGCTTCGATGTTCTGGAAGCAGATGACATCGAGCTGCTTGCAGCGTCGTATGCCGAGCGGCGTGCTCGACTGGAGAAGTTGTTCGCCGACGAAGTGCTCGCCGCCCCGTTCGTACTGTGCCCTGCCACCCCCGACTTCGACGTTGCGACGTCGTGGCTGGACCCGGCTTGGGGCGCCGCCGGTATCGAGGGAGTGGTCGCCAAGGGACGCGCACAGCGCTACCACCCCGGGGAAAGGGCGTGGATCAAGGTACGGCGGCGAGACACCCACGAAGCCATCGTCGGAGCCGTCACCGGGGGCCGGCAACGACCCACTACCGTCCTGCTGGGCCGCTATGACGACCGCGGCCGGTTCCACTTCATCGGGCGCAGCGTGCCCCTCGCCAAGCGCCTGCAGTCCGCACTCGCCGAGAATCTCGCCGTGGCGCCAGCAGACCATCCCTGGACAGGGAGAAACTTCTCTGCCGGTTGGGGCAGCAACCGGCGCTTGGATGCAACTCTCGTCGAACCGGACATCGTCGCCGAGTTCAGCGGTGACACCGCCATCGACCACGGGCGCTGGCGCCACCCCGTCCGACTCCTGCGTATCCGAGCGGAGTTGCATCCGACGCATGTCCCGCTCTTCGCAGACGAAGACGATTCGGCTGGTCGAAGCGGCAGCCAGTACGAGAGGTAGGCGGCCCTGAAGCCTGCGACGGCGAACTGCCCGTCTGCTGAGGGGCAGTTCTTGTGTTTGCTGGGCTTCACGCGCGTATTGGTGCGGTTGGCCCTCGCGGTGAGATTCAAGGATCGTGGCCGGTGCTACCGCGTCAGGCTAATGGGTTTGCAGTCGGGGGTGGCGCAGCCAAGTTCGTTCTGGTCATCGGGGAGCAGGCGGCTGGTGATCCGCTTGGATGCGGGGCGGGCCTCGTACTCGGCGAGGGTGTTTCCGTCGCCGTCGACGACCGTGATGATGGAGGGAACGACCGTTCCGCCAGTCAGCACGAGCGTGGGCCGGGCCCCCTTGTACCGCACGCTGAACATGCCCCTGTTTTCTGCCGTGACGTCGGCTGGCGCGACTTCGGTCAGGCCGCTTTCGCTCTCCGGCCGGATCTCGGTCACCGGGATCGAGCCTGGGGCGGGCAGCGTGGACCTCCCCGGTTCCCTGGATCGCGCCCAAGTCGAAGTTCTCGGGTGTTGTCTGTTCGTCAGCCATGTCTGTGTCCCCTGCCTGGCCAGCCCACTGCTGACCACGGGGGATAGTCCCATGGTCACTTGAGGTGATGACAGGTCATTTACCGGCCATGGCTTGGGCACGCGTCT
Source organism: Streptomyces sp. NPDC047525 (assembly GCF_040643025.1). Taxonomy (NCBI): domain Bacteria; kingdom Bacillati; phylum Actinomycetota; class Actinomycetes; order Kitasatosporales; family Streptomycetaceae; genus Streptomyces; species Streptomyces sp. NPDC047525. The sequence continues at coordinate 136,897 of NZ_JBEYTL010000020.1, forward strand.
CCGCACAGTGCGCCGGCGATCCCCGGGGAGCCGGCCGTTCGTACCTACTCGGCAGGCCACCGCGAAGATGAGTAGGACGACTCATGCCCGATCGGCCCCTGCCCTCGACGATGAAGATCAATACTGCCGAGGCCGGGAGCCTGCTCATGCTCAGCCGCATCGCCGACGTTCTGGTGTCCGCCGTCGGCCGTCTGTCCGTGACCACCGACCCCGGAGCCGACTTCGCGCCGGGCAGCATCCTCGCCGCGAACCACACCTCGATCTCGGACCCCGCCATTGTGATCGCCGCTATGCGTCGCCTTGGCGTCGAGCCGGTCGTCATGGCGGCCGCGGGGCTGTGGCGCGTCCCGCTGCTCGGCCGCGCGCTCGCCAGCGAAGGGCACATCCCCGTCATCCGCGGGGACCGGCGCGCCGCAGACGCGCTGGACGCTGCCGCCGAGGCCCTGGACCGGGGACGGCTGGTCCTCATCTATGCCGAAGGCGGACTGCCCCGCCGCCGGGACGCCGCGGAAGCGGCCCCCGGCAACTTTCGCAGTGGCCTGGCACGGCTCGCCGAGCGCACCAGTGCTCCCATCGTGCCGGTGGGCCAGGCAGGTGCCCGCCGCGTCAGCTCCGGCAGCGCGGTCAAGCAGCTGGCCGGCCTGTCCACGGCGCTGCTGCGCCGACCGGACCTGCACGTTCATGTGGGCGCGCCGCTGGCGTTGACGGGAGACCGCGCCATCCGAACGGCGCGTGCCCGCACGGCAGTCACCACCGCCTGGCGGACGGCTGCATCCCACCTCGGCGAGCCCGCGGCGCTCGCCGCTACAGCTTGACCACATAGCCAGATTCGGTTTCGCGGGTGAGCAGAATCAGCGGCCACTCGTGGCCCACACCGCCTCTCCGGCCCCGCGTTGGCCAACCTGCCCAATTGGCGGGAGGCCGCCCTGCGCCGCTCGCTGCCCGTCGCATCGTGCGCCTGGCGGGTCAAAACGATCATGGACCGTCTGCGGTAATCGAGCCGTCCGTTCGTGGGACTTGGTCGACCGGTGGACCGTTCGTTCAGTCGCAACCGTGTGACCTAGCGCTGCACGTGGCCCGTATGGCCAAGTAGCGCGCTCAAGCGCGGGGCCAACGGACGGGATGGCCGGTAGGGGCACCGGTGAGGCAGGAACCGTCGCCCAAGGGCACCAACTCGTACGGATGGTTCACCGCGACGTTGAATTCGCCACTGATCGTGCCGGTGCGCAGATCCACCAGGTGGTAGCGGAACCACTCGTCCTCATCCTGGCTCTCGCCACCCAGGGTGACGATGGCCGTGTCCTCGGTCAGGTAGCCGCCGCTCCATTCCACGAAGGACTCTTCCGGGTCATACCCGAAGGCCTCGACGGGGAGAGTGAAGAGCACGTCCCCGCTGGGGTGGTCGTGAAAGGCAACGTCCGCCTGCCCGTGGTCGACGGTCATGAATTGCTGCCCGGACGGCGCCAGGCCGATAAGGCAGCCGTCCGGCCACGGGTACGTCACGAAGCCGGGCTCGCTGTCCGCGCCGGCGACACCCCGGAGAATGACGGATCCGTCCTGGCCCTCACCGATGTCGAGGTAGACGCTGCCATCCGCGGGATGAACGTAGTGGACGGCCCCGTGTCCGACCGTCTCCAATTCTCGGCGGGCGAGAACCACACCGCTGTCGGCATCGTGCACGACCCACTGGTCGCCGCTCCCGCGTCCCGCCATCGCATCCGGCCGGTAGACCCACACGGTCCGACCGTCCTGAGACAGCGCGCAGCCGGGTTGGTGGCCATGGCGCACGTCGGAGTACGGCTCGAAATCTGAAGCCCACGCCAGGTCGCCGGCACGCGTCAGGCACACGACGCGGTTCAGCGTCGTGTACACGACCCGCTCCAGATCCTGCTGGACCACCGACGCCAAGACCTCGTCGTCAGCCCGCGGCTGGAACACCGCTCCGGGCTCCAGCATCCCGTAGACCCCGGCGCCCACGACGTAGGCGTGGATCCGCCCGTCGCGGTTACGCGTGATGACCTTCGGCAGCGGCTCAGAAATCATCCGCTGAGGCTAACGGCCAGTTCAGGCCGCTCCAGATCCGGGCCGGTGTGCGCCCGAGCAGGGTCTGTGCGGGCCAACTACAACGCTCAGGTGCCACCTACGACGATAGAGGGCCAAGTAGAACGCTAAGTCTCACAACCGCTGATGCACCTAGCAGGAGTGCACCACTTCGCTATTCGTACACCTGTTCGTATAATGTGGGAGTGGAGGTGAGGGCCGTGAATGAACGGAGCAGCGGTGCCGGAACGGCGAGCGTGATGCATGTCCGCTGTCCAGCGGGCCTGCCGGAGCCTGCCTATCGGCAGGTGCTGGAGCTGCTGAGGGGCGTCTCACCCACGGTCCAGGCGATCCCGCCGGGGGCCGTCTTGGTCGAGCTGCGTGGTGCTTTCAGGTACCTGGAGGCGGACGGACGCCGGATCGGTGAGGTCGTCAGAATCCGTGCACTCGCGCTGCTCGGGGTCGATCTGCGGATCGGAGTGGGACAGTCCTGGGCAGTTGCGGCGACTGCCTCCGGGCAGATCACCGAGCCGGGGGGCATGCTCGTTGTCGAGGCGGACCGGACCCGCGAGTTCCTCGCGCCGCTGCCGGTGCGCGCGATCCACGGGGTGGGCCCTCAGCAAGCGAAGGCGCTGACGTCGTACGGGCTGCACACAGCGGGAGCGGTCGGGGCCGTGCCGGTGGAGACAGTGCAGCGGATCCTCGGCGGGCGCGCCGGACGGATGGCCGCCGACCGGGCGCGGGGCGTAGATCCTCGACCGGTCACTCCTAGAGACTTGCCCGCCTCCGCCGTCGTGCGGCGGCGATTTGAGCGCCAGGAGCTCGATGGTGGCCGGGTGCGTGCTGTACTCCTCGACCTGGTCGTGCAGCTCGGCGCGACGCTGCGCGGCCGCGACCAAGTGGCACGAGCCGTGAGCCTCGAGCTGAGGTTCGCGGGCGGGGCGAGCTGGGAGCGCTCGCGCCGCCTGGCGGAGGCCTCGGGACATGACGAGGACCTCCGCCAGGCGGCGTTCCGGCTGATGGACTCGGCCGGGCTGGAGCGAGCGCGACTGGTCGGCATGACCCTCAGAGCCGAGGACCTGATCGACGCCGAGAAGGCCGCGGTGCAGATCTCGATGGACCGCGTGCGGGAGTCGCGCCTTCTGGCCGAGAAGGCCGTCGACCGGGCCAACGCGAAATTCGGCGCGGGCACCGTCGTGCCCGCGGCGACCCTGCTCGGCAAGGCCTCGTAGGAGGAACACCCGATGCACCCTGGCCAGTTGCTGCCGCACGCCCCGTACATCGCCGCGGTCGACCGTGAGCTCGGCGCCCGCGGCATCCCTCCCGGACGGCTGTGGACGTACGGGGCGGCCTACCCAGGCCAGCCACCCGCCACCACACCCGCCGAGCAGCGATTGTGCGCACTGCTGGAGTGGGACCCCAGCCGCTGTGGACCGGGGATGACCTGGCACTGGGGAGTCGACACCGGATGGCGCTGCGCCCGCACCGGCCGCGGAGGCCGGCGCCTTGCCTCCACCACCCAGACCCTGTGGCCGCCGGTCTACGCCGCCCCGGCAGTGCTCGCCGACGTCGCCCAGGCCCTCATACGCGGGCAGCGCCCGGTGCCGTGTGACCAGGCAGGGGAGTGGCGCGGCGCGGCACAGGTGCGGGACGCGGTGGAGAAGTTCAGGAGCGCGCCACCGGCTCATTGACCGCAAAGGCCCAATCTCACACGCACCAGCTCTGTGACGCCCTGGTCGGTCGATCACTTCCTGAGCACGGTCCGTGCCACGGAACTGAAGTCGGGGGATTCGGAACCCGCGGGTGCGGGGGGCAGAACGGTGAGATCATGACAAGAGGGTCAGCTCATGATCATGGCACGGCAGCGGGGGCGGCGATGGACGAAAAGAGCACGGTGCGCGCAGTCGCGATCGACTACAAGGCGGTCTTGCGCTCCCCCGGACAAGTCCATGACGGGATCGTCGAACTCCTGCAGTGGCTCGCAGAACGCGACATCTCGTTCGTTCTACTCACGTCCGACTCAATCGACGCCGAAACTGCCCTGAGGGCTGCCGGCCTGCCGGCGCCTGCCCTTCACCTGTGCCGCGATGACATCCCCGGCAGGCCGCCTCGCGGCAGCGGTGCCTGGCTGCTGACGGTCGCCGACCGCCTCAAGCTGCGCACCAATCAGATCGTCATGGTGGGGACCTCGGAGTGGGACTGGCGTACCGGCATCAACGCGGGCGTCGTCTACGTCCACGCCCGCTGGGCGAACCACGTCCGCGACAACAAGGGCATGCTTACCTTGTCCGCCGACGAGCCGGCGGACGTTGGTGAGCTCCTGGAACACTTCCTCCTGGACGAGCCCCGCTGGGCCTTCAGCCACGACGACGACGCGCGCTCCTTCACGATCCGCTCGCTGCTGCCTCCCAACGTGCGGTTTCCCCAGGACGTCGGCCAGACCTTCGAGCTTCAGGACGTCTTCACCCGCGGCCGCAAGATCACAGTCGGCACCCAGGACGCCCGCGACATCCTGATGCTGCGCCTGCTGTCCTCCGCCTACCTCGACGGCACTCTGCCCCACCGCAGTCTCTTCTGCGTCTACCCCAGCAGCTCCCCGGGCCAGGTCAGCCAGCAACTCGCCGGCTTCCTCACCAAAGCGAAGGTGATGGTCGGCTCCTACTACCGCGAGGACCTCCTCGAGCGCACCGGGCAGGCCCCGGACACCAGCCTGGAAAGGTGGAGGAGGAGCTGCGGCCAGGCGAGCACGGCGGACATCTCGATCGGCGCCCAGGCCCGCACCGTCCGCATCAACCCGAAGTACCGGGGCAAGCTCAAGGGCAAGACGGTGATCGTCTTCGATGACTTCACCACCGAGGGCAAGTCCATCGAGTGGGCCCGCATCCTCCTGACCAGCGCTAACGTTGCACAGGTCATCGCCCTGACCGTCGGCAAGTACGGCGACTCCCGTCACACTGCCTACAAGCTGCGACCCGGCATGACGATCGACCCCTACCAGGTCAGTTACCACTTGGCAGCCACGAACTTTGTGACGACTCCCGTCACCGGAGCCGCAGGCCCGGGCCCGGACGGCGCCCTGAAGGCCACGATGTCCCACTTCATCGCCGCCGCGCAGAAAGCCAAGTGATCGTGCCTGTCATTCGGCCTTCCTCCGAGCCGACGCGGCTCGGAGAGAACCTGAGCCGAATGACCGACCCGACCACACCCTTCCCTCCCGTATGCAGACCGCGTACGCCATGATGGAAGTGGCCCGAGAACCTCGCTTCATCCTTCGAACATCCCGGGGCCACGAGTAGAAGGACACCCGATGGACCTCGATATCACCGCTGACCAGCACGATCTGCTGACCCTGTGCGCGTTGCGCGCTGGCGACGCCACCCTCGACTGGAGCCTGATCGCCCGCGCTGCCCAGAGCCCCGAGGGCCTGGCCGCGCTCATGGACGGGCAGCTGCACGAGGACTCGCGTGCCGCGACGAAGAACCGCCCCCTGCTGCAGCAGGCCCTGGCCGCCGGCCTCGACGACGCCCGTGCCCGCGTCGACGACGAACTCGTCGCAGCCGACAAGGCCGACGCGCGTCTGGTTACCGTCCTGGACAAGGACTACCCGGCGAACCTACGCGTGATCGGCAACCTGCCGCCGTTCCTCTTCTGCCGCGGCGAGCTCGATCAGCGTGACGCCCGCTCCATCGCCATCGTGGGTACCCGCCAGGCCTCCGAGGACGGGCTGCGCCGGGCGGCCCGGATGTCCCGCGAGCTTGTCGACCACGACGTCGTGATTGCCAGCGGTCTCGCCAAGGGCATCGACGCCGCCGCCCACCAGGCCGCGCTTACAGCGGGCGGCCGGACCTTCGCCGTCATGGGCACCGGCATCGCCGCCACGATCTACCCGGCCGAGAACCGTCCGCTCGCGAAGGCGATCCTTGCTGCCGGCGGAGTGCTGCTGAGCCAGTTCTGGCCCACCAGCCCTCCAGCGAAGTACACCTTCCCCCGCCGCAACGTCGTCACCTCCGGCACTACCCTGGGCAGCGTTGTCATCGAAGCCTCCAGCACCTCAGGCGCCAAGATGCAGGCCCGCTTGGCCGCCGAGCATGGCAAGCATGTCTTCCTGATCCGCTCCCTCGCCGACACCCAGCCTTGGGCCAAGAAGATGCTGGAGGAGGACCGGGCGATCCTGGTCACCGCCTCCAGCGACATCACCGGCCGCCTCGGCCAGGCTGCGGACATCCAGGCCGCCGGCCAGCAGCGACAGCAGCTCGCCCTGGCCGGCCTGTGACGGCAGGTCTCCCGGATCCGGCAGGCTTCCCCGACTGCCCGGTATGCGCCTACCGTGTCACCGGCACCGCCCGCCTGTGTTCCGACTGCGCCGGCCGTACCCTCCAGCCAGTAGCCGTGCCTTACTGCGCGGTCTGCTCCCAGGCCCTCGCACCCGGCAGGCCGTGCAGCAACTGGGTTTGTGCGATACCGGAAGCCGAGCGGGGGTTTTCCCGCGTCGACGCGGTGGCCATGTACTCCGGAGCCCTGCGTGACAAGATCCACAAGCTGAAGTACGAGGGGAAGGCTGGCTGGGCGATGATCTTCGGTCGGCTCCTTGTCGGCTGGATGGAAAGCCACCCCGATGCGATGGACGGTGTCGACTACGTCGTCGGGAATCCGGCCCACACGGGCCGCCAGCCAATCCAGCATATCGAGGCGATCATGGACGCCGCCTACACGGAGGACATCACGCACACGTTCCCGCTCAGCCCACCCGGCGCGCACCGCCTGGTCAAGATGACCGAGACCCCCCGTTCCGCCACCAAGAACCTGGACGACAAGCGGACGGCTGCTACCGCGCACGCCGCCGCGCTGACGTGGACCGGAGACACTGGCGACATCAAGGGGAGCACGATCCTCCTCGTCGACGATGTGTTCACCAGTGGGTCCCAGCTCCAGCGCGTCGCACTCCGCCTCCGCGCGTCCGGTGCCGCTGACGTCCGCGGGCTTGTTCTAGCGCGAGTCCCCTGGAGCGGATGACCCGGCCCAGACGATCACGCACATCTTCCGCTCAGCCCATCCGCCGTGCACCGGGCCTCGTCGACGGTGAATGGGCAGGCAGGACGCCGCTCTGGGCGGGCTGTTCGCAGGTCATCCGCAGCTCCGTGCGGGCGCTGAAGTGCCGGACGGGCCCCGACAGACGTGAGCAAGTCCCGGAGCTCGCGGGCACCTTCCGCGCACGCGGAGGGCCTGAGGGAGGGCTATCGGATTCTGGCGTCAGCACGGTCTGGAGCGGGGGTGGGTCGGCGGTATCACCGTCGTCGCGAGGACCTGGTCGGAGGCGCGCCAACCCAGATCAGCCTTGACCCGGCGCTGCGTGAAGCACGGCTCCGCGCCGGGCCGGTGATCGGGCGAGGCAATCGCCGAGGGCCGGTCCCGGGGCGGCCCTCGTGAGGACGCGCGCGGACACCTGCGTCATCCACCTCAGGAACGCGTCGGGCGTACTACAGCCACCCCGGATCAGTACCGTCCACGCCTGCTCGGTCGTGCTGATGCCCGGGAGCAGCGTGTCCAGGCGCCCGGGGGGCAGCTTCGCACCAGCCGCAGCGGCCACATCCCGAACGAACCAGACGACTTGCCCGTCCAGAACGCGCACGCGGACTGGGGCGTGGTCGTAGTGGAAGGTCGTGGTGGCCGGCGTGGAATGGCCCTGCGGGGGCAGCGGGCCCCGCAGAGTGCGGTGCCCGGCGCTCCTCACGCCCCGTCGGGGCGGGCAGCGCTGTAGGGGCGCATCACCCGCCCAAAGTCCCAGACCCCGGGACGGGCCCGGTCGGACAACAGCAGACACGGCTCGCACTGGTCGGGGTCATCACCGTGGAAAGGCAGGTCGTTGGGCACCGTATCGAAGCCGCAGCCGAACGCGTCCAGACTGAGCACCAGGCCAGCAAGATGGCCGGGCGTCTGCGGGTCCTTGTCGCCCCACGCGGCCCGCAGCGGCCCGTCGGGGATCGTGAGGGGGAACGGCTCGAAACCGGGGAAGCCGGGGAAGTCCCACAGGATGCCGCCGTGCTCGTCGCGGATGCTGTGGGGGTGGAGTTCGTCGTCGTACTCGCCTCGGTACAGCACGAGATAGGCAGCGGTGGGGAACATGGCGCGCAGTGTGTCGGCGATCATACGGGCCATGCGGTCCCCTGCCGCGTGCACAGCGGCCTTCGCCTGCTCCCAGTCGTCGAGGGTGGCGTACGGCGGTGTCGCGGGAGTATGGGGGCGGGCGGTGACGGATAAGCGCTGCTCGCCGACGTCGATGCTCTGGCTCACGGGGTTCTCCAAGAAGTCGGAGCTGTCCGGCGGGGGAGGCCGGGCAGACAGCGGGGTCAGTAGGTGATGGGCTCGTGGCCGTCGACCTTGTCGATCAGTCGAGCCCCCTCGTCGTGACTGACGTACTCGTCGTACGCGCGCTGCACGGCGTCCCCATGCCGGTCCACGTCGTACGAACTGGCCCATGCGGTGCCGTACGTCTCGTAGTGCTGGAGGGCACGGGCGTCGATAGCGGCCTGGTCGTCGTCCTCGACCCGGTGGGACTCCTCGATGACCAGGTTGCCTGCGGTGTCGCAGCGGCCGGGCAAGAGAATGGGCACTTGGTGTGGTCTTTTCAGGTCTAGGATGCCGCCCGGTGCAGCTGGGCGGGAGGGTCAGTTCGTGGGTAGGGCAATGCGCAGCCGGTCTCCGCCATCGGGGCGCCACCATTCGTCGAGTTCGACCAAGGCCTCGGCGACGAGTGTGCGGTGGAAGCTGATCGCGCTCTGCTCCTCCCGGACCGGAGCGCCGTCGTAGTGGAGGGTGGGGTCGTACTCGCTCCAGGCCGGACCGTCTTCGTAATCGAAGGTGACGTGGAAGCTGACCGCGCGGGGGCGGGCGTACTCGGTGTGGCCCTCGAACCAGTCGGTGAGGGCATCACGCAAAGCGCCCACGAGCTCCGACGGGTACCCGTGCGGAATGGTCTCGTCGTCCTCGGGTTCCGTCGGGATCAGGATGCGGTCGGCGTTCCCACCCGGGTCGCCGCCCTCGACCTGACGGCGGGCCATCTCGGCGGCCGCGTCGGCGGAGGACGCGGTGAAGGTGTCTGCCCACCGGCCGAAGTGCTCCTCGCTGGTCTCCAGTTCCACCCCGGCGTGGGCGTACTCGCCGGGCATGACGTGCGCCACGTAGAGGGTGTCGCTGTGGTCACAGTCCAGGCCGATCACGGTGAACACCCGGTGCCCGGCGGGGACTTCGAGCTGTGTGACCGGGCCGCCGACGTCCAGGCCGAGATCCTTGAACGTCGCTTGGAGCGCGTTCATCATGTCGCAGCCTGCGACTTCCCCCTCGGGGTCGTCGCCGCGCAGCTTGCACCAGGTGCGGAACAGGTCGGCCAGGGCCGCGCCGCTGGTCGTGGTTGGATCGAAGGTAAGCATGCCAGGCGTCCTTCCGGGCGGAGTGCGGGCCGCGCCCCGGGGTGGGGCCCCCGGCGCGGTGTGGTGTCAGGTGGCGGGGTCGGTGAGGTGGTCGAGGATCGAGCGGACGAAGTCGAGGCCGAGGCCGTGCACGTAGGCGTGCACGGGGGAGTTGTCACGGGCGCGGGCGCGGTAGTCGGGCGTCTCGATCTGGCCGGTCGGGCCGACATTCCTGCCGAAGGAGAGGCAGTCGTACGGGGCGAGCTGCCGCATGGGGGCGTACGAGAACTGGGAGTACAGGCGGCGAGGGATACCGCCGGTGATCTGGTCGCCGAGGATCTTGTGCGGCCGCCGGGGGCGGGTGGGCAGGAACAGCGGGAACAGTGCCTCGAAGTCGGCGAGCGTTCCGCCGTAGAATCCCTGCTCGCCCCCGCCGTACTCCAGGTTGAGCGAGGGCGCCGCCATGGATGACTCCAGGCGCAGCCGGGCGGGGCCGCGCCGCCAGACACATACCGCAGTGCCCATCAGGGGAATGGTCCACACTCTCGTCTTGATGCGGCGCTCCGCGAACTCGGCGCTGATGTCGTCGAGGAGGGCGCGGGCGGCGCGTGCCGGATCGTCGGCGGGGGATCCGGCGTCGAGATCCGGAAGGGCGCTGCGCAGGACCTCGCGGGCTACGTGGACCGGCCTGATGCTGGGGACGGTGATGAGCGGGAACGTGGCGCCTTCACCGCGCCGTTCCCACGCGAGCGTGGTGTGCCCTTCATGGAAGGCGGCGATGACAGCACGGGGACCGTCGGAGATCCGGGCGAAGGGCGCGTCGGTGTAGGTGGTGCGGAACGCCGTGGCGTGCCAGGGGCCGAGCGGGCTTGTGGGGAGCAGCGCGGCGACCTGAGTGGCGGCGGCTGGTGTGGCGAGGACGGGCACAGCGGTCACGCGGAGGTGCCTTCCCTTCTGGGGGCGACGGGGGGGGATGGGGGCGCCGCTGGACGGGCCGTTGTTCGAATGGCACGTCGGTGGTCTCGTCTCGTTCATCGGGGATTCGGGGGGCCGGTTCCTGCGCTGGGGTGGTTGGTCTCTCGGCTCGGGGGTTGGTTTGTTGCCCCCGGGCCGAGAGTGTGGGCGCGGGCGGCCCTTCAGGGAGTGGAGAGGTGAACCGCCCGGCCTGGGTTGATCCGCTTACGCGGTGAGCCTGGAGACTCGGTCGACCAGTTCATCGCGCGCGATCCACAGCACATTGATCTTCGCCGTGAGCTCCTGGATCTGAGGAGCGAGCGCGAGCGCACGCTCCTCATCGAGGAACTTGCTGTACTGCGCCTCACGCGACGCGGTTGCCTCGTCCTGGCGGTAGACCTTGATCAGTGCGGTGACCAGGTCCCGCACCCGCTCGCATGTCTCGGTGTCCGCCTGGAAGGACGAGGCCTCTACGGGTGCCACAGCCCCGCGCACGGTGCGGGTGAGGTTGACCCACGGGTCGGTGACGGGCTTCTCCGCGTCCTTCTCGACCTCCAGGTCGGCGGGGTTGACCAGCTGATGGCCGATCACGTACGGGGCGTTCTCCGTTCCGAGCAACGGGACGTCGGTTCGCTCGTGACGGTCCACGCTGCCCTTGCCGAACTGGACGTTCAGCAGTCCAGGCACGATCGGATCGAGGTTGTAGTCCGGGTGGATCACGATCGCGCCGATCGTCGACTTGGCGGCGCCGTCCTGGAAGACGCGCGACAGGTCGTAGACCGCCTCGCCGTGGTCGCCCGTGGTGACCGTGTACGAGTAGGTGGCACCGGCCGGAGTGGTGAACGTCTTGGCATCGAACATGAAGGTCCCTTCCAAAAGGGGCAGTTGGTGGATTCTCGGCCGGTTCTCTGTTTCCCCGACCTCGCAAGAATGACAGTACACAGTGAAAGTAAGATATGCAACGCCAATGCCACTGTCAGGGGTCAGCCGAACCTGCGGCCGAGGTGGCGGGAAGTGGAGAGCGGCGGCTTCCGGCTCGTCAGTGCCAGCCTCTGACATGTGGGGGCGGCGCCGACGGCCTCAACGAACTCGATGTCGAAGTGCTCGGTAAGCCGGGTGTCGGATACCTCACGGCTGCGCCAGGCCGTCCCGATGCTGTTTGGTCGATTTAGTCGAGCTCGTCGTCTGCTTCAGCCTCGCGCATCCACGCCGCTGGGACGCCACTCTCGAGATACTGCTGCGCCGTCCTGATCATCCCGGGGAGGTCTGCGCACCAGACCGGTGCCAGGGCGGCCGCCATTGCTCCGAGGTCCCCTCCGTTCTTCCGGTTCCGGTACGCCTCTGGGAGGTCGCCGGGGACCAGGAGGAGCACGCCCACGCCTTCGGGCCGCTGTGCCGTGTGCGTCCAGTACAGAGGCCACACGAAGGCATCGCGCGTGACTCTGCCGTGGTCGAGTGGCGTCTGCCCCTTCTCCGCGACGAAGGCCGCCAGCAGTCGGCGGGCTTCACGAGCGCTCCTGCGTGTAGCAGTTGCTGGGAGGAGACGTGCGACGGCGTAACCGTCGGGGTGGCGTACCCCGGGAAGGCGCAACATCTCGTCACCCTAGGACGCTCGCCATCGCGCCTCACCGGCTGAGGACCCGGGCCCTATGGCTCTCTCGCCTGGGGTGCGGGGCCCGGATAACGGACCATGTCGCCGTGGCGGGGCAGGGGAGTGTCCGGGCTGTCGAGCCAGGAACGGCAGTGCCCGGTCCGGTCGGCGGTCACCCCGAACCGCGTGCGACGCGGGCGGCCTTGCCGGTGCCACCAGTTCCAGGCCGTGCACACCTCGTCCCACACCTGGCGTGGACCGCGCTGGGCCACGGCGTCCGGCGCGCTCCATCTGTCTACGGCGACGGTCGCCGTGGAGCCGTCGGTACACCACACCCGCAGCAGCCGGTCGCCTTTGGCGGGTACCGGGTCACACGTGACTCCGGGGACTTGCAGACCGATTGCCCAGCGGCTCGCCGCGGTTGCGAGCACGTCGCGAGGGTCGACTGCCGACGCGGACGACCGCGGTGCGGTGTCGGCCGGCAGGGGCCACACGGGCCGCTGCGCCTGCTCCCACATGAACTGCACGCCCCCTGCGAAGTGCCCCTCGGCCAGCTCGCCGTCTGCCCGCACGGTCAGGCAGACCAGCCCGGTGTTGGAGAACAAGCTGCCGAACGGGGACACGATCCGTCCGCCCGGCCTCACCTGCTCGATCCAGGCCGCGGGGATGTGGCGTACGGAAAAGCCGGAGAGTAGCGCGGCGTACGGAGCGCCCTCCGCATGTCCCTTCATCGCATCCCCGCACAGGGCGGTGACCGGCAGGCGAGAGCCCTCCAGGTGCTTGGCTGCCTGACGGGCCAGCTCGGGGTCGGCCTCGACACTCACCACGTGCGCCCCGTAGGCGGCCAGGAGCGCTGCCGTCCAGCCGGTTCCGCTGCCCAGGTCGAGCACTCGTGCGCCAGGGGCGAGGTCCAGCAACGCCAGCATGGAGGCGACGGCCTGCGGGGCGGAGGAGGAAGAGGACGGTGCTGGGGCGCCGTCGGCCACGGACGGGCTGAGCTGGGTGATGACCGGCCCCTTGGCCGAGACGAGCGCATCCCATTCCTGAGGGTCAGAGTCCCGGTTCACCGTCCGGTAGCGGCGCCCGGCGCCGGGCTCGCGCACGAAGATGTCTCTGGGGACGAAGAGGGCGCGCGGAACGTCTGCGAACGCGGCCCGCCACTGCTCGGGCAGGTCAACGGCGGCCGCGATCTCCGTCAGCAGCTGCCCCCAGGCATCCGTAGCCACGGTCAAGGATCTCCGCTGTCATCCCCGTCATCGGGGTCCTCGATCGGCATTCCGCCGAGCTCGTCCTCCTCTTCGTCGGTCAGTGCACCGTCGCTGTCCGCATCCTCTTTAGACATCCAACTACCCCTCCGGCTCGACCCTGTTCGGCTTCTACCCCCCAGCTCCGGAATGAAGCGAGGCCCGAACGTGGCCCTGCGCTGTGGGAAAGGTGACGGGGCAGGGCAGCTGGCCGACGTGCCCACATACGCTGTGCCGATGCCCGTCGTACCCTCGCTCTTCAGCACTGCCGAGACCGACCATCCCGCCATCGCCCAGTGGTGCTCCACCGTCCTCGCTGGCGACACCGCCCGCCTGCTCCTCCTGGGACCGCACTGGTCCGGCAAGTCCCACACCGCCTACGCCGCACTGCGCCGCCTCCTGGCCGCCGGATACCGCGAAGAGAGCATCACCGTCTTCCAGGCCGCTGACTTCAGGGGCAGCTACGAGCCCAGCATGATCGAGAACAGCACCGCCGTCACGGTCATCGACGACCTGACCCTCTCCGTCAACCTGGTGCGCGAGGCCACGTGCCGCTGAAGCCGGACCCCGCCGACGTCCAGGCCATGATGGCCTTGGAATCGGGAGCACTTGCAGACGCCGTTGCCCGTCTGAGCCTGCTGCCGCGACGCTCCTGGCTCCTGATCGCGTCGAACATCGATCGCCTCGTCGAGGCGATCGGCCAAGACACCGCCGACCGCCTCATCGCCGTCGCCGAGCAGTGCGAACTCGCCCCACGACCCCGCCCGAACATGCGCTGGTAGCCGCCGGGCATCAGCACCACCAGCACGAGCGCCGTTCCCCGCCCAGCTGCACGACGCTGCGCGCTGTCGCCTGGGCGAAGGAGGGCGGACTGTGGCCAAGCGGACGAACGGTTCCGAGGCCATGCACCTGCGCCGAGACCCTGAAGGATGCACCCGTGTGATTAGGCCGACCACCCCCTGCCCGGCATCGTGTTGTCGCAATCTCGCATCCAAGACAACTCGTGCGCGTTGGGATTCGAGGATGGGTACTCAGACTTCCGCCCGCCCCTTGGCGATAAGCGGGTCTCCAACCGCTCCACCTCGGCGTCGACGTACCCGAACTCCTGGGCCATGTGCACCAGCGCCTGCCGCATCAGGCTCTGGCGCTCCCGGCGGGGCAGGGTGGGTGTGGCGGTGATCGTGACAGCCATCCTCGACCGTTCGCCGTCGGTGTTGGCGCCCAGCGGATCCAGATCGATGAGTCTGTCCAGGGCAGGCAAGACGCCGTTCTGGGCGGGCTGTTCGCAGGTCATCCGCAGCTCAGTTGTGGGCGGTGCGGCCCACCGCAGAGCTGCCGGGTCGCCAACCACGTCGGGCAGCAATTCAGCGGCCGTCTCCCACGCGCCCAGCAAGAGGGCCTGAACTTCGTCGAAGCAGAGCTGTGTACCCCGGTCAATGCCTAAAGCGCTCGCCCACGCCACGGGGTCCTCGATCAGGACTTCCGCGCAGGCAACCACGGCGGAATCCGTCGTCGTGGGCAAGGCGAGCGTCGCGGCAGCCTTCAGGGCCGGGATGCAGTCCGGTGCGCTGATCGTGCACGTGTAGCTGACGGAACGGGCCGTATTACCGAACGGCCCTCGCTTCCAGCCGGCAGCGGGCAGTTCCGTGCCCCGGCGCCTGGACAGCGTGGTCACCGCCCCGGCCAGCGCGCTGTAGGGGAGCTGCTGTTCGAGCTGATGGCGCCGCGGTCTGGTGATCTCCAACGTGCCCGGGTCTGCCCAGGGCAGGTTCACCACAGCTCGCAAGCGAAGCGCCGGTGTCTGGCCGGCGGCCCAGCTCTCGGCAGAGCGGCCCTGGTTGAGGCTGAAGTGGGGGAGAGGCTCCCACCGCCACACGCCGCGCCCCGAGCGCGACAGCCGACCTGCACCCCACGCTCCGCCGTCGAGATCCACACTTCGTTCATCGGCCCCGACCATCCACGATCCGTCTGTCCTCTTGTACGGGACGGGATAGCCCACGGCCGCGAGCGCATCATGGCCTGGCGCGTGCCGGCCGGCTTCGACGATCGCCTGCCAGACGGGAGCGGAGACCACGACCGGCGGGCGGCCGCCCACCAGACACAACACCCACCCCGGCTCGCCGTAGCGCCCGTGGTGCAGATCCTGGAGAGCGGCCGTCCCGTGACTCCATGCTTCCCCCGCCGGTTCCCCCAGCTCGGCCCTGGCCAACTGACGGTATGCCTCTTGCATCTCCCGCTCGCGGTCCACGAGCCCCTGGCCGACTCGCAGCCCTCCCCCCGGCCCGCGTTCGGAAACGGCCTGGCGCACGAGGTCGGCGAGGGTCTCGGCGGTCGGCATGCCGGAAGCCCGGACGCCCGCCGAGAGCAATGCCCCGATCTCGGCGCGCGGCAACCAGTGCGTCTGGTCGCCGTCCCGCACCGGCACGGCAACAGTGTCCGTCCGCTGGGAACCCGGCTTCCCGGTCGGCGCCGCCACGACGCACAGCGTGGCCGCGGGCTGCGCGGGAACGCTGATGAACAGCACTCGCTCCTGTCCGTCGCCGGACCAGCCGAGGCGTACCCCGCGGGGAGCGGGGGTGATCCGGGCGCGGATCACCTTACGGACCTGGTCGAGGTTCACCGTATCCGGGGCAACGCCCCTGATGCGGTCGAGGACTTCCTCGTCGTTATCCATACGGGTGGCGATGCCGATGATGATGACGCCGCCTCCCCCGTTGGCGAAAGCGGCGACATCCTTGGCGAGCTCCTCGGGCGCGCGGGGATCGGCATCGAGCTGATACGCAGCGGCCTTCGCATCGAGCCACTGTGTCTCGCGCAGTCCGAGCAGAGCGCCGGGCTGGTGGGCCTCCAGCGCGGCCAGCGCGCTCTTCAGATCGTTCACCACTCCGGCAGTATCCACCGGCGCACCGGTCTCCCGCGGCCAAGTCTCATACGCTCACCAGCAGGGACCGAACGTGCGACCGGCGGCACATCTGTCAGCGAGCGCGTGCCTCCGTGTATCCGACGATCCGCTCGGCATCGTGCTGCATCAGTGCGGACAGATCCTGACCCGCCCACAAGGCGAAGCTCAGCGCGATCTCGCGGGCGTCTTCGAGCTCGGAATCCGGGCGGAGGTAGCCGAGAAAGGGAATAGCGAGCCGTGCCGCATGTTCCTTGGGACTGTCGCTGGATTGGGCAGAGGCGGCGACGGTGAGAAGTTCCAGGCAGGTGGGCCCGGCAGGGTGGGCGTGGCGCTGGCTCAGGCTGACCTCGTCACCGAACTCGCCGAGCCAGGAGTCGAACCGGTCTTGATCCTGGCCAAGGAGCTGACTTCGGTATCCCGCCCACTCGGTGGCCAGCCACTCGATGAGCAGCAGTGCGCTCGGGCGGAGGGTTCCGAGACCCTGCCATGTCTCCAGCGCAGCCGTCAGGGCGCCGTACATCTCCCTGTCGGCCGGAGGAAGGCCCTCGCCGCCTGCGGCGCGGTGAGCGGCTTCGCCCTGAGCAGTCATCCTGATCAGGACGAATGCGACGCCACGGGGCTCGGATCGCGTGGTGGTCTCTGACATCGTCAACTCCTGGCTGGTATCGGGTGATCGGGAAGCGAACGCGATGTACCGCGCGGGGAGCCGGAGGACGGGACATCCAATGGACCGCCTCCTTCACGAGGCCGAGCCCCCCAGCACGCGCGCCTCGGCCTTCGCGTGCCGAGGCTTCTGCACAAGAGAAGTGCCGCGAGCGACGACACAGCCCTCACCTCCCTGGACGCGGGATGTCGGTCTCAGCGGGCCTGGCAGTGAGACCGTAGAAGCCACCAAAGGCCTCGACCCCTCTCTTCCCCTCCAGCTGGGCGAGCAGCGCCGCCGCGGCCACTCCGCGAGCAAGTTCACCTGCGGTTCGGACCACGCGGTTCTGCGCGTGTCCAAACCGAGGACGACCGTCGCTGAACTGCAGCACGTCACCGTTCTCGCCCAAGCTGCCGCCGGCGCGCTTGGCTTCTCCGCGCAGCCAGGTCTTGGCCTGCTCAACAGGATGCTCCCACTGCATGAGCTTGTACGCGATATCGGCGCCGCACAGCGGTACGGCGAAATCCAGGAAGAGCCGCAACTCATCAAAAGCATTCAATGGTTCAGGCTGACACATGAAAGTATCTCCTAGAACGGTCAAAGAATCGGAAACCAGAAACAGGGCTATAGAAGCGGCTGCGTTCCAGGTGAAAGCGAGCAAGAGGCGTCAGTCGGAAAGACGCCGTCACGATCGGGCCACACGACCTGCCAGTACGGCACCGCGGCCTCCCTGCCGTACACCGCTCGCAGCATCGAGAAGGGCTCCAGGGAATCAACTGGACGCATGAGCAGCTTGAATCCGTTCGCGGGGAGCCCGTCCAGCGCCACTCCAGCAACCGGACCAGACGATCCAGAGAACCGCTCAACGACGGAGTGGAGCACGCTCTGCATCGCTCTGACGTCCAAGCCGGACATCACGAACTCATACCCCAGAGATTCGTGCAGACCGACGGTGTAGCAGTAAGCAGCAGAACCCTCATCTGCCAGAACCGCCTGAACGGCGAACCCGTGCTCCGCGATGATTCCGCGCAGTCGGGCAACGTACTTCGCCATGAAATCGGGTGGGCACACGAGGCAATCCGCATCCTCGCAACGATTGTGAGGACGGCCCTCCGGCAAGACATTCGCCGCGACACCGGGCGTGAATTCCCGATCGCGAGCGACCAGCCGGGACAGATCCCCGTCGGGACAGAACGACTCCAGAGCCGGAAGATCGATACAGCCCCACCAGCCCTGCGACCGGTCTCCGTCCAGGCACGACCACCCGAAAGCCTCGCCGCTCGCACCGTCGACCTCCACGACATACCACTCACCCCAGGAGGAGAAATAGCGGAGGCGGACCACCGTGTGCTCATGCGGCTCCAAGACCGTTGCCCACAGGTCCGGAATCTTGTCCAACACCCTCCCAGCCGGGTAGAAGTCGTGGCCGCGCTCCTTGCACCGCAGCTCGGGCGGCCGCGTCCTGACAGGAACGCCCCCCTGCACGGAGTACTCAGGCTCGGCGCGAAAGACCGCCTGGTGGTCCACATCAGAGTGGTAGACCGACACGCCTTCGCCGTCCCAGCGCACGGTGTACGCCGCCAGGTCATCGGTCAGCCCGCGCAGTTCGGGGACGGCCTCCAGCCCTCTGAGGAAGAGAGCGCTGAAAACCTCTTCACGTCTTCCGACATCGACACAAACGGCGGCGCGCTCCCAAGGGCGCCCGAGGAAGCGCATACGAATGCGCATCATGATCAGCTCTCCAGTGAATCGTAGTTGGGGGAGACCGGACGAGGGCCCGGACGAGATGTGCGTTGGTCGACTCCTCGGGCGACCGCGGTGCCGCGGCACTATGCACCGACGCGCCGCACCGGCGATCCGGTCCTACGGGGAGCCTGGATCAGGCGCCGGACGACTGCCGTGCTCGGTATTCGCCCACCACAGCGAGCACCGCGACGCCGAGCACGCTGGCACCCTCACTCGCCATCCAGTCGGCCACCGTCGCTCCCGGGTTGCTGCTCAGCCTCTGGACGAGGTCGTGCACACCGACATGCGGGGCACCCTCGGCATCGCAGCCAGCCTCGAAGTGACCAAACTGCGGGACGTACGCGTGGTAATGCCCATCGGCACTCCAGTGAGGGCCCTGCCACAGCTCGAACACGGAGCTCGGGGCGTCCTCCTCCAGCCGTGCGGCGATCTCCTCGCAGAGGCCCAGCACGGCGTCCTGGGCGGATAGACCTGTCCCAGCACGAGAGCCTCGGTAGGGCCATGCTCATACTCGCCGCGGAGCCCATGCTCGCGCATGAGGTCGAGAATCGCTACGAGCTTGCCAGCGGGAGCCGAATGGATACGGAGCTGCAGATCAGCAGACACGTTTCTTCCTAACATCGAACGCCACTGCGGGCGCCCACGAAGGGAAGGGGGAAGCACCGCGCATCATCGGCAGCGGTGAAGCAGACCGATCAGAGCCACGCTCGGGCAGACCACCGTGGAGCCTCCACAGGAACTCCGAGCGTCGACACCGACTTCGTCCTCAGGGTTCGGTTCAATCCTCACCGACCACCACCTGCACGTCCGACATCCGGCACTTCCGGCCGCGCACGAAGTGACGATCGAGTCGGCCATTGATCAGATCGACGACCGCACCGCACCCGGCAGACGGACAGAGGACGGCCATCCCCCGGCCGTCATCGTCGAGGAGGGGCATTTCGGATGCGAGAGCCATAGCGGTCTGTTTGCCTGTCAGGCGAACAGAGAAGGTCACCGCGCCACCGGCCTCGATGTCATCGATACACGAGCGGCACAGGGGCCGCCTGCGGGCTCTGGCTGTGGCCTCTGATGACGCGGCCACATGGTGGCCCTCGGGAGAGATGCCAGGCGGCAAGCCCGTCTCAGGATCGATTAAGAGGCTCGGGGCGGTGTGCCGCTCCAGTTCGTGAAACATCGCCGGGCCGCCACAACAGGGGCATTTCATCAAGTAGAACAAGGCCGTCACCTCTCTCGGGCGTGGGAGTGTCATGGGCAGGCGCGACGGCCCCTTCTGAGGACCGTCCTGCCATGTCTCGGGCTGCTACAGGGAGACCCGGTCGGTGGCCCCGGCCGGGTCGCCTTCCTCGCCGAGGCTGCGGGCGCGGCCGACGGCCGCATCGGCGGACTCGGCCGAGACGGCGTGGGCGTAGCGGCCGAAGTGGTCTTCACTGCGGTTCAGTTCGACGACTGCCGTAGCGTGCTCACCTGGAATGACACTGGCCACGTACAGCTCGTCGCTGTGATCGCAGCTCAGCCCGAACACGGTGAACACGTTGTGGTCGGCAGGCATGTCGACCTGGGAATCAGGGTCGGCGACGTCCAGACCGAGACCGGTGAACATGTCCTTCACTGCCTCGACCAGGTCCCCACCATCGACCTCCGCCTCAGGGTCGGGGCGGAGCCAGTCATCAGGAACCGAGTCAACCCAGGTGGAAGGTGTGTGTAGGACGGAATGTCGGGTAGAGCAGTTCGAACATGCCAGGGCCCCGAGGGTCGTCGAAGGCGAGCAACGCCGGGCTGTCCAGCGTGCAGCAGCCGCACTCCGGATTCATCCACGTAAGCGTGAGGTACGGAAACTCGACCCGCATCTCCTGCATGGCCTCGTCCCACGCAGCTTTGTCCTCGTCGCGCCACTCGTTCTGTGCTCCAGCCACGTAAATCGCGTCCAGGCGCTCTGCCCACTCCTCGAATGTCATTCCGGTGACCTCATCTCGTTCTTCAGGGGCTCGGGTCAGCCCTTGCGCTCGGCGGTTGGTCCCCTGGTCTGGGGACGTTGGGTCGCCCCAGCTCAGGGGTTAGGGGCGCCCGGTCCGGTCTGGTGGGTTACTTGGTCGTGCATTTCGGTCCGTCCGCGGCGCGCAGACTGGAGCGCCTGACACGGCTCGGAGTTGTAGTGCTCGGCGAGAAGGCGCGAACTGGCGGTGAGGGGACTGGCGTTTCACGTTCGACGTCTGATTGCTACAAGTGGGCGGCTGCCCTCTCACGACCGGGCTGGAAACGACTCGGAATCGTGGAGTCCGGGTCGCGGCGCCACTCGCGCTTCTCGACAGCGCGCTCACGCCCATGGTCGTAGGAGCGCGGGTTGTGGCCAGGGCAGCAGTCGAATCGACGGAGTCCGCGCGGGGTCATCATCGGTGCGAAGGAGATCATGGCGGTCTCCAAGAGCTGATTGTCGGTGGGCCTGCTGTGTGGGGGGTGGGGCCGGGCGGCCCCGGTGGAGGGGGGGTGGGGCCGCCCGGCCCTGGTTGGGGGTTAGCTGATGGTGTAGCCGTTGAGCTTTTC
>NZ_JBEYTL010000021.1:0-151033 GCF_040643025.1 Streptomyces sp. NPDC047525
ACTCTATCAGACTCTTTCGTGTCCGATTTTCCTCGGTGCCTTTCAGGTTTCCGCTCCGGCCTTTCGGCTTTCGCGTTTCCCTTTCCGGCGGTTCCAAACTCTATCAGGACTTTCTCGGCTCCCTGACCACTCGACTGCGAGCACGCAGAAGCGGACCCAGGGATTAGGATCTGACTTGATAGATGCCGCCGAGTCCGGACGCTTGATCGCGTCGCTTGCCTCAGGCAGGAGTCCGACTGTACATGGGGCGTTGGGCGGGCGCAAATCGTTTGTGCAGTGCCCCTACTCAGTCATCCGGGACCTCTCGCGCGGAACCGGGACTTTTTATGACTTACTCTTCAGAACAGTGCGTCGTCCAGGACAGGCAGTGACGGCGGCTACGAATCTCCACCCCCTGGGAGGCTTGCCATGACCAGCGTGACGTCCCCGCTTGCCGGACGCGCCATTGGGCTCTCTGCAGTACCGGACCCCGTCTTCTCCGGCGCGATGGTCGGACCGGGCACCGCCATCGACCCCGTGCGCGAGCCCTCCGAGGCTATCGCCCCCGTCGACGGCATCGTCGTCTCGCTCCATCCCCATGCCTTTGTGGTCGTCGACGACCAGGGGCACGGCGTGCTGACGCACCTGGGCATCGACACCGTCCAGCTCAACGGCGAGGGCTTCGAGCTGCTCGTCAACAAGGGGGACACCGTTCAGCGCGGTCAGGCCATCGTGCGCTGGGACCCCGCGGCCGTCGAGGCGGCCGGCAAGTCTCCGGTCTGTCCGATCGTGGCACTCGAGGCCACTGCCGAGTCCCTCTCCGGCCTCGTGGAGGATGGCGACGTAAAGGCTGGGGACTCTCTCTTCAGCTGGAAGTGACGTCATCGCCGTCCCTGACGGCAGCTAGGACATCCACCGCGGCGGCTGGGCCCGTCGCTCTATCGGAGACGGGTGAAATGGAGACAACGCTGCGAGGCGTCGGCGTGAGCCACGGGGTGGCGATCGGCGAAGTTCGGCACATGGGGACGGCGGTGCTCGAGCCGCCTGCCAAGCAGATTCCCGCGGAGGAAGCGGAGCGCGAACAGGGGCGCGCCCGCCAGGCGGTGGAAGCTGTGGCTGCCGATCTCAATGCGCGCGGCAATCTGGCCGGTGGCGAGGCACAGCATGTGCTCGAGGCGCAGGCCATGATCGCCCAGGACCCCGAGCTCATGGCCGACGTCGACCGGCGCGTCACCGTCGGCAGCTCGGCGGAGCGCGCGATCTACGACGCGTTCTCCCACTACCGCGAGCTGCTCGCGGGCGCCGGCGAGTACATGGCCGGTCGCGTCGCTGACCTCGACGACGTGCGGAATCGTATCGTCGCCCGGCTTCTCGGGGTTCCGATGCCCGGTGTGCCGGACAGCGACGAGCCCTACGTCCTGATCGCGCGCGACCTCGCGCCTGCGGACACGGCTCTGCTCGACCCCGCGCTGGTGCTCGGCTTCGTCACCGAGGAGGGTGGGCCGACCAGTCACAGCGCGATTCTCGCGCGGGCGCTCGGTGTGCCCGCGATTGTCGCTCTGCCGGGTGCCGGTGAGCTGGCCGAGGGCACCGTGGTCGCCGTGGACGGCAGCACCGGTGAGATCTTCGTCGAGCCGAGCGCGGAGAAGCGCAGCCAGCTCGAGGCCTCGGCCGCCGAGCGCAAGGCCGCGCTCGCCGCTTCGACCGGTCCCGGTGCGACGTCCGACGGGCACAAGGTGCCGCTGCTCGCCAACGTCGGCGGTCCCGCGGACGTGCCGGCCGCGGTGGAGGCCGGGGCCGAGGGTGTCGGTCTCTTCCGGACCGAGTTCCTCTTCCTCGACGACAGCACCAAGGCGCCGTCGGAGGAGAAGCAGGTCGACGCGTACCGCAAGGTGCTCGAGGCCTTCCCCGAGGGGCGCGTCGTCGTACGTGTCCTGGACGCGGGTGCCGACAAGCCGCTCGACTTCCTGACGCCCGGCGATGAGCCGAACCCGGCGCTCGGCGTGCGTGGGCTGCGGTCGCTGCTGGAGCACCCCGACGTGCTGCGTACACAGCTGACGGCGCTGGCCAAGGCCGTGGAAGGGCTGCCGGTCTACCTCGAGGTCATGGCGCCGATGGTCGCCGACCGCATCGACGCCAAGGCGTTCGCCGACGCGTGCCGCGAGGCGGGGCTGCAGGCGAAGTTCGGTGCCATGGTGGAGATTCCGTCGGCCGCGCTGCGGGCGCGCTCGATTCTCCAGGAGGTCGAGTTCCTCTCGCTCGGCACCAACGACCTCGCGCAGTACGCCTTCGCGGCCGACCGTCAGGTGGGCGCCGTGTCCCGGCTGCAGGACCCGTGGCAGCCCGCGCTGCTCGACCTGGTCGCGCTGTCCGCCGATGCGGCACGGGCCGAGGGCAAGAGCTGTGGTGTCTGTGGCGAGGCTGCGTCCGACCCGCTGCTCGCGTGTGTGCTGACCGGTCTCGGCGTCACCTCCCTGTCGATGGGTGCGGCGTCCATTCCTTACGTGCGGGCGACGCTGGGCAAGTACACGCTGGCTCAGTGCGAGCGTGCGGCGGCCGCGGCGCGTGCCGCGGACAGCGCCGAGGAAGCGCGGAAGGCCGCGCAGGCGGTGCTGTCCGGCGAGTAGCAGGAATCAGGTGTGTGAGGGGCGCTCCATCCGGCATGGGTGGGGCGCCCCTCGGCGTTCAGTGCCGGTGCCCTCCGTCGGGTGCGTCGTCCCCGATGGGTGGTGCGGCGCAGTAGTCGACGCCGGATTCCGGGGCGACGAGGTCTCCTGAGACCGCGTCGGTGCAGTAGGCGTCGAAGACCTCGGCGGCGGTGAGGGGCAGCAGTCGCTCGCCGTGCAGGCGCCAGCCCTGGACGCGGTCGGGCCTGCCGTCCGCGGTGGTGCGCATGACCAGGCCCGCGGCGCTGTGGGTGGCGATCCCGACGGCGAGGACCGTGGTGAACTCCAGGGCTTCGGTCTCGTCGAGCTCGGCGTTGCCCTCGGTGTCCTGCGCGGCGTGCAGTGCGGCGAGGAGTGTCTCCGGGGTGGCGGGCACGCTGCAGACGAGGTGGCGGGTGCCGGGTCCTGAGGTGTCGAGCAGTTGGACGAGCAGGTCCGCGGCCCGGCCGAAGGCGGCTCGGCCGATGTCCTCGCCGCAGACGGCGCAGGTGCCAAGGCGGGCCAGGAGCATCGTCGCGTACTCCCAGGTGGCCTGGCGGACCGCCTCGTCGACGAGGTCGGGGAGGAGAGCGGAGAGGGGCTGGCCGTCGTACGGCACGGTGGGTCCGATGGCGGCGAGCTCCGCGGTGAAGCGGGTGCGGCTTGCCGGGGCGTCCGGGTCCAGGCCGGCCTCGGCGCAGTATTCCTCGTACTCCTCCGGGTCGAAGAGCGCGATGGCGGTGTGCCCGCCCTCGGAGGCGAGTGACCTGAGGAGGCCTTCGGCCTGCCGGAGGTAGGTCTTGTGGTCGTCGAAGGTGAAGGTGCGGTAGCGGCGCATCGCCGCGAAGTCGTCCTCGTCGGCCAACAGGCCGATGGTTCCGGCGACTTCGCGGCGCAGTGCGCGTCGCATGGTGGTGTGTTGGGTGCGAGCCATGATTCCCCCTGCGATCCGTCGATCAATGCTCACTCAGAGTAATGGGGAGCACTGACAACGGCCGCTGGGCGGGGAATCAGGAGCGCTTGCGGGCCAGTTCCTCGTAGAAGCGGAGCAGGTCGAGGTTGTCCACCGAGCCGGGGTTGACCGCCTTGTCCAGTGCGGTGCCCTGGAGCAGCCGCTTGACCGGGACCTCGATGCGCTTGCCGGTGAGGGTGTGCGGGATGCCGGGGACTTCGATGACCTCGTCGGGGACGTGGCGCGGGGAGAGCTGTGCGCGGATCGTCTGCTTGATGCGTTCGCGGAGGCCGTCGTCGAGGGTGGCGCCGGGGGCGAGGTGGATGAAGAGGGGCATCCAGTAGCCGCCGTCGGGCTGTTCGACGCCGATGACGAGGGATTCGCGGATCTCCGGGAGGCGTTCGACGGCTTCGTAGATGTCGGCCGAGCCCATGCGTACGCCTTGGCGGTTGAGCGTGGAGTCGGAGCGGCCGTGGATGACGACCGAGCCGTGCGAGGTCACGGTGATCCAGTCGCCGTGGCGCCAGACGCCGGGGTAGGTGTCGAAGTAGCTGTCGTGGTAGCGGCTGCCGTCCGGGTCGTTCCAGAAGTGGATCGGCATGGACGGCATCGGGTTGGTGACCACGAGCTCGCCGACCTCGCCGATCAGGGGCTTGCCCTGGGGGTCCCAGGCCTGCAGGTCCGTGCCGAGGCCGGGGGCCTGGAGCTCGCCGATGTGGACGGGCAGGGTCGGTACGGCTCCGGCGAAGCAGGAGCAGACGTCCGTGCCACCGCTGACCGAGGCCATCCAGAGGCCGCCGGGGGTGTCCTCGAACTCGTCGTGCAGCCAGCGGAATCCGTCGGGCGGCAGCGGGGAGCCCGTGGTGGCGACGCACTGGATGCTGGAGAGGTCGAAGTCGCGGGCCGGGTGCACGCCCGCCTTGCGGCAGGCCATGACGTACGCCGCCGATGTGCCGAAGAGGGTGGCCTTCGTGCGTTCGGCGATGCGCCATTGTGCGCCGGTGTCGGGATAGCCGGGGCTGCCGTCGTAGAGGACGATCGTGGTGCCGGTGAGGAGGCCGGAGACGAGGAAGTTCCACATCATCCAGCCGGTGGACGTGTACCAGAAGAAGCGGTCGTCGGGGCCCAGGTCGCAGTGCAGGCCCAGCTGCTTGAGGTGTTCGACCAGGATGCCGCCCTGGGACTGGACGATGGCCTTGGGCAGGCCCGTCGTGCCGGACGAGTAGAGCACCCACAGGGGGTGGTCGAACGGGACCGGTTCGAAGACGGGGGCCGTGTCCGATGCGGTGAGGGCGGCCCATTCCAGGGCGCCTTCGGGGGCTTCGGTGCCAAGGAGCGGGATGTGGACGACGGCGCGCAGGGTGGGCAGTTCGCGGCGCAGCTCGGCGACGGCGTCGCGGCGGTCGTGCTCCTTGCCGCCGTAGCGGTAGCCGTCGACGGTGAACAGGACGACCGGTTCGACCTGCTGGAAGCGGTCGAGGACGCTGCGTGCGCCGAAGTCCGGGGCGCAGGAGGTCCAGACGGCGCCGACGGCCGCGGTGGCCAGGAGGGCGACGACGGCCTGGGGGATGTTGGGGACGTAGCCGCTGACGCGGTCTCCGGGGCGCACGCCGAGTCCGCGCAGCTCCGCAGCCAGGGAGCCGACTTGGCGGCGCAGCTCACCCCAGGTCACGGTGGCCGGCTCATGGGTCTCGTCAACATGCAGGAGGGCCGGGTCGCTCATGCGCGTGGGGTCTTCGGCGGCGCGCAGTGCGTGTTCGGCGTAGTTGAGCGTGGCTCCGGGGAACCACTCGGCGCCCGGCATCGAGCGGTCGCCGAGTACGCGCGCGTAGGGCGTGGAGAACCGCACGTCGAACCAGTCGGTGACCGCTTTCCAGAACGTGTCCAGTTCATCCACGGACCAGCGGTGCAGTGCCGCGTAGCCGCCGTCGGCGGGTGCTCCGTGGTGTTCGGCGGCCCAGGCCTGGAAGCGCGTGACCTGCGCGGCGGCGATCCGTTCCTGGTCGGGCTGCCAGAGCGGCGAGGGGTTCGCTGAGGACATTGGGGCGGCTCCCGGGCTGTACGCGTCGTATGCGTGTGTGGTGCGCGCGTGCTGGATTGTGCGCGCGACACGGCTGACAGGGACGATGCCACGTGATCGATTTCGACACCAGGGTGTGCCTCACACAGTCGGCGTGGCGACTATGTGCCGTCACCCCAGGTGAACGGCAGTTGAACGATCCACACGCGCGGCTTCTTCGGTGGCAGGGTGAGCAGCATGAACGGTCGTGACCTGGTGCGTTCGATGAAGGCTGTCAGCTTGGTCGGTACGGCGCAGGGGTTGCGTGCGGTGCGGTCATCTTGGCGCAGGCGGCGGGCGGACGCGGTCGGGCTCGCCCCCCGGGGTGTCGAGCGCGCGCGGATGCCCGGCCCGGTGACGGGTGTGGAGCCGGGGCCCGGTGGCGGGGTGGTGCGGTTCGCCCGTTCCGAGCTGCGGGTGCGGGTCACGACGGGCGGGGCCATCTTCTGGGGCTGGGACGGTGCGGAGCCCGATCCTTCGTACGCGCTCGTCAGCGGGAGTCCCGAGGCGGACCCGCGGGCCGTCCTCGAACCCGACAAGGAGGGCGGCTGGCGGGTGGTGTCGGAGCGGGCGACGGTGGTCGTCTCGCGGCTCGGCGCCGTGGAGCTGCGCACGCCCGGTGGTCTGATGCTGCGCCGTGATCTGCCGCCGCGCTGGTGGGAGCCGGTCGACGGGGGCGCGGGGCACTGGTCGCAGCGCTCGCAAGTGGCGGCGGACGCGCGGTTCTTCGGGCTGGGGGGCCGCGCGCGGGGGCCGCGGCTGCCGAACGGGACGTACCGCATGTGGAACACCGATCCGGGGGGTTCGTTCGGGCCGGGTGACGGTCCCTTGTACATCACCATGCCCGTGCAGCTCGTGGTGGCCGACGTCGGCTGTCATCTGGTGTTCCACGACAACACGTGGGACGGCTCCGTGACGGTGCGCGAGGGCGAGGAGGGCGCCGGTTCCGGGCACGACAGGGCGGGCGCGTGCGAGGTGCGCATGGACGGGGGGCCGCTGCGGTGCTGGGTCATCGTGGGCACCCCCGCGCGCGTGCTGCACACCTGGGCCTCGCTCACCGGTCCGCCCGCGCTGCCTCCCACGTGGGCGCTCGGGCACCATCACGCGCGGTGGGGCTTCGGCGGTGAGCAGGAGGTGCGGCGGATCGTCGCGGGATATCGGGAGCGGGGGCTGCCGCTGGACGCCGTCCATCTGGACATCGATCACTACGAAGCGCACCAGGTGTTCACCGTCGACAAGGAGACCTATCCCCATCTGCCGCAGCTGGCCGACGAGTTGCTCGCCGACGGCGTGCGCCTGGTGTCGATCGTGGACCCCGCGGTGAAGGCCGAGCCGGGCAATGAGGTCTACGACAGCGGCAGGGCGACGGACGCCTTCGTGCGGGACGCCGCGGGGCGGACGGTGCACGGGGTCGTCTGGCCGGGCCAGGCGGTGTATCCGGACTTCACGGACGCGCGGGTGCGGGCGTGGTGGGGCGGCCTCTACAAGGAGCGGCTGGCCCAGGGGTTCGCGGGTTTCTGGCACGACATGAACGAGCCGGTGTCCTTCGCCGCCTTCGGGGAGCCGACGCTGCCCCGCTCGGCCCGGCACGCCCTGGAGGGGCGCGGCGGCGACCACCGTGAGGCGCACAACGTGTACGGCCTGGGCATGGCCCGTGCCGGGTACGAGGGGCTGTGCGAACTGCATCCCCAGGAGCGGCCGTTCGTCTTCTCGCGCTCCGGGTGGGCGGGAATGCAGCGCTACGGAGGGACGTGGTCCGGGGATGTGGCCACGGGGTGGCCGGGGTTGCGTGCGTCCCTGTCGCTGGTGCTCGGCCTGGGGCTGTGCGGCGTGCCGTACTCGGGTCCTGATGTGGGCGGGTTCGACGGGAGCCCGTCGCCGGAGCTGTATCTGCGGTGGTTCCAGCTCGGTTCGTGTCTGCCGCTGTTCCGTACGCATGCCGCGCTGCGGGCCGGGCGCAGGGAGCCCTGGGAGTTCGGTCCCGATGTGCTCGAGCACGCGCGCGTGGCGCTCGTCGAACGCAGGCGGCTGCTGCCGTACTTCGTGACGCTCGCGCATCTGGCGCGGCGTACGGGTACGCCGTACGTGCGGCCCTTGTGGTGGGGCAATCCTGAGGACCGTGCGCTGCGTGACTGCGAGGACGCGTTCCTGCTGGGGGACTGTCTGCTGGTGGCGCCGGTGTTCGAGCCGGGGGCCGTTCGCCGTACGGTGCGGCTGCCACCGGGACGTTGGTACGACACGGCGACCGGCCAGGCGTACGAGGGCCCCGCCCATGTGCTCCTGGAGGCGCCGCTGTCCCGGATCCCGGTGCTCGCGCGGGCCGGCGCGGTGCTGCCGGTGCGGGGAACCGACGGCGGGATCGAGCTGGAGGTGTGGGCGCCCGCCCCGGGGCGTACGGGCGGCGGCCTGGTGGTCGCGGACGCGGGTGACGGCTGGGAGGAGCCGGAGATCGAGCGGTTCACCGCGCGGTGGGTCGGCGGTCGCGTGGTGGTCGAGCGGGACGGCCGGGACGGCGAGGAGGCCGCGGGTGAGGTCGGGCTGCCGGTGACGGTGCGGGGGCTGCCGCAGCCTCAGATGTAGCGCCCTTCGAACCAGGCGCGCACCACCGACGTGTGCAGCGGGAAGGCCAGTTCGGCCGGGCGGTGCAGCAGGTGCCAGCCTTCGGTCTCGTCCGTCGGGGCGGGGTCCGGCAGCTCGGCCACCGGGCGCTCGGGCAGGACCCCGAAGAGCAGCAGGTATCCGTCGGGTGCGCTGAGCGCCTCCGCGAGGCGGACGTCGCGGCTCGCCGCGCTGATGCCGGTCTCCTCCTTGAGCTCGCGGACGACGGCGTCCCGCCAGTCCTCCCGGTCGTCGATGAACCCTCCGGGCAGGACCACTCCCCCGCGCGCGGGGGCGATGGTCCGGGTCACGACGACGAGGGCGGTGCCCTTGGTGTCGTACACGGGCTGCACGGCCACCGCTACGGGCAGCGGATTGCGGTAGGCCACCGTTCCGCAGGCCGCGCAGGTGCGGGGCCAGGCGGAAACGTGCTCCCCGTAGGGCGTCCCGCAGCTCGAACAGTGGGAGCCCGGGGCGGGGTCGGCGTGGTGCTGTGATGCGGACACGCCGCGGACTGTATCCGATCACCCGTCCGATCACTCCGGTGACGGTCTTTCCCTCCGGGGCCGGATCCTGATAAATGCAGGGTTCATGACAGGACTTGCCCCCGCCCTGCGGAATCTCGCCGTCACCGCCACCGCCCTCGTGGCCGTGGCCGCCGCCCCCGCGCCCGCCCACGCCAAGCCCGAGCCCAAGGCGCCGGATGAGTACGTCGCGTTGCGCGACGTCGACCCGACGATCATCCAGGAGATGCGCTACGTCACGCCGCACAACTTCGTGGGCGAGCCCATCGACGGCTACAAGAAGCCGATGTGCATCCTCACGGAGCCCGCGGCGAAGGCACTGCACAAGGCTCAGCGCACGCTGCTGCGCAAGGGCTACTCCCTGAAGGTGTACGACTGTTACCGGCCGCAGCGGGCAGTGGACCAGTTCGTGCGCTGGGCCGAGGATCTCGGCGACGTACGCATGAAGGCCGAGTTCTATCTCCATGTCGACAAGTCGCGGTTGTTCGAGGACGGCTACATCGCGGCGAAGTCCGGGCACAGCCGCGGCTCGACGCTCGATCTGACGGTCGTGAAGCTGCCCGCCCTGCCGACACGTCCGTACGTTCCCGGCGAGGAACTCAAGCCCTGCTTCGGGCCCAAGGCCGAGCGGTTCCCGGACAACTCCGTGGACATGGGGACGGGCTTCGACTGTTTCGACACCCTCTCCCACACGGACGCCCCCCGGATCACCGGGAAGCAGCGCGCCAACCGCGATCTGCTGCGGGGCGCGCTGACCAAGGTCGGCTTCGCGAACCTTCCTGAGGAGTGGTGGCACTTCACGTACAAGCCCGAGCTCTTCCCCGACACCTACTTCGACTTTCCCGTGACGCGCCGCTCGCTGGGCGGGAAGTAGCGAGTGCCGCACTACTGACGCGATCCGGTTGCCCGTGGCACACTTCTGACGTTCCGTCAGATCCAGTGTCGTGGAGGAGCCTTGTCGCGTACGCGTACTCCCGTGGTGGCCGACTGGTTCGCCGGGGAGGGAGACAACTTCCGCCTTCTGGGCACACGCTGCTCGGCCTGCGCCAGTGTCTTCTTCCCCCGCGAGGACGGCTTCTGCCGCAATCCCGGCTGCTCGGGCGGTGACCTCGACGAGGTGCCGCTCTCCCCGCGCGGCCGCGTCTGGTCGTACACGGACAGCCGCTACCGGCCGCCCGCGCCCTACGCCTCCGATCCGGAACTTCCCTGGCAGCCCTACGCGTTGATCGCAGTGGAGCTGGAGGCGGAGCGCATGGTGGTGCTCGGCCAGGCGGTTCCGGGGGTCACCACCGCCGATCTGGAGGTCGGCATGGAGGTGGAGGTCGTCCCCGGCGTGCTCGAAGAGGCCGATGAGGCCGACGGGGACTCAGCGACGACCTGGACGACGTGGCACTGGCGGCCTGTGGGGGTGGGCGCATGACCGGCGAGGTGGCGGTGCTCGGCGCGGGCATGCACCCGTGGGGCAAGTGGGGCCGGAGCTTCATCGAGTACGGGACCGCGGCGGCCCGCGCGGCGCTCGCCGACGCCGGGGTCGAGTGGCGCGACGTGGGCTCGATCGTCGGCGCGGACACGGTGCGCGGCGGCTATCCCGGATATGTCGCCGGGGCGACCTTCGCCAAGGCGCTCGGCTGGCAGGGCGCGCGGGTCACGAGCGTGTACGCGGCGTGCGCGTCCGGGGCCCAGGCGATCAACACGGCACGTACGCAGATCCTCGCGGGCCTCGCCGACGTCGTCCTGGTGGTCGGGGCCGACGCCGCGCCCAAGGGGTTCTTCCGGCCCGCGGGAGGTGACCGGCACGACGACCCCGACTGGTTGCGGTTCCGCGTCCTGGGCGCCACCAACCCCACGTACTTCGGCCTGTACGCCCGCCGCAGGATGGCGGTGCACGGCGACACGCTGGAGGACTTCGCCCAGGTCAAGGTGAAGAACGCGGCGTCGGGGGCGCTCAATCCGAACGCGCGCTACCGAAAGACCGTCACCGCCGATGACGTGGCCGCATCGGCCGTCGTCGCCGACCCCTTGCGGCTGCTCGACATCTGCGCGACCTCCGACGGCGCCGCGGCGCTCGTGCTCTCCAGCATGGAGTTCGCGCGGCGCCGCGGCGCGACCAGCCCCGTGCGCATCCGGGCCGTGTCCACGGTGACGCCGACGTATCCGACCACCGTCCTCGACCTGCCGGACATCGCGACGGACTCCGCGGCCGCCGTGGACCCGGCCGACGGGACGTTCCGCGCCTCCATCGCACGCGCGGCGTACGAAGAAGCGGGCATCGGGCCCGACGAACTCTCCTTCGCGGAGGTCTACGACCTGTCGACGGCGCTCGAACTGCAGTGGTACGAGGACCTGGGCCTCTGCGGTGAGGGAGAGGGGGCCAAGCTGCTGCGGGAGGGCGCGACCGCTCCCGGCGGGCGCATACCGGTCAACCCCAGTGGCGGGCTCGCCTCCTTCGGAGAGGCCGTTCCGGCTCAGGCCATTGCCCAAGTCTGCGAACTGACCTGGCAGTTGAGGGGCACGGCAGGGTCGCGTCAGGTGGCGGGGGCGCGCGCGGGCATCACCGCGAATCAAGGTCTCTTCGGGCACGGTTCCTCGGTCGTCGCCGTGCGCTGAGTGCTGTCACCGGTCCTGTACGGCTTGTCACGGGGGAAGACCGGGGGTGTGTCGTGGGGGAAGCGCTCACGCCGGTTAACCGTTGCCGTCCGCGACCTTGACGCTCCATCACCACCGGTGAACACTTCCGGTGTCAGTCGGCATCGCCGCACTTCGGCTCCGCGCCATTCAGGGCCCCTGTACGCGCGAAGGGTCTGCACGAAGGGCCTGTTCAGCGGGTCATCCCCCTCTGGGCGATTCGACTGCGACGGCACGCTCGCCATGGAAGCCGGGCGGGGCGCGGGACACCCCTGCCTTCGGCTGAAGTCACCGGGCACGGCCAGGCAGTAGTCGTGGAACGCACCCAGCACGGAGTAGCCGGGGCCACCCGCCCCGGGCGAGGCCCTAGGAGCCGCCATGTACTCGAATGGGGACATCTTCGTCGGTGAGATCATCGGCACCGCGATCCTGATTCTCTTCGGCGCCGGCGTATGTGCCGCCGTCACCTTGAACTATTCGAAGGCCAAGGCCTCCGGATGGATCGTCATCGCTTTCGGATGGGGCTTCGGCGTGATGGCGGGCGCGTACACCGCCGCGCCGCTCTCCGGCGGTCACCTCAACCCCGCCGTCACGCTCGGCATCGCCGTCGACACGGGCGAGTGGGGCAAGGTCTGGGTCTACGTGCTCGGGCAGATGATCGGGGCCATGCTCGGCGCCGCACTCGCGTATCTCGTCTATTTCGCGCAGTTCAACGCCAACGTCCCGCGCGGCAAGACGAACGACGGCCGGAGCGTGGACCAGCCGACGCCCACCCTCGGCATCTTCTCGACCATCCCCGAGATCCGTAACCCGGTCGCCAACCTCCTCACCGAGGTCATCGGGACCATCGCCCTGGTGCTTCCGCTGCTCGCCTTCGGCCTCAACAAGGGCCTCGGCGAGTCCGGCACGCTCGTGCTGATCGTGGCGTTCCTGGTGGTCGGCATCGGCCTCTCGCTCGGCGGGCCCACCGGCTATGCCATCAACCCTGCCCGTGACCTGGGCCCGCGCATCGTGCACACGTTCCTGCCGATCCCGAACAAGGGCACGTCCGACTGGAGTTACGCCTGGATCCCCGTGGCCGGGCCCCTGGTCGGCGGAGCGCTCGCAGGCCTCATCTACCACGTAGCCTTCTGACTCAAGGGGTAGCCATGCCGGACAACTCCGAGAAGTTCGTCGCCGCCATCGACCAGGGCACCACCTCAAGCCGCTGCATCATCTTCAATCACGCGGGCGAGATCGTCGCCGTCGACCAGCGCGAACACCGCCAGATCTTCCCGAAGCCGGGGTGGGTGGAGCACGACGCCACCGAGATCTGGTCCAAGGTGCAGGCCGTGGTCGCGGGAGCGATCGCCAAGGCCGGGCTCCGCGCCGACCAGGTCAGCGCGCTCGGCATCACCAACCAGCGCGAGACGACGGTCCTGTGGGACCGCGCCACGGGCAAGCCCGTGCACAACGCCATCGTCTGGCAGGACACGCGGACGTCGGCGCTCTGCAACGAACTGGGCGGCGCGGACGGCCAGGACAGGTTCCGGGAGCAGACAGGGCTGCCCCTCGCCAGCTACTTCTCCGGGCCCAAGGCGGCCTGGCTGCTCGACAACGTGCCCGGTCTGCGGGCCCGCGCCGAGCGCGGCGAGATAGCCTTCGGCACGATCGACTCCTGGCTGATCTGGAACCTCACCGGCGGCACGGAAGGCGGCGTGCACGTCACGGACGTCACCAACGCCGGGCGCACCATGCTGATGAATCTGGCCACCCTCCAGTGGGACCAGTCGATCCTGGCCGCGATGAACGTCCCCGAGGCGATCCTGCCGGAGATCAGGTCATCGGCCGAGGTCTACGGCACGGCGGTGGGGCAGCTCTCCGGAGTGCCGGTCGCCTCCGCCCTCGGCGACCAGCAGGCGGCCATCTTCGGGCAGGCCTGCTACGAGACGGGGACGGCCAAGAACACGTACGGAACCGGCAGCTTCTTGTTGCTCAACACCGGCAACCGGCCCGTCCCCTCGAAGAACGGGCTGCTCACCACCATGGGCTACAAGATCGGCTCCGATGCGCCCGTCTACTGCCTGGAAGGCGCGATCGCCATCACCGGCGCCCTGGTGCAGTGGTTCCGCGACCAGCTCGGCATCATCCGCAGCGCCGACGAGATCGAGCCCCTGGCGGCGAGCGTGGACGACAACGGCGGCGCGTACATCGTGCCGGCGTTCTCCGGCCTCTTCGCGCCCTACTGGCGCTCCGACGCGCGCGGGGTCGTCACCGGGCTCACCCGGTACGTGACCAAGGCGCATCTGGCGCGTGCCGTCCTGGAGGCGACCAGCTGGCAGACCCGTGAGGTCGTCGACGCCATGTACCAGGACTCCGGGGTGCAGCTGCGGACCCTGAAGGTGGACGGCGGCATGACCAAGAACAATCTGCTGATGCAGCATCAGGCGG
Organism: Streptomyces sp. NPDC047525; assembly: GCF_040643025.1. Lineage (NCBI taxonomy): Bacteria > Bacillati > Actinomycetota > Actinomycetes > Kitasatosporales > Streptomycetaceae > Streptomyces > Streptomyces sp. NPDC047525. Next base: position 13,813 of record NZ_JBEYTL010000021.1, read on the forward strand.
ACGTCCTCGGGGTGCCGGTGATCCGGCCGAAGGTCTCCGAGACGACATGTCTGGGCGCCGCGTACGCCGCCGGTCTTGCGACCGGCGTGTGGAACGACCTGGACGAGCTGAAGGCGCACTGGCAGCAGGACGTCGAGTGGACGCCCGCGATGGACACGGAGTCCCGCGAGCGCGAGTACCACAACTGGCACAAGGCGGTGGAGCGGAGCTTCGGCTGGCACGAGGACGGCGCGAGCTGAGCCGAGGGCCTGGCCGAGGATGACCACGGCCCGTACCCCGGTCGGCGGGGGTACGGGCCGTGGTTTTTCAGGTGTTCACGCACTCAGGTGTTCACGCGCTCGGGTGTTCACGCTCTCAGGTGTTCACGCTCTCAGGTGCACGCGCTCAGGCGCTCACGTGGTCGCGGGCTCCCTGGCCGCGGCGGCGGTCGCCATCGCGTGCTGGACCACTCCGATGAGCACTTCCTTGACGGACTGCCGCTCGCGCGCGTCGCACATCACCACGGGGACGCCGGGGTCGAGGTCGAGCGCCTGGCGCACGGCGTCGGCGGGGTAACGGGACGCGCCCTCGAAGCAGTTGACGCCCACGACGAAGGGTATGGAGCGGCGCTCGAAGTAGTCGACGGCCGCGAAGCAGTCCTCCAGGCGGCGGGTGTCGGCGAGGACCACGGCGCCGAGCGCTCCGGTGGCCAGCTCGTCCCAGAGGAACCAGAAGCGGTCCTGGCCCGGGGTGCCGAAGACGTAGAGGACCAGGTCCTCGCGGAGCGTGATCCGGCCGAAGTCCATGGCGACGGTGGTGGTGTGCTTGCCCGAGACGCCGCTGGTGTCGTCGACCGGGCGGCCCGCCTCGCTGAGCAGCTCCTCGGTGCGCAGCGGCTTGATCTCGCTGACGGCGCCGACGAGGGTCGTCTTGCCCACGCCGAAGCCGCCCGCCACCAGGATCTTCAGCGTGACCGGCTCGACGGGGGCTTTGCCGCGCTCAGAACGCTTGAAGATCATCGCTCGCTTCTCCTGGATCGGTTGCGTCAGTGGTGTCGCTGGTTGCCGGGGTGTCGCGCGGGGCCGGACCGTATCCGCCGCCGCCCGGGGTTTCGATCACGAGTACGTCGCCGGGGCCCGCGTCCGCGAAGTCGCTGCCGTCCAGCGCCTGGACGCTGCCGTCGGCGCGCTCCACGCGGCCTGTGCCGAGCGCTCCGGGGCCGCCGCCCGCCATGCCGTACGGCGCCACCCTGCGGTGCTGCGAGAGCGTGGACACCGTCATCGACTCACGGAAGCGGATGCGGCGCACCGCTCCGTCCCCGCCGTGCCACGTACCGGTGCCTCCGCTGCCCCGGCGCACCGAGAACTCTTCGAGCAGCACCGGCAGGCGGAATTCGAGCACTTCGGGGTCGGTGAGCCGGGAGTTGGTCATGTGGGTCTGGACGACGGACGCCCCGTCGAAGCCGTCGCCCGCCCCGGATCCCGAGGCCACCGTCTCGTAGTACTGGTGGCGGTCGTTGCCGAAAGTGACGTTGTTCATCGTCCCCGAGCCCTCGGCCTGGACGCCCAGGGCGCCGTACAGGGCGCCGGTGATGGCCTGTGAGGTCTCGACGTTCCCCGCGACGACGGCCGCAGGCGGCTCGGGGGCGAGCAGGGAGCCCGGCGGCACGACGATGCGCAGCGGGCGCAGACAGCCGTCGTTGAGCGGGATGTCCTCGGCCACCAGGGTGCGGAAGACGTACAGGACGGCGGCGTTGACCACCGCGAAGGGCGCGTTGAAGTTCGTGGGGAGCTGCGGGGACGTACCGGTGAAGTCGACGGTCGCCGAACGGGCCTCGCGGTCCACCGACACACGGACCCGGATGACGGCTCCCGAGTCGGTCGGATAGGCGAACTCGCCTTCTTCCAGGGCGTCGATGACGCGCCGCACCGCTTCTTCGGCGTTGTCCTGTACGTGCCTCATGTACGCCTGGACGACGTCGAGCCCGAAGTTCTCGATCATGCGGGCGACTTCGTCGACGCCCTTCTGGTTGGCGGCGATCTGGGCGCGCAGGTCGGCGAGGTTGGTGGCCGGGTTGCGGGAGGGGTACGGGGCGTCGGTGAGCAGGCTCAGGGTCTCGGCCTCGCGGAAGCGGCCGCCCTCCACGAGCAGCCAGTTGTCGAAGAGGATGCCTTCCTCCTCGATGGTGCGGCTGTTCGCCGGCATGGAGCCGGGGGCGATGCCGCCGATCTCGGCGTGGTGCCCGCGCGAAGCCACGTAGAAGAGGATCTCCTCCCGCGAGGGATCCTGCTTCCCCGGGGTGTCCTGCTCCCCCGAGGTGTCCTGCTCCCCCGGGGTGCCGAAGACCGGCGTGATGACGGTGACGTCCGGGAGGTGGGTTCCGCCGTGGTAGGGGTCGTTGACCGCGTAGGTGTCCCCGGGGCGCATGCCGCTGCCGCGGCGCTGGATCACCTCCTTCACGCTGGTGCCCATCGAGCCCAGGTGCACGGGGATGTGCGGGGCGTTGGCGACGAGGTTGCCGTCCGGGTCGAAGAGCGCGCAGGAGAAGTCGAGCCGCTCCTTGATGTTCACCGACTGGGCGGTGGACTCCAGGCGGGCGCCCATCTGTTCGGCGATCGACATGAAGAGGTTGTTGAAGACTTCCAGGAGGACGGGGTCGGCAGCGGTGCTCGCCTCGGAACCCTCCGGCACCGCCACGCGTTCCATGACCAGGTGTCCCTCGCGTGTCATGGCCGCCTGCCAGCCGTCGTCCACGACCGTCGTGGCGCCTGCCTCGGTGATGATCGCGGGACCGTCGACGGTCTCGCCGGGCGGCAGCTCGTCGCGGCGGTGCAGGAGCACGTCGCGCCAGGCGCCGCCCGTGTGCAGGCTGACGGTCTGCGGATCGCCTCGGCGCGTGGCACCGGCGAGCACGGAGAGGTCGGGCTGCTCGGTCAGACCGGTGGCCTCCACGGAGAGGGCTTCGACGACGACAGGGCGGTCCAGGGTGAAGGAGTAGGTGCTGCGGTGCCGTTCCTCGAAGACGCGGGTCATGCCGTCCGGCTCCGTGAGCTCCACGGTGAGCGTGGTGTCGGTGCCGTCGTAGCGCAGCTGGGCACGGCGTGTGACGCGGATGCGGTCCTCGGGCACGTCCTCGGCCAGGAGTTCGGCGCGGGCCGCTTCCTCCAGGTCGTCGGCGGTCTTCAGGACGCGGTCCATCGCGGAGGGTTCGAGGCGGGCCTCCACGGACTGCTCGCGCATCGCGGTGGTGTCGGCGAGGCCGATGCCGAGCGCGGAGAGCACCCCCGCCATCGGCGGTACGAGGACGGTGCGGATGCCCAGCGAGTCGGCGACCATGCAGGCGTGCTGGCCGCCCGCGCCGCCGAACGTCGTGAGGGCGTAGCGGGTGACGTCGTGGCCCTTCTGGACCGAGATGCGCTTGACGGCGGCCGCGATGTTGGCGACGGCGATCTGCAGATAGCCCTCGGCGACCTGCTCCGGAGTGCGGTCGTCGCCGGTGTGCTCCCTGATGTCGCGGGCCAGCGCGGCGAAGCGGTCGCGCACGAGCTCCCCGTCGAGCGGCTGGTCGCCGTCCGGACCGAACACCCGGGGGAAGTGGGCGGGTTGGATGCGCCCGAGGGCGACGTTGGCGTCGGTGACGGTGAGCGGTCCGCCCCCTCCGTAGCTCGCCGGGCCCGGAGTGGCGCCCGCCGAGTCGGGGCCCACGCGGTAGCGGCTGCCGTCGAAGTGCAGCACGGAGCCGCCGCCCGCCGCGACGGTGTGGATGTCCAGCATCGGCGCACGCAGCCGCACGCCCGCGAGCTGCGTGGTGAACACCCGCTCGTACTCGCCCGCGTAGTGCGACACGTCCGTGGACGTGCCGCCCATGTCGAAGCCGATGACACGGTCGAAGCCCGCGCGGTGCGACATGCGGGCCATGCCGACGATGCCGCCCGCGGGCCCGGACAGGATCGCGTCCTTGCCGCGGAACGTGCCCGCTTCGGTGAGGCCGCCGTTCGACTGCATGAACATCAGCCGCACGCCCCGGAGTTCGTCCGCGACGTGCTGCACATAGCGGTGCAGGACGGGTGACAGGTAGGCGTCGACGACCGCCGTGTCGCCGCGCGGGACCAGCTTCATCAGCGGGCTGACCTCGCTGGAGAGCGAGACCTGCGGGAAGCCGGTGCGCTCGGCGAGCTCGGCGACCGCCCGCTCATGGGCGGGGTGCAGATGGCTGTGCATGCAGACCACCGCGACGGCCCGGATGCCGTCTTCGTAGGCCTGGCGCAGCGGCCCGGCGAGCTGTTCCCGGTCGGGTGCCCGCAGGACCTCGCCCTCCGCGGTGACGCGTTCGTCCACCTCGATGACCCGGTCGTACAGGAGCTCCGGCAGGACGATCTCGCGGGCGAAGATGTGCGGACGGTTCTGGTAGGCGATACGCAGGGCGTCGCCGAAGCCGCGGGTGATCACCAGGGCGGTGGGCTCGCCCTTGCGCTCCAGGAGGGCGTTGGTGGCGACGGTGGTGCCCATGCGGACGGAGTCGACGGGGACGTCCGCCGTGTCGCCCGGGACACCGGGGGCGGCGCCCAGGAGTTCGCGGATGCCCGCGACGGCCGCGTCGGCGTAGCGGGACGGGTTGTCCGACAGGAGTTTGTGCGTGAGCAGCCGCCCGTCGGGACGCCGCGCGACGATGTCCGTGAAGGTGCCGCCCCTGTCGACCCAGAACTGCCAGCCAGCCACGTCTCTCCCCGCTTCCGCGCTGTTCAGAGCGCCCGGAGGCCGTTGATCACGTCGCGCAGAATACTCTCGTCCGGCAGTTCCGCGGGGGGTACGGGACGTGTCACGTGCACCAGTTCGTCGTCGACGAGATCGCCGATGAGCACGCGGATCACGCCGATGGGGAGGTCCAGCTCGGCCGCCAGTTCGGCGACCGACTGGGGGCTGTCACGGCAGAGCCCGACGATGTCCACGTGCTCCGGGGACAGCGTCCGGTCCGCCTCGGGGTCACCGGCACGGGCCTCCGCGATGACCACCGCGATCAGGTCGAGGCGGTGCTGGGCCGGACTGGTGGTCCGGCCGCGCGTCATGGCATACGGCCGCACCACGGGCCCGGCGTCGTCGTCGAACCAGCGATGCGTCCCCTGTGTCCCTTGCCCGTCTTCGCTCATACCCTCCCGCTACCCTCCCGTGGCCAGGTCGGTGCGCGGCGCCGTACCCAGATGCACACCCACCCTCTTGACCAGCAGCGTCATTTCGTAGGCGACCAGACCTACGTCGGAGTCCGCGTCCGAGAGGACGGCGAGACAGCTGCCGTCACCCGCGGCCGTGACGAACAGGAAGGCGTCGTCGAGCTCGACCACGGTCTGGCGGACCCTGCCCGCCTCGAAGTGGCGTCCGACGCCCTTGGCGAGGCTGTGGAAGCCGGAGGCGACAGCCGCGAGGTGTTCGCTGTCCTCCCTGGTCAGATCCTGCGATACGCCGGTGGGCAGGCCGTCGCCGGAGAGCACGAGCGCCTTGCGGATGCTGGCGACCCGCTGCACCAGGTCGTCGAGGAGCCAGTTCAGCTCTCCCGTTGCCCCGGATGCGGCGGTACGTGCGTCGGCCTTCGGTGCGGTCATCGACCGTCCCCCTCAGATGTCGTTCCTGGTGCTGTGCCGTCCTGGGCGTCTTCGCCCGCGGCGTTCTCTTCACGGCCGCGCCGCCAGCCACGCTGGAGCGAAGCCATCCGGCTGCGGACCTCGTCGGCGTCGCGCTCCTCCGGCCTGGTCGTGGCCGGGGCCGAGTCGCGTTCCGTGCGTTGGTCCGGCCCGTCCTTCAACTGTGGGGCGAGATTGGCCTGGCGGACGCGCCGGGGCAGTCCGCCGGGGGCGGTGGTGGGCGCCGGCGCCTGGGCGGCGCGGGGCTCGGTCTCCGTACGAGGAGCGTCCGTACGCGTGGACTCCGTACGCCGGCTGCGCCTCGGCAGGTCCGGCGGGGCGTCGGCGGCGGTGACGTCGCGGTGCGGCGGGGAGAGGTCGGGCCAGGCGGACTGCGGCTCGGGGCGGCGCGGCAGGTCGATGGGCTCGGCCGCGGTGCCGCGGTCCCGGTCCACGGCGCCGCCCTGAGGGCGTCCCGCGGGGGCCTGGGAGCGCGCGGGGCGCTCGGGGCGCTCCGGTGCCGCGTCGTCGTCCTCCGCAGCGCCTCGCGGCCTGTTGTGCGTCACGGGGCGACCGTGCGAGGAGACCAGCTTCGGGGTCCTGCGGCGGGGCAGCTCGACGGGGTCCGCGGGGGGCGCGTCGTCGACGGGGTCGCCGAAGCCTCGGCCGTTGCCATTGCCGTTGCCGCCGGCGCTGCTGATGCCGCTGCCACTGCTTCGCGAGGGCAGGTCGCCGGGGCGGGTGGGCTCGCGCTCGCCCGTCTCCCGCTCGTCGCGGGCCTGCTGGTGCTGTTCGTCGCCCTGGACGCCGGCCGTGCGGCGGCGCGGGCGGAAGAGTCCGCCGCGTTCGCTGTCGTCGTCGCCGAGGTCGCCGAGTGCGCCCGGGAAGGGGTCGAGGCCCGCCATGCCGACCGGTGCCTCCAGCTCGACGGGACCGTCGAGGAGGGACGCGGGAAGACCCGGCAGCTGCACGGGCACCTGGCCGAGCGCGGCCTGCTTGTCGCCCGCGGCGTCGCGGCCCAGGGCCTCCTTGGGCTGGGGCCGGTCGAGACGGAACCCGATGCCGTTCGTGTCCGGTACGTCGTCCGTGAGCAGCGTCTCGGGGATGAACACGACGGCGGTGGTCCCGCCGTACGGGGAGGGCTGCAAGGAGACACGCACGCGCTGGCGCTGGGCGAGGCGGCTCACCACGAAGAGGCCCAGGCGGTCAGTGTCGGAGAGCTCGAACTCCGGGGTCTCCGCGAGGCGGAGGTTGGCGTCGAGGAGCGCGTCGGCCGCCATGCCGAGGCCCCGGTCGTGGATCTCCAGGGTGAAGCCGTTGGCGACGTGCTCACCGAGGACCTGCACCGCGGTGTGCGGGGGCGAGAACACCGTGGCGTTCTCCAGGAGTTCGGCCATCAGGTGGGTGAGGTCGGCGACCGCGGGCCCGGTGACGGCGATGCGCGGCAGGCGGCGCACCTCGATGCGTTCGTAGTCCTCGACCTCGGCCACGGCCGCGCGGACGACGTCCATGAGCTGGACGGGCTTGCGCCACTGCCGGGAGGGGGCGGCGCCGGAGAGGATCACGAGGCCCTCGGCGTGCCGCCGCATGCGCGTGGTGAGGTGGTCGAGGCGGAAGAGGTCGGCGAGTTCGTCGGTGTCCTCGGTCCTGCGCTCCATCGTGTCGAGCAGGGTGAGCTGCTTGTGCAGGAGGACCTGGCTGCGCCGTGCGAGGTTGACGAACACCTCGGAGACGCCGCGGCGCAGGTCGGCCTGTTTGACGGTGGCCTCGACCGCGGCGCGCTGCAGGGTGTTGAGCGCCTGGCCGACCTGGCCGATCTCGTCCTTCTCGTACGTCAGACGCGGTGCCTCGGTCTCCACGTCGACCTGTTCGCCCGCCGCCAGGCGGCGCAGCACGCCGGGCAGCCGGACGCCGGACGCCTCGTGGGCCTCCAGGCGCATGCGGCGCAGGTCACGGATGAGGCTGCTGCCGATCCGTACGGACATGAAGACCGAGAACAGCAGGGCGAGCAGACCGAACACGCCCGCCACGGCGACGCGCACGATGACGCCGACGGCCACCGGCTCGACGCGGTCCTGGAAGCGGTCGCCCGCCGCCTTGTCGCGCTCGGCGAGGTCCTTGAGCGCCTTGCCCGAAGCGGCGTCCCAGCGTGCCGACGTGATGGCGCGCGGGGTGCCGGGCGAGGACTCGACGACGGCCTTCTCGGCGGCCCTCAGCTCGGTCGTCTGCGCACCGTTCCAGTAGCGCTCGTAGCCGGCGCGTTCGTCCTCGGGCAGCTGCGCGAGGTTGACCTCGTACAGCAGCGTGCGCTGGGCCCTGAGATCGGATATCTCCCGGATCTCGGTCTTGGTGAGCCGGCGCGCGACGAGTGCGGAACCGAGCAACGCGTCCTCGCGGGAGAGCAGTTCACGCGCGCGGGTCACGCCGACGAGCGCCCGGCCCTGCTGGTCCATCGTCACGTCGTCGAGACCGTGGAGGGTCATCAGGAAGCCGTAGCAGGGGTCGATCAGCTTCGTGTACATCTTCAGCGCGCCGGCGCGGGTGATCGTGCCTTCCTCGACCGTGCGGCGCAGCGACTCGATGCCCTCGAAGGAGTCGAGGAGGGAGGCGAGGCGGTCCGCCGACTGTCCGGTGACCTCGTCCCGCACGTCCGGGTGCGCGGCGTTCTCCACGACCTTGGCGACCATGTCATCGGTGGCCGTGCGGCTGCGGCGCAGGGCCGCGAGCGCGTCGGAGGCGCGGGGGTCGGCGAGATAGACGAGGGTCTGGCGGCGTTCCTGCTGGACGACCCGGGCGGTGTCCTCGATCGGGTACCCGATCTTGTCGACGACATTGGAGACGTCGATGAGGTCCTTGGCCGACTGACCTGTGAGGTAGGTGGCAAAACCCCACATCGCGGTCAGGGAAATGAGCGGCACCAGCAGCAATGCCACGATCTTCCGGCGGATGGACTTCCCGCGAAAGCGCATGGCCTCCCCCAGATCGGCCCCCTGCGGCCGCGCTATGGCCAGGGGCACACATGTGCGTCAACAAACGGCGTGAGCCTACTACTGACCCAGGAGCAACTCGAAGGCACGTCCGGATGGATTTCAGCCGTGACGCAAAAGGGACGTCCCCAGTTGTCCCTCCAATTCGGGAGATTGCATCCCGCGTGTGGCACATGCCACTCGGCACATTCCTCCTTGCCCATCCCCCCAGTTGGCCGGATCTCTTCGCTATTCCGAACCGGGCGGGAATCTTCCGGGCCTCTCGTACGTCCTTCAGTACGGGAGTTGGGGACAGCGGACGCCAGGGGACCGCATGCCGTACCCAGGTGACATAAAGCCGCGTATACCGGGCAGCCACTGGGGAGTCGGGTCCGCCGACATCTCATCGAACGGCCCGTGGGGCACCGGGGGAGTGACGAGTTGATGGGCACGGCAGAGCGCCGGAGGACGACCGGGGATGAGCACGAGACATCCAGGCGTCAGTCCGGCGAGGACCGCAGGGAGTTGTGGGTCGAGGAGCCGGCGCGCAGGCGGCGCCTGCCCGATCCGGTGCGTACGGCCGCGGTGCGAGCCGTGATCATCGTGGCGCTGACCCTGATGCAGGCGATGACGGCGTTCCTGTGTGCGCTGGCCGGATCCTGGCTGTCCTTCCCGATGGTGCTGAGCAGCGTGGCCAGCACCGTGGTCGCCACCTGGGGCGTTCTCGACGTCTGGGTGACCCGCCAGGTGTGGAACCAGCGGCATGGCGTGGTGTCGGTGCCGAGCAGCACGGCGCGTCAGCTGCGGCGCGAGCGGCGCCGGGCCCGTCGGCAGGCCCGGACGGCGGAACGGAGCGAGGAACGCATACGGCGGCGTGGCGGAGCCGGCCAGTTGTCGCACTCCTAGGGGCACTCGACTGTCGCACCCCTAAGGGCACTCGGCCCGCCGGGAGCACACCGGCGCGGACACCCGCACCGGCGGACACCCGCGCCGGGAGTCAGGCCGCGACAGGCACCGCCGCCAGCAGCCCGCGCCGCATCCGCGTGAACGGGCGCGGCCGGTCCACCGCGAGAACCGCCGTGGTGTGCCCCTCCCTCTCGTACGCGGCGAGGAAACTGCCTTCCTCCGGTGAGCCTTCGATGAGGCGCACGGAGTCGTCGGCGCGCCGCCGCCCCGCGAACTGGATGCGGGAGCCGTACTGATCGGACCAGAAGTACGGCAGCGGGCGCACGGTCTCGGCGGTGTGGCCGGCCAGCAAGTTGCGTACGGCGACGCGGGGTTGCTCCGTGGCGCTGGTCCAGTGTTCGGCGCGTGCGGCGCCCACGCGGGCGACATCGCCCACGGCGACCACGTGCGGAATGGCGGTGACGCAGCCGTCGTCGCAGAGCACGCCGTCGTCCAGGGCGAGGGTCGAGCCCGCGAGCCAGCCGGTGTTGGGGGTGGCGCCGATCCCGACGACGACCACGTCGGCGGGGAGCATGCGGCCGTCGGCGAGCTCCACCGCGCGCACGGTCGCGTCGCCGTGCAGCGCGGCGACGCCTGTGCCCGTCACGAGCTCCGCTCCCCCGCGCGCGTGCAGTCCGGCGCACACCGCCGCCATGTCCGCGCCCAGTTGCGGGAGCAGCGGCAGCGGGGCGGCCTCGACGACCGTCACGTCGTGCCCGAGCGCCACGCACGAGGACGCGGTCTCGGCGCCGATGAAGCCGCCGCCGATCACGACGACCCGCTGCGGCCACGCGGCGAGGTCCGCGCGCAGGGCGCGGGCGTCGTCCAGGGTGCGCAGGGTGTGCACCCCCGCCAGGGACGGGCCCGGCAGGCGGCGCGCGGAGGCCCCGGTCGCGATGACCACCCCGTCGCTCGCGACGGTCCTGCCGTCCTCCAGGAGCACGGTGCGGCCCCGCGCGTCCAGGGCGCGGGCACGCACCCCGAGCAGCCATTCGGCGGCGAGTTCGTCCGTCTCCTCGGCGTCGGACAGGGCGAGTTGGTCCTCGTCCGCCTTGCCGGTGAGGAAGTCCTTGGACAGCGGCGGCCTGTCGTACGGTTGGTGCGGCTCGTCGCCGATGATCACGAGCCGTCCGTCGTATCCCTGGGAGCGCAGCTCGCGCGCCGCGTAGAGCCCGGCGAGCGAGGCGCCCACCACGGTGATGGTCCTCATGCGGCGGAACCCTCCTCGGCCACGAGGTGGACGTGGATCGTGCCGTCGTCGACGCTCACCCGGTGGGTGCGCACGGCGCGGCGGGCGGGCAGACAGGTCGGCCGCCCGGTACGGAGATCGAATGAGGCGGCGTGGAGCGGGCATTCGACCAGACAGCCCTCGAGCCACCCCTCGGAGAGAGAGGCGTCCTGGTGGCTGCAGGTGTCGTCGATGGCGTAGATCTCGCCGTCGGCGTTGAACACCGCGATGGGCGGTGTGGTGTCGACACGGACGGATTCGCCCGCGGGGAGGTCTTCAAGGCGGCAGACGGGAATCATTGGGCCCCCCTCTTGATCTCTCTCGGCCCGGTCCTGACACCTTCTCGGCCCAGGACCCTTCGGTAACATGATGTTTCGCATGGCGCACGAGGGAGCGCTATGCGCAACAGAATCCGGTCGGGAAGCCCACCGCGTCAAGGGCTTCCCGAAGATGCGGCTTCAACAGGCCGCGAGGTGGTGAGAGTTGAGATATGACCGGCACGCGGAAACAGCCTGATCAGAACGAGGATCCGCGCGAGGACCGACCCGAGGACCAGCCCGATTCGCGCGAGAAGCAGCCGAAGGCGGCCCCGGGATCTGTCCAGTCCGTGGACCGCGCGGTCAGCGTCCTGGAGATACTCGCCCGGCTCGGCGAGGCCGGGGTCACCGAGATCGCCGATGAGTTGGGGGTGCACAAGTCGACGGCCTTCCGGCTGCTCGGCGTCCTGGAGAACCGGGGCCTGGTGGGCCAGGCCAAGGACCGCGGGAAGTACTTCCTGGGGGCCGGCGTACTGCGCCTCGCGGGGGCGGCGGCAGTGCGTCTGGACATCTCCCAGGAGGGCGGCCCGGTCTGCCGCGACCTCGCCGACGAGCTGGGCGAGACGGTCAACATCGCGATCCTGGACGACGACGCCGCGGTCAACATCATGCAGGCCCGCGGCCCCGCGTCCGTGACCGCGCAGAACTGGCTGGGCAGACGCACCCCGCTGCACGCCACGTCGAGCGGCAAGATCCTGCTGGCCCATCTGCCGACGACGCTGCGCGAGGGCCTGGTCGCGCGGACACTGCCGCGCCTGACCGAGCACACGGTGACCGGGACGGTGGCACTGCGCGGCGAACTGGAGGCCGTGGTCGAGCAGGGGTTCGCCATCGCCGTGGAGGAGCTGGAGGTGGGTCTTGCCGCCGTCGCCGCGCCGGTGCGCGCGCACGACGGCAAGGTGATCGGGGCGCTCAGCGCGTCGGGGCCCGTGTACCGGCTGACCGAGGACCGGCTCACCGAGCTCGCCAAGCGCACGGTCGCCGCGGCCGTGGAGCTGTCGCGGCGGATGGGCTACGGCTTCTGACGGGGCGCCACCAGACGCCTGACACGAGGGCGGAGCCAGGGATTCCTGGCTCCGCCCTCGTCGCGTTTCCGTCTGCGCCCCCGGTCGTGTGTCGATCGCGTTTCGCTGTGCCCAGGCGATTTGCCAAGGGTTAACTCCCACCCCTTGACGGCCTCTTGATGGCGTTCCCACTATGTCTCTCATAGCGCAACCCGTCGTGCAGTGCGCAACAGAAGGAGTCTGGCCGTGCCACACGAGGTCCGTGCCGTCGTCGCCATGAAGAAGGGCGCACCCGTCGAGGTGCAGACGATCGTCGTGCCAGATCCCGGACCGGGAGAGGTACTTGTCTCCGTGCAGGCCTGCGGGGTCTGCCACACGGATCTGCACTACCGGGAAGGCGCGATCAACGACGACTTCCCGTTCCTGCTCGGCCACGAGGCCGCGGGCACCATCGAGGCCATCGGCGCCGACGTCACCGATCTCGCCCCCGGCGACTATGTGGTCCTCGCCTGGCGCGCCCCCTGCGGAGCCTGCCGCTCCTGTCTGCGCGGCCGCCCGTGGTACTGCTTCGACTCACGCAACGCCGCCCGGCCCATGACCCTCCTGGACGGCACCCCCCTGAGCCCCGCCCTCGGTATCGGCGCCTTCGCCGAGAAGACCCTGGTCGCCGCGGGGCAGGCCGTGAAGGTCGACCCGGCGGCCCGCCCCGAGGCCGCCGGGCTCATCGGCTGCGGCGTGATGGCCGGCTACGGAGCCGCCGTGAACACCGGCCGGGTCGGCCGCGGCGACACCGTGGCCGTCATCGGCTGCGGCGGCGTCGGCAACGCCGCGATCGCCGGGGCGTCGCTCGCGGGCGCGCGCCGCGTCATCGCCGTCGACATCGACGAGGCCAAGCTCGACGGGGCGACCCGGTTCGGCGCCACGCACACCGTCAACTCCCGTGGCACGGACCCGGTCGACGCGGTCCGGGAACTCACCGGCGGTTTCGGGGTCGACGTCGCGATCGACGCGGTCGGCACCCCGTCGACGTACAAACAGGCCTTCTACATGCGCGATCACGCGGGTGTGCTGGTCCAAGTGGGCGTGCCCGACCCCGAGATGACGATCGATCTGCCGCTGATCGACCTGTTCTCGCGGGGCGGCGCCCTCAAATCGTCCTGGTACGGCGACTGTCTGCCGACCCGCGACTTCCCGATCCTCGTCGACCAGTACCTCAGCCGCAGGCTCGACCTCGGCGCATTCGTCTCCGAGACGATCACGCTCGACCGGGTCGAGGAGGCGTTCGGCAGGATGCACCGCGGTGAGGTCCTGCGTTCGGTGGTGGTCCTGTGAGCGGCCACGCGCCCGCACCCGAGCCCGACGCACCCGCATACGAGCCCACACCCGAGCCCGCCGCCCCCGCACCCCGCGTCGTCGTCATCGGCGCCGGCATCGTCGGCTGCTCCCTCGCGGACGAGCTGACCGCCCGCGGCTGGACCGACGTCACGGTCCTCGAACAGGGTCCGCTCCCCGCCCCCGGCGGCTCCACGTCGCACGCCCCCGGCCTGGTCTTCCAGACCGGACCGTCCAAGACCCTGACCGCCTTCGCGACGTACACGGTGGAGAAGTTCGGGGCCCTGGAAGTGGACGGCCTGTCCTGCTTCAACCCGGTCGGCGGCCTCGAACTCGCCACCACGCCCGAGCGCTGGGCCGACCTGCACCGCAAGGCCGGGTACGCCGCGTCCTGGGGCATCCGCGCGGAGCTGGTCGGCCCCGCCCGGTGCAAGGAGATGTGGCCGCTCGTCGACGAGAGCAAGATCCTCGGCGGCCTGTACACCCCCGACGACGGACTGGCCCGCGCCGTGCTCGCCTGCCGGGCGCAGATCGAGCGAGCACGCGCGCGTGGCGCGCGTTTCCTCGACCGGCACACGGTCACCGGCATAGAGCAGGAGGCGGGGCACGTCACGGGCGTCGTCACCGACCGGGGCACGTTCCCCGCCGATCACGTCGTGTCGGCGGCCGGCTTCTGGGGTCCGGTGATCGGGCGCATGGCCGGCGTGGACATCCCCCTCCTCCCGCTCGCCCACCAGTACGCGAAGACCGGGCCGCTGCCCGAGCTCGCGGGCGTCAACGACCCGCGCACGGAGGCTTCGAAGCCGATCCTCCGCTTCCAGGACCGTGATCTGTACTTCCGTGAGCACACCGACCGCATCGGCATCGGCTCGTACGCCCATCGTCCGCTGCCCGTGGACGCGTTCACGGTCCCGGCGTACGACGAATCCGCGGAGATGCCGTCCTCGTACCCCTTCACCGAGGGGGATTTCGCGCCGAGTTGGGAGGACTGCGGCTGGCTGCTGCCCTCCTTGCGCGGCACCGACGTGGCGGAGGGCTTCAACGGCGTCTTCTCCTTCACCCCGGACGGGATGCCGGTCCTCGGCGAGTCCCGTGCGCTGCGCGGCTTCTGGCTGGCCGAGGCGGTGTGGGTGACGCACTCCGCGGGCGTGGCCAAGGCGGTCGCCGAGTGGATGGTCGACGGGCGGCCCTCCGTCGACGTGCACGACTGCGACCTCACCCGCTTCGAGGACGCCCAGCGCTCCCCCGCGTACGTCGCCGAACGCGGCGCCCAGCAGTTCGTGGAGGTCTACGACGTCCTGCACCCCCTGCAGCCCATGGAGCAGCCGCGGCCCCTGCGGGTCAGCCCCTTCTACGCCCGGCAGCAGGAGTTGGGGGCCGTCTTCCTGGAGGGCGGCGGCTGGGAGCGTCCGCACTGGTACGAGGCGAACGCCCCGCTCCTCGCGGACGTCGAGGTCCCCGGACGCGACGCCTGGTCGGCCCGCCACTGGTCGCCCATCGCGGCGGCGGAGGCGAGGGCGACCCGCGAGAAGGTCGCCCTCTACGACATGACTCCCCTGCGCCGCCTGGAGGTGTCGGGCCCCGGTGCGCTCGCCTTCCTGCAGCGCATGACCTCCAACAACCTGGCCAAGAAGCCCGGTGCGGTGACGTACACCCTCCTCCTGGACGAGGCGGGCGGCATCCGCTCCGACCTCACGGTGGCCCGGCTCGCCCCGGACCGTTTCCAGGTCGGCGCCAACAGCCCGGCCGACCTGGACTGGCTCCTTCGCCACGCCCCCGACGACGTGCATCTGCGCGACACCACGTCGGGCACCTGCTGCATCGGTGTCTGGGGCCCCCTCGCCCGCGACCTCGTCCAGCCGCTCACGCGCGACGACTTCTCGCACGAGGCGTTCGGCTACTTCAGGGCCAAGGAGACCTACATCGGCCAGGTACCGGTGACGGCGATGCGCCTGAGTTACGTCGGTGAGCTGGGCTGGGAGCTCTACACGAGCGCCGACACCGGTCTTCGGCTCTGGGACACGCTCTGGGATGCGGGGCAGCGGCACGGCGTGATCGCGGCCGGGAGGTCGGCGTTCAACAGCCTGCGCCTGGAGAAGGGGTACCGCGCGTGGGGCCATGACATGACCGCCGAGCACAACCCGTACGAGGCGGGTGTCGGCTTCGCCGTCCGCATGGACCGGGGCGACTTCGTGGGCCGTGCCGCGCTCGAACGGCTCGGCTCGCCCACGCGGAAGCTCACCGCGCTGCTGCTCGACGATCCGGCCGCCGTGGTCCTCGGCAAGGAACCCGTCTACGTCGACGGTGTCCCTGCCGGGTACGTCACCAGCGCCTCGTACGGCTACACGCTGGGCCGCTGTGTCGCCTACGCGTGGCTGCCGCCCCTGGAGGCGGGCACGGGCGTGCACATCGAGTACTTCGGCGAGAAGGTCTCCGCGACGGTCGCCGAAGAACCGCTGTTCGACCCGAAGATGACCCGCATCCGCCGCTGAAGCCGCTTGAGGAGTACGCCACCGTGACGACGACCCCTGAGGCCCCGTCAGCCGCCAGCCTGATGACCACGCTGCCGGGCCACTTCTACACCGACCCGGAGATCTTCCGCCAGGAACAGGAGCGCGTCTTCGAGTCGCTCTGGTTCTGCGCGGTGCGCGCCGCCGACCTCGACAAACCCGGCGCCTTCCGCACCGTCCAGATCGGCCGCGAGAGCGTCCTTGTCACCCGCTCCCGCTCCGGAGAGCTGCGCGCGTTCCTCAACATCTGCCGCCACCGCGGCGCCCGGCTGTGCACACAGGAGTCGGGCGAGGTACGCCGCGCCCTCCAATGCCCGTACCACGCCTGGACGTACGACCTCGACGGCAAGCTGATCGCCGCGCCGAACCTGGTGAAGATGCCCGACGTCGACCGCACCGCGTACGGCCTGGTCAAGGTCGCCCTGCGGGAGTGGCTCGGCTACGCCTGGGTGTGTCTGTCCGACGAACCGCCCTCCTTCGAAGAGAGCGTCATCGGTGCGGCCGTGGAGCGTCTGGGCGACACGGCATCCATCGAGCACTACGGAACCGAAGGACTCGCCCTCGGCAAGCGCGTCACGTACGACGTGCGCGCCAACTGGAAGCTGATCGTCGAGAACTTCATGGAGTGCTACCACTGCGCGACCATCCACCCCGAACTGACCGACGTCCTGCCGGAGTTCGCCGACGGGTTCGCCGCCCAGTACTACGTGGGGCACGGCGCCTCGTTCGGCGAGGAGGTCAGCGGCTTCACCGTCGACGGCAGCGCGGGCTTCGACCGCCTCCCCGAGGTAGCCGATGACCAGGACCGCCGCTACTACGCGATCACGATCAAACCCACCGTCTTCATCAACCTCGTCCCCGACCACGTGATCCTGCACCGGATGTTCCCGCTGGCCGAGGACCGCACGGTCGTCGAGTGCGACTGGCTGTACGCACCTGAGGTCGTCGCGTCCGGCGTCGACCTCACCAAGTCGGTGGAGCTCTTCCACCGGGTCAACGAGCAGGACTTCGAGGCCTGCGAGCGCACCCAGCCCGCGATGGCGTCACGCGCCTATCGCGGGGGCGGGGTGCTCGTGCCGACCGAGCACCACATCGGGCAGTTCCATGAGTGGCTGACCGCCCGGCTGGGCCATGAGTGACCGCGGGGCGGCTCAAGAGGTGGCGGTGGAGGCGGCAGGGCGCTTGTACATGCGCGTCGCCGTGATCTCCCCGTGCACCGTCTCCTCGGCCGGGTCCTGCTGCGGCAGGCCCGGCCGCAGGTGCTCCTCGACGCTGATGTACTTCAGGCCCGCGCGCAGGTCCGCGTCGTTCCGCAGGCGGATGACCAGCGGGAACTCCGCCAGCGCCGTCGTGTCGAACAGGCCGGTGGTGTACAGCAGCTGCACGCCGAGCGCGTCCGACACGGCCCGCTGGAGCTCCAGGAGATACGTGGCGTTGGCGCGCCCGATGGGGTTGTCGAGGAAGAGCGTGCCGGCGTGCCGGTGCTTGTCGCGGCCCCGGTCGTTGCTGCGCAGGGCGGCCATCGTGCAGTACAGCGCGATGGCGGCGGTGAGCAGCTGACCGCCGGAGAAGACGTCGCCCATCTGGCCGACCGGCACCCGCTCGGCGCGCAGCACGGCGTCCGGCTTGAGGATCTCCACGGCGATGCCGCGCGGCTCCAGGGCGGCTTGAACTCCGCGCAGCAGCAGGGACATCCCGTCCCGCCGCATGTCGGAGTTCTTCTTGACCGCGGCCCGCGTGGCCTCGTCGATGACCTCGCCGAGGCGCTCCGTCAGGGTCGCCTGGTCGGGTTCGTCGAAGCGGACGCGCAGGAACTCCTGGCCCGACCACTCCCCCAGGCCCTCGGGCAGCTGCGACAGGCGCTGGGCGGAGCGGAGCGTGGCGAGCGAGGACTCCACGAGCCCGCGCAGGCGGTCCACGATGCTGTCGCGGTTGCGCTCGAGCTGCTCCAGCTCGTCGGTGAGCACGCGCAGCCTGGGCGCGAAGGCGTCGGCCCACTTCTTGGCGTGCTCCGGCAGCGCGGACGCGGGCAGTTCGCGGATCTGCTGGCGTGCGGGGGTGCGCACCTGCTCGTAGCGGGTGGAGTTCGCGTGGCGTACGAGGATGTCGCTGGCCTCGCGGACGGCGGCCTCGGCTGCGGAGAGGTCGGCCGCGCAGCCCCGCAGGGAGCGCCGGGCCTCGGAGGCGGACTGGCGGGCCTCTTCGAGGGTGCCGGGGTAGGGCTCGGGCTCCTCGGCCGCCGCGGCGCCCTCGGTGTCCTGGTGCTGATCACGCAGCAGGTCACGCAGGAGGGCCGCCGTCTCGTCGAAGCCGCCAGCGGCGTCCTCGGTGGCACGGTGAGCCTGGAGGAGAGTGGCGTGCGCTTCCTTGGCCTGGCTCAACGCATCGGTGTGGGCGGCCAGTTCGGTGGTCGCGGTGCGCAGCAGGGTCTGCGCCTGCTCGGCGTCGGCGGGGACGAGGTCTTCGGGGAGCTCGGTGTGCGCGTCGCCGTCCTGCGGTGCAAGGCGCTCGGCCTCGCCGCGCAGCCGTCCGAGCTGCTCGCTCGCGGTGGAGGCGCGGGTCTCGATGAGCTGGACCTGGGCCTCCGCGCGCGCGGACGCGGCCTGCCGGGACGGGCCGTCGGAGCCGTCCGTGCCCTCAAGGAGCAGGGCGGCGCGGGTGCGGACCTTGTTGCTGAGCCGGTCGAGCTCGGCGAGTGCGCCGCTCTCGTCGCTCTCGGCGCGGGCCTGTTCGGCGCGCAGATCGGCGCCGACGCCGACCTTTTCGTAGAGCTGGGACGCGGCGCGGTAGGCCTCGCGGAGGGCGGGCAGCGAGGTCTTGGGGGCGCCTGTGTCCTCGGGCAGGTCCTCGGGAGCGCCCGCGATCTCGGCGCGCTCGGCACGCAGGGCACGCGCGGTGCGGCGGGCGTCGTCGGCGGCGCGCTGGGCGGCGCGGCGGTCCTCGTCGGCGGCGCGGGCGCGGTCAAGGCAAGTCTGGGCGCGGGCCTCGGACTCGACGGCGTCGTCGGCGAGTTCGCGCAGCTTGGTCTGCCAGCCCGCGCGCTCGCGCAGGCGGAAGGCGAGGCCCGCGAGGGCGTCGGCGACGCGACGCGCGCGCTGGGCGGCCTCCTGCCGCTCGTCACGCGCACGTGCCGCTTCGGCCGCAGCCTCGTCGGCCTCGGCACGGACCGTGCGGGCCTCGGCGAGCTCGGCCTCGGCCTCTTCGGCGAAGGCGCGGGCGTTGCGTGCGGCGACGGCGAGCTCTTCGATGCGCCCGGCCGGGCAGCCGCCG
Source organism: Streptomyces sp. NPDC047525 (assembly GCF_040643025.1). Classification (NCBI taxonomy): domain Bacteria; kingdom Bacillati; phylum Actinomycetota; class Actinomycetes; order Kitasatosporales; family Streptomycetaceae; genus Streptomyces; species Streptomyces sp. NPDC047525. The sequence goes on from NZ_JBEYTL010000021.1 coordinate 32,979, forward strand.
CGCCAGGAGGCGAGCCGCGCGGCGAGCTCGCGGTCCTTGGCGAGGCGGACGGCGAGCGCCCTGATCTCCTCGTCGCGCTGGGCCGCCCGCGCGCGGAGCGTCGTCCGCTCCTCGTCGGCGGCGTGCTCGTCGTGCATGGCGGGGTTCGGCGGTACGAGGAAGACGTCCTCGCCTTGCGCGTCCGTACCGGGGGTCGGCGCGAGGAGGGCGGCCGCGGTGCCGACGGCGACCGCGGAGCGGGGCAGCAGGGCGGCGCCCGCGAGGGCTTCGCGGGCCCGTGCGTGGGTGGCGGGGTCAGTGATGACCACGCCGTCGACCAGCTCGGGCCTGGCGGCGAGCACGCGCGCGTGGTCGGTGGGGTCGACGGCCTGCGCGAGGTAGCGCCAGCCGGGCAGTGCGGGGATGCCGTGCTCACCGAGGAACTCGACGGTGGCCAGGACGTCGGGTCCCGGCGGAAGGAGGCCGCCGTCACCGAGGGCGCCAAGGATCCGGGAGTCGTCGGCGGCTGCGGTGCGCAGTTCGAAGAGCTGACGCTCGGCGGAGGCGACCCCGTCCTCGAGGAGCGTGCGCAGGTCGTCGGCGCTGCGGTCCAGCTCGACGAGGGAGAGGGGGCCTTCGCCGAGGGGGCGGGTGGTGGTGCCGGTCTCCCCGTCCGCGCCGGAGGCCGCGGGGCCGCGGGTGTCCGGGTCCGCACCGGCCGGAGCCGCGCTGTTCCTGGGCAGCGGCACCCCGCCCAGGGAGCTCGCTCCCGGCAGGCCGAGCAGCTCGGCGAGGCGCTCGTCCTCGGCGATCGACTCAGCGGCGCGGCGTTCCGCGTCGTACGCGTGCTCGGCGGCGTCCGCCGCGTCCGAGGCGCGGGCCGCGGTGAGCTCGGCGCGGGCCTCGGCCGCGGCCGCCTCCTTGGCGTGCTCGGAGGCGCGCAGGGACGTCTCGCGGGCGGTGTCCCAGGCGGTCACCGTGGTCTTCTCGGCATCGCTCGCGGCCAGCGCCGCGCGCGCCGGGTCGGCGTCCGGCGCGGTGTCGTCCAGCCAGCCCGCGCGGACCGCCTCCGTGGTCTCCTGCTCGACCTCGGCGAGGCGCTGGCGCAGGTGTCCGGCCTCGCTGCGGGCGCGCTGTGCCTCCGTCGCGGCGACGGTGGCGTCGCGGTGGGCGGCCTCGCCGGTCTCCTGGAGCGCGGCGGAGCGCTCCTCCTCTTCGTTCGCGAGGGACTCGGCGCCTTCGGCCGCGGTGTGCAGGACCCGGACGAGATCGCCCGCCGCCTTGGAGCGTGCGGCAAGGGCGGGCGCCGCGTCCCGCTCGGCCTCCAGGATCGCGGAGGCCACGCGCGCGGAGCGGTCGGCTGCGGCGCGGTGGCGCAGGACGGCTTCGGCCGCCTGCCAGGCGGAGTGCAGCTGGCGTGCGTCCGCGAGCTCGCGGCGCTGCGCGGCGGCGGCCTTCTCGGCGACGGTGAGCGCCAACGAGGCGTGCCGGAAGGCGAGTTCCGCGGAGATCAGCGCGGACCTGCCGCGCGCCTCCTCAGCCGTGGTGACGGTGTGCGCGGCGGCGGTGACCCGCTCGGAGAGCTCCCCGGCGCGGCCCCGCTCGGCGACGCCTCGCGCGGTGAGGCGGCGGGCGAGCGTCCGGGTGCGCCGCTCGGCTCCCGCGTGCACGTCACGCGCGCGTGAGCGTGTGTCGGCGGCGTCGACGATCCGCCCGAGCAGATCGACGGAGCCCGCGGTGAACTCCCGCTCGGCGATGAGTTCGGAGCGGCGGCCCAGCTTGTTGCCGAAGCCGTGCACGAGGTCGGCGAGGCCGTCCGTGTCCCGTGTGTCCGTGACGGCGCGCAGCAGCAGGTCGGTGAAGTCGGAGTCCTTCTTGACCGCGAAGAGGCCGGCGGCCTCGCCCTCGTCGGCGTTCATCTCCCGCTGGTAGCGGAAGAGTTCGGGGTCGAGGCCCAGGTCGCCGAGGTGCTCGATCCAGCGGTCGTGGATCTCCTCCCAGTGCACTTCGAGGTGGGGGTACGCCTTGCCCGCCTCGGTCAGCGCGTCCCGGAAGCCCTTCATGGTGCGCCGACGGCCCTGCGCGCCCGACACGCCCTCCACGGACGGCCGTACGGCGGTGGACTCGGCGACCGGCAGCGAGTCCAGGCTCATCCCGGGGCCTGGCCGGAAGGAGTACCACGCCTCGGCGAACTTCCGCGGGTCGTTGGAGACCTGCCGCCCGCGCCATTCGCTGACCTTGCCGACGACGACGCACTCACCGGTCAGCGTGTGCTGCCACTCCAGGGCGACGTGCCCGCAGTCGTCCGCGAGCAGGAACTTCCGCAGCACTCCGGAGCTCGCGCCGCCCAGCGTGTTCCGGTGGCCCGGCAGCATCACCGAGAAGATCAGCTTGAGCAGGACGGACTTGCCGCCGCCGTTCTCCAGGAAGAGCACGCCCGCGGGTGCCGGGCGGCGCGGCGGCCCGGTCGGCTCCTCCTCGAAGAACTCCGCCTGGGCGGGCGCGGGGTCGGGGACCTCCGCGCCGACGCCGCGCAGGTCAAGCACGGTGTCGGCGTAGCGCGCACCGGCGGGGCCGATGGAGTAGAGGCGGACCCGGGACAGCTCGTACATGGCGGCGGACTCTCGTCGTAAGTCGTGCGGAACAACAGGAAGTTGCGGGTGACGCCGGGGCGTCGGGGGTGGGTCGGGACCTCAGGAGTGGAAGGGCAGGCCCGCGTCGGCGGCCAGCTCCAGATCGTCGGTCTCGTCGGGGGGCAACAGGGTCGCGGACCCGTCCGTGACGGGCACGACGCCGAGCTCCAGGAGCTCGGCCATGGCGGCGCCGCCCGCCATGTCGCGCACCTGCAACTGATAGCGGGCGGTGGTGCGGTACGTGCCCCCGGAGTCGTCGCCCGTGCGCTGCAGGAACCCGGAGTCGGTGAGGAACCCGACGGCCTTGCCGATGATCCCGGTGGTCGACCCGGCGAGGCGGCGGGCGTCCTTGGTGGCGCCCGTCGAGCTGCGCCGTGCCCAGATCCGCCAGGCGGCTTCGAGGCCGGGGGTTTCGGTCTGCGGGTCGGTGTTCTCGCCCTGCTCCTCGGCGCGTTCCTCCAGGCGGTGGCAGGCCTGGCGCACGAAGGCGTCCACGCCGTTGACCGTGACCCGGCCGATGTACCCGTCGTCGGCGAGGTCCTCGGGGCGCGGGAACGCCAGGGCGGCTACGGCGAGATGGGCGAGGCCGTGCAGGAAGCGGTCGGTGGAGTCGGCGGCGGTCCTGCGCGCGTAGTCGCCCATGCGGACGGCGAACACCGAGTCCTCGGCGGCCGTCACGGCCATCCCCGCGCGCGGGGACACCTCGAGGACGACGAGGCCGAGCCCGGCGGCGACGGCGTCGGCGAGCCGCGCGAACGGCGGGTCCTCGCGGTACCGGCGCAGCAGCTCGGCGTACTCCTGGTCGCGGGCGGGCTGGAGCTTGGGCTGGAGCCCGAAGGAGACGAGGCGCGCGGCGTCGGCGGCGTCGGCCGGGGTGACGGCGGCGGGCGCGGCGGGCGCCGCCGATGCCTCCGGCTCGACCCACGCGGTGTGCTCTGCGGGGTGCTCGGTCACGGCTTGTGCTCCTTGCGGCGGTCGTGCTGGTGAGTCCTGAGAGGGGCGGGAGTGTTCACGCGGCCTCCGTCCGGCCGGCCGCCATGCCGGCGGCGTCGAGCAGTGCCGTGCCCACGATGAGGTCGGCGCCGCCGAATTCCGGGTCGTCGAGTTCGGTGCCGTCGTCCACGGCGAACAGGAGCTTCTCCTCGCCCTGGCGGTAGGCGGTGCCGACCGGCGGGCTGGCGGCGTGCACGGCGAGCAGGGCGACCAGGTAGGGCAGTTCGGTGTCGCGTCGGCGGGCGTCGGCGAGCAGTCCGGACAGGCGCCGTGGCGCGTCGGCCGGCAGGTCGAGCAGCTCCATGGCACCGGCGAGCTGCTCCTCGCTGAAGCGGCTGTCGTCCGGCGTGGCGATGAGGTCGGGCTCGGGCATCTCCACGCCGAGGTGCTCGCGCTCCTGCGGCGGCGTGAGCAGTATGTCGACGAGGTCTCCGACGCGGACGGAGACGGGGGTGCGCAGTCCCGTGCCGCGCGCGAAGAACGCGTTCGTCACGCGGCTGGCCTGCTCGACCGGGAGCGGCAGGAGCGGCGCGAGCAGCTGGCCGTACAGATCGAGTCCGGTCTGCGAGGTGGGCGCGGCGAAGGCCTGGCGGTCCTGCTCGGCACGGAACAGGGGCCCCGCGTCCAGGAGCCGGGACTGGAGCTGCGTGTGGCGGCGGATGCAGTCCTTGACGATGTCGACCAGCTCGGCGGCGCGGCGCTTCTGCTCGGGGTCCTCGGACTCGTCGCGTGCCTTGCGGATGTTCGTCAGGATCGCGTTCTCGTGGCGATAGCGGTCGGCCACGTGGTCGAGCGCCTCCGCGATCATGTCGGGGACGGCCTGGAGCCAGTCCACCGCGCGGACGTTGCGCCGGGTGGCGTCCAGGGCTCTGCGGAGCGTCTCCGAATACTGCACCGTCCGATACCGCGCCTGCTCGGCGGCGAGCTGGGCGTCGGCGAGGCGGCCGCGGCTGATGAGCACCTCGAGCTTCACCTCGGCGGCGATCTGGGCGCTCGTGACGTCCGTGTCGAGGGCGCCCACGAGGACGTTGACCGCCTCGTCCGTCGTACGGAGGTAGACGCTCCCCCCGTACCCGGGGACCTCTTCGATCAGCTTGAAGTCGTAGTCCCTGCGCACATAGGTGCCGTCGGGCGCGAACGTGCCGTACACCGCGCGGAAGCCGCGGTCGACGCTGCCGACGTTGATCAGGTTCTCCAGGACCCAGCGGGCGACGCGTTCGTGCTCGGCCACGGGGCGCCGGGGTGCCTGGGCTCCGACGCGCGGGAGCAGTCTGGCCACTATCTGCTCGTGGTCGGCGCCGGTGTCGAAGTCCATGTTCAGTGTGACGAGGTCGATGGCGGAGAGGGCCACTTCCGCCATCGCGTACACCGAATACTCGCCCGCGAGGTTGGCCTTGCGCACGTCCAGGTCGTGCAGCGGGGCCGTGCAGGCGAGCGCGCGGAGCCGCCGCGCCAGGCCCTCGTCGGCGGCCGGGCCCAGGGCGGGCCTCGGCCCCGCGCTGAGCTGGGGCGGAGCGGTGTCCGAAACGGCAGGCGAAGTCACGGTGCACAGACTAGATCCTCGGTCTGACAACGGTCGAAACGGCGCAGATCTGACAGCGCCGGCCGAGGCCCGCCCGGGGCTCAGGAGCCCGCCCGCTCGCCCTCCGCCACGCGCTGGCCGTAGGCCTCGACGAGGCCGCGCCGCGAGTCGTCCAGGTAGACCGCGAGGAGCTGCTCGGCCTGCGCGGCGTCGCCCTCCTGGAGGGTCTGCAGGATCTGCCGGTTGCGCACGAGGTACGGCTCGTGCAGCCGGCGCGGATCGTCCACCACGTGGAAGGCCAGGCGCAGTTCGGCGAAGACGCTGCGCATCACCTCGTCGGTGCGGGCACTTCCCGCGAGGGCGACCAGTTCCCGGTGGAAGTGGATGTTGGCGGTGGAGACGCCCTTCCACTTCCGCTCGCGCGCGGCCTTCGTGCCGTCGGCGACGGCGCTCGCGAGACCGTCGAGCGCGAAGGGCGGATCCCCGAGTCCGCGGACGACCGCGCATTCGACGAGACGCCGGGTGCGGTAGATGTCCTCCACGTCCTCAATCGTGAGAACTCGGACAAATACCCCACGGTTGAGCTGATGGACGAGCAGCCGTTCGTGCGTGAGGAGGCGGAAGGCCTCGCGCAGCGTGTTGCGCGAGACACCGAGCGCACCGCCGATGCTGTCCTCCGACAGGCGCACGCCGGGCGGGAAATAGCCCTCCGCGATGCGGCTCCGGAGGATGTCGGAGACCCGCTCCGCGGTGCTGGTGCGCCCCAGGAGCGCACGGTCGTCGGCCAGTCCGCGCGCGTCAGCCATTCCCTCAGCCATGCCCGGATTCAATCGCAGATGCAAGAACGAAACAACATGGGTATTGAGGGATCGTTCAACGATCCTCTACCTTGTCGGGCACGGCACTGTCCCCGCCCGTGCCGAACGCCCTGCCCGCACCGCACCACCCCTGCCCGCTCCGCACCCTCCGTCCCCCCTCTTGCGAGGTGCCCATGAGCACTCCCCCTCCGCCCCAGGCCCTTTCGACCGACACGCCTCCCGTGGACGGCGAACCCCCCAACGACGACGGCGCGTTCGGCTGGCTGCGCGCCCTCGGCCCGCGCGGCCGCCGCGCCTTCGGCGGCGCTTTCGGCGGCTACGCCCTCGACTCCTACGACTACTTCACGCTGCCTCTGAGCATGGTCGTGATCGCCGCGTACTTCGGCCTGGACAGCGGCCAGACCGGCCTGCTCACCACGGTCACGCTGGTCGTCTCCGCGATAGGCGGCGCGATCGCCGGGGTGGTGGCGGACCGGATCGGCCGGGTCAAGGCACTGATGATCACGGTCGTCACGTACGCCGTCTTCACCGTCGCCTGCGGCTTCGCGCCCAACTACGAGACCCTGCTGGTCTTCCGCGCCCTCCAGGGCCTCGGTTTCGGCGGCGAGTGGGCGGTCGGCGCGATCCTGGTCGCCGAGTACGCCACCGCCAAGAACCGCGGCCGCACGCTCGGCGCGATCCAGAGCGCCTGGGCGATCGGCTGGGCGCTCGCGGTGATCGTCTACACCGTGGTGTTCCAGTTCGTCGACGAGGACCTCGCCTGGCGCGTGATGTTCTGGACCGGCGCGCTGCCCGCCCTGCTCGTCGTCTACGTACGACGCAATGTGCACGACGCCCCCGACGCGGCCGAGGAGCGCAAGAAGAGCGCGAACAAGGGGTCGTTCACCGCGATCTTCAAGCCCGGTCTCCTGCGCATCACGCTCTTCGCGGTCCTGCTGTCCACCGGCGTACAGGGCGGCTACTACACCCTGGCCACCTGGGTGCCCACGTACCTGAAGACCGAGCGCGGCCTCACCGTGGTCGGCACGGGCGGGTACCTCACGTTCCTGATCTCCGGGGCCTTCATCGGCTACCTGGCAGGCGGCTATCTCACCGACATCCTCGGCCGCAAGCGGAACATCACGCTCTTCGCGTTCCTCTCCGCGGCCAGCATCCTGGCGTACACGAACATCCCGGACGGGGCCAACGGCCTTCTCCTTGTGCTCGGTTTCCCGCTCGGCTTCTGCATGTCGGCCATTTTCAGCGGCTTCGGCTCGTTCCTCAGCGAGCTCTATCCGGCGGCCGTGCGCGGCACCGGGCAGGGCTTCACCTACAACACCGGGCGGGCCGTCGGCGCCGTCTTCCCCACGATGGTCGGGTTCCTGGCCGACAGCTGGGGCGTGGGCGGCGCACTGATCTTCGGGGCGATCGGCTACGCGCTCGCCGTGATCGCCCTCCTCGGGCTGCCCGAGACACGCGGGAAGGAGCTGGTGTGAGCTCCATGACCACGGCGCTGCACAGCCCCGAGAAGGCCCGCGCGCTCTTCCGTTCGGGCGCGAGCGGGACCACCGCGGGCTGGGCCGCCGGCCACACCCAGGCCAATCTGATCGCCGTGCCCGCCGACTGGGCGTACGACATGCTCCTGTTCTGCCAGCGCAACCCGAAGCCCTGCCCGGTGCTCGACGTCACGGACGCGGGCTCCTGGACCACGCCCCTGGCGCCCGGCGCCGATCTGCGGACGGATCTGCCGCGCTACCGGGTGTGGGAGGACGGCGAGTTGGCCGACGAGCCCACCGACGTGGTCGACCGGTGGCGCGGCGACCTGGTGTCCTTCCTCATCGGCTGCAGCTTCACCTTCGAGTGGGCGCTGTCGGAGTCCGGCGTCCCCATGCGCCACGTCGAGCAGGGCCGCAACGTCTCCATGTACGTGACCGCACGCCCCTGCCGCCCGGCGGGACGGCTGCGCGGCCCCATGGTGGTCTCCATGCGCCATGTGCCGCCCGAGCACCTCTCGGCGGCGATCAGGGAGACCTCCCTGCTGCCCGCGGTGCACGGAAGTCCGGTGCACTGCGGCGACCCGGCGGGGCTCGGCATCGACGATCTGGACCGGCCCGACTTCGGTGATCCGGTGGCCGCCGAGCCCGGTGACATCCCGGTGTTCTGGGCGTGCGGAGTGACGCCGCAGGCCGCCGTGATGGCGTCGCGGCCGCCATTCGCGATCACGCACGCGCCGGGCCAGATGTTCATCACCGACGCACGTGACGAGCAGTACCGGGTGGCCTGAGCGGGCCACCCGGACGGAAACAGGAGAACCACCCGCATGACCGATGCCGTGATCGATCTCAACGCCGACCTCGGTGAGGGCTTCGGCCGCTGGCGCCTGACCGACGACGAGGAGCTGCTCTCCGTCGTCACCAGCGCCAATGTGGCCTGCGGCTTCCACGCGGGGGACGCGGCCACCATGCGCCGGGTGTGCGAGCAGGCCGCCGCGCGCGGCGTGCGGATCGGCGCCCAGGTCTCGTACCGCGATCTGGCGGGCTTCGGACGCCGCTCCATGGACGTACCGGCCGACGAGCTGGCGGCCGAAGTGGCCTACCAGATAGGCGCCCTGGAGGTCTTCGCGCGGGCGGCCGGCACGCGCGTGTCGTACGTGAAGCCGCACGGCGCGCTCTACAACCGCGTCGTCCGCGACGAGGAGCAGGCGCACGCCGTCGTCGAAGGCGTCCTGCTCGCGGACCACACGCTGCCCGTCCTCGGGCTGCCCGGATCACGCTTCCTGGAGGTGGCCGACAAGGCAGGACTTCCCGTCGTCACCGAGGCGTTCGCGGACCGCGCGTACACCCCGCAGGGCACCCTCGTGCCGCGCGGCAGCGACGGCGCCGTCATCACGGAGGCGGACGCCGTCGTCGAACGCTCCGTGGGCATGGCCCGGTCCGGGACCGTCACCGCCCTGGACGGACAGCGCATCGACGTCCGCGCGCGCTCGCTGTGCCTGCACGGCGACACCCCGGGGGCGGTGGCCCTCGCCCGGCAGGTCCGGGCGCGCCTCGCGACGGCGGGCGTCCGGGTGGAGGCCTTCGCGTGAGGGTGCTCCCGGTCGGCGACCTGGCGCTGCTCGTCGAACTCGCCGACGGCGACGAGGCGCAGGCGCTCCACGCCGAGCTGCTGCGCCGCAGGGCCGCGGGCCTGATCCGCGTACGGGAGATCGTGCCCGCGGCCCGCACGGTGCTCCTGGACGGCCTCGACGACCCGGGCCGCGTCGGCGCGGAGCTCGCCGCCCTGGAGATCCCGCCGCTGTCGGCGCGCGACGAGGACGTGCGCGAGATCCCGGTCCGCTACGACGGGCCCGACCTGGCGGACGTGGCGGCGCACTGGGGTGTGCCGGTGACGGAGGTCGCGCGGATCCACTCGGCGGCCGAATTCCGGGTCGCCTTCTGCGGGTTCGCACCCGGCTTCGGCTATCTCACCGGGCTGCCGGAGCACTACGAAGTGCCCCGTCGGGCCACCCCGCGTACGAGCGTCCCGCCCGGCAGCGTCGCTCTGGCGGGGCCGTACACGGGCGTCTATCCGCGCTCCTCACCCGGCGGCTGGCAGCTGATCGGCACGACGGACGCCGTCCTGTGGGACCACGCGCGCGTGCCTGCCGCGCTGCTCACCCCGGGTGTGCGGGTGCGCTTCGTTCCCATGCCGTCCGCGCCCACGCACTCCGCGCCCCTGTCGGAGGCACGATGACCGACCGTGCCTTCGCCGTCGTGCGGGCCGGGGCGCTGACCACGGTGCAGGACCAGGGCCGCCCCGGGCACGCGCACCTCGGAGTGCCACGCTCGGGAGCCCTCGACCCGGCCGCGGCGCGCCTCGCCAACCGCCTCGTCGGCAACCCCTCCGACGCCGCCGTCCTGGAGACCACCCTCAACGGCTGCTCGGTGCGGCCCCGTTGCGCGGTGACGGTGGCCGTCGTGGGCGCGCCCTGCCCGGTGACGGTCGACGGCCGCCCGGTGGCGTGGGGTGCGCCCGTGCGGGTGCCGGCCGGTGCGCTGCTCGACGTCGGAGCGGCCGTCTCCGGAGTACGTTGCTACGTCGCGTTCGGCGGCGGAGTGAGTGTCGACCCGGTGCTCGCCAGCCGCTCCACGGACCTGCTCTCCGGGCTCGGCCCGCCGCCCCTCGCGGACGGAACCGTGATCCCTCTGGGGCACGCTGCCGCGCCCCACACGCGCGTGGACACCGTCCCGCACCCGGCGCCACCGCGTGAACTGATCCTGAGGGTGACGTCCGGGCCCCGCGCCGACTGGTTCACCGCATCGGCCGTGCGCACGCTGACCACGCGCGCGTACCGGGTGTCCTCGGCGAGCAACCGCATCGGTCTGCGCACCGAAGGGCCCTCCCTGGAGCGGGCGTTCACCGATGAACTCCCCAGCGAGGGCATGGTCCTCGGCGCCGTCCAGGTCCCGCCGGACGGCCGGCCCGTGGTCTTCCTCGCCGACCACCCGACGACCGGGGGCTATCCGGTGATCGCGGTGGTCAGGGAGGCGGATCTGGCCGGGGCCGCGCAGGCGGTGCCGGGCACGCCGGTGCGCTTCGTCCCGGCGGGACGGCGCTGAGGCCGCCCACGGACTCCTACGCCGCGCCCGGCTGCTCGGCCGCGCTGAGGGCGGCGAGCGCCGCCGTCACCGCGTGGGTGGCGCTCAGGTCGAGCCGGGCGCTGCTGCCCCGCACCTGGTGACGTACCTCGTCGGCCGCGAGGGTGAGCAGCTGGGGCAGCAGATCGGTGCACCGGCGCGCCACCCAGCCGGTCCCCGCGGTGGCCAGCCACAGCAGGCTCGCCGACCGGGTGGGCGACGGCAGTTGGGGCTCGCACGAGGGCGGGCTGCCCGCCGCCAGGCCACGCGCCGCGAGCAGCGCGTGGAAGCGGGCGGCGACGAGACGGTGGCCCCGCTCGCCCGGATGCAGCCGGTCCGCGCTCCACAGGGTGCGGTCGGTGACCCACTCGTCCTCCGCGAGGTGCAGGTGGACGGCGCCGTACCGCTCGGACAGGGCGTGCACGACGGCGTTGACCGCCCGTTGCCGCCGGGCGAGGGGGCGGGCCAGCGCGCTGGGGAGGCCGAGCATGGCCCCCGGGTCCGGGAGGCAGGCGGTGAGCAGGTGGGCGCCGTGCCGCGCGGCGGCGGCGTAGACCTCGTCGAGGCGTGCCGCCACGGCCCGGATGTCGAAGGTGCAGCGGAGGGTGTCGTTGACGCCGACGATGACGGAGACCAGGTCGGGCCGCAGCTTCAGCGCCTCGGGGAGCTGCCGGTCCAGCACGTCCGCGCTCTGGGAACCGCTGACGGCGAGGTTGTGGAACTCGACGGCCCCGCAGGACGGGGCGAGCAGCGCGGCCCAGCCTCGCCACCCCTCCCCCACGGGGTCCCCGATGCCCTCGGTGAGGGAGTCACCCATGGCCACGAACCTCAGCGGCTTCACGAGGCACGTCCCTCGTGCGGCGCCACCCCGTGGACCCCTCCGCCCGGCACATCAGTACCCCGCACCAGGGTTGGGCCCACCCTTCCCCCAAGCTCTCGGCTCCGCTCGAGCAGGGGAGGCCCCATCGCCCTGCGGGACGCCTGCCCACGACTGAGGCCACCGGATCCCGCCGCATCATGGGCCCCCAAGAACGCCCCCACCGCCCCCTCCCACCCAAAGCACTCCGCACGCGCGCGTGCCGCTTCCCTGCGTGGGCGTTCGGGGCGCGCGAGCAAGGTCTGCACGGCCGTCGCGAAGGCCTCGGCGCTGTCCGTCGCCGCCGCGCCCGCACCGCCCACGATCTCCGGCAGCGCCGACGACGCGCTGGCCACCACCGGCGTACCGCACGCCAGCGCCTCCAGGGCCGCGAGCCCGAACGTCTCGCAGGGCCCCGGTGCCAGGCAGACGTCGGCCGTGGCCTGCAGCGCCCCCAGGGCCGCACGGTCCGCGACGTGCCCCAGGAACGTCACCGGCAACCGCCGCTCGCGCGCCCGCAGTTCCAGGCGCGTACGCAGCGGGCCGTCCCCCGCCACCACGAGCACCGCGGACACGCCCCGGCCACGGAGCACCTCCAGGGCGTCCAGTGCCATGCCCGGCCGCTTCTCCACGGAGAGCCGGGAGCACAGCACAAGAAGCACCTCGCTCCCTCCCGCGAAGCGGGCACGCACGCGTGGATCACGCAGCCCCGGACGGCTGGCCGCCAGGTCGACCCCGAGTGGCGCACGGACGACGTTGCGCGCCCCGATGCGGACGAACTCGCGCTCGGCCCACTCCGTGGTGCACACGACCCGCGCGTACGCGTGCGCGGTACGGGAGTTGAGCGCGTCGGCCGCACGCAGGGCGGCCTCCTGGGGCACGCCCCAGGACCTGAGGACGCCGTCCGCCGTCTCGTGGGAGACCATCACGGCAGGGATCCTGCGGTGCCGGGCCCACGCGCCGGTCCAGCGCAGAGTCGTGCGGTCGGACACCTCGATGCGGTCGGGCGCGAGGCGTTCGAGGAGCCGGGCCACCCTGCGGCGGTCCGTGAGGACGCGGTAGCCACCGGTGCCGGGCAGCAGCGTGCCCGGCAGGGTCACGACACGGCCCTGGTCGGTGTCGCGGACCCCGGACCGTTCGCCGGGCACGATCAGCACGGGCTCGTGCCCTGCCGCGAGGTAGCCGCGCCCCAACTCCCGCAGCGCGGTGCGCAGTCCGCCCGACGAGGGGGCGACGAAGTTGGCGAGCCGCACGATCCGAAGGGACGCGGAACGCGGCCCACCGGGCCGCACCGTGGTCTCCCTGTACCGGGCCGCCCTCATGCCGCCACCGCCGTCCGCGCGGCCAGCACCTGGCCGTAGTGGTCGACGAGCTGCTCGCCCACCGCCTCCCAGGTCCGCCCCTCGACGGCCGCGCGCCCGGCCCTCCCGTACGCGGCGCGCAGCCCCGGATCGGCGGCGAGCGCCCAGACCGCGTCACGCACCGCGAGGGCGTCCTGGGGCGCCACCAGGACTCCGGTGCGGCCGGGGACGACGAGGTCCAGCGGTCCTCCTGCGGCGGGCGCGACGACCGGCACACCGCTGGCCATGGCCTCCTGCACGGTCTGGCAGAACGTCTCGTACGGCCCGGTGTGCACGAAGAGGTCCAACGAGGCGAAGATCCGGGCCAGTTCGTCCCCGGTGCGGCGTCCCAGCATGACCGCGCCGGGCAGTGCCGCCCGCACGGAACCCTCGCTGGGCCCGTCACCGACGACGACGAGGCGTACGCCCTCCAGGGAGCACACCCCGGCAAGGAGTTCGACCTGCTTCTCGGGAGCGAGACGCCCCACGTAGCCGACGATCAGCTCACCGTTCGGCGCGAGTTCACGGCGTACGGCCTCGTCCCGGAGGGCGGGCCCGAACCGGGCGGTGTCCACACCCCGCGGCCACAGCCGCACCCGTGGCACGCCGTGCGTCACGAGATCGCGCAGGGCGGCCGACGACGGGGCGAGGGTGCGGTCGGCCGCGGCGTGGACGGCGCGGATGCGCCGCCAGGCGGTGGACTCCCCCATCCCCATGTACGTACGCGCGTAGCCGCCCAGATCCGTCTGGTAGACGGCGACGGCGGGAAGGCCCCGGCGCGCGGCGGCTGCCATGCCGCGCACACCGAGGACGAACGGGCTGGCCAGATGGACGATGTGGGCCCGGTGCGCGCTCAGCGCCGCCGACAGGCGCCGACTGGGCAGTGCCACCCTGACCTGCGGATATCCGGGGAGCGGCAGGGAGGGGACACGGATGACGGGACAGGGCGCACTGGCATCGGCGGCGGCGTCCGCCCCGGCCGCGGGGGCCGGGGCGATGACCAGGGGGTCGTGACCGTGCGCGGCGAGCTGCCGGGCGGTCTGCAGGGCGCAGTGCGCCACGCCGTTGACGTCGGGAGGGAAGGATTCGGTGACGATGACGACACGCATACCCGTGTTGTCGTCGTGCGGGGCGTGGTCACGTCAACGTGGATCTTTCCTCGCGAGGAACGTCCCATGAGCGTTCCGCTCCGCGCGCGCCCGCCACGGGGCGCATCCAGCCGTTCCGCCGCCGCGTCGACGGCGCGCCCGGCTACACCTCGGCCGCGTCGGGGCCGATCCTGCTCCGTACCGCGGTCTGTACCTCGTCCTCCTCGGCGGGGTCCGCGGCGAGCCTTCTGAGCTGGGTGACCACGCGGGCGTCGCCGGTCTCGGCGTGCCGTGCGGCGACCTCGCGGGTGGACTCCTCGCAGTCCCACAGGCATTCGACGGCGAATCCGGCGGCGAAGGAGGGGTCGGTGGCGGCGAGGGCGCGGGCGGCGCGGCCGCGCAGGTGGGAGGAGGCGGTCTCGCGGTAGACGTGGCGAAGGACGGGGGCCGCGCATGCGATGCCGAGGCGCCCGGCGCCGTCGACGAGGGTCCAGAGGGTCGGTGCGTCCGGGCCTTCGCCGCGGACGGCTTCGCGGAGGGCGGCGAGGACGAGCTTGCTGTCCTGGGCCCCGCCCCTGCAGGCGAGCACCCGTCCGGCGGCGGCGCCGAGCGCGTCGGGCCGCAGGGCCCAGCGGCGGGCCCGCTCCACGGCGGCGACGCTGCGCATCCGCTCGAAGGACTCGGCCGCGGCGTCCACGACGGCCCGTGACGGGCTCTGGACGGCGTACTCGATCAGGTCGAACACATCGGGATCATGGGCGTCCGCGAGGTAGCGCAGGGCCGTGCCGCGCGCCCCGTCGGAGCCGGTGCGGGCGGCTTCGAGGATCTCGGCGCGGTCTTCGGGCCCGGCGACAGCGCTCAGGCAGCGGGCCGCGGGCACATGCAGGACGGCGCCGCGTTCGAGCCCTTCCTGCGCCCAGTCGAAGACGGCCTGGACGCTCCATCCCGGGCGTGGGCCCGACGGCCGCATCTGGCGCTGCCATCGGTCGAAGGAGCCCTGCTCCCGGGCGGTCCGCACGCGGGCACCGACGGCCTCGCGGGGGTCCTCCTCCCACAGCCGCCAGGGCCGGGGTTCGTAGGCGTCGCGCACGGCGGCGGCCAGTTCGGCCTCGCCCTCGGCGTCCGAGGGGAATCTGGCGAGCACGGGCACGGCGAGGGCGCGCAGGCCCGCGTCGTCGTCCCGCAGCGCCAGTTCGTCCAGGGCCCAGGCCCAGTTGGTGCCGAAGGCCGCGTACCTGCGCAGCAGTTCGAGGGCGTCGTGCCTGCCGTACGAGGCGAGGTGCCCCAGGACGGCGAGCGCGAGGCCGGTGCGTGAGTCGTCCGTGTCCAGGACGTCCTCGGGGTCGAAGAGGTGCCGCTCGATCTCCTCGATCCCGCCGCGGAGATCGAGGTAGAGCCGGGCGTAGTAGAGGGAGCGGTTCTCCACCTGCCAGTCGTGGCGTGGGTCGTGGAGCACGCAGGTCTCGAGGGCGGCGAGCGCCTCGGAGCGGGGGGCGGTGAGTGCGTGCAGCGTGCCGTCGCCGCGGCCCCGCTGCAGCAGGCCGAGCAGCGTACCGCTGGGCGCTATGACCGGATCGAACATGGGAAACAGCCTCACATCAAGCGTCGACGCAACCGGGAATCGTGAATTACCTGGCCGTGCGCCAACACGTCGGGCCGCCCGCCGTCTCTTGCTTGCTGTAGACCATCTTCCTCTGCCTCTCGTCGGTGGCCCGCAGGGATCCCGGACGGGAGGTCCGGGGGCGGGCCGCTCACGGTCCGCGCGGTGCGGCAACTCCTGCCCCGCCGTCGCGTCCGTGAATCACGTCGTCATGATGACCCAGCGGTTCAGCCCGCCGCGACCACATTTCCAGCGCCCCCGTTGTTGCTGGTCAGCTACCCCGCTCAGGCCGCCCCGAACAGCTCGACCAGCTCCGTCTTGGCGAACATCTTGGCGGTGTCCACCGCCGACGGCGTGCCCGCGGCCGGATCCGCGCCGGCGTCGAGCAGCGCCCTGATCACCGCGTCCTCGCCCTTGAAGACGGCTCCGGCGAGCGGCGTCTGCCCCCGGTCGTTGGCACGGTTGGCATCACCGCCCCGCTCCAGGAGGGCCCGGACCGCGTCCGCGTGGCCGTGGTAGGCGGCGAGCATCACGAGGGAGTCGCCGCTGTCGTTGGTGAGGTTGGCCGGAACACCTGCGTCCACGTACGCGACGAGGGCCGCGGTGTCGCCCTGGCGCGCCAGATCGAAGATCTTGGTCGCCAGCTCCACGACTTCCGGGTCGGGGGCTTCGCTCATGGATCTGACCGCCTTTCGAGTGCGGGGTGACATGCGGGGTCGTACGCCGCCCAGTGCGGCCGTACGAGTGAATCGACAGGGTACTGCCCGTCCGGGCACATGACGGGGCGCGCCCGCGGCAAAGATCACGAAGGGCCCAGGACACCCTCCGAACCCCCGCTCGGGCGGCCCAGCAGAGCTCCGCCATTCGAGGGAAATTCCTGAAAATTCCCCCATTTGCACCTTTTATCGTATGGATACATGCTGTGAACCTGGAACAACTCATGGTGACTGTCCCCACCAACCAGGAGAACCCTCATGATCCTGTCCATCTCCGGCGTCGTGCTGCTCGGAATCATCGTCTTCCTGTTCTTCCGCAAGGACGGCCTCAAGGCGTCCCACGCTCTGGTCTGCGCGCTCTTCGGCTTCTTCATGGCGGGCACCGCCATCGCCCCGAGCATCAAGGCCGGCAGCGCGAGCCTGGCGAGCCTCCTCGGCGGGATCAAGTTCTGATGTCCCCTGCTCCCTGCCCCCGGTAGCAACTTCGTTCGCACCATCTGGAGACTGACGTGGCCCGGCGCCCCCTCCCCCGCATCCTGAGCAACGGCACCGCCTCGATCGCCCGGAGCCGGGAGTTCGCACGGTCGGCCGCCGACAGCGCCACCGACGTCCTCCACCCGCTGATCACGATCACTCGTGGACTGCGCCGGCTGGCAGCGGCCGGGCGGCGCAAGTGGGCCGACACCCCCAAGGACCGGCGCGGACCGCTGCTGTTCCTGGTGGCTTCGGTCGTCCTGGTCGTGGCCCTCATTCCGTACGGTCCGCTGCTCGCCGCCATCTGCCTGATGGCGGCCGCCGCGTGGACCGGCAGGGAACGCACGGCTCCGGCGCCCACCGGTCCCGACGAGGCGCAGACCCAGCGGCTGCAGTCCCTCTACGAAGCGCTCGTCCCGTACTTCTCCGTCCCCGAGGATCCGGCGCCGCTCTTCGCGCACGGCGGCGAGTGGGACAAGGCCCTCACGTCGTACGAGTTCGACGAGAACGGACGTGTGTGCCATCTGGTGGTGCGCTACCCCGCGTACTTCACCGACGGCGAGGCCGACTCACGCGCACGGATCGAACAGCTGCTGCACGCGAAGGCGGGCCGCGGCCGCGAGTACCACTTCGAGTGGGACGAGGAGGGCAACCAGCTCACGGTGAACGTGCTGCCCCCGCTGCCCACCGACATCGCCGCCCAGCGGTTCGTCACGTCCCCCGGCGAGACCGTCCTCGGCTTCACCGACCCCACCGGCGTCCAGCGCACCCTTCCCGTGCAGGACGGCGGCGAGCAGCGCGACGTTCCGCCGGTCGTCTGGCGCACCGGCCCCCGCTCCACCGAGCCGCACCTCCTGGTGGTCGGCGAGCCCGGCAGCGGCACCACGACCCTGCTGCGCTCCATCGCCCTGCAGGCCCTGGTGCACGGAGACGTCCTCATCGTCGAGGGCAGCGGCATCGGCGACTACGCCTGTCTGACCGGACGCGACGGCGTCCTGGCCATCGAGTGCGGGCTCGCAGGAGCCCTGGCGAGCCTGGAGTGGGCCGCGCACGAGACGGAGCGGCGCCTGATCTCCGCCAACCGCGCCCGGCAGGCGGGCCACCCCGCCCCGGACGACACCAAGCGCCCCCTGTGGATCCTCCTGGACCGCCCCAGCGTGCTCGGTCACCTGGCAGCCGCCGACGGACGCAAGGACCCGCAGTCGCTGCTCCAGGTGCCGCTGCGGCACGGCAGGGCGGCCCATGTCACGGTGGTCGTGGCCGACCAGTTCGACAGCCTGGACGCACTGAGCGACCCGGTGCGCCAGCACACCCGCGCGCGCGTGGTCCTCGGCCCCACGACGCTCGACCAGGTCGAGGACATCCTCGGGGTGCCGCCCCGCACGACGCCCACGTCCGACGTCCCGCCCGGACGCGGGTACGCCCGGCTCGGCACGGGTCCGGTGCACCGGCTCCAGGTGCCCGCGACGCCCGATCCGTACGACGACGCGACGAGCGAGTCACACCGGCAGGCGGTGATGGAACTGCTGCCCGCACGGAGCACCCCTGCCGACGGCGGCACCGGCACCGGCACCGAGGCGGACTCCGAGGCCGACACCGTGGCGACGGAACCCGACGCGACACCGGAGCCCGTGCCCGCCGAGAAGTGACGCGCAGGAACAGCTGACGCTCAGGCCACGAAGGCCCGCGGCGCCTCCACGCCCGCGCCCGCCCCTGTCTCCACCAGGCGCGCGGCCGCCGCGAGGCGCACCGCCGCCTCGTCCGCCACCGCGCCTCCCACGGTGAACGGCAGCCGCACATACCCCTCGAAGGCTCCGTCCACGCCGAAGCGCGGCCCTGACGGGACCCTGACCCCCACCCGCTCGCCCACCTCGGCGAGGCGGGAGCCGGAGAGCCCTCCGGCGCGTGCCCACAGGGTGAGGCCACCGGCCGGTACCGCGAACTCCCATTCGGGCAGCTCGCGGCGGACGGCGGCGACCAGGGCGTCGCGGTTCTCGCGGGCCTGGTCCCTGCGCACCTGCACGGCCGACTCCCAGCCGCCGGTGCTCAGGAGCCAGTTCACGGCCAGCTGTTCGAGGACAGGGGTGCCCATGTCGGCGTACGCACGTGCCGAGACCAGGCTCCGGATCACGTCGGGCGCGGCCCGCACCCAGCCGATGCGCATACCCGCCCAGAAGGCCTTGCTCGCCGAGCCGACGGTGATGACGGTCGAGCCCGCCGGGTCGAAGCCGCAGACGGGGCGCGGCATCGTCGCGTCGTCGTCGAGCTGCAGCTCGATCATGGTCTCGTCGACGACGAGGACCGTTCCCGCGGAGCGCGCGGCGTCGACCAGCTTGCGCCGCTGGTCCTCGTCGGCGAGCGCTCCCGTGGGGTTGTGGAAGTCCGCGACCACATAGGCGAGGCGGGGTGCGGCGTCCCGCAGCACCTGCCGCCAGCGGTACATGTCCCACCCTTCGAGCCCCTCGGACATGGCGACGGGAACCAGGCGGGCGCCCGTCTCGCGCATGAGCTGGAGGATGTTCGCGTACGACGGGGACTCGACGGCGATGCGTTCGCCGCGCGGCGCGAACAGATGGCAGATCGCGTCGATGGCGCCCATCGCCCCGGTCGTGACCATGATCTGTTCGGGCATCGTCGGGATGCCGCGCGCGGTGTAGCGCTCGGCGAGCATCTGACGCAGCGCCGGCAGACCGGCGGGGAAGTCTCCGTGCGTGTGCGCGTACGGGGGGAGTTCCCCCAGGGCTCCCTGCACGGCGCGGGTGAGCCAGGGCTCCGGCGCGGGCAGCGCCGCGCAGCCCAGGTCGATCATGGAGCCGAGCGCCTCGGGCGGCAGGGGTTCGAGCCCGCGTGCGGGCAGCGGGTTCCCGGCCGGGACGGCGGTCCAACTGCCCGCTCCCCTGCGGGACTCCAGGAAGCCTTCGGTGCGCAGCGCCTCGTACGCGGCCGCGACCGTGGTCCGGCTGACGGCGAGGGAGACGGCGAGCTCGCGCTCGGCGGGCAGGCGCGCGGCGACCGGGACGCGGCCTTCGAGGACGAGCATGCGGATGCCGTCGGCGAGGGCGCGGTAGGCGGGCGGGCGGCGCGTGCCGGGGCCCGCGGGGCGCGTCTGCTGGGAGGTGAGCAGCCGGGCGAGCTGTGTGGCGCCCACCGCCGAAGTCCACTGAGCCATGATTCCCAGTCCACCTTCCTGGAATTGGCCATGGTTGGCATCCCTTTACGAGCCACAGAGTGTCATGTGTCAGGCCACTACCACCAGCAGGGGGGCATCTCTTGTCCACGACGAAGCCACCGACGACCGGCCGGTCCGGGCAGCCGGGGCAGTCCGTGCAGCCACAGCCGGTGAAACCGCACCTCGCGCGTCGGCTCATGCAGTTGTACGTCGGTCTGGCCCTGTACGGCGCGAGCTCCGCGCTCCTGGTGGTGTCCGGTCTCGGCCTCGAACCGTGGAACGTGCTGCACCAGGGTCTGGCCGAACTGACGGGGATGTCCATCGGCGTCGTCTCGATCTTCATCGGGGCCGCGGTGCTCCTCCTGTGGATCCCGCTGCGGCAGCGCCCCGGCCTGGGCACGGTGTCCAACGTCTTCGTCGTCGGCCTCGCGATGGACGGCACCCTCGCCCTGATGCCGGACGCGCACGGGCTCGGCGCCCGCATACCGCTCCTCGTGGCGGGGATCGTCCTGAACGGCCTGGCGACCGGGCTCTACATCGCCGCCACGTTCGGTCCTGGACCGCGGGACGGCCTGATGACGGGCCTGCACCAGCGCACGGGCCGCTCGATCCGGCTGATGCGGACACTCGTCGAGGTGGCGGTGGTCGCCACCGGCTTCGCCTTCGGCGGCACGGTGGGCATCGGAACGGTCCTGTACGCGCTGGCGATCGGTCCGCTGGCCCAGTTCTTCCTGCGCTTCTTCGCCGTCCCCGCTCCATCCCGGGGAGGCCCGGCGGCAGCCGGCGGTCCATCGGAGCAGGCGATACTGCAGCGGTGACCACGCGCGTACGCCATCCCTATCTCGACCACCCCGGCCCGCTGCCCTTCGCCCACCGCGGCGGGGCGGCGGACGGCCTGGAGAACACCGCCGTCGCGTTCCGGCGCGCGGTGGACCTGGGGTACCGCTACATCGAGACGGATGTGCACGCCACAGCGGACGGCCGTCTTGTGGCCTTCCACGACGCGACGCTCGACCGCGTGACGGACGCGGCCGGGCGGATCGCCGACCTCCCGTGGAGCGACGTGCGCCACGCGCGCGTGGCGGGCAGCGAGCCGGTGCCCCTCTTCGAAGAGCTCCTGGAGGCCTTCCCCGACGTCCGCTGGAACGTGGACGTCAAGGCCGAGCCCGCCCTGCTCCCGCTCCTGGGGCTGCTGCGCCGCACCGACGCCTGGGACCGCGTGTGCGTCGGCTCGTTCTCCGAGTCCCGCGTGGCACGGGCCCAACGGCTCGCGGGGCCACGCCTCGCCACCTCGTTCGGTACGCGCGGCGTGGCGGGCCTGCGGCTCGGTTCGTACGGCGTCCCCGCCCCCGTGCGCCGCTCCGCGGTGTGCGCGCAGGTGCCCGAGACGCACGCCGGGATCCGGGTGGTGGACCGCCGCTTCCTGCGCGCGGCCCACGCGCGCGGGCTGCAGGTGCACGTCTGGACGGTCAATGACGCGGAACGTATGGCCGCCCTTCTCGACCTCGGCGTGGATGGCATCATCACTGATCACATCGAGACGCTGCGCGACGTGCTGAAGGACCGGGGAGCCTGGACCTGACCGCCTCGCGAGCGGCGGACCACGGGGATCAGCGAGGGGGCACGGGTGGGCACCGACACCGTGCGAGCGGCACCACCGGCCGACGAGGGCGCCGCCGGGCGGCGGCGCGAGCAGCGCGGCTGGTACTTCTACGACTGGGCGTGCTCGGTCTACTCGACGAGCGTCCTGACCGTGTTCCTCGGCCCGTACCTGACGGAGATCGCCAAGTCGGCCGCCGACGGCGACGGATACGTCCACCCGCTGGGCATCCCGGTCAGCGCCGGGGCCTTCTTCGCGTACGCGGTGTCGGCATCGGTGATCGTCTCGGTCCTCGTCATGCCGCTCGCGGGCGCCGCGGCCGACCGCACGGGCCGCAAGAAGCCGCTGCTCGCCGTGGCCGCCTACGTGGGGGCCGCGTCGACGGCAGGCATGTTCTTCCTGGACGGCGACCGCTATCTCCTCGGCGGCTTCCTGCTGATCGTCTCCAACGCCGCGCTCGCCGTCTCGATGGTGGTCTACAACTCCTATCTGCCGCAGATCGCGCCTCCCCAGGAGCGTGACGCGGTCTCCTCGCGCGGCTGGGCGTTCGGTTACGCGGCGGGCGCGCTCGTCCTGGTGGCGAATCTGGTCCTGTTCCTGGCCCACGACACCTTCGGCGTCTCGGAGTCGACGGCCGTGCGCATCTGCCTGGCGTCGGCGGGCGTGTGGTGGGGCGCCTTCACGCTCGTACCGCTGCGGCGGCTCCGTGACCGCAAGGTGCCGCCTTCGGAGGCGTCGGCACGCGGCTGGCGGCAGCTGGCGTCGACCGTGCGCGACATGCGCCGCCACCCGCACACCCTGTCCTTCCTGCTCGCCTACCTCGTCTACAACGACGGCGTGCAGACGGTGATCTCCCAGGCGTCCGTCTACGGCTCCGAGGAGCTTGGCCTCGGCCAGTCCACGCTGATCGTGGCGGTCCTGCTCGTGCAGGTGCTCGCGGTGGCGGGGGCGCTCGCCATGGGGCGCCTGGCACGGACGTACGGCGCCAAGCGCACCATCCTCGGCTCGCTCGTCGCGTGGACGGTGACGATCGGGGCCGGGTTCTTCCTGCCGGCGGGCGCGCCCGTGTGGTTCTTCGCGCTCGCGGCGGGGATCGGCCTGGTGCTCGGGGGTTCGCAGGCGCTCTCGCGGTCCCTGTTCTCGCATCTGGTGCCGGCGGGCAAGGAGGCCGAGTACTTCTCCGCGTACGAGATCAGCGACCGCGGCATGGCCTGGCTCGGGCCGCTGATCTTCGGCCTGACGTACCAGCTCACGGGGAGCTACCGGGACGCGATCGTCTCGCTGGTGGCCTTCTTCGTGATCGGTTTCGTCCTGCTCGCGCGGGTACCCGTACGGCGCGCGATCCGCGACGCGGGAAATCCCGTACCCGACAGGATTTAGCAACTGAAGCCAAAGGGCGGTAGTGTACGCGTTTGGCTTACCAGGCGGACCGTTACTGCGCGCTCAAGATTGAGAAACGCAGGGTGACATCCTCTGTCAGATGTGACATACCGGGCGCTGGTGGGTACAACAAGGGGCGGCATACGACGGCGACGCATGACCCTTAACGGGAATCTTTACCGCCGACCGGACGTTGACCGGATGACGACGACAGCGACACCTGTCCTGTGGGCGACAAGCCCGGGAGGCACGATTCATGAGTGAGCGAGCTCTTCGCGGCACGCGCCTCGTGGTGACCAGCTACGAGACCGACCGCGGCATCGACTTGGCTCCGCGCCAGGCCGTGGAGTACGCATGCCAGAACGGACATCGATTTGAGATGCCGTTCTCGGTAGAGGCAGAAATCCCGCCGGAGTGGGAGTGCAAGGTCTGCGGGGTCCAGGCACTCCTTGTAGACGGCGACGGACCCGAGGAGAAGAAGGGCAAGCCTGCGCGAACGCACTGGGACATGCTCATGGAGCGCCGGACTCGAGAAGAACTCGAGGAGGTCCTGGAGGAGCGCCTCGCGGTTCTCCGTTCAGGAGCCATGAACATCGCGGTGCATCCGCGGGACAGCCGCAAGTCCGCCTGACGGCGAACTGAGGAACACCGCACAACACCGCACACGAAGGCCGGGGCCACTGCTCAGCAGTGGCCCCGGCCTTCGTGCTGTCCGCAGCCGCCCGCGCGGGCGGCTGCGCCGCTCAGCGGGGCGGCAGCTGCGGGTCGTCCGGGTGCGGGCCGCGGGCCGGCCGCTCGTCGTCCCTGATGACCTCGCCCTGGACGACCTTGCCGTCCGGACGGTGCATGCGCGCCTGCTGGAACGCGTCGCCCAGGCCGCCCTGCGCGGTGGCCTCGCGGACCTTGCGCTCGAAAGTCTTCTCCGCCGTACGACTGACGGCCTTCTGGACGGGCGGCACAAGGAGGAGCAGTCCCAGGGCGTCGGAGATCAGCCCCGGCAGGATGATCAGCAGGCCGCCCAGCATCGTCAGGGCGTTGCCACCGCCCCGCTCGGAGGGGTGCGGCGCCAGACCGCCCTGCTGCTGCTGTTGCAGCGCCTCGCTCAGCTCGCGGAAGGCCCGGCGCCCTGCACGCTTGATGACCATGCCGCCGAGCACCACACCGGCCACGAGCAGCAGGAACACCGTGAGCCCGCCGGCGGCGCCCGCCACCACGGTGAGCAGCCAGATCTCCAGGACCAGCCACGCGGCGATGCCGAGCGGCAAAAACCTCAGGACGCGGGAGCGCCGGGGCCGGGCGGGTCGGGTGGGCGGTACGCCAGTCGTCATGGGTCCAGTGTGCCTGGACCCGGCTCAGACCGGCATAAGGGGGATGATCGACGAGCGACCGCGGGACGAGCGGTGATCAGGGGTCCTTGCGGCCGTTACCGGGCTCCTGGGGTCCCTGGGTTCCCCCGGTGTCCTTGCGGCCCAGCGCGCGGCCCACGCGGCCGACGCGCTCCCCCACGCCCCACGCCGTGACGCGCCACAGCGCCTCGGCGACGATGTCCTGGCTCATCTTGCTGTCGCCGAGCTCTCGCTCGATGAAGGTGATCGGCACCTCGACCACGTGATAGCCCGCCTTGATCGCCCGGCGCGCCAGGTCGACCTGGAAGCAGTACCCCTGCGAGGCGACCTCGTCGAGGCCGATGCCTTCGAGGGTCTCGCGGCGGAAGGCGCGATAGCCACCGGTGACGTCGCGGATCGGCACGTCGAGCATCAGCCGGGAGTACGTGCTGCCGCCGCGGGAGATGTACTGGCGGTACTTGGGCCAGTTCACGATCCGCCCGCCCGGCACCCAGCGCGAGCCGAGGACGAGGTCGGCGCCCTTGAGCGCGGTGAGCAGCCGGGGCAGCTCCTCGGGCTGGTGGGAGCCGTCGGCGTCCATCTCGACGACCACTCCGTAGTCGTTGTCCAGGCCCCACTGGAAGCCCGCGAGATAGGCCGCGCCGAGGCCTTCCTTGCCCTTGCGGTGCAGTACGTGGACGTGGTCGTCGTCGACCGCGAGCTCATCGGCGATCTTGCCGGTGCCGTCGGGGCTGTTGTCGTCGGCGACGAGGATGTGCGCCTCGGGCACGGCGACCCGGACACGGCCGACGATGGACTGGATGTTCTCCGCCTCGTTGTAGGTCGGAATGATCACCAAGGCCATGCCGAGCGGGCCGAACTGCCTCCCCTGGTCACCGGTTTCGGAGACCCCACCGCCGTCGTTCACTACTGCCCCTTCGTTCGTACGCAGAGGACCACCATAGTGGCCGCTTCCATCAGGGCCGCGGCGGCACGTGCGGTTGAGGGGAGTACTGCGGATCGGGGCCCGGCACCCTTCGGGCCGACCTGGGGCCCGCTGGCTGCGGGTCGACCGAGAGCCGTTGTCTACTGAGCGTCCGGGCCCCACCCGGGTCACACCTGCCGGCCCGGTGGAACGTTCCCTCGCATCCGCGGCGCGGGCGCTGGACCTGGCTCCCAGTGGCGGTGCGCCGGTGCGGCACACCACCACCCATGGCCCAGCGGCGTTCGACGGTTGCGTGGAGATTCTCCGGTCGGACGTCCTGTGGTGGACCCGGCCGAACCTACCGGCCGACGGCCGCGTTCTGTCAATAGCCGTTTGACCTGGGCCGATTCCAAAGAGCTCCAGGTCAGTGCCGAGGATACGCAGGTCGTGCGACGCGCCAACGGACCGCGATCGGCGGTACGCACCGCCGGGACATCACTCTTGTGGCCGTACGAAGACCGTCTTTCCGAAGACGACCGTGCGCAGGCAGACGGGGAGTTCGGCGCCGGGGGTCAGGTCGGGCAGCCCGGGCGTGCCGGAGCGCGGATCGGTCGACCAGCGCGCGACCCGGTCGTCGGGGGCCTGGACCACCAGATCCCCGGTCCGCCAGACGGCGTAGTCGGCGGGCGCCCCCGGCACCAGGACGCCCGCGTCGTCCCGCCCGATGGCCCGCCAGCCGCCCCGGGTGTGGGCGGTGAACGCGGCGCGCACCGACACGCGGTGATCGAGGTTCTGGTGGAACGCGGCGGCCCTGACCGTGCCCCAGGGGTCGAGCGGGGTGACCGGGCTGTCGGAGCCGAAGGCGAGCGGGACGCCGGTGCGCAGGAGGGCCGCGTACGGGTTCAGGGTGCGGGCCCGCTCGGCGCCCAGGCGCTGGGCGTACATGCCGTCGTCGCCGCCCCACAGGGCGTCGAAGGCGGGCTGCACGGAGGCGGTGAGGCCGAGTTCGGCGAAGGCGGCGATCGTCTCCGGGGTGAGCATCTCGGCGTGCTCGACGCGGTGCCTCGCGGCGCGCACGCGGGCCAGGCCGACCTTCTCCGAAGCCGCGCGGAAGCCGTCGACGACGGCGGTCACCGCGGCGTCGCCGATCGCGTGGAATCCCGCCTGGACGCCCGCCTCGGTGCAGGCGACCACGTGGGCGGTGACGGCGGCCGCGTCCAGATAGGCGGTGCCGGTGTGTCCGGAGTCGGCGTACGGCTCGTGCAGGCAGGCGGTGTGCGAGCCGAGGGCGCCGTCGACGAAGAGATCGCCCGCGGCGCCGATGGCACCCAGCTCCTTTGCACGGGCGACGCCTTCCTCGCCCTGCTGGGCCCAGTAGCCGACGACGCGGGGACCGGCCTCGTCGGCGGCGAGGCGAAGCAGCCCCGTGAGGTCGTCCTCACCGGAGATGTCAGGGCCCGCGCACTCGTGCACGGAGCCGATGCCGAGGGACGCGGCATGCTTGAGCGCCGCGCGCTGGGCCTCGGTGCGCTGCTGCGGGGTGAGGGCGCCGAGGGCGGCGGCGCGCACCGCGTGGTGGGCGTCGGCGGTCAGCGGCGCGTCCGCGTGGAAGCCGGTGCGCCCTGTGACGCCGGGGACGAGGTCGAGCAGCGCCGTGCTGACGACGGCCGAGTGGACGTCGATGCGGGAGAGATAGAGGGGACGTCCGCCGGACGCCTCGTCGAGCTCCGCGCGCGTGGGCGGACGGCCGCCCACCCAGCGGGCGGCGTCCCAGCCGTGGCCCAGGAGGACCCGGTCGTGCGGCCGGGCGGCGGCGTGTTCGCGCACGCGGACCAGCGCGTCGTCCAGGGAGCGGGAGCCCGTCAGATCGAGTCCCGTCAGGGCGAGTCCGGTCGCCGTGGTGTGCACATGCGCATCGGTGAACGCCGGGGTGACAAGAGCTCCTTCGAGGTCGACGACCTCGTCCACGCCGTCGGCGAACGCGTCGGCGGCGCCCTCGGATCCCACCCAGGCGACGTGCCCGCGTTCGACGACCATGGCCGTGGCGAACGGATCGGCGGGGCTGTGGACGTCTCCGCCGCGCAGCAGCACGGTGCGGTGGCCCTGAGGGCCGTTCTGGGGGGTGGTGCTCTCGCTCATGGGAACAGTCTGGCCCCTGCGGGTACGGGCCCCGCGCACGGGGCTGCCACGGGCGGCTCAGACCTGCGGGGGCCGGGCCTCGTAGGGCGTGGAGAGCACGACCGTCGTCCGCGTGGAGACGCCGGCGAGTGCGCGCAGGCGGCTCAGCAGGTGTTCGAGCTCCAGGGGGGTCGCGACGCGCACCTTGAGGATGTAGTTCTCGTCGCCCGCCACGCTGTGGCACGCCTCGATCTCCGGGACGCCCGCGAGGCGTTCGGCGATGTCGTCGGGTGCGCTGGGGTCGAACGGCTTCACCGAGATGAACGCCGTGAGCGGAAGGCCGACGGCCTCCGGGTCCACGACCGCGCCATAGCCGCGGATGACGCCCCGCTGCTCAAGGCGGCGCACCCGCTGGTGCACGGCCGATGTGGACAGGCCCGTGGCCTTGCCCAGGTCGGTGTAGCTCATCCGCCCGTCCTTGACGAGCAGCTGCACGATCTGTCGGTCCAGCTCCTCCATGCGCTGAACCTACAGGGCTCTTGATCCCTCCGGATACCTGTGGGCACGGCAGCGGCATCTTCTCCGGGCATGTGACGAACGCCACATACCTGTGACCGTGTCCAAAGGGATGCCACGATTACCTCTACGACGGGACGGGAAGTGCTTGCTGTGGTCGAGGCCGCAGCGCCTTCTCGGCCCACCCAAGGGGGAGAATCCCATGCAGAACTTGAAGCGCCCCGGTCGCCCTGCCCGCAGCAAGCAGCAGCGCTCCGACGAATTCGCGCCCGCACCCGTATCGGAGGGCGTCGAACCGGCCGAATCCGAGTTCGACGCGTACGACACCTTCGAGATGTACCGGGTGACGTGCCCCGACTGCGCGCAGCCGATCGCGCTCCTCGCCGACGAGGACGTCCT
The DNA here is from genome assembly GCF_040643025.1 of Streptomyces sp. NPDC047525. Lineage (NCBI taxonomy): Bacteria > Bacillati > Actinomycetota > Actinomycetes > Kitasatosporales > Streptomycetaceae > Streptomyces > Streptomyces sp. NPDC047525. Next base: position 61,025 of record NZ_JBEYTL010000021.1, read on the forward strand.
GCCCGAGCACGCGCTGTGCGCCACGCGGTGGAACCCGTTCGGGCTCACGGTGTGCCCCGGCACGGGCCGCGCCGCGGCCGACGCGGAGCCCGCGGACGAGACGATGGAGGCTCAGGAGCAGGACACCGCCCTGCTGTTGACGCTCCCTCAGGGACTCGACTGGCGGACGCAGCCCTTCTCGCACGTCGGCGGCCAGGGCTCGCGCCCGCGCCGCGTACCGGAGCAGGACGGGCGCTCCGCGGCCTGACGTCCACCCATAGCCGCTACCAATAGCTGCCCTGCACCATGGCCGCCAGGCTGGCGTGGTGCAGGATCAGCGTGTCCGGGTCATCGGGGACCGCCGCCTCGCCGAAGTGCACCTGGCGGTAGGCGACGCGCAGCATGACGACGGCGTGCCGCAGCGCCGCGTACAGCGTGTGGAATTCCATGGACCGCGGCGTGTGGCCCGTCAGCCGGGCGTAGCGCTCCTCGATGGCTTCACGGCGCAGGAAGCCGGGCAGTCCGTCCTGCCCGAAGCTCACCGTCAGGTCCTGGAAGAAGCGGTGCAGGTAGACCATCCAGCCGAGGTCGACCTCGCGGGGTGCCAGCGCCGCCATCTCCCAGTCCAGGACGGCCGCGGGGTCGAACCCGTCGTAGATGACGTTCCCTATGCGTGCGTCGCCCCAGTTGAGGACGGTCTCGCCCTCGTCGGCGGGCCACGACTCCTCCAGCCGGTCGAAGGCGCTCTCGATGAGGGGCGAGCGGGGCAGGCCGTCGACCACCCAGTGGTAGTAGGCGCGTTGGGCGTCGACGTGGCGGCGCAGCGGGCTGCCCTCGCCGGGGAGTGTCAGGAACTGGGCCTCCGCCACGGGCACTTGGTCGTGGAGGTGAGCGATCAGGCGGATCGAGGCCTCCTCCAGGTGCGCGCGTTCGGCGTCGCTCGCCGCATGGAGCCAATTCCCCTCGTACGTATAGGGCATGACGTCCGGCGGCACGCGCCCCTCGACCCGCTCCATGACGAAGAAGGGCGCGCCGAGCGGCCCCGGGTCGTCCTCGAGCCACAGCACGCGCGGCACGGGCAGATCGGTGGACTCGGCGACGAGCCGCATCGTGCGGTGCTGGCGCGGCAGGTCGTAGACCGGGAAGATCGTGTACGCGGCCGGGTCCGCCGCCACGCGCAACGCGCAGGCCCGCAGCGGTGGTTCAGGGTGCTCGATGTCGAAGAGCAGGGTCTCGCTCGACATGCCGTTGGACTCGGGGACCCGTACGCCGGTGGCCTTGGCGCCGGGCAGGCGCACGGCGAGCCAGGCCGTGAGCCTGCGGGCCAGCTCCTCCGGGTCGCGGGTGGTGGTGCGGGGACGCGGTGCTGTCGCCATCGCCGAGCTCCTCTCAGCTGTGGATCTCAGGGGGCCACGGAGTCGAAGCCGGTGAAGCCGCTCGGGTCGTGGCGGCCGAAGCTGCCGTGCTCGAAGATCCCGTACCCCGTCTGCCCGCCCAGGGTGAAGCGGGCCGCGTGGTCGATGACCCCGTAGGCGGCCCGGGGGTGCGCCGACGGATCCGACAGGTCGTAGTCACGGCGGTCGGTCCAGCCGCGCCCCTGCCAGGTGCCGTGCTGCCAGTCGTCCGCGGGCGGATAGCCGGCGCCGACGGCGAGCGGCAGGGAGGCGAGGACCTCGACGCCGAGCTCCAGGGACTTGCGGTCGTCGGGGTCGGTGAGGTGGATGACGGCGCGCTCGGGGTGGCGGGTGCCGGAGCGGTAGGTGATGTCGGCCTGGGGCCAGCCGAGTTGGCGATCACGCGCGCCGTTGCGTACGAGCGTCGCCTCGTTGAGGGAGCGGTGGCCGTCCGCGTCCTCCTGGGCGATGACCATCAGGAAGCGGTCGTCGAAGCGCACCGGGCTCCAGATCCAGTGGAAGCCCTCGGTGCCGAACTCCTCCTCCAGGCGCCCGCGTTCCTCGCCGGGGATCGGCCGCACACCCCAGCTGCGGTCGCGGGTGGCGGTCCACTCCCCCGCGGTCACCGGTATCTCCTCGCCGCCGACGCGGATCACCCCGGCACAGCCGCCCGCCTGGACGAAGCGGCGCCCTTCGAGGGAGAGCCGGTCGCCGCGCCGCTGGATGTGGTGCGGCTCCCAGAGGGCGGGGAAGTCCGCGGTCCACGCGATGTCGTACGAGAGTGAGTCGGGGTCGTGCGGGTCGGCGGCGCACCTCAGGCGCAGCCGCCGCAGCGGTTCCTCGACAGTGATGGTCAGCGGGCCGACGGAGAGGTTCATCCGGTCGTCGCCGAGCGCGTCCGACGCCCGTACGGCGTGGAGCGTATCCCCGATGCGCAAAGTGGCGTACGCATCGATGACACCGACGTTCGGGTAGACGCCGAGACCGAGGATGAGGAGCGCGCGGCCCTCGTGGTCGAAGAGGTGGAAGATGCAGCGGTCGTAGGCGTTGCGGTCGCCCGTCGCGACCTGCTTCATGGACAGCGGCACCTGATGGATCGGGTACTCGTCGAGCGGGACGGGACGGTCGTCTGCCACGGCAAACCTCCCTGGGTGCACGGCAGTTGGCTGGCACGGGGCGGAGACCGGGCCCCCGGCGCGGAGTTGACGGTACGTCAGACCGCGTGACGGAGCCAGACACGTGTCAGCCCGCGTTCGCCGCGCCGCGGACCCCGCACGGATCGCGCGGACACGGGGCGTCGCGGGGGGTCGCGGGCACGCCCCGGGCGGCCGCACGGGCAGGTCGCGAACTGACGCTCGAATTCCGTGAGCGGTGACCAGCTCCCCGCGGCGCGCGTTGGCCACGTATGACCACCCCCACGCCGATGCCCGCCACGCATCCGCCGACCGGCCGCCGCAGGCGCACCCTCCTGACGGCTCCCCCGCCGTCCGCAGAATCGGTTCCCCAGTACCCGCAGCACCAGCAGCACTCGCAGCCGCCGCAGCGCCCGCAACCGCCCCAGCAGCCACCGCCCCCGCCTCAGCCCCAGCAGCCGCACCTGCTGGATCCACCCATCTACCGCGCCCTCATCCGGAACTGGGCCGAGCGGGGCAAGACCCTGCCGGGGCGGCACGACCCGGAGTGGGTGCGACTCGCGGCGCCCGCGGTCAGGCTCGGGCAGTTCAGCGCGAGTCGGGACCCGCGAGGTGACGGGCGATGACCATCCGCTGGATCTGATTGGTGCCCTCGACGATCTGCAGCACCTTGGCCTCGCGCATGAAGCGCTCCACGGGGAAGTCCGCGGTGTAGCCATAGCCTCCGAGCACCTGAACGGCGTCCGTCGTGACCTTCATCGCGGCGTCCGTGCACAGCAGTTTGGCCATGGCCGCCTGCTTGGAGAACGGCCTGCCCGCGTCGCGCAGCCGCGCCGCCGAGAGGTAGAGCGCGCGGCCCGCCTCGATCTGCGTCGCCATATCCGCGAGCATGAACCGAAGGCCCTGGAAGTCCGCGATCGGCCGCCCGAACTGCCTCCGCTCGGTGGCGTATCGGAGCGCCTCGTCCAGCGCTGCCTGGGCCACGCCGACGGCGCAGGCCGCGATGCCGAGCCGCCCCGAGTCCAGCGCGGAGAGCGCGATCGCGAAGCCCTGGCCCTCCTCGCCGATGCGGCGGGCGTCGGAGACGCGCACCCCGTCGAAGTGGATCTGGGCGGTGGGTGAGCCCTTCATGCCCATCTTCTTCTCGGGCAGCGCCGCGTTCAGGCCCTCGGCGTCGCCCGGCACCAGGAACGCGGAGATGCCGCGGGCGCCGTCGCCGCCGGTGCGGGCCAGGACGGTGTAGAAGTCGGCGACTCCGCCGTGCGTGATCCACGCCTTCGTGCCGCTGATCACCCAGTCGTCGCCGTCGCGCACCGCCTTCGTGCTCAAGGAGGCCGCGTCCGAGCCCGATGCCGGCTCGGAGAGGCAGTACGCGCCGAGCAGTCCACCGCCGAGCATCGCGGGGAGGTGCTCCGCCTGCTGCTCCTTCGTGCCGTACCCCGCGAGCGCGTGGCAGGACAGGGAGTGGACGCTGACGCCGAGGCCGACGGTGAGCCGGGCGGCTGCGAGCTCTTCGAGGACCTGGAGATAGACCTCGTACGGCTGGTCGCCGCCGCCGAACTCCGAGGCGTACGGAAGGCCGAGCAGTCCGGACTCGGAGAGGAGGGAGAAGACCTCGCGGGGGAAGCGCCCCGCGTCCTCCTCCTCGGCCGCGCGGGGAGTGATCTCCCGCTGGACGAGTTCACGGACGAGCGAGAACAGATCCCGCGCCTCGTCCGTGGGCAACTGACGGTCCACGGACTGCTGCAAGGTTCGCTCAGGCATGGCGATCGCATCCTCCCTTTCGGCACTGCGGCGGACCCGCGGGGTAGTGCGGCGCCACCGTGTCTTCTCGGCCCGGCCGGTGGCGCCCTTCCGGGTCGCGGAAGGCGCTGTGACCAGCGGCTGTGGCGCGTTGAGTATGCCCGATCGGCGGCGGCCAGTCACTAGTTAACGACCGCTTACTCAAAAGATAGCCGACGGCCGCAAGAGGGGCGCGGGATTGGTCCGAACCATTGACCCCACTGGTCTAGTCCTCCTAGAGTCCAGCCGAGCGCCTTTCCGCGTTCATGCCAATTCAAGATTCACTGATGTCATCTGGCACCCGCAGGTCAACAGCACCATGTCCCCCCATGCGCCCTCTCCCCCCACGAGGAGAAACGATGCTCAGACCGCACCTCCCCCGCGCCCCCTTCCGGGCGCTCATCGCCACCGCGTGTTGTGCCGTACTCGGCGGAGGTCTGCTCGCCGGCGCGGGCACCGCCGCCGCCGGTCCTGACACCGGGTCCGACAAGGCCGCGAGCTCGCAGGCCGCGGCCGGTTCCAAGGTCGTCGGGTACTTCACCGAGTGGGGTGTCTACGACCGGAACTACCACGTCAAGAACATCGAGACGTCCGGCTCGGCCGACAAGCTCACGCACATCAACTACGCCTTCGGCAACGTCCAGGGCGGCAAGTGCACGACGGGCGACGCCTACGCGGCGACCGACAAGGCCTACACCGCCGACCAGTCCGTCGACGGCAAGGCCGACACCTGGGACCAGGAGCTGCGCGGCAACTTCAACCAGCTGCGCAAGCTCAAGAAGCTCCACCCCGACCTCAAGGTCCTGTGGTCCTTCGGCGGCTGGACCTGGTCCGGTGGCTTCACCGAGGCCGCCAAGAACCCCGCGGCCTTCGCCCAGTCCTGCTACGACCTGGTCGAGAACTCCAAGTGGGCCGATGTCTTCGACGGCATCGACATCGACTGGGAGTACCCCAATGCCTGCGGTCTGACCTGTGACACCAGCGGGCGCGCGGCATACAAGGACCTGATGTCCGCGGTGCGTTCGAAGTTCGGCGCCGACAACCTCGTCACCGCGGCCATCCCGGCCGACGCCGAGGAGGGCGGCAAGATCGACGCCGCCGACTACGCGGGCGCCGCCCAGTACGTCGACTGGTACAACCCGATGACGTACGACTACTTCGGCGCGTGGGAGGCGAAGGGCCCGACCGCCCCGCACTCGCCCCTGAAGGCGTACGAGGGCGCTCCCAAGGCGAGCTGGAACACCGACTCCACGATTCGGAAGCTCCAGGGGCTCGGTGTCCCGTCGGACAAGCTGCTGCTCGGCATCGGCTTCTACGGGCGCGGCTGGACGGGCGTCACGCAGAAGGAGCCCGGTGGCACCGCGACCGGGGCCGCCGCGGGCAAGTACGAGGCGGGCATCGACGACTACAAGGAACTCAAGACCAAGTGCCCGGCCAACGGCACGGTCGGCGGGACCGCGTACGCGCACTGCGGGACCAACTGGTGGAGCTATGACACCCCGGCCACCATCGCGGGGAAGATGGACTACAAGAACCAGGCCGGTCTGGGCGGCACCTTCTTCTGGGAGCTCAGCGGCGACACGGCGGACGGCGAGCTGATCAAGGCCATCAACTGATCGCTCCTCCGGACGAGTTGGGGGGCGGGAGCCACACGGCTCCCGCCCCTTCGTCATGGCCGCGGCGGGGCGGGGAAGGACGGCTCGAACTCCTCGATGACCCGCAGGGAGTCGCCGAGGGTCCGCACGAGGAGGTCGCAGACCGTCTCGCGCGCCAGACCCCGTTGGCCGATCCAGTCGAGGGTGACGCCCTCGACGCTGCACAGCCAGCCGAGCAGCGCCGTGCGCGCCAGCTCCGGGATGTCGCGGCGGCCGTACGCCCCGTCGGCGATCGCCCCGATCAGGGCCGCCCGCACACCGTCGCGTATGGCGTGCACCTCGGCGTCGAAGCCGACGCCGCCGCTGATGATGGTGCGGTACGCCGCCTGATGGTGCTCGGCATAGCGCAGATAGCCGTCGATGGTGGAGTGCACCCGCTCCACGGGCGGCAGGTCGTCGTGGCGTCCGGCGCGCGCGACCAGCTCCGCGACGGAGTCCTCGATGATCGCGAGGTAGTAGCCGCGCTTGGACTTGAAGTAGTAGTAGATCAGCCCCTTGGCGACGCTCGCCTGCTTGGCGATGTCGTCCATCGAGAGCGCGTCGTAGGACGTGTCGGCGAACAACCTCCGCCCGATGGTGATGAGTTCGGCGCGGCGCGCCACGGAGCGGTCGGTGCCGCGCGCCTGCGGGCGAGCGTCCACGGGACGGTCGATGCCGCGCTGTTGACTATTATTCAATTTCGGCCCTAGTCTCCAACTGCCTCGGGTATCCGCAGTATGGCAGAAGCACGCCACCTGCCGTTTCTGCGCCCGAAGGCGCGCATCCACGCACTCCCCCTACGCCCATGGACCGCCGTACGGGAGGAAGACTCATGAGCGCAGCGCGTACCCCATTACGTGAAGGCAGAACCTCCTGGAAGAAAACCGCGGTCGTGGCCCTGCCGGCCGTGCTGGCCGTCGGAGCGATGGCCTCCGTGATGGCCGAGGGGGCGCTCGCCGCCTCCTTCGCCGTCTCCGGGACGAGCTTCCAGGTGTCGTCCGGCAAGCTCACCAGCCAGGGCCTGTCCTCCTACGTACAGACCGACCGGGACATCGACGGCAAGGGGCACCCGGTGGCGCTCCTCGGGATCGGTGACGCGACCCTGTCCGACATCTGCCAGGCCGCCGAGGTCAAGACCCCGGTGGGCACCGTGGTGTTCAAGCTGACCGCGGGCGGCGCCGCGGGCGAGGTCACCGCGAGCAATCTCATCATCGACGGCGAGGACCTGGAGGGCGACGCCCGCTTCGGCACCGCCGAGATCGGCCGGGACGCCTCGACCCTCGACGAGGTGTCCGGGGTCAAGGGCGAGAAGGGGAAGTTCGGGCTGCAGGCCGGGGACATCACCGTCTCCGGGGTGAAGTCCCACGCCTGGTCGGCGACCGGCGGCAACTTCCGGCTCAAGGGCATGAAGCTCGACGTCAGCGTCGGCGGCAAGAAGTGCTTCTGACCGGCGGCCGAAGAGCCGGAGTCAGAGCGTGGGGCAGCAACGGCGGCGGGTGGCTGGACGAGCGCCTGCCGTTGCCGGAGGCACGCCGGGTGCTGCGCAGGTGGCGGCGCACCCGGCCGTTCTGGGGCGGCCTGCTGCTCGTCCTGGGCGGCGCCGAACTGCTCCTCGTGCCGCTCTCACCGCTGACGGTCCTGGTCAGCCTGGGGCTCGGCGGACTCGCGGCGATCGGCATCGGCCTCGCCCTGATCGCTGCCGGGATCTTCCTGTGGCTCCTGCCGCACGCCCACCACTATGTGAGCGTCAACGCCCTGATCCTGTCGGTGCTTTCGTTCGCGGCCACGAATCTCGGCGGGTTCCTGGTGGGCATGGCGCTCGGCATCGTGGGCAGCGCGATGGGCTTCGGCTGGACGCCGGTGCCCGAGGACCCCGAGGACCCCGAGAACTCCGTGGAGGATCCCGGGCGGCCGAAGGTGCGGGACGGGCAGGGCACGCGGACGCTCGGCATACTGCTTCCCGTCGTCATCGTCGGGGCGACACTCTGGGGCGGAACCCCGGCGAAGGCCGCCCCCGGCGACGCGATCGAGGCGGCGAGGACACCGCCGACGGTCACCACCACGCTCTTCTCGCCGCAGGGCTTCCTCCTGGCCGGCGTACGCGAGATCTCCACGGCCGACGGGCCGTTGAAGGTCATGGTCCTGAGGATGAAGGCCGCCTCGCTCACCGACTACCGGCTCACGACACGCGACGGGAGCGATGAACTCGCCCTGGGCGCCGACACCTTGGACCTCAGCGGCTCCGTCACGCTCTATCTGACCAAGTTCAAGGGCTGCCTCGAAGGGCTGCTCTGTCTGACCTTCACGCCCGACAAGCTGCCGGTGCCGCCCGTCGTGCCGCCGTTCGTCTTCATGACCGACGTCGAGGCCGAACAGGCCCTCGTCACATCGGACTCGATCGTCGCGGGCGGGCTCACCCTGAAGGCATCGGCATGATCCAGATTCAGTCCGCCCTCTTCTGGGCGTACGCGATCGGCGCCACGTTCGCGCTCTCCGCGGGACGACAGCTCCAGGTGTGGGAGCGGATCAACGCGGGTGAGGGGCCGCGCACGCGCAGCCGCGCCGCCAATCCGTATCTGGCGCTCACGGCGCTCTTCGCGGCGGTCCTGATGGTGCCGACGGGTCTCTTCCTGCTCTGGCAGAACCCGGCGTGGGCGACGATGCACGTCGCGGACGGGCACGACGGGGTGTGGGCGGGGTTCGTGCTCTTCTACGCGGGCGGGATCCCCGTCGCCGCGATCATCGGCTTCCTGGTGGCGCAGGCGCTCGTCCTGGTGGGGGCGGGCTACTGGGCCTATCTCCAGTGCGTGGGCGGGTACTTCCTGCTCTTCGGGACCCTGGTCCACGGCTGGGACGGCAGGGGGTACGAGCGCTTCTTCTCCCCCGACGCCGGGGACTTCGCCGACTGGCGGCGCGGCAGCGTGGTCAACCACGTGCTGGACTTCCTGACGTCCGGGACGTTCCTGGCGCTGCTCGTGTTCGGCGCGGCCGTGATCGGCACGATGCTGCTCACGGAGATCGGCTGGCTGATGGAGGGCTGGTCGCTGCCCGGCGCGGACGAGGACCGCAAGGTGCACCGGTTCCTGGCGATCGCCGTCGCGGCGGCCGGGGTCTACGGCCTGCCGTTCGCCGGCGCGCTGGTCGCCAGCGTCCTCGTCCGCCTCCTGGGCGGCTGGATCGGCCTGCCGCTGTTCGCGGTCGTCGCGGGGCTCACGCTGCTGTCCCGGCGCTCACCCGTGCGCTGGCTGTACGGCCTGGTGGGCGTCCCGGACCGGCACTGGCGGGCGGATCTCGACCAGGACAGGGAAAACTACGAGAGCGGGGTCACATCAGACCGGTCTGCGTGACGAGCATCGCCAGGACGACGACGAGCGTCCAGCCGAGGACATGCTCGAGCACCTTCGGGCCGTCTTCCTTGGGGCCGCCGGTGCGCGTGGTCGCACGCGTCGGTGCGGTGGCGGTGGCAGTGGTCGCGGTCATGGGCATCACTCGATACGTATGCGTCACGTCTCTCGGCGTGACGTCCGGCAGTGGACTCCCCCCACTGACCCATCCACCATGCCAGCAGGACCGGCTCGTGCGAGAGAGATGTTGGTCACCCACAACTGCGGCGGGATGCTGTGCGTCTAAGCCTGTACGTCCCTCAGGACGACCGTTCGCGCACCATCCAACCGAAAGGTTTCCGATGAGCACGTACCGGACGCCCCGCCGCAGAGCACGGCTCGCTCTCGCGGCCGCCGTCACCGTGACGGCCGCCCTCACCGGCACCGTGTCGCAGGCCGCGCCCTCCGCATCCGGGACACCTTCGCCCTCACCCGGCGCGGCAGGCCTGGGCGACCCGATGTTCCCGCTGGACGGGAACGGCGGGTACCGCGTCGACCGCTACACCCTGGACTTCGACTGGCAGGCCCCGAAGACGCCGTTCGAGGCGACCGCGACGATCAAGGCCACCGCCACCCAGTCGCTCTCCCGGTTCAACCTGGACTTCGGGGGCAACACCCTGCACGGCGTGAAGATCGACGGCTCGACGGCGCGCACGTCCCGCGCCGGTGACGAGCTGACGGTCACGCCCAAGTCCCCGCTTCCCAAGGGCCGTACGTTCACCGCCAAGGTCACGTACACCGCCGACCCGACGCAGACACGGCACCGCGACGACGCCATCGAGGACTACGGCTGGATTCCGACCGCCGACGGCACGGTGGTCTATCCGCAGCCGAACGGGGCCCGGCTGATCTTCCCGGCGAACGACCATCCCAGCCAGCGGGCGCCGATCACCTTCCGCATCACGACACCGAAGGACCTGACGGCGGTCGCCAACGGCAAGCTGGTCGACCGCACGGAGCGTCCGGGCGACCGGGTGCGCTGGACGTACGACTCCGAACAGCCGCTGTCCACGCAGCTGGTGCAGCTGGCGGTCGGCAAGTTCAAGCTGGTCGACGGCGAGGGTCCGGGCGGTCTGCCGCTGCGGGACGTCGTCCCGGACGCCCTGGTCGAGCCGACGGCGGAGTACCGCAAACTCACTCCCGACCACCTCGCCTGGCTCCAGGAGAAGCTCGGCCCTTACCCCTTCGACCGCTACGGCCTCCTGGTCGGCGACACGGACCTGGCCGTCGCCCTGGAGACCCAGACGCTCTCGCTCATCCCGAAGGCCGACCTGCTCGGCACGAAGGTCGACGCCGAGCGCAACATGGTGCACGAGCTGACCCACCAGTGGTTCGGCGACAGCGTCGCCCTGAAGAGCTGGTCCGACCTGTGGGTCAGCGAGGGGCACGCCCGCTTCTACGAGCGGATGTACTCCGAGGAGCACGGCGGCGACAGCTTCGAGGCCGCCATGAAGACGGCGTACGCCGCTCACGACCAGTGGCGCCACGACTTCGGCGCCCCCGCCGAACCGACCGAACCGAACCTCTTCAAGCGCATGCGGTACGACGGCTCGGCGCTGGTCCTGTACGCGCTGCGGGAGCAGGTGGGCGACGCGACGTTCCAGAAGATCGAGCGGGCGTGGGTGAGCGGCTTCCGGGGGAAGACCGCCAGTACGCAGCAGTTCATCGACCTGGCGTCGAAGGTCGCGGGCGAGGATCTGGAGGGCTTCCTGCGGCCGTGGCTGTACGGCTCGAAGACGCCGCCCATGCCGGGGCACCCGGACTGGGTGGTGGACCCGGTCCAGGGCTGAGGCCCATCCGTCGTCTGGCGGCGGCGTTCGTGTGAAGGGGGCTGTCGGACGCTTGTGCGGCCGGATCCCGGCATGATCCGGGGTACGTTGGCTGTCCCGTCGAGCTGGGAGGTCATATGTCGGACCACGAGCAGGAACGGACGCGACCCGCGTTGCTGGGCACGGAGATGCGGGAGGCGACGTTGCCCGACGGCACGCAGGCCGTGATCGTCGTGAAGGCCGGCACGTCCCAGGCCGAGGTGGACGAGAAGGCGGCCCGGCTGCGCCGGGGCACACCCGAGACGAAGTAGCCCGGTCCGGACGACGGCCCCCTCCCACGTGCGTGGGAGGGGGCCGTCGCGGTCCTGATCAGTGTCCTGTCAGTGAATCCCCACGTCGGCCAACGCCGCCTTCTGCTTGGCGGAGAGCTTCACCGGGAAGTACAGGTAGCAGACACCCCCGGTGCCGGAGACGACCTTGCCCGTGGAGTTGTAGCGCTTGGTCCTGAGCCAGATGTTCTCCCACTCGCGCCGCTTGTAGACCCGGCGCACCGCCGGATTGCTGGGCGAGGCCGGGTCGTTGGCGATCACGTCGCCCGTCGACGTGAAGCCGATCACCGTCATCAGGTGGCCCGCCGTGCCGTAACCGGCGCCCGTCAGCTCCTCCTTGAGGAACGACTGGGACGTTATGGCCGGGATGCCCGCGGCGATCAGCGACTCCAGTTCGGTGAGCGAGGCGAGGCGGGTGACGACGCCCTGGAGGTCCTTGTACGTCGACGCGTAGGCCGCGTTGAAGGGCCAGTTGCCGCAGCCCGCGTACTGGTAGTCGAAGACGTACCGCGCCGCGTGGCACACCTGGGGGTCGGCGTAGGAGGGGTCGACCCAGGCGAGGTCGTCGGCGGTCGGCTTGCGGCCCCAGAACTCGATGATCATCTGCGAGGAGGTGGGGCTGCACCAGGCCTCGCCGCCGTTGTCGTACTCCGGATACTGACCCGCGTGGATCTCCTGTGAGTAGCGCGGGACCTTCAGTTCCTTGGTGAGCCCCGGCTTGGACGCCGGGACGGTGAAGCGGTCGGGGACGGCGGAGGCCATCGCGCCGAGCCGCCACACCGTGGGCGTCGCCGTGGCGCCCGGCTTGCGGTACAGGGTCAGGCGCAGGCGGTACGAGACGAGACGCAGGCCCGTGGTCGTGTCGTCGATGGAGAAGGTGTCCGTCCAGATGCTCGACTTGCCGTCGCTCTGGTCGTCGACCGACGTACGGCGGATGTCCTTCTCCTTGTCGTCGCCCGAGGTCCAGCGGCCGAGGACGTACCAAGGAGTCTTCTTCTTGTCCGAGTACGTGCCCTGGAGCTCGACCTGGAGCCACGTCCCGGTGGGCGTGCGGGCGTTCCAGGAGGCGACCACCTCCGTCGCGGGGACGGCGGGGCGGTGCACCGGCGAGGTCCACCGGGCGTACTCCCAGGTGGCGGTCTTGCCGGTGTGCGGATCGGCGTAGTCGGTTTGGCCCGCGGCCTCGGCGATCTCCACCGCAGGGCGGGCTCCGGAGACGGCACGGGTGCCGTTGGCGGTGCCGGCGCTCCAGTCCGCGTGCGAGGTCCAGAAGCGGTTACTCACCGGACGCTTCGCGCGCGGGGCGCCGCGCAGGCCGCCCGCCGCGAGCGCGGGACTCGCGGTCGCGGCCACCGCGGCCACGGCGGCTGCCGCGGCGAGGACGGTTCTACGGGACATGTCATCAGCTCGGTCCATGGCGGGACCCCCAGTCGACGTGGGCTCCGGACGGATCCGGAAGGGGCAGGTCAAGTGCACGGCGGTAGGCCAACTATGGCTGCTCCACGCCGACTTCTGCCAGCGCTTGGACCACCACCGCGTCCGCCAATATTGGCCTCGACCACTGGCGTGAGCTGCGACGGCGCGCGGAACCGAGCATTCCGCACCCGTACGCTGGTAGACGATGACCGCACAGCCGCACTCCACGCCCGCTCCCCTCGCCCGCCTCGCGCGCACCCTGATCCGGCTGCCGCCCTCCTGCGGCCCCGTCCGCCTCGTGGCCGTCGACGGGCACGCGGGCTCCGGCAAGTCGACCTTCGCCGACCGCCTCGCGCAGGCCCTGGGCGGTGCGCCCGTCCTGCACCTCGACGACATCGCGAGCCATGACGCCCTCTTCGGCTGGACGGAGAGGCTGCGGCGGGAGGTCATCACACCGCTCTCGCGCGGCGAGACGGCGCGCTACGAGACGTACGACTGGCACGCGCGCCGCTTCGGCCCCGAGGTCCGCACCCTGCCGCCGGCGCCCGTGGTCCTCGTCGAGGGGGTCGGCGCGGGACGCCGCGCGCTGCGCCCGTTCCTGGCGCGGCTGCTGTGGATGGAGTTGCCCCGCGATGAAGCCTGGGGCCGGGGGCGCCACCGGGACGGAACGGTTCAGAGCGACTTCTGGGACGGGTGGGAGCCCGCGGAGCGCCGGCACTTCGCGGAAGACCCTTCGCGCCCCTTTGCTCAGTCTTTGGTGCGACAGTGGCGCGAGGGATATGAGGTGCTGCAGGGCCCGAATGAGACTGCTGCGCCGAGTCAAATCGTCACGCAGGGTGAGGGACCAGAGGCGGTGCGCTGAACCCGCGGAAAGTGCCTTCCGGAAGTCCTCACGAGTTTCCATGAGTGCCCCAACTCGGCTTGACCGAGGGCCCTTACAGGACTTACGTTCTGAATGTGCGGTCTTCCGAGGCCGCCCGCAGACGCGAAGCCCCCGGTTGTTCCCCCGTGATCGGGGGCTTCGTTCTGCCCTTCGACCTCGCATTCCGGGCGCTGCGAGCCGCCTTTCGCTCACCCTCGGTGACGAAGCGATCCCCCTCTCCAGCCCGATCCCGCGCTGCGGCACCCTACGGCCGAGCACTCCCCCGCAGGTACGATGCCTTTCGGTGCGACTTACGGACGGCTGCTCGGCGCACCGGTTCAACGTCCGTCCGCAGCACGGCGGTTCAGCGAAGTTGCCGACGGGCACCGGTCCGGCGGTACACAAACGGGGGCACGGTTTGTGGGGGACGTGATGGACTTCGACGCGGTGGGCTCACCCGCCCCGGCCGACCTCGCCTGGCTGAGGGGCGTCGACGCCTACACGATGGGCGCCTATCCGCAGGCGGAGGAGGAGTTCCGGGCGGCGGTGCGGATGGATCCCGGGATGGCCGACGGCTGGCTCGGACTGCACGCGCTGCGCATCGACACGACGACGGCGCTCCTTCGGATGTTCCAGCACCGGGACAGGTTCGGAGAGCAGCGCACACGGCACGGGCGCACACTCAACTCCTGGTACTGGCTGGGCTGGTGGGTCCAGCCCGTCCTGGAGAGCACGCGCGACCTGCTGCTCGCGCACGCCTCGCACTGGCTCGACGGACGTCATGTCCCCGAGCTCGACCGGGCGTTGGCGGGTCTTCCGCCGGTCGACGCGGATCCGCAGGTGCGGTTTCTGCACGCGTGCCGGTCCTATCTGGTCAAGGACTGGGAGCAGTTGGTCCGGCACACGGACTCGCTGATCGACGACGCGATGCTGGGCATCGAGGCCGGCCTCTTCGGCGGCATGGCCCGCGTACGCCTGGAAATGTTCGGCCACGCCGAGCCGCTCCTGTCCTCCGCCCTGATGCGCTGCCGCAGCGAGCAGCCGCAGCGCAAGGAGCTGCGGTACTGGCTGGCCCGCGCGCACGAGGGCACGGGCCGCTCGGCGGCGGCCCTGCCGCTCTACCGCGCGGTGCACCGGGTGGATCCCTCCTTCATGGACACCTCGGCGCGGCTCGCGGCGATCTCGGAGGGCGACGGGTACGACGAGGTCACCGACCTGGCGGCCATCGCCCTGACCGGCTTCGGGCAGGACGCGATGGACGGCCCCGACGGGATCGACCCGCTCTTCGGCACCGAGGGCCGCGATCTGAAGGTCACCGAGCCCGAGCTGCCCGCGGGCGGCGGTCCCGCGGAGACCGACGCGGTGCGCGAGAAGGCCGTGATCCCCATCCAGCCGGGGCTGCCGCAGCTGCCGCCGGGGCCCACCGACCCCGCGCTCCTGGAGGCGGCCCTCGCCGAGCTGGAGGGGATGGTCGGCCTCGAACCGGTGAAGCGGCAGGTCAAGGCGCTCTCGGCGCAGCTGAACATGGCCCGCCGGCGAGCCGCGCAGGGACTGCCCGTGCAGCCGCCGAAACGACACTTCGTCTTCTCGGGCCCCTCGGGCACCGGCAAGACCACGGTGGCCCGCATTCTGGGCAGGGCGTTCTACGCACTCGGTCTGCTCGGCGGCGACCATCTGGTGGAGGCGCAGCGCGCGGACCTGGTCGGCGAGTATCTGGGCCAGACCGCGGTGAAGGCCAATGAACTGATCGACTCGGCGATCGGCGGCGTCCTGTTCGTGGACGAGGCCTACTCCCTTTCCAACTCGGGCTACGGCAAGGGCGACGCGTACGGCGACGAGGCCCTCCAGGTCCTCCTCAAGCGCGCCGAGGACAACCGCGACCACCTGGTCGTGATCCTCGCGGGCTACCCCGAGGGCATGGACCGCCTCCTGGCCGCCAACCCCGGCCTCTCGTCCCGCTTCACCACCCGCGTGGACTTCCCCTCGTACCGCCCCCTGGAACTCACCTCCATCGGCGAGGTGCTCGCCGCCGAGAACGGCGACGTGTGGGACGAGGAGGCGCTGGACGAGCTGCGCTCCATCAGCGGGCACGTCGTCGACCAGTCGTGGATCGACGAGCTGGGCAACGGCCGCTTCCTGCGCACGCTCTACGAGAAGAGCTGCGCCTATCGGGACCTGCGGCTCTCCGGCTATCCCGGCGAGCCGAGCCGCGACGACCTGTCGACCCTGCGGCTCCCCGACCTGATGCAGGCGTACGGCGAGGTGCTCTCGGGGCGGGGGCCGCAGGACCCGCCGAGGGTCTGAAGGCCCCCGCCCCGGCCGCTCACACCAGGGCGCCGTCCCTGGACTCCTGGGGCTTGCGCGGCACGGAGACCCGGTGCGCCGGGTCGCGGACCTCGCCGACAAGGAGTTCCAGTACGTCCTCGAGGGCGACCAGGCCGAGCACCTTGCCCGACGCGTCGGCGACCTGAGCCAGATGCGTCGCGGCGCGGCGCATCACCGTCAGGGCGTCGTCCAGAGGGAGTTCGGCGCGCAGCGTCGTCATCGGGCGCCAGACCTGCTGCGGCACCGCGCGGTCCGTGTCGGCGCCCTCGGTGAGATCGAGTACGTCCTTCACGTGGAGGTAGCCCATGAAGGCGCCGTTCTCCGCGCAGACCGGGAAGCGGGAGTAGCCGGTGCGCCCGGTGAGCTCGATGACCTGGGACGGGGTGACCCCGGCGCCCACGGTCACCAGGGAGGCCCGGTCGAGCAGGACGTCCGTCACCTGGCGCGAGCCGAGCTCCAGGGCGTCCTCCAGGCGCTCCTGCTCCTCGGGTTCGAGCAGTCCCGCCTGGCCCGAGTCGCCGACGAGCCGGTTGAGCTGCTCGCTGGTGAAGACGGCCTCGACCTCGTCCTTGGGCTCGACCCCGAAGAGCTTCAGGACGAGCCTGGCGCACGCCCCGAGCGCCACCGTGACCGGACGGCAGAGGCGGGCGAAGGCGACGAGGCCGGGGCTGAACCAGAGCGCGGTCCTCTCCGGTGCGGCCATCGCGAGGTTCTTCGGGACCATCTCGCCGACGACGAGGTGCAGGAAGACGACCACGGCGAGCGCGATGGCGTACCCGAGCGGATGGATCGCCCCTTCGGGGATGTGCGCCGCCTCGAAGACGGGCTCCAGGAGGTGCGCGACGGTGGGCTCGGCGACCGCGCCGAGCGTCAACGAGCACATGGTGATGCCGAACTGGGCGGCCGCCATCATCTGCGGCAGATGTTCGAGGCCGTAGAGGACCTGGCGGGCCCGCTTGCCGCCCAGCGGCTCGATCTGGCTGCGGCGCACGGAGACGAGCGCGAACTCGGCCCCCACGAAGAAGCCGTTGGCGAGGACGAGGAGGAGGGCGAACAGGAGTTGGAGCATGCTCATCGGGCGGCCTCCGCCACGCTCATGGTCTCTGTGGCATCTGCGGCTTCCGGGGCTCCTGTGGTTTCCCGGGCTTCTGTAGCTTCTGTGGCTTCCCTGGCTTCTGTCGCTTCCGGGGCCCGTACGAGCCGTACCCGCTCGGCGCGGTAGTGGTCCACCTGGCGCACCGCGAGCCGCCAGCCCGGGAGTTCGGCCCGGTCACCGGGGGCCGGGATGCGGCCAAGCAGATCGGCGACGAGTCCGGCCACGGTCTCGTACGGTCCCTCGGGGACGTCGAGCCCTATCCGCTGGAGCGTGTCGACGCGGCAGCTGCCGTCGGCGTCCCACGCCGGGCGGCCGTCCTCGGCCGGCGCCACGGCGAGCTCGGGCAGGTCGTGGACGTCGTGCTCGTCGTGGACCTCGCCGACGAGCTCCTCGACGATGTCCTCCAGCGTGACCACACCGGCCGTGCCGCCGTACTCGTCGACGACGACGGCTATCGGCTGCTCGCTGCGCAGCTGCTCCAGGAGCTGCTGCACGGGCAGCGTCTCCGGAACCAGGAGCGGCGCCTGCGCGATGCGGCTCACGGGCGTTCTCAGGCGCTCGTGGGCCGGGACCGCGAGGGCGTCCTTGAGGTGCACCATGCCGACGATCTCGTCGATGCGCTCGCGGTACACGGGAAAGCGCGAGAGCCCGGTGGCGCGGGTCAGGTTCACCACGTCCTCGGCGGTCGCCGACGTCTGCAGCGCGCTGACCTTCACGCGCGGGGTCATGACGTGCTGCGCGGTCAGCTCGCCCAGGGAGAGCGTACGGACGAACAGGTCCGCGGTGTCCTGTTCGAGGGTGCCGGCCTGCGCCGAGTGCCGGGCGAGCGAGACCAGCTCGCCGGGGGTGCGGGCCGAGGCCAGCTCGTCGGCGGGCTCGACGCCGAACAGCCGCACGAGCCGGTTGGCCGTGGCGTTCAGAAGGGAGATCACGGGCCTGAAGAGGCGCGAGAACACATGCTGGGGACCCGCGACGAACCGCGCGACCTGGAGCGGCTTGGACACCGCCCAGTTCTTCGGGACCAGCTCGCCGATCACCATCTGCACGGCGGACGCGAGCAGCATCCCCACCACCACGGAGGCGCCCGGTACGGCGCCTGCCGGAAGGCCGGTCGCCGTGAAGGGGCCCGCCAGCAGATGCGCGAGCGCCGGTTCGGCGAGCATGCCGACCACGAGTGAGGTGATGGTGATGCCGAGCTGGGTGCCGGAGAGCTGGAAGGACAGCTCCTTGAGGGCGTCGACGACCGTACGGGCCCGTCGGTCGCCTTCGGCGGCGGCCTTCTCGGCGTCCGGGCGCTCGACGGTGACGAGTCCGAACTCGGCGGCCACGAAGAAGCCGTTGGCCAGGATCAGCAGGAATGCCGCCCCGAGAAGCAGCAGGGAAGTCGTCATGCCGCCGCCTCCCTGGTGTGTCCAGTCCCGGTATGTCGGGAGGGGGCGGCGCATGTACTACAGGACGAACCGTCCATCGCCGGAGGGAGTCACTCCTCGGGTAGCAGGAGCCCCTGTGGACCGGGCGGGCCCGACAGGGGCGGGGCGGCACACCATGCGTGCCCCGCCACCAGATTAATCAAGACCCGGCCACAAACGTCAGCCCTGCGGGCTGCGGGCGTCGGCGAGGGCACGCAACGCGCGGGCGTCGCTGATGGCCCGCTGCTTGGCGATGCCCGGCTGGATGCCCATGGCCGGGAGGCTCGTGCCGTCACTGAGGTTGAGGAACACCCAGGGGTCGCCGGGGCGCAGATTGACCTGGACGATCTCGGCCCAGTCCAGGTGCCTGCTGGTGGCGATGTTCACGACGGTCACACCGGACTCGTCGGCGACGACCTTGGGCCTGCTCAGGAGCATCAGCACGCCCCAGAGCAGCGCGCCGGTGAAGATGAAGCTGAGCCGCTCCCCCGAGCTGAGGGTCGGGATGAGCAGGGAGACCACCGTGAGGACCACGAAGATCGCGGCGCCCGCGGTGATCAGGACGGCCCGGGTCCGCTTCGGCCGGAAGGTGACGGGCAGGGTGGGGATGTCGGTCTGGTCGCTCATGGCCGGGGTCTCCTGCCGGGTCATCAGAGGCGGCAGGCGTGAATGGCCGTGGTCAGGATGGCCCGCGCCCCGATGGCGTACAGGTCGTCCATGATCCGCTGGGCCTCCTTGGCCGGGACCATGGAGCGGACGGCGACCCAGCCCTCGTTGTGCAGGGGCGAGATCGTCGGCGACTCGAGGCCCGGGGTGAGGGCGACGGCCTGCTCCAGGTGCTCGGCCCGGCAGTCGTAGTCCATCATCACGTAGGCGCGGGCGACCAGGACGCCCTGCAGGCGGCGCAGGAACTGCTCGACCTTGGGGTCGTCGGTCTCGGCGCCGGTGCGCCGGATGACGACCGCCTCGGACTTCATGATCGGCTCGCCGAACACCTCGAGGCCCGCGTTGCGCAGCGAGGTGCCGGTCTCCACGACGTCCGCGATGACCTGGGCGACGCCCAGCTCGATCGCGGTCTCGACGGCGCCGTCCAGGTGGACGACGGAGGCGTCGATGCCGCTGTCGGCGAGGTGCTTGGCGACGATGCCCTCGTACGAGGTCGCGACGGTCTTGCCCGCGAGGTCCGCGATGGTGCTCGCGGTGCCCGGCTTCGCGGCGAAGCGGAAGGTGGAGCGTGCGAAGCCCAGCGGCAGGATCGTCTCGGCGTTCGCGCCGGAGTCGATCAGGAGGTCCTGACCGGTGATGCCGATGTCGAGCTTGCCGGCCGAGACATAGATCGCGATGTCCTTGGGCCGCAGGTAGAAGAACTCCACCTCGTTGTCGGGATCGACGAGGACGAGCTCCTTGGACTCCTTGCGCTGCTGGTATCCGGCCTCATGGAGCATCGCCGACGCAGGTCCGGACAGTGAACCCTTGTTGGGGACGGCGATGCGCAGCATGAGGACGGATTCCTTTGCGTTCAGGGGGAGTTGAGTGGAGGAGGGCGTACGGCTCAGAGGTGCGCGTACACGTCGTCGAGGGAGATGCCGCGGGCGACCATCATCACCTGCACGTGGTAGAGGAGCTGCGAGATCTCCTCGGCCGCGGCTTCCTTGCCCTCGTGCTCGGCGGCCATCCAGACTTCGGCGGCCTCCTCGACGACCTTCTTGCCGATGGCATGGACGCCCTTGTCGACCAGCTCGGCGGTGCGCGACGTGGCGGGGTCGCCGTTGGCGGCCTTGTGCTGGAGCTCGGTGAAGAGCTCCTCGAAAGTCTTCTTGGACATGATGTCGCTTACTTTACGCGGCTCCTCGCCCCCGCTCACCGCCAGGGTTCGGAGATCGTACGCAGCGTGGTCGCGGTGGCGACGGCGGCGGTGACCGCTTCGTGCCCCTTGTCCTCGCGGGAGCCCTCGATGCCCGCCCGGTCCAGGGCCTGCTCCTCGGTGTCGCAGGTGAGGACGCCGAAGCCGACGGGCACCCCGGTGTCCACCGTGACCTGGGTCAGGCCCAGGGTGACTCCCTGGCACACGTACTCGAAGTGCGGGGTTCCGCCGCGGATGACGACGCCGAGCGCCACGATCGCGTCGTAGCCGCGGCCCGCGAGGACCTTGGCGACGACCGGCAGCTCGAAGCTGCCGGGCACGCGCAGGACGGTCGGCTCGTCGATGCCGAGCTCGTGCAGGGCGCGCAGCGCGCCGTCGACGAGGCCGTCCATGACCTTCTCGTGCCACTGGGCGGCGATCACCGCGACCCGCAGGTCTCCGCAGTTCTTCACGCTCAGTTCGGGTGCACCCTTGCCGCTCACGCGCTTCTCCTGGTTGTCGTCTGTTCTCGTATGCCGGTACTTACTGATTGCCGCAGGCGGACACCTCAGGGGTGTCGAGCCAGGGCAGGTCGTGCCCCATCCGGTCCCGCTTGGTGCGCAGGTACCGGAGGTTGTGCTCACCCGCCTGGACCGCCATCGGCTCGCGTCCGGTGACCTTCAGGCCGTGCCGGATCACCGCGTCGGTCTTGTCGGGGTTGTTCGTCATCAGGCGCACGCTGCGGATGCCGAGGTCGTCCAGGATCCGCGCGCCCGCTCCGTAGTCCCTGGCGTCGGCGGGCAGGCCGAGCTCCAGGTTGGCGTCCAGGGTGTCGCTGCCGCGCTCCTGGAGCTCGTAGGCGCGCAGCTTGGAGAGCAGGCCGATGCCGCGCCCCTCGTGGCCGCGGAGGTAGACCACGACGCCGCGTCCCTCGTCCGTGATCCGCTGCATGGATGCCTCCAGCTGCGGGCCGCAGTCGCAGCGAAGGGAGTGGAAGACGTCGCCGGTCAGGCACTCGGAGTGGATGCGGACCAGGACGTCCTCGCCCTCGCCGACCTCGCCGTGGACGAGGGCGACGTGCTCGACGCCGTCGACGGTGGAGCGGTAGCCGTACGCCGTGAAGTCGCCGAAGGCGGTGGGCAGGCGGACCTCGGCCTCGCGGCGGACCTTCGGCTCGGAGCTGCTGCGGTAGGCGATCAGGTCCTCGATGGAGATGATCGTCAGGCCGTGCTTGCGGGCGAACGGGATCAGCTCCGGCAGGCGGAGCATCGTGCCGTCCTCGCCCGCGATCTCGACGATCGCGCCGGCCGGGCGCAGGCCCGCGAGCCGGGCCAGGTCGACCGCGGCCTCGGTGTGGCCGTTGCGGACCAGGACGCCGCCGGACTTGGCGCGCAGCGGGAAGATGTGGCCGGGGCGCACGAAGTCGGTCGGCTCGAAGGTGCCCGCGGCGAGCATCTGGAGCGTGGTGGCGCGGTCGGCGGCCGAGATGCCGGTGGTGACGCCGTGCGCGGCGCTCGCGTCGACGGAGACGGTGAAGGCCGTCCGCATCGACTCGGTGTTGTTCTCGACCATCTGCGGGAGCTGGAGGCGGTCCAGCTCGTCGCCCTCCATGGGCGCGCAGATCAGGCCGCGGCACTCGCTCATCATGAAGGCGATGATCTCGGGCGTCGCCTTCTCGGCCGCGATGACGAGATCGCCCTCGTTCTCGCGGTCCTCGTCGTCGACGACCACGACGGGCCGCCCGGCGGCGATGTCGCGGATGGCCGCCTCGACGGGGTCGAGGGCGAGGTCCGACGCGTCTTCTTCGTGACCCGTGCTGTACCAAACAGGTGCCGCAGTCATGCCGGGGCTCCTTCCATGACGGGCTGCGAGGACGCGGAGCGCGACCGCAGCCACCAGTCGCGCATGCCCCACAGGACAAGAGCGAGGTAGATGACGTACACGAGGCCGGAGAAGGCCAGGCCACTGCTGAACGCGAGCGGAACTCCGACCACGTCGACGAGGAGCCAGGCGAACCAGAACTCGACCAGGCCGCGGGCCTGGGCGACCATCGCGGCGAGGGTGCCGACGAAGATGTAGGCGTCGGGCCAGGGGTTCCAGGACAGGTCGGGCACGGCGGAGAACAGGGCGCCGACCGCGAGGGTGCCGACGGCCGTGCCGCCGAGCAGCACCCCGCGCTCCTTCCAGGTCGCGAACCGGACGGCGATGGAGCCGTCCTGCGCCTGCTGCTTGCCGTTGGTCCACAGGCGCCAGCCCCACAGGGCCACGCCGATCACGAGCAGCTGCTTGCCTACGCCGCCGGAGAGGTGGGCGGAGGCGTACGCGCCGACGAGGATGACGCCCGAAAGGAACTGGGCGGGCCAGGTCCAGATGGAGCGCCGCCAGCCGAGCGCGAGGGCGATCAGGCCGACGGTGTTGCCCACCATGTCGGACCAGATCACGTGCTGCCCGAAGGCCGTGAAGGCTTCGGAGTTGAGCCAGTTCACTTCGTGGCCTCCTGAGCGGGAGCGGGAGCGGCGGCGGATCCGGCGCGGTCGCCGAGCATCCGCTCGACGTACTTCGCGATGATGTCCACCTCGAGGTTGACCGGGTCGCCGGGCTGCTTGATGCCGAGCGTGGTCAGGGCGAGGGTGGTGGGGATGAGGCTGATGGTGAAGTAGTCGGGCCCGGCGTCGACCACCGTCAGGCTGACGCCGTCGACCGTGATGGAGCCCTTCTCGACCGCGTAGCGGGAGAGGTCCGCGGGGAGCGAGACCTTGACGATCTCCCAGTTCTCGGAGGGCTTGCGCTCGACGATCTCGCCGGTGCCGTCGACGTGACCCTGGACGATGTGGCCGCCGAGGCGGTCACCGACCGCGGTGGGCCGCTCCAGGTTGACCCGCGAACCTGCCACGAGGGCTCCCAGGCTGGAGCGGTTCAGGGTCTCGGCCATCACGTCGGCGGTGAACTCGTCGCCCTCGTGCTCCACGACCGTCAGACAGACGCCGTTGACCGCGATGGAGTCGCCGTGCTTCGCGCCCTCGGTGACGACGGGGCCACGGACACGGAAGCGCGATGCGTCGTCCAGGTTCTCGACGGCGGTGATCTCGCCCAGCTCTTCGACGATTCCGGTGAACACTTCAGTGCTCCTTCGTTACGAGGGTCGCGGTGACGCGCAGATCGGGACCGATGCGGACGGTCTCGCTCACGTCGAGCCGCAACGCTTCGGTGATGGTCGTGATTCCGCCGCCGGCGAGGGCGGCGGGGCCCGCGCCGAGCAGGACGGGGGCGAGATAGGCGACGACGCGGTCGACGGCGCCCGCGGCGACGAAGGCCCCGGCGAGCGTCGGCCCGCCTTCGAGGAGGACGGAGCGCACGCCGCGCGCGTGGAGTTCGTCGAGGAGGGCCCAGATGTCCAACCCGCCGTCCGCGCGCGGGAGTCGCACCGTCTCGGCCTCGCCGTCGGCGGTCACGTTTTCGGCGGTCACGTTCTCGGCGACCGCGACGAGCGTGGGCGCCGCGTCGTCCAGGACGCGGGCGCCGGGCGCCACGGCGGTGCCGTTCGTGTCGACGACGACGCGCAGCGGCTGGACGGCGCCTTCGATGCCCCGCACGGCGAGGTGCGGGTCGTCGGCGCGCTGGGTGCCGGAGCCGACGACGACCGCGTCGCACTCGGCGCGCAGCCGGTGGACGTCGGCGCGGGCCTCGGCGGAGGTGATCCAGCGGCTGCTGCCGTCGGCGGCGGCGATGCGGCCGTCGAGCGACGCGGCGTACTTCCAGGTGATGTGCGGGCGGCCGAGGCGCACGGACGTCAGCCAGGCGGCGTTCCCCGCGGCGGCCTCGGCCTCCAGGAGGCCCGACTCCACGTCGACCCCGGCGGTACGCAGTCGCTGCGCTCCCCCGGTCGCGGCGGGGTTCGGGTCGCCGACGGCGTAGACGACGCGGGCGATCCCGGCGTCGATGAGCGCCTGGGCGCAGGGGCCGGTGCGTCCGGTGTGGTTGCAGGGTTCGAGGGTGACCAGGGCGGTGGCGCCGCGGGCCTGTTCGCCGGCCGCGCGCAGGGCGTGGACCTCGGCGTGGGGGCCGCCCGCACGCTGGTGGTGGCCCTCGCCGACGGTCTCTCCGGAGGCGTCGATGATGACGCATCCGACGACGGGGTTCGGGCTGGTGGAGCCGAGTCCGAGGGCGGCGAGCTCGATGGCGCGGCGCATGGCGGCACGCTCGTGCTCATTCGCTGTGACTGCGGCTGCGGTGGCCACCGGGTCCTCCTGCCTCATAGGGCACGGACTCCGGGGCCTGTCGATGACGACAGAATGTACGGACTGCGGCATCGGGAGCGACGCCGGAAACGAGACCTCTCCCTGGGAACCCGAAGAGACGGGTATCCCAAAAACAAGCCACTCGGCGACGTGCACGAATGCCCGCCCGCCGCGCACTGCCTCCCATCCGGACTTTCACCGTCGGTCCAGGAGTTTCACCTGGTCAACCGACCGCTGGAGGCGGCCGGGTCGCGGACTATAACCGCCGGTTCGGAATTACACCGACCCCGGAGTGCGCTGCTTTTGGTACGTAGCCAGTGTGCCACGCCTGATCGACGCCCATACGGGCGAACCCCTGTGGCCTGGCTCACAGCAGCCCGTGACAGGCCCCTGACCGGCGGTGACGGCCGCCGCTCCCGCCCGCTGAACGCGTGAAGACCGCTGCACTGGCCGGAGGTCGTCACGAACCTCTGTCTGAACAGGCTGACTTCGGCGCGTGCGCGGCGCGAGGAGTAGGTGGGCCCCTGGCTGCTGCTGCTCGCTGCTGGGCCAGGGCCTAGGGACGCGGGCCGAACAGCTCGTCCTGCGCCGAGTCCCTGGCGGCGAGCAGCGCGCCGCGCAGCACCGCGGAGCCGCCGAGCACGCTCGCGCGTACCTCGGTGCGCAGCGGTGACATGGCGGCGACGCGCTCCGCCACGCGGGTGGCGAGCGGGTCGCCGCCCGCACGGCCGATCTCGCCGCCCAGGACCACGCAGCCGGGGTCCAGGATCGCGGCCATGGCGGCGGCGCCGACGGCGATCCGGTCGGCGGCCGCGTCGAGGTAGGCCCCGTGGCCGGTCTCGGCAGCGCGGCGCACCACGTCGGCGGCGCTCGCACCCGGCTTCAGGAGCCCGTGCTCGGCGCCGAGGTCACGGAGCGCGGCGGCGCAGGCCAGCGAGTGGAAGCCGCCCTCGCAGCCGGTGGCGGAGGGCAGTACGTCCGTGCCGGGCACCGGCAGGAAGCCGATCTCCCCGGTGCCGCCCGACGCGCCGCGGCGCAGGCTTCCGTCGAGCACGACGGCGGCGCCGACGCCTTCGCCTAGCCACAGGAGCACAAAGGTGTCGCGGTCGTGGGCGGCGCCGTCGCGCTGTTCGGCGCGGGCGGCGAGGTTGGTCTCGTTCTCCACGAGCACGCGCACGGGGAACCGCTCCTGGAGGGCGCCCGCCAGGCGCCGGTGCCAGGCGGGCAGCGAGGTGGTGTCGCGCAGTTCGCCGGTGGCGGGGTCGATGAGGCCGGGAGCACCGATCGCCACGGTGTGCAGCCGCTGGACGCCACCGTCCAGCGCGGTGCTCTCCACGAGGGCGACCGCGCGCTCGACGGCGGCCCCGGTGCCGGTGTCGCCGCCGATGGGCGCGGAGGCTTCGGCGAGCACCACGCCGAGCAGGTCGGTGACGACCACGGAGACGCCACCGGTGCGTACGTCGAGCGCGGCGAGATGCGCCCGGTCGGCGACGATCCCGTACAGCCGGGCATTGGGTCCCCGGCGCTGGGCACCCGCCTCCCCCACGACCGCGATCAGGCCGGAGCCCTGGAGGCGCTCGACCAGGTCGGCGACCGAGGGCCTCGACAGGCCGGTCAGCTGCTTCAACTGGTTGGCCGTCAGCGGTCCTTCGCGCTGCAGGAGCCCCAGGGCGAGCCGGTCGTTGATGGCCCGGGCGGTGCTCGGTGATGCGGGCATGCCGGGGATCCTTCCATAAAGCTGCTATTTATCAGGCAGGGTTCCTGATAGTTTACGTCGCCGTAGCGGGGAGGCACCTTGGGAGGGACGGGGCAACGATGAGTGAAGTGGTCCACGACGTACGTCAGTTGAAGCGGGCGCGGTATGCCGTGGCCGCCGTCTTCTGCGTGCACGGCGCCGTCACCGGCTCCTTCGCGACGCGCGTGCCCTGGATCCAGGAGCACGCCGACCTCAGCGCCGGGCTTCTCGGCCTCGCGCTCGCCTTCCCGGCGATCGGCGCCTCCGTGGCGATGCCGCTCGCGGGCTGGGTCAGCCACCGCTTCGGCGCCAGGACGGCGCTGCGCGGGCTGCTCGCCCTGTGGACGATGGCCCTGATCCTGCCCTCGCTCGCGCCGAATCTGCTCACGCTCTGCGTGGCCCTGTTCGTGTACGGGGCAACGGCGGGCATGTCGGACGTGGCGATGAACGCCCTGGGCGTCGAGGTCGAGACCCGCATGAAGAAGTCGATCATGTCGGGCCTGCACGGCATGTGGAGCGTCGGCGCCCTGATCGGCTCCGCGGCCGGCACGGTCGCCGCCCACATCGGCGCGGACGCCCGGCTGCACCACGCCCTTGCCGCCGTGGCGCTCACCGCGATCGGCCTCGTCGCCTGCCAGGGCGTGCTCGACCTGCAGGCCGCCCCCGAGGAGGCGGCGCCGCCGCGCTTCTCGCTGCCGCCCAAGTCGGCGCTCCTCATCGGCGCCGTCGGCTTCTGCGCGGTCTTCGCGGAGGGCGCGAGCCTGGACTGGTCGGCGGTCTATCTGCGCGACGTCCTGGACAGCTCGGCCGGTGTCGCCGCCGCGTCCACCACCGGATTCACGCTGACCATGGCGATCGCGCGGCTCGCGGGCGACGCCGTGGTGGACCGCTTCGGCTCGGTCCGCACGGTGCGCGTGGGCGGCGTGGTCGCGGCGCTCGGCGGGCTTCTGGTCGTGGTGGCGCCGCATCCGGCGGTCGCCATGTGCGGGTTCGCGCTGCTCGGGCTCGGCATCGCGGTCGTGGTGCCCCTCGCGTTCGCCGCTGCCGGGCGCAGCGGCCCGAACCCGAGCCAGGCCATCGCGGGCGTCGCCACCATCACGTACACATCGGGCCTGATCGCCCCGTCCGCGATCGGCACGCTCGCCGACGCGACGAGCCTGGTGGTCTCCTTCGGCCTGGTGACGGTGCTCGCCTGCGGGCTCGCGGTCTTCGCGGGAGTCCTGCGCACGGACAGCCGCGAGGCCACGCCGAGCGCTCCGGTGGACGCGAAGGTTCCCGGCCCGAAGTCCTGAACCAGCGGTTCCGCGGGGCGGGGCGGGACGCCCCGCGAGTGGCCGGTGTGAAACCAGGGAACTTATGCCGGATTAACATTGCGCTGACTCATTCAGGTCTTGACAAAGTCGGGCGCACAGAAGGCGGAACAGAACCATGGATCTCGGCGTGCGCTGGAGGCTTCACGGCGACGGGCGCACCCCCGCGCCCGGAGCCGTCGTCCGTCCCGACGAGCGGCTCTCGTGGCCGCGCACCTTCGGGCTCGGCGCCCAGCACGTCGTCGCCATGTTCGGCGCGTCGTTCGTGGCGCCCGTCCTGATGGGCCTCGACCCGAACCTCGCGATCATGATGTCGGGCGTCGCGACCGTCATCTTCCTGCTCGCCACGCGCGGCAGGGTGCCCAGCTACCTGGGCTGTTCGCTCTCCTTCGTGGGCGTGGCCGCGGTCATCCGCGCACAGGGCGGCTCCTCCGCGACCGTGACGGGCGCGGTCTTCGTGGTCGGCGCGGCGCTGTTCCTGGTGGGCCTCGCCGTCCAGAAGTTCGGGGCGCGGATCATCCATGCCGCGATGCCGCCGATCGTCACCGGCGCCGTCGTCATGCTGATCGGCTTCAATCTGGCGCCGGTCACCGCCTCCACGTACTGGCCGCAGGACCAGTGGACGGCGCTCCTGGTGATGCTGTTCACCGGTCTGGCCGTGGTGTGCCTGCGCGGATTCTGGTCACGTGTCGCGATCTTCCTGGGGCTGATCTTCGGATACGCCCTGTCCTGGGCCCTCGACCTGGTCTTCGGCAAGATCCACTCGGCGGACGGCTCGGGCAAGGTCGTCGACCACTGGCGTCTGGACCTCTCCGCCGTCGGCAACGCCGACTGGATCGGCCTGCCGTCCTTCCACGCGCCGAGCTTCGAGTGGTCGGCGATCCTCGTCGCCCTGCCCGTGGTCATCGCGCTCGTCGCCGAGAACGCCGGGCACGTCAAGGCGGTCGGCGAGATGACCGGCGACAACCTGGACGACAAGCTCGGCACGGCGATCTCCGCCGACGGCGCCGCCTCCATGCTCTCCACGGCGGTCGGCGGCCCGCCCAACACGACGTACTCCGAGAACATCGGCGTGATGGCCGCGACCCGCGTCTACTCCACGGCCGCGTACTGGGCCGCCGCGTGCTTCGCCCTGCTCTTCGGCCTCTGCCCCAAGTTCGGCGCGGTCGTGGCGGCCATTCCGGGCGGCGTGCTCGGCGGCATCACCGTCATCCTCTACGGCATGATCGGACTGCTCGGCGCCCAGATCTGGATCAACGCCGGGGTGGATCTGCGCAATCCGCTGAACCTCGTCCCGGCCGCGGCGGGCATCATCATCGGCGTCGGCGGCGTCTCGCTGAAGATCAGCGACAACTTCGAGCTGAGCGGCATCGCGCTCGGCACGATCGTCGTCATCACCGGCTATCACGTCCTGCGCGCCTTCGCCCCGCCGCACCTCAAGTCGCAGGAACCGCTGCTCGATTCGGGCACGTCCACGTACGACGAAGGCGACGGGTCCCCGGAAGCGGGCGCCGACGGCTCTCAGCCGCGCGCCAAGTCGTAGGCGTAGCCGGGCGTGAACGTCCCCGGTGCGCCCTTGCAGCCGTCGGACTCGCCCGGCAGTTTGATCCACAGATAGGCGTCGACACGGGCCACGCCGGTCCGCAGCGTCGGGCTCGGTCCGAGCCCCCGTCCCGCCGGGTCGCACCACTCGCCGTCAGCGGGGGCGCCGTTGCCGTTGCGGCTCGTGTCGATGACGGCGCCCAGGCCGGGCGGGCCGCCGAGCGCGGACAGGACCTTGCGGGCATAGGCGGCCTCGTCGCCGGTGCGGTGGAAGTTCGAGACGTTCGTGAAGATGCCGTCGGACGACGCGGCCGAAGCGGCGCCCGCCGCACGCAGCCGCCCGGCCTGCTTGGCCGCGGCGTTCCAGCCCGAGTGCCCTGCGTCGAAGTAGACCCTGGCCCTGGGGTTGGCGGCCTTGAGGGTGCGCCCCGCGCGGGCGAGCGAGGCGTAGCGCGCGGTGCGCTGCTTCGCCGAGAGGCATTCGGAGAGCGCGATCGCGTCCGGTTCGAGGATGACGATGACCTCGCCGGAGCCGAGGCCCGCGGCGAACTTCCCGATCCACGCGTCGTACGCCGCGAGGTCCGGCGCACCGCCCTGCGACGCGCCCCCGCAGTCGCGGTCCGGTATCGCGTACGGCACGACGACGGGCACCCGGCTCCCGGCGCCCGACGACACCGCGCGCACCCGCGAGGTGATGGTCCCCGGCGCGTACTCCGCGAACCACACGGCGGCGGGGCGGTCGGCGATCCGGGACTCGATCAGCGGGCGGCGCGGATCACCCCGGTGCGCCCTGACCCAGTCGATGACCTGCGAATCACCGTGCCGGTAGAGGGAGTTGGCCGAGGGGTCGGCGGTGGTCCTCTTCGGACGCGGGGTCGAAGGCTTCGGCTTGGGCTTCGGTACCGGCGACGCGGAGGACTTCACGGGCGACGGCTCCGCCGATGACGCCGACGCGGACGGCGTCGGCACCGCGGGCAGCGGTTCGAGCGTCGGTGACTTCGTCACCTTCGGGCGCGCCCGGTCCTTGCCGCCGCCCTCGTCCAGGGCGGAGACCATTCCGGCGACGGTGCCCACCGCGGCCACGACCGAAGCCGCCGCGACCATGACCCCATGGCGGGCGGCGCGCCTTCGTCCGGCCCGCCGTTCGGCGCGATATCGCGCGCGGTTGCCTGACACGATGCTGCCCCTCCCCTCCCCCGTGTCCCCCTGACACGGCGCGCCGGCTCCCCTCCCCAGGGGCACACACGGTCGCCGTTCCCTCGTTCTGGGGAAGCGGCCGGTGCGGCGGCATTCCGGCCAGCCTAGGACTGGGACCCTGCCACCATGGCGCAGTTGGAGCGGTTCGCGGAGTTCACAGGCTCGGCACACGGGGTTGACGGCGTGGTGACGCGGATGCGCGCGCTGGGCGCCGGCTTCCCCTCGGGCGACGGGGTCGGGGTCTTCAACCGGGTCTATCTCGCGGTCACCGAAGAGGTCGGCCGGCACGTCGACAGGGGGCGATTCCCGGACACCGGAGCCGCGATCACGCTGGACGTCCTGTTCGCCGAGCGCTATCTGACGGCGGTCGAGACGGTGGCCGCCGACCGCAGACCGCCCGCGTGCTGGCGTCCGCTGTTCCAGCTGCGGCGCCATCCCGGCGTACGCCCCCTGCAGTTCGCTCTCGCGGGCATCAATGCGCACATCGGGCACGACCTTCCGCTGGCCGTCATGGACGCCTGTCGTACGCTCGGCTGCGAACCGGCGGACCTGGAGGACGAGTTCGACCGCGTGGGCGACATCCTCGTCTCGCTGGAGGAGCGCATCCGCGAAGAGCTGATGCCGGGTCCCGACCTCTTCCAGATCGCCGACCCGCTGACCCACCTGCTGGGTTCCTGGAGCCTGGAGCGGGCCAGGGACAGCGCGTGGGCGACGGCGCTCGCGCTGCGGGCCCTGCGCGAACTGCCCTCAGTCGCCGAGGAGTTCCAGGGCCGCCTCGACGGAGCGGTCGGCCTGGTGGGCCGGATGCTGCTGACGCCCCTGCCCGACTGATCCGGCCGCCCCGCGTCCGCCGCCGAGGAACTCCCCGGCGATAGCTGTACGTTGAATGCAGTGACCCCGGATGCGAAGGAGCACCAGCATGGCCACACGACTCGGACTCGGCCTCCCGCAGGGCCGGCAGTATCACATCGGCCGTGACGTCCCGGCCGTGGCCCGCGCGGCCGAGGAGATCGGGTACGAGAGCCTGTGGGTCTATGAACGCGTCCTGTTCCCCGAGCCCGCGACCCAGGGTCTGTACGGCATCGAGGGCCTGCCCTGGCCCGACACGTACCGCTCGGTGGCCGACCCGCTGATCACGCTGACGCTCGCCGCCGCGGCCACCGAGCGGGCCCGCCTGGGCACCAGCGTGCTGGTCGCCCCGCTGCACGTGCCGTTCCAACTGGCGCGCTCCCTCGCCACGTTGGACGCGGCGAGCGGCGGCCGCGTCGTCGCGGGCCTCGGCACGGGCTGGTCGCACGACGAGTACGCGGCCGCGGGAGTGGCCCCCTTCAACCGGCGCGGCAAGGTCCTGGACGAGCTGATCGACGTCTGCCACGCGGTGTGGGGCCCGGACCCGGTGTCGTACGAAGGGGAGCTGACGACGATCGCGCCCTCGGTGGTCGGCCCCAAGCCCGCGCGCCCCATCCCGATCCTGCTGCCCGCCAACAGCCCGCGCGCCCTGCGCAGGCTCGTCGACCGCGCCGACGGCTGGATGCCGATCGGCACGGGCGCCGCGCAGCTTGCCGAGCAGGCCCAGACGCTGAAGGACCTGGCCGCCGAGCGGGGCCGTACGGAACCGGTCCAGAGCGTCCTGCGGGTCAACGCCCGGTACACGCCGACCGCGTACGAGGGCGAGAAGCGCGCCCCCTTCCGGGGCAACGTCGCGCAGATCGTCGAGGACATCGAGGCGCACGCCTCGGTGGGCGCGGTGGAGGAGATCCTCATCGAGCTCGCGGGCAGCGCGCGGGACGCGGAGGAGCTGAAGGATCTGGCGGCGGAGGTGTACGAGGCGGCGAGGGCAGCCGGGGTATAGGGGGGCGGGCCCCGAAGGGGCGCACCCCAGGGGCGCGGGGAACTGCGCGACCAGCCACGACGGCCGGGCAGATTCCCACGCGCCCAGGCGAAACGGCGCTGCCGATCAGTCCTCGGGCAGCTCGACGGGAGCGATCTCGTCGTACACGTCCCCGGGACCAGGGTTGGTCCCGTCCGTGGCCCCGCCGAGGTGATGCATGACGCCCCACACGGCGTTCAGGGCGGTCGTCACGGCGCCTTCGGCCCACCCGGCCGTCCAGGAGATGTCGTCACCGGCGAGGAAGATCCCCCGCTTGTCCTCGGGCAACGAGCCCTGCATGAAGTGCGTGAACAGACGCCGCTGATAGCGGTAGTGGCCCGGCAGGTTCGCCTTGAAGGCGCCCATGAAGTAGGGCTCGTTCTCCCACGACACCGTCACCGGGTTGCCGATGATGTGCTTGCGGATGTCGACCTTGGGATAGATCTCGCCGAGCGACTTGAGCATGACCTCCATGCGCTCGTTCGCCGACAGCGGCAGCCACTTCAGGCTGTCGTCGCACCAGGTGTAGGAGAGGCAGATGGTCGCGGGCTTGTCCGGGCCGTCGTCCAGGAGGTAGGTGCCGCGCGTCATGCGGTCGGTGAGCGTCATCGACATGACGTCACGGCCGGTCTCCTCGTCCTTGTCCAGCCAGAACGGCCGGTCGACCGGGACGAAGAGCTTGGAGGACTCCATGTAGTGGGTGCGCTCCATCGCCGTCCAGTGGTCGATGGGGAAGAGCGTGTCGTCACACGCGATCTTGGAGAGCAGCATCCAGGACTGGGCGGTGAAGATCACCGCCTGGTAGGTGCGGATGTCGCCCGAGGAGTCGGTGACGGTGACGCGGTTGCCCGCGGTGCGGTCCAGACGGGTCACGGCGGGCTTGGGCACACCGCCCTCGTGCAGCGAGCTCAGGGACGTGCCGGGCTCCCAGTGCACGATCTTCTGCGGCTCGCGGTCCCACATGCGCAGCGGCAGCTGCTGGCTGCCGCCGACGATGCCGCGGTGGTGGTCGTCAGCCTCGGTGTAGACGACGCGCAGGATCTCCAGGATGGAGTTCGGGAAGTCGGTGTCCCAGCCGCCCGTGCCGAAGCCGACCTGGCCGAAGATCTCGCGGTGCCGGAAGGACTTGAAGGCCTCGGACTCGCAGAGGAAGCCGTAGAAGGTCTGGTTGTCGAGCTTCTCGACGAGCTTGGACCAGATCTCGCGGATCTTCGGCACGTCGCGCTCGCGCAGGGCGCGGTTCATGTCGGAGAAGTCGGCGCCCTCCTCCAGGCAGGAGTTCCAGGCGTTCATCACGTCGCGGTAGACCTGGGGCAGGTCGTCGACGGACGTCGCGTAGTGGGACTCGCCCTTGAGGTCGACGACCGTCGAGGGGGTCGACTCCGCGAGCGGGTTGGGGAAGGGCTGGGTCTTGAGGCCCACCAGGTCGATGTAGTGCTGGAGCGCCGTCGAGGACGGCGGGAAGCGCATCGCGCCCATCTCGGCGGTCAGGTCGCCGTCACAGCCCTCGAACCCGACGGTGCGCAGCCGGCCGCCGATCTGGTCGGCCTCGTAGACGACGGGCTTGAGGCCCATCTTCATCAGTTCGTACGCCGCCACGATGCCGGACAGACCGCCGCCGATGACCGCGACCTCCGTGCCGTGCTCGGTCGCGGGTATCTGGCCAAGGCCCGCCGGGTGCGCGAGGAAATCGTCGTACGCGTAAGGGAAGTCCGGACCGAACATGGTGATCGGCGGCTGCGCGTCGGTGTGCTGGACGGCGGTGGGCACCGTGGACGTCATGAGGTACGGACTCCTTGCGGGAACGGCAGAACAGAAGAAGAAGGGCAGGCTCGGGGGGAGGTGGGGGGAGGCTCAGATCAGGGACGCGTACAGACCCGGGCGGCGGTCTCGCAGATAGGGGTTGGCCTCGCGCGACGCGGCGAGGAAGGCCGGGTCGGCGTCGGCGAACACCAGCTGCTCGTCGCGTCCGGCGCGGGTGCGCGCGACTCCGTCGGGACCGGCCAGCGTGGAGAGCCCGACGAACTCGAACTCCCCTTCCTTGCCGACCCGGTTGACGTACGCGACGTACATCTGGTTCTCGAAGGCCCGCACCGGCACGACGGACTCGGCGACGAACTGGAAGGGGTGCATCTGGGCCGTGGGCACGAGCAGCAGGTCGGTGCCCGCGAGGGCGTGCGCGCGGACGTTCTCCGGGAACTCCACGTCGTAGCAGATCATCAGGCCGATCCGCAGACCGCCCAGCTCCGCCTGTACGACGGCCTGTTCACCGGGCGTGAAGGAGTCGCGCTCGAAGCAGCCGAAGAGGTGGGTCTTGCGGTAGTTCGCAAGCCGCGCGCCGTCGGGGCCGATCAGCTGGACGGAGTTGAAGACCTGCTCGCCGTCCCGCTCCGGGTAGCCGTAGGCGACCGCGACGCCGTGGCGTACGGCGGTCTCGGCGATCGCGGCGGCGGACGCCCCGTCGGCGGGCTCGGCGAGGCGTGCCACGTCGTCGCCGATCGCGTACCCGGTGAGGTACATCTCCGGGGCCACCAGGAGACCCGCGCCCGCCGCGGCGGCACGGGCAGCGGCCTCGTCGAGCGCCTTCAGATTGGCGGCGACGGAGCCGGGGCGGCCCGAGCTCTGGAGCAGGGCGGTGCGCAGCGGGGGCATGGCGGGACCTCGGGGCATGCGAAGGGACGGACGGACTGGTGGGGACCGTTAGACCGTACGGTCGGCGGGCCCGGCCGGACAAGGCGCGAGCGTTGCGGGCAGCCGCTCGATCCGTTGCGCGTGCGGGGCCCTGAACGGCGATTCGTTGCGCGGCGCCGTGCGCCTCGGGTATCGGGGGTGTCCACCTCCAGGCGCAGAGGTCCGCCTCGGGCCCCCGCCGCGCGGCGGAAGCGGGGTCCCGCCCATGGCCGGACGTGCCATACCCCCCTTCCGCGAGAGCGTGATCTCACCCGGAAACGCCGGGTGAACGGCCTCGAAGACGGAGGGCTCCCATGAGCCGCACGACCTCGCCCCGCCACCGCAACCACCCCCGCGCCATCGCCGTGGGCGCCGCGCTGCTGCTGACCGCCGGGGCGGCGGGCGTGGCCGTCGCATCCGGCGACGACGCGGCGCGCCCCAGCACTGCGCACACCGGCACCGCGCACCCCGGCACGGGCACAGCGCGCTCCGCGTCACACACCGACGCCCAGGCCAAGCCCCGTGAGGCGGCCGCGCTCACCGGCAAGGCGAAGATGTACCGCAAGACCACCGAGGACGTGACGTTCACCTTCGACGCGCACCTGGCGGCGAAGAACAACGGTGACCCGACCAAGGCGACCGGCACCTTCAGCTTCGTCCACCTGGACAAGCCGGGCGGCGAGGGCGGCTGGGCGAAGGGCCGCATCGACTGCCTGATGACCGGCGGCAAGGTCGCCACGGCGACCGGCATCATCACGGACACGAACCTGAAGCAGATCAAGGGCGGCCGCGTCGGCTTCACCGTCCACGACCAGGGCGAGCAGGACCGCGTGGGGTACAGCTGGGCCGCGACGGGCGCCCCCGACAACACCAAGAAGCTGACCAAGTGCACGAGCTCCGCGCCGCACGAGAAGGTCAAGAAGGGCACCGGCGACTTCGACGTCGTGCCGTGGAAGGTGCCGTACCCGACGAACTGACGCCCGGCCGCGACAGCCACGGAGCCGGGGAGCCACCCGTACAGGGTGGGGGAGCGCCCCGAAGGGGCGCGGGGAACTGTGCGACCAGCCACGAACGACCCGCAGTGTCCGGACCGCCCATCCAGCGGAGCGCTTACGCAGGCGACCCCGAAGAGAATCTCCGCATCAGAGGCGAAAGCACCAGCACGGACTTCGTGCGCTCCACGAAATGCTCCCCCGCGATCCGCTCCAGCACGCGCTCGAAATGCCGCATGTCGGCCGCGAAGACCTGGACGACGGCGTCCGCCTCCCCAGTGACGGTGGAGGCGGACGCGATCTCCGGATAACGCTCGAGCCCCCGCCGGATCGCCTCCGGCGAGGTGTTGCGGCGACAGTAGATCTCGATGAACCCCTCGGTCTCCCAGCCGAGCGCGGCCGGGTCGACCCGCACGGTGAATCCCGTGATCGCCCCGGTCTCCCGGAGCCGGTCCACGCGCCGCTTCACGGCGGGCGCGGAGAGCCCGACCAGCTGGCCGATGTCGGCGTAGGAACGGCGGGCGTCCTCGGCGAGGGCGTGCACGATGCGTTCGTCGAGATCGTTCAGTCGCACTGGGGGTGGATCACTTCTCTGCGGAGGCCAATCGGGAGCGGCTCATGCCGTACAGGAAGTAGAACACGAGGCCGACGGCCATCCAGACACCGAAGACCGTCCAGGTGATGGAGTCGAGGCTGAACATGTTGTAGGCGCAGAAGCCGAAGCCGAGCACCGGGAAGAGCCAGCCCAGCGGCACCCGGAAGGTGCGGGGCATGTCCGGGCGGGTCCGGCGCAGCACGATCACCGCGATGTTGACCAGGCCGAAGGCGAAGAGCGTACCGATGCTGGTGGCGTCGACGAGCTTGCCGAGCGGGATGACCGAGGCGAGCGCGCCGCAGAACAGCGACACGATGACGGTGTTCACGCGGGGCGTGCCGGTCTTCTTGCTGACCTTGCCGAACACCTTGGGCACCAGGCCGTCGCGGGACATGGCGAACAGGACGCGGGTCTGGCCGTAGAGCACGGTCAGGACGACGGACGCGATGGAGATGACCGCGCCCGCGGCGAGGATCGTGCCCCACATGCTCTGACCGGTGACGTCGTTCATGATCGCGGCAAGCGTGGCCTCGGAGCCCTCGAAGTCCGTCCAGTTCCAGGCACCGACGGCGACCGCGGCGACCAGGACGTAGAGGGCCGTGACGATGATCAGCGAGAGCATGATCGCGCGGGGCAGGTCGCGCTGCGGGTTCTTCGCTTCCTCACCGGCGGTGGAGGCGGCGTCGAAGCCGATGTACGAGAAGAAGAGGCTCGCCGCCGCGGCGCTGACTCCGGCCGTGCCGAGCGGCATGAAGTCCGAGTAGTTGCCGGACTTGAAGCCCATGAAGCCGATGGTGCAGAAGAGCACGAGCGCGGCGATCTTCACGATGACCATGATCGTGTTGGCCGTCGCCGACTCCTTGGCGCCGCCGAGCAGGAACACCATGGCGAGCAGCACGACGATCAGGCCGGGCAGGTTGATGATGGCGCCGTCGACCTCACCGGGCGCCGCGGAGAGCGCGTCCGGGATCGTGACGCCGATGGTCCCGTCGAGCAGCTCGTTGAGGTATTCGCCCCAGCCGACGGCGACCGCCGCGACCGATACGCCGTACTCCAGGACCAGGCACCAGCCGCAGACCCAGGCGATGAGTTCACCCATCGTTGCGTACGCGTATGAGTACGAGGAACCCGCGACCGGTATGGAGCCCGCGAGCTCGGCATACGAGAGCGCGGAGAAGAGCGCGGTGAGTCCGGCGATCACGAAGGAGATCGTGACGGCGGGCCCGGCCTTGGGGACGCTCTCGCCGAGGACGACGAAGATGCCGGTGCCGAGCGTGGCGCCGATGCTGATCATGGTCAGCTGCCACATGCCGAGGGAGCGCCGCAGCGAGCCGCCCTCACCCTGGCCGCCCTCCGCGACCAGGAGTTCCACCGGCTTGCGCCGCATCAAGCGGCGGCCAAGTCCCGTGACCCCCGGGGGGCTTGGGCGGTTCTGCGGGGGTGCGCCTTGGTCGAGCACGCGTGGCTCCTTCATCGCTGCCGGTCAGGGCGGCGGGACCGGCGGCAGGCCCCACGCATGGATGGGGACCGCCGAGCAGGCGGTCCCCGCCACACCACGTACAGCGGATGACTCTATGAGGCGTTCTTCACGTACGTAATGCAGCAACCTTGCGCAGGCCCGCATGATCGTTGCGTACATCCCCTTCCTGCGGGTCTTCGTTGCGCGGTCCGTTTCGTCCGTTGCGCGCCGAGGCCCCCTGACGGTCATTGACACTTCGTCAGATCTCCCCCATCGTGCACCCCGGTCGAGAGGGAGGCAGCAGGCCATGGACCTCGATGTGCTGTACGAGATCGACGTACCGAAGCCCTGGAACGGACCCCATCCGCACGGGCAGCGCACCGCCGAGCAGCGCGCCTACCGCGAGGCCGTGGAGCAGATCCGGCTCGCGGACCGGGTCGGGTTCCGCACGGTGTGGGCCGTGGAGCACCACTTCCGCGAGGGCCGCTCGCACTGCCCGGCACCCGAGGTGCTCCTCGGCCATCTCGCGGCGCTCACCGAGCGGATACGCCTCGGCTTCGGCGTCACCCTCACCCCCTTCGGCTTCACTCCCCCGCAGCGGATCGCGGAGAAGGTGGCGGCGGTGGACGTGCTCTCGGAAGGGCGCGTGGAGTGGGGCACGGGCCGCTCGACTCCCATGGAGCAGACGGCCTTTGGGGTCGACAGGGAGCAGTCGCGGTCCGACTGGCGCGAGGCGATCGAGATCGTGACGGGCATGTGGCGCGAGGAGTACTTCGCCTACGAGTCCGAGCGGTTCTCCTTCCCCCGCCGGATGGTCACGCCGAAGCCGGTCCAGGACCCGCATCCGCCGTGCTGGATGGCGGCGACGTCACCCGGCTCGGCGGAGGTGGCGGGTGCGGCGGGCCTCGGCCTGCTCTCCTTCTCGATCATGCAGCCGCTCGACGCGATGGCCCGTCAGGTCGCCGCCTACCGCGCGGCGGCGCGCACGCCGTCCCCCCTCACGGACGTCACCACGGACCGCGTCAGCGCGTACACGCTGGTGCACGTGGCGGACCGCCCCTCGCGCAGGGTCTGGGACTCGGTGGCCTGGTGGTACCGCAACCTGGCCCAGTTCACGCTCGACTGGGAGCTGCCGCACCTGACCGCCGAGGAGCGCGAGCGGACCTTCCCCCTCCTCACCCCGATCATCGAAGGGAGCGTCCCCGTCGAGGAGTTCAACGACGGCGACATGATCCTCATCGGCGACGCGGAGACGATCGTCCGCAAGGCCAAGCACTACGCCGACCTCGGCATCGACCAGCTCATCTGCTACGTCCAGTGGGGCTATCTGGAGCACCGGGAGATCCTGCGCACGATCGAGATCCTGGGCAAGGAAGTCATCCCGGAACTGGCGTCGTACAGGCCCCGGCGGACGGCACCGTGAGCGAGCCCCTCGACACCTCGCCCGTCCCCGACTACGCCGCCCTCCACCGCCTGGACGACCGGGCCTTCGTCCTGCTCGGCGCGGGCAACGGCATCGGCCGCCAGACCGCCCACGCGCTCACGGCCGCGGGCGCGCGGG
The DNA here is from genome assembly GCF_040643025.1 of Streptomyces sp. NPDC047525. Classification (NCBI taxonomy): domain Bacteria; kingdom Bacillati; phylum Actinomycetota; class Actinomycetes; order Kitasatosporales; family Streptomycetaceae; genus Streptomyces; species Streptomyces sp. NPDC047525. The sequence goes on from NZ_JBEYTL010000021.1 coordinate 100,548, forward strand.
TCCTGTGCGTGGATCTCGACAAGAGCCGCGCCGAAGCGGTCGCGGCCGAGACGGGCGCCATCGCGTACGTCGCGGACGTGACGCGCCGCCACGAGGTACGGGAGCTCTTCGCTTACGCACGCCGGGAGTTGGGCGAGGTCGGCGGTGTCGTCGACATCGTGGGCATGGCCCGCTACACGCCCCTGGACGAGCTGGACGACGCGTCCTGGGACTGGCACTTCTCCCTCGTCCTGCGGCACGCCTGGCTCGCGGTCCAGTACGGCGGGCAGGCGCTGGCCGAAGCGGGCGGCGGCCCCCTCGTCTTCGTCGCGTCGGTGTCGGGCCTGACGGCGGCGCCCCTGCACGCCGCGTACGGCGCGGCCAAGGCGGGCCTGATCTCCCTGGTCCGCTCGGCGGCGGTGGAGTACGGCCCACGCGGTGTACGGGTCAACGCGGTGGCGCCCGGCGTCGTCTGGACGCCGCGCGTGGCCGCCCTGATCGGCGAGGAAGGCCGTGCGCGCAACGCCCGCAACGCCCCGCTCGGCCGGGTGGCCGAGACCTCGGACATCGCGTCCGCCCTGCTCTTCTTCGCCTCGCCGCTGTCCTCGTACGTCACCGGGCAGACGCTCGTCGTGGACGGCGGGGTGGGCGTGAAGTTCCCCTATCCGACCATCGGGGGTGCACGGTGAGGGAGTTCGTGCGGGGCGCGCCCTGGTGGACCGAGGACGGCCGGGTGGTGCGCGCCGACCCGGCTGACCGGGATCGGCTGCCCGCGGACACATGGGAGCGGGCGGGCGTCCCGGCCGGGGTCAGGCTGGAGTTCACCGCGCGGGGAGTGAGCGCGGTGGAGGTCGAGTACACCGCGTCGGAGCCCTCGCAGACGGACTCGTACCGTGACGTGCCCGCGGTGTTCACGCTTCTCGCGGGCGAGGACTGCGTGGACACCCCCGCGGCTCCCGGCGGACACCGGGCGCTGATCCATCTCCCTTGCCCCGACGGCGAGTTCACCCTGCATCTGCCGGAAGCCCTGCGGCCCGTCCTGCACGGCGTGCGCCCGGTCGACGGCACCCTGCGACCCGCCGACCGCCGGCCGCGCTGGCTGGTCTACGGGGACTCGATCGCGGAAGGCTGGTCGGCCTCGCGTCCCCATCTGGCGTGGCCCGCGCTCGCGGGCCGGGCACTCGGAGTGGAGACGGTGAACCTCGGGTACGCGGGCGCGGCACGCGGGGAGGTGGCGAGCGCCGAGCAACTCGCCTCGCTGGACGCCGACTTGATCACGGTCGCCTTCGGCACGAACTGCTGGTCGCGTACGCCGCATTCGGCGGGGCTGCTCCACGAGACGGTGCGGGCGTTCCTGGGCCTGGTGCGCAGGGGCCACCCGGACGTCCCTCTCCTGGTGGTCTCCCCCGTGGTCCGCCCGGACGCCGAGAGGACACCGAACGCACTCGGCGCCACGCTCCGGGACCTGCGGACCGCCGTGGAGCGGGCGGCCCTGGACGCGGGGACCGATCTGCTGCCGGGCGGCGAACTGCTGGACGCCGGGCACCTGGTGGACGGGGTGCATCCGGGCGACGAGGGCCACGCCCTGCTGGCGAAGGCTGTGGCGGCGACCAACGCCCCGTAAGGGGCGCGGGGAACTGCGCGACCAGCCACGGCGAATCCGCAGACGAACGACGCAGCTCCCCGCGCAGCGGTCAGCTCCAGGAGGCGTGCAGAGGCTTGCCCTCCGCATAGCCCGCGGCACTCTGCACACCCACGGTGGCCCGCTCCGCGAACTCCTCCAAGGACCCCGCGCCCGCGTACGTGCAGGAGGAACGGACACCCGCGATGATCGAGTCGATCAGGTCCTCGACACCGGGCCGCTCCGGGTCCAGGAACATCCGCGAGGTCGAGATGCCCTCCTCGAACAGCGCCTTGCGGGCGCGGTCGTAGGCCGACTCCTCGCTCGTGCGGTTCTTGACCGCGCGGGCCGACGCCATGCCGAACGACTCCTTGTACAGGCGGCCGTTGGCGTCCTGCTGCAGGTCGCCCGGGGACTCGTACGTCCCGGCGAACCACGAACCGATCATGACGTTCGACGCACCGGCGGCCAGCGCCATGGCGACGTCACGGGGGTGGCGGACACCGCCGTCGGCCCACACGTGCTTGCCGAACTTCTTGGCCTCGGCGGCGCATTCGAGCACCGCGGAGAACTGCGGGCGGCCGACGCCGGTCATCATGCGCGTGGTGCACATGGCGCCGGGGCCCACGCCCACCTTGATGATGTCGGCACCGGCCTCGATCAGGTCCCGCACGCCCTCGGCGGCCACGATGTTGCCCGCGACGATCGGCACCTGCGGGTCGAGCGCACGCACGGCCTTGACCGCGGCGATCATCGACTCCTGGTGGCCGTGCGCGGTGTCCACGACGAGCGTGTCCGCGCCCGCGTCCAGGAGCTGCTTGGCCTTGGCCGCCACGTCGCCGTTGATGCCGACGGCGGCGGCGATGCGCAGCTTGCCGTTGGCATCGACGGCGGGCGAGTAGAGCGTCGCGCGCAGGGCGCCCGTGCGGGTCAGGATGCCCGCGAGGCGGCCGTCCTTGTCCACGGCGGGGGCATAGCGGCGGTTCGCGTGGTCCAGCTTGTTGAAGGCGTCGCGCGGGTCGATGTCCGCGTCGAGGAGCACGAGGTCCCTGGACATGACCTCGGAGATCTGGGTGAAGCGGTCGACGCCGTTCAGGTCCGTGTCGGTGACGACGCCGATCGGCTTCTGGTCGGCGTCCACGACGACGCCCGCGTTGTGCGCGCGCTTGGACAGCAGGGCGAGCGCGTCGGCGACGGTCTGCGTGGGGGCCAGGACGATCGGGGTGTCCAGGACGTGGTGGCGCGTCTTGACCCAGGAGATGACCTCGGTGACGACCTCGATCGGAATGTCCTGCGGGATCACGACGAGGCCGCCGCGGCGGGCGACGGTCTCGGCCATGCGGCGTCCGGCGATCGCGGTCATGTTCGCGACGACCAGCGGGATCGTGGTGCCGGTGCCGTCCGGCGACGAGAGGTCCACGCCCTGGCGCGATCCGACGGCGGAGCGCCGCGGCACCATGAAGACGTCGTCGTACGTCAGGTCGTACGCAGGCTGGATGTCATTGAGGAAACGCACGTGCTGCTCATCCCAGTCGATCAGAGGTGGCCCCCGGACAGTTAGGCCGAGGGAAAAGCACGTACTTCAGTGTCCCATGTCCGGGGCGGTGCACCGCCTGGGATGATCACCCAGCCGGGGTGCGAGAGCCCTGGTCGGAACCTCCAAGTACCGGCCGCGACGGTCACCGTCCGCTCAGGCCCGGGTGCCGAGCGCGAGAACGATCTCCAGGCCCGTCCCGCGCCCCCTGGCGTACTCGACCGCGTCGGTGAACACCTCTTGGGCCACGATCCACTCCTGGGGCGCTGCCTCGGCGTACTCCTGCCAGCCGCTGACGACGAGCAGCCGTCCGGGTGCGGCGGGCGCCCATCCCAGGTCGGTGAGGCAGTCGGCGAGCGCGTCCCAGTTGCGCCCGAACCAGTCGGGCAGCTCGAGCGCGCGGGCGCAGCGGTCCATGAAGGCCGCCTTGTCGCTCACGCCGCTCAGGTCGAGCGAGACGGTGGCCATGCCGGCGGCGCGGACGGCCTCCAGTACGGGCTGCATCGGCTCGGACGTCATCTCAGTACCGCCTTGAAGGACGTGTAGTGGTCGTCGGTGTAGTAGGTCTCGCCGCCGCTCCCGGTGACGATCCGCCGTGCGCCCCGGTCGCGTTCGCCGGGGGTGCGCACGGTGTACTCGCGGTAGTAGCCGCGTTCGCGGCGCGGCAGCTCCCGCTCGAAGTTGCTGAAGACCGAGCCGTCCTTCTCGTACGGGAAGGGCCCGCCGTCATCGATGAGCCGCAAGGTCCGCCGGGCCTCGGCGGGCAGCCGGTCGACGGGGACGGTCGCCATGCCGCGGGCCCAGGCGGGGGCGGAGGCGGAGCTTTCCGCTTCGCCGCCACCACCCGAGGAACACCCCGTGACCAGGATCGCGAGACAGCACAGCAGCACACCCAGCACACGGGGGACAAAGCGGAGCACCATGGGGCAGATGCTGCCACAGCCGACCCTGCACGGCAGTGCCCCGAAGGGGCGCGGGGAACTGCGCGACCAGCCCCCCGCGGCCCGCGGACGACTCAGCTCCCGTCCGGGTCCGCCCGGTCCAGCGCGGGGTGCGGAGTGGCCCCCATGACAAGCAGCTGGTCTGCCGCGGCCGTGTCCGTGACGAGGCTGGTGACGAGCCCGGACCGCAGCACCGCGTCGATGGCGGCAGCCTTCCGCTGCCCGCCCGCGATGGCGACGACCTCAGGAATCCGTCGGAGCCGGTCGGCTTCGACCGTGATGCACCGCTCCCCGAGGTCACGCCCGACCCGACGCCCCTCGGCGTCGAAGAGGTGCGCGGACATCTCGGCGGCCACACCCAGCGAGGCGTAGTGCGCGCGCTCCTCGTCGCTGAGCATGTCGTGGACGGTGGAGATGCCGGGCTCCCAGGAGCCGATCGAGACGGCGGCGACGGTGACCTTGTCGAAGTACTCAAACGCCCGCGCGATCCCGGTCTGGTTCCGCAGCGCGGCAGCCGTGGCCGGGTCCGGCAGGAGCATCGGCGCGTAGATGGGGTGGGCCTCGCCGCCGGAGACCTGCGCGGCACGCCGCACGGCCTCGACCGAACCGCGTTCGGCGGTCCCGGCGTCGTACACACCCGTCAGCTGCACGACCGTGCACGGCGGCAGCTGGTCGAGGGCCGCGGCCATGTGGATGGTCGAGCGCCCCCACGCCAGGCCGAGCACATCGCCCTCGGTCACCAGTTCGCCGAGCAGATCGGCCGCGACCTCGCCGAGGTTCTCGGGGTCGGGCGACTCCTCGACCTCGTCGGCGGAGGACGGCGACTCGACGACGACCGCGTGCCGCAGGCCGTAGCGGGCACGGAGCGCGTCCGAGCGCTCCGCGTCCAGCTCGGCGGGCACACGGATCTCGATCCGTACGAGATCGCGCTCGAGAGCCGTCTCAAGGACCCTGGCCACCTTGAAGCGGCTCACGCCGAACTCCTCGGCGATCTGGATCTTGGACTTGCCCTCGAGATAGAAGCGGCGGGCCATGGCCGCCGCCTGCACCAGCTCCGCGGGTCCCATCCGCATGGCTGACCGGCCGCCCGTCGACACGACGATCTCCTCACTGTCATTTCAAGCAACTGTCGTTCACGCATTCACACCCATTGGTGCGGCTTCGCGCGCATTGCCACGACTTCACGCGCATTGCCGCAGCGCAACTGGGTTCGTCGTTCATCCTTGCAGATCCGACGTACTTGATCAGCCCTGAAGGACTGCGTTCACGTATCCGTGGCTCAGTGGCCGCATGCCCATGCCGCCGTGGACATCGCCCCGGACGCCTGGCTGCGCAGTGCACGTACCGCCGCCGCGGGGTCGTTCGCCCCGTACACGGCCGAGCCCGCCACGAAGACGTCGGCGCCTGCCTCGGCGCAGCGCTCGATGGTCGCGGCCGAGACACCGCCGTCGACCTGGAGCCAGAGCTCGAGGCCGTGCTTGCTGATCAACTCGCGGGTGCGGCGAATCTTCGGGAGCATGATGTCGAGGAACGCCTGGCCGCCGAACCCCGGCTCGACGGTCATGATCAGCAGCATGTCGAGCTCTGAGAGCAGATCCTCGTAGGGCTCGATGGGCGTCGCGGGCTTCAGCGCCATGGAGGCGCGGGCGCCCTGGGCGCGGATCTCGCGGGCCAGGCGGACGGGTGCGGCGGCCGCCTCCACGTGGAAGGTGACGGACCCGGCGCCCGCTTCGACGTACTGCGGAGCCCAGCGATCGACGTCCTCGATCATCAGATGGCAGTCCAGCGGCGTGTCCGTCGCTCGGGCCAGGGACTCTACGACCGGCACCCCAAGGGTGAGGTTAGGGACGAAGTGGTTGTCCATGACGTCGACATGGAGCCAGTCGGCACCTTCGACCGCCGTTGCCTCCTCGGCAAGACGGGCGAAATCCGCGGACAGGATGCTGGGGTTGATCTGCACGGCCATGCCCCAAGACTGCCATGCCCTGCGCCGGTTGCCTTCCGCGGTCCGCAGCGTGAGCCAACCGGCTCCTTTGACCATGGACCGCGTGCCATGCTGGGCGGTCCACCGGCACCACGTGGGGCAGCGGGGGTAAGCCATGCCAGACGATCGGTCGGACGGAAAGCGCCGGACGGGCCGCGGCGTGGCCTGGCTGGTGTGCGGGCGGCGCACCAAGTGGCTCGTGGTGCTGTTCTGGCTGGTGGCGATCGTGGTCGCCGCGCCACTCGCCCAGAAGCTCACGGACGCCCAGGACAACCAGGCGTCGTCCTGGCTGCCCGGTTCCGCGGAGTCGACCCAAGTCCTGGACATCTCCGCGGAGTTCAGGCCCGAGCAGATTCCCGCGATCGTCGTGTACGCCCGCGAGAGCGGTCTCACCGCCGATGACCGGGCGCAGATCTCCGAGGACGCCGGCGAGCTCAAGGCCCTGAGCGCCCATGGCATCCGCGGCGCGGAGACCCGCGGGCCCGCCTTCGACACGAAGGATCCGGGGAACGCCAAGGCGGCGCAGATCTTCGTGCCCATCACGATGGACGAGAAGGGCTGGGAGCGGATCGCGCCCGCGGTCGACTCCATCCGGGAGACCGTGGGCCAGGGCACGGGCGGGCTCACGGTGCACGTCACCGGGCCCGGCGGTACGTCGGCGGACTTCTCCGAGGCCTTCGAGGGCATCGACTCGACGCTGCTCCTCTCGGCGGCCGGAGTCGTCGTCATCATCCTCCTGATCACCTACCGCAGCCCGGTCCTCCTGCTCGTCCCGCTGATCGCGGCGGTCGTCTCCCTCTTCACCGCGCAGGCGCTGATCTACCTCCTGGCGGAGCACGCCGGTCTGACGGTCAACGGCCAGAGCGCGGGCATCCTCACGGTCCTCGTCTTCGGCGCGGGGACGGACTATGCCCTGCTCCTGGTCGCCCGCTACCGCGAGGAGCTGCGCCGCCACGAGGACCGGCACGAGGCGATGCAGCTCGCCCTGCACCGGGCGGGCCCCGCGGTCATCGCGTCGGGCGCCACGGTCGTCGTCAGCATGCTGGTGCTCCTGACCGCCGACATGAACTCGACGCGGGGCCTGGGCCCTGTCTCCGCGATCGGCGTCGCGGTCGCCCTGCTCGTAATGCTGTCCCTGTTCCCCGCGCTCCTGGTGGTCTGCGGCCGGTGGCTCTTCTGGCCGCTGATCCCGCACAACGGCTCGGACGAGCCCACCGAGCACGGCGTGTGGGCCCGCATGGGCCGCCGCATCGCCCACCGCCCGCGCCTGACCTGGAGCATCACGGCGGTGGTCCTCGCGGCCCTGGCGCTCGGCCTGACGCAGCTGCGCGCCGAAGGGCTCAGCAACGCGGACTCGTTCACGGACAAGCCGGACTCGATCGTGGGCCAGGAGGTGCAGGCCGAGTACTTCCCCGCGGGCAGCGGCGACCCGCTGGTGATCGTGGCCAACGCCGGCCAGGGCGAGGAGGTCCGCGCTGTGGTCGCCCAGACGCGCGGCGTGGACCCGGCGAGCGTCGGCGTGCCGCCGGGGACGAAGGCGGAGGCCGGGGGCAAGGTCCTGTTCGAGGCGACGCCGACCGACCCCGCCGACAGCGAGGCGGCCAAGCAGACCGTGGAGCGGGTGCGCGACGCGGTGCACGCGGTGCCGGACGCGGACGCTCAGGTGGGCGGCGGCACGGCGGCCCTCCTGGACATGGACCGCGCCACGGCCCACGACAACAAGCTGGTGATCCCGCTCGTCCTGCTGGTCGTCCTGCTGATCCTCGCCGTGCTGCTGCGCGCCCTGGTCGCGCCGCTGCTCCTGATCGCGACGGTCGTGCTCTCCTTCTCCGCCGCGCTCGGCATCAGTGCGCTCGCCTTCCGCCACCTCTTCGACTACGCGGGCGAGTCCACGGACTTCCCGCTCTTCGTCTTCGTGTTCCTGGTGGCGCTCGGCATCGACTACAACATCTTCCTGTCGACCCGCATCCGTGAGGAGGCGGGCCGGCAGGGCACCCGTGCGGGCGTCGTGACCGGCCTCGCCGCGACCGGCGCGGTCATCACGTCCGCGGGTCTGGTCCTCGCGGGCACCTTCGCCGCGCTCGGCACGCTCCCGATGGTGGCGTTCGCCGAGATCGGCTTCGCGGTCGCGCTCGGCGTCCTGCTCGACACCTTCGTCGTACGGTCTGTCCTGGTCACGGCGTTGTTCCTGGACGTGGGGCCGAAGGTGTGGTGGCCGCACGCGCTGAGCAAGGACCCTGCGGTGCGTACGCCCGTCGGCGCCCGCTCGGGCGGCCCGCCGAGCGCGCCTCCGCCCGACGCGTAGGCGGGCCTACCTCACTCCGCCCCACGTCACCCCGCGCACAGCAGGTCCAGGGCCGACTGGCTCTCCTCGTCCGCGGCGCGGTAGATCACCAACCGCTGGTCCGGGTCCTCGATGGGCATCAGCACCTCGAATTGCACGGCGATCTCGCCGACCTCAGGATGCCGCATCACCTTGCTCCCGCGGCCGTTCACCTTGATGTCCCGCTCGGCCCACATACGCGCGAATTCCTCGTCGCCCGCGGTGAATTCGGTGATGAGATCGGTCAGCGCCCGGTCATCGGGATGCGCGGCCCACGCGGCACGCAGGTGCGCGATCCCCTCCCGCACGACGCGCTCCCGGTCGACATAGAACGCACGGATCTGCGGATGCATCAGGCACAGCCACATCGCATTGCGCCGCGCGGGCGGCAGAGTCCCGAAATCGATGAGCAGCCTCGCCATTTCGGGGTTCCAGGCCAGGATGTCGTAGCGGTGGTTCATCAGCATGGCCGGCAGCGGCGACAGGTCGGCGACCAGCCGGGCCAGCGGCGGCGCCGCGGTGGTGGCGAGCTTGTCGGCGTTGCGGGGCCGCTGCCGGGTCAGGTCGAAGAGGTAGGCGCGTTCGCCGGGGGCCAGGCGCAGCGCACCGGCCAGCGCCTCCACCACGTCCGCCGACGGCCGCAGCCCGCGGCCCTGTTCCAGCCGCACGACGTAGTCGACGCTGACCCCGGCCAGTTCGGCGACCTCTTCGCGGCGCAGGCCCGGGGTCCGCCGGGCCTGCCGTCGCGCCGGCAGGCCGAAGTCGAGCGGGTCCAGGCGTTCGCGCCGGGTCCGCAGGAACGCGGCCAGCTCCTGTGTGGTGTCCACGGTGCGGGGCGTGCCCACAGTGCGGGTCGTCATGTCCACGGTGCGGGTCGTCATGGTCGGCCCAACAGCCAGGGTGGGACTGCTGTTCCCAGGAAGTGCCTTCCCTTATCCCCGGCTCGCGGCGGTCGCAGTCTTGTTCCCGGCAACGGATCACCAGCACAGGAGGACACGATGTCTCTCACCCTCGACACCTACCGGCTCCTTGGCCGCTCCGGGCTGCGGGTCTCACCGCTGGCTCTGGGCGCGGCGACCTTCGGCACCGAATGGGGCTGGGGCGCCGAGCAGGACGAGGCGCGCAAGCTGTTCGACCTCTACGTCGAGCACGGCGGCAATTTCATCGACACCGCCAACACCTATACGAATGGCAGCTCCGAGCGCCTCCTCGGCGAATTCGCCCGCGACAACCGGGAAAGCCTGGTCCTCGCGACGAAATACACGACGCTGCGCCGGCCCGGTGACCCGAATTCCGGCGGCCCGCACCGCAAGAGCCTGTTCGCATCGGTGGAATCCAGTCTGCGCCGGCTGAACACGGACTACATCGATCTGCTCCATCTCCACGTATGGGATTTCACGACACCGGTCGAGGAGATCCTGCGCGGCATGGACGATCTGGTCCGGCAGGGCAAGGTCTTGTACGTGGCGATCTCCAACGCACCGGCCTGGCAGGTGTCGCGCATGCAGGCGATCGCCGACCTGCGCGGCTGGTCGCCGCTGGTCGCGCTGCAGATCGAGTACAACCTGATCGAGCGCACCGGGGAACGTGACCTGATCCCCATGGCACGTGAGATGGGCCTTGGCGTGGTGCCGTACTCGCCGCTGGCAGGCGGAGTACTGACCGGCAAGTACGGCCGCGACGACCTGACGGCGACGAGCACCCCGGTCAACGACGGCACCCGCAAGGACTTCACCATCGCCAACGGCGGGCTCACCGAACGGAACCTGGACATCGCCGATGCCGTGCGGGAGGTCGCCACGGAGCTGGGCCGCACGACCGCCCAGGTCGGCCTCGCCTGGACCCTGCGGAACCCGGGCGTGACATCGTCCCTCATCGGCGCCCGCACGCTGCCACAGCTGCAGGACAATCTGGGCGCCCTGGAGGTCGACTTCACGGCCTCCCAACTGGCCCGCCTGGACGAGGCGAGCGCGATCGAGCTCGGCTTCCCGCACGCCATGCTCGCCGGCGACAGGATGCGCGCGGTGACCCAGGGCGACCTGAAGATCGAAGCCCGCCGCTGACGCCCGGCCGAGCCCCCGAGGGCGGCGGCAGTGCCGCCGCCCTGGGGGCGGCCCTGCGTCAGGCAGTCCGCCGGATCAGCGCCAGGTACATCGCGTCCGTGCCGTGCAGATGCGGCCACAGCTGCAGGTCGGGTCCGTCGCCCAGGGCCGGGACGCCGGGCAGCAGCGGGCGCGCGTCGATCAGTTCGGCGCCCTCGTGCTGCTTGAGCACGTCGTCGACGACGGCACGCGTCTCCGCGAGGTGCGGAGAACAGGTGGCGTACCCGACGACGCCCCCGACGCGCACGGACTCCAACGCGGTGCGCAGCAGCCCCCGCTGGAGCGGTGCGAAGCCGTCCAGGTCCTCCGGACGGCGGCGCCAGCGGGCCTCGGGGCGGCGGCGCAGGGCGCCGAGTCCCGTGCAGGGCACGTCCATCAGGACGCGGTCGAAGGTGCCTGGCTGCCACGGCGGCCGGGTGCCGTCGGCGGCGATGACCTCGTAGGGACCCGGATTGCCTCGCAGGGCCTGCGCGACCAGACGGGCCCGGTGCGGCTGCTTCTCGGCGGCGAGGAGGGCGGCGCCGCGCTGGGCGGCGAGACCGGCGAGCATGGCGGCCTTGCCGCCGGGCCCCGCGCATCCGTCGAGCCACTTCTCGTCGCGCCCCTCGATCGGAGCGTTCGCGAGTGCGATCGCGACGAGCTGGCTGCCCTCGTCCTGGACCCCGGCACGGCCCTCGCGCACGGCGTCGATCGATCCGGGTTCGCCGCCCTCGCTGAGCCGCACGGCATACGGCGACCAGCGCCCCGGCAGCGCGGACTCCTCGCCGACCGCGTCGAGGAGTTCATCGGCGGTGGTGCGGCCGGGGCGGGCCACGAGGGTGACCTCGGGCCGCTCGTTGTCGGCCTCCAGGAGGTCCTCGATGCCCGCACGGCCGCCGCCGAGCGCGTCCCAGAGCGCGGAGACGACCCAGCGGGGGTGCGAGTGGACGACGGCGAGGTGGTCCTCGGCGTCCTCGTCGTAGGACGGCGCGACCTTCGCCACCCACCCGTCCAGATCGTCGGCGGCGACCTTGCGCAGGACCGCGTTGACGAACTTGGCCCGCCCGTCACCGAGCACCACGCGCGCCAGCTCCACGGAGGCGGAGACGGCGGCGTGCGTCGGGATGCGCGTCCCGAGCAGCTGGTGCACGCCCATGTTGAGCACGTCCAGGACCGGCGGGTCGACCTCGCGCAGCGGCCGGTCGATGCAGGCGGCCACGATCGCGTCGTACGTCCCCTGCCTGCGCAGCGTCCCGTAGACCAGCTCGGTGGCGAGCGCCGCGTCACGCGCGTCGAAATCGCCCTTGTCACGGGCCTTGCGCAGCAGCGGCGGCAGGACGAGGTTCGCGTACGCGTCGCGCTCGTCCACGGCCCGCAGCGCCTCGAAGGCGAGGAAGCGGACGGGGTCCTTCTTGGGGCGGCGGTGGGGCTTGCCGGGCTTGCCCTGCTTCTGGGGTCGCCGGCTTGGCTGGTCGTTCAAAGGTGCTCCGCTATTGGGTGGGGGCCGAACCTGTTCAGCCTACGTCGGTTGCCCCGAGCCGCTCGCCGGGGGCGATCCGCACGCCGCGCGCCCAGTCGGCGCCGCGCATCGGCTTCTTGCCCTGCGGCTGGACCCAGAGCAGCTCCACGGCGTGCGAGCCGCTGCCGACGTACACATTGTTCTTGGCGGCGGCGAGCTCGCCGGGCGCCAGGTCGGTGCGGTCCGGGACGAGTGCGGCCTGGATGATCTTCAGGCGCTCCCCGCGGAACACGGACCAGGCACCGGGAGCCGGGGTGCAGCCGCGCACGACGCGGTCGACACGGAGGGCCGGGGCGGCCCAGTCCACCTGTGCGTCCTCGACGGTGATCTTCGGGGCGAGCGTGATGCCGTCGGCGGGCTGCGGTACGGCCTTCAGGGAGCCGTCCTCGATGCCGTCCATGGTGGCGGCGAGCAGCCCGGAGCCCGCGAAGGCGAGACGGGTGAGCAGGTCACCGCTGGTGTCGGTGGGTCGGACGACCTCGGTGACGGTGCCGTACACCGGCCCGGAGTCGAGCCCCTGCTCGATGAGGAAGGTGGAGGCACCGGTGATCTCGTCCCCCGCCATCACCGCGTGCTGGACGGGCGCGGCGCCGCGCCAGGCGGGAAGGAGAGAGAAGTGCAGGTTGACCCAGCCGCGGGCCGGGACGTCCAGGGCGACCTTGGGCAGCAGCGCGCCGTAGGCGACGACCGGGCAGCAGTCGGGCGCGATCTCGCGCAGCCGGGCCAGGAACTCCTCGTCGCGCGGCTTCACGGGCTTGAGGACCTCGATCCCGGCCTCCTCCGCACGCTGGGCGACGGGGCTCGCGATGAGCCTGCGGCCGCGGCCCGCGGGGGCGTCGGGCCGGGTGACGACGGCGGCCACCTCGTGCCGGTCGGAGGCGATCAGGGCGTCCAGGGCGGGGACTGCGACCTCGGGGGTGCCTGCGAAGACGAGCTTCATCGTTGCCTTTCGGCCTCTCGGGACGGGAACGTGCGGGGAGCGCACCAGTCTATGAGCCGCCCTGCCGGGCCGCGCTCCGCGGGGCGGCTTGTGCCGGACGGCCTTCCCTGGCGGCTCGCCCCGGGTGGCGTTCGTCCGGGCCCGCACGGCCGGAGCGGCTCGCCCCGGGTGCCGCTTTCACGGCGCCGCCCGCCCCGAGGCGCTCGCCCGGGCACCGCTCGCCCGAAGCGCGCCCGTACCGGGGCCGCTCCTCCCGGGCCGCTCCTCCCCGGAACTCCCCTCCCTGGGGCCGGTCTCCGCCGCACCGCCGATGCCGCACCGCCGATGCCGCACCGCTCGTCCGGGATACCGCACGCCCGGGGGCGTACGCGCGGACGCGCGCCCTGTGCATATGCGCATACGCCCCCGCACCGTGACCCCACACGAACTAGCGCGTTGGTCAAGAAAGAGTTGACCACAACGGGCCGCCCACGCGGCCCGATCCTTTTCAACGCCGGTTCGAGAGGCTTGTTCATGGCCGACCACGCAACCCACGACGCCCAGGCACGGGCCAGCCTGCACCTCCTGGTTCGGGACATCGAGCGGGTCCGCCGGCAGGTGGACGCACTGCGTACGCTCACCGCCCAGCTCGGCAACGTCTACCGCCCGCGCCGCTCCAGCCCCTCCGCGGGCTTCGTCGTGTACGGGCGCGCCCCCGCCCCGACCGTCCGCCTCGCCCAGGAGCTTCGGGACAGCGTCGAGACGCTGGTGACAGCCGCGGTGGACTTCGACCGCTCGCTGGGTTTCTCGTGGGACGCGGTGGGCTCGGCCCTCGGGGTCACCAAGCAGGCGGTGCACCGCCGTTACGGCGCACGCCGGGCCACGACACAGGCGGCGGCGGAAGCGGAGCGCGCCACGGAGACGGTGCCCTCCGCCGCGACCGCCCGTCCCCCGGTCCCGGTCGGCGCTCCCCTCCCCTCGGTCCCCTCGGTCCCCACGGTCCCCGCGGCCCGCGCGATGCCGACCCAGCCCACGGCGGGCAGCCCCGCCCTCCGCGACGACCCCCGCCCCAATGTCTTCCCGGGCCCACGCAACGGCTAAATACGAGAACAACGACGGCGGCGGCTGTCCTGACGGGTTCCCCCGTCAGGACAGCCGCCGCCGCTGCGCGCAACCACTCCCGCCACGAGCAGACATCCCCCCACGAACAGCCCCCACCCAACCCGCAGTCGACCGCGCCCACCGTTGTGGGCAGGCGTTCCGCACGGCGGAACGGGTGGGCACAACGCACCGCTACCGGGCACCGATGAACACGGCGGCAAGCACCGCACAGCCAGCGAGCACCGCAAGGCACACGCCCCGGCCGGGGGGTCGGAACCACCAGGCCTAGCCAATATCCAGCGGGTCCACCCGAATCCGCACAGGCTCCACCCCCGCGGACCCCGCCCCCCGGGCCATCCGAGCCGCCTGCGCCACCTTCAGCGAAGCGGCAAGCGCGGCCCCGCTCCCCGGCGGCACCCGAACAAGCACCCGCTCCCACCGCTCCCCGACGGGCGCGACCCCGCCCCGGCGGGCACCCCCTGGCCCAGGACCGGCGTCCGGCACGGGAACAGGCCCCAACACCACCGCATCCCCCGGAAGTTCAGCCGCAGCGAGAAACCCGGAAAGTGCCTCCGCGGTCCCCGCCACGGAGGCCATCCGCGACACGGGCGGAAACCCCAACTCGGCCCGCTCGGAGAGCTCCCGCACCGCATGCCCCACGGGATCCCACCGCACAAGCGCCTGCACGGGCCGCAGAGTCGGCTCGGCGACGACCACCACGGTCCCGCCCTCCCCCTGCGGCCGCACCAGCGAAGAGGCGCCGATCCACCGCCGCAACGCATCCTCACCGGCCCGCAGATCGGGCCGCCCCAGCATGGCCCACCCGTCGAGCAACAGAGCCGCGGCATAACCGCCTTCGGCGACAGGCTCCGCCCCCGGCGTACTCACCACCAACGCGGGCAACCCCGGCACGGTGTCGAGCACCTGCTCCCGCCCCGACGTCCGCACCGGCACCGCGGGAAACGCCCGCCCCAACTCCTCTGCCGTACGCCGCGCCCCCACCACCTGCGCCCGCAGCCGGAACCCCCCGCACTCCCCGCAGTGCCAGGCGCCTTCCTCCACCCCGCACCAGCCGCACCACAGCCCCCCACGGTCCCGCGCCTCCAACGGCCCCGCACAGTGCCGGCACCGCGCGGGCTCCCGGCACCTCTCGCACGCGAGCCGGGGCACATATCCCCGCCGGGGCACCTGTACCAGCACAGGACCGTGCTTCAGGCCCTCCCGCACCACGTTCCAGGCGAGCGTCGGGAGCCGCGCGGCCCGAGCCGCCTCGTCCCGGGCGAGGTCGCCGTCCCCCACGGTCCGTACGAGCGGCGCGCTCCCCCGCACCTGCTCACGGTCGGCGACCAGCGGCGCCGCCCACCCGCTCTCCACCAGCTGCGCGGCCTCGACCGTGCAGCTCCAACTCCCCAGCAGGAAACCGCACTTGTCCCGCGAGGCGCGAAGCTCGAGCACCTCACGCACATGCGGGAAGGGAGCATTGTCGTCGCTGTGACTGGCATCGCCGTCGTCCCAGATCACGACGAGCCCAAGATTCCGCACCGGCGCGAACATGGCGGCCCGCGTGCCCACGACGGCCCGCACGGCACCACGCCGTACGGAGAGCCACTCCCGATACCGCCGCTCCTGCCCCACATCAGCGGTGAGCAGAGCATGCTGCCCCGCCCCGATCAGCTGGGTCAGCGCCGCATCGACCCTCGCGGCGGGCCGCCCGGCAGGCACGACGACCAAGGCCCCTCGCCCGGAGGCAAGCGTCGCCTGCACGGCCCGCGCGATCTCCTCGGCCCACTCCGGCCCGGGAAGGGCGGTCCACACAGCCCGAGGCGCACCCCCAGAGGCCAGCGCCCCCAAGAACTCCGCCCCATGTCCGTACCGCCTCCAGGACCCGGTCTCAGGCGCCGCCGGAGGTGCCGGAGCCTCCCCCGACTCCCGCGCCTCGGCCCGAGCGTGCCGGGGCGGAACGGCCAGTTGCAGAACATCGGCGAGGCTGCCCGCATACCGATCGGCCACGGCGCGGGCCAGCCCGAGCAGCTCACCGCCGAGCACGGGCTCGGGCGAGACGACCTGCGCCAGAGCGGCAAGAGGCCCCGAGTAGTCCGACTCGGCAACGCGCTCGACGAGAAACCCGTCGATCAACCCCCCGCCTTCGCGCCGCCCGCCCCGCACATTCCGCGCCCCGGCCCCGAACCGCACCCGGACCCGCACCCCGGGCTGCGCCTGCTCGTCCAACTCCTCGGGCACCGCATAGTCGAAGTACCGATCAAGATGCAGCACCCCCTTGTCCACCAGCACCCGAGCCACAGGCAGATGCTTGGCCAACGGAGCCCCCCGCCACGTCCGCGGCTTGGCCCGCGGTACATCGGCCTTGCGCACCGCTTCCCGAATGAGCGCAAGCTGCTCCGGAGGCTCGGCCCCGCCCGCCCCCTCAGATCTCTGGTTCTCGCTGCTCACAGCAGCATTCCTACCAGACCGCACTGACACGGCAGCAGGCCCGATATCCACCGAGGCACGACGAAGCCCGGCGTCCCCACCAGGGACACCGGGCTTCGTCAGAACGCGCGCGGCGAGGGAGCCTTACAGCTCCTTACAGCCCCGCAGCCTTCCGCAACGCATCCACACGATCCGTCCGCTCCCACGTGAAGTCGGGAATCGCCCGCCCGAAGTGGCCGTACGCGGCGGTCTGCGCGTAGATCGGGCGGAGCAGGTCGAGGTCGCGGATGATCGCGGCCGGGCGCAGGTCGAAGACCTCGGCGATGGCGGCCTCGATCTTGTCGGTGTCGACCGTGGCCGTGCCGAACGTCTCCACGAAGAGGCCCACCGGCTCGGCCTTGCCGATCGCGTACGCGACCTGGACCTCGCAGCGGGCCGCGAGGCCCGCGGCGACGACGTTCTTGGCGACCCAGCGCATCGCGTAGGCGGCGCTGCGGTCGACCTTGGACGGGTCCTTGCCGGAGAAGGCGCCGCCGCCGTGGCGGGCCATGCCGCCGTACGTGTCGATGATGATCTTGCGGCCGGTGAGGCCGGCGTCGCCCATCGGGCCGCCGATCTCGAAGCGTCCGGTCGGGTTGACCAGGAGGCGGTAGCCCTCGGTCTCCAGCTTGATGCCGTCCTCGAGGAGCGCCTTCAGCTCGGGCTCGACCACGAACTCCCGGATGTCGGGGGCGAGGAGCGAGTCCAGGTCGATGTCGGAGGCGTGCTGCGAGGAGACCACGACCGTGTCGAGGCGGACGGCCTTGTCGCCGTCGTACTCGATGGTGACCTGGGTCTTGCCGTCGGGGCGCAGGTACGGGATGGTCCCGTTCTTGCGGACCTCGGACAGGCGGCGCGAGAGACGGTGCGCGAGGTGGATCGGGAGCGGCATCAGCTCCGGCGTCTCGTCGCAGGCGTAGCCGAACATCAGGCCCTGGTCGCCCGCGCCCTGCTTGTCGAGCTCGTCCTCGTCGCCCTCGACGCGCTTCTCGTACGCCGTGTCGACGCCCTGCGCGATGTCCGGGGACTGCGAGCCGATGGACACCGAGACGCCACAGGAGGCGCCGTCGAAGCCCTTCTTCGAGGAGTCGTAACCGATCTCGAGGATCTTCTCGCGCACCAGCTGCGCGATCGGCGCGTACGCCTTGGTCGTCACCTCGCCGGCCACGTGCACCAGGCCGGTGGTGATCAACGTCTCCACGGCGACCCGGGATTTCGGGTCCTCCCGCAGAAGGGCGTCGAGAATGGTGTCGCTGATCTGGTCAGCGATCTTGTCGGGGTGACCCTCGGTCACAGACTCCGAGGTGAAGAGACGGCGGGACACATCGCTCCCTGTGGTTGCAGCGGCTGCTGGCTGATCATTGGTGGACGGCCGGGAGCTGCGCCCGGCGTCGTCCGAGACCAGTTTATCGGTCACACTCGGCCGCCGGACCACGTGTCTCGCCACTTGGGAGCGCTGTGACCTGCGGCACTGCATTGTGCGGTACGACGATCGGTCTCCACCAGAGGGCCTCACGCCCGAATTTCCCGGTTTTGGGGCGCCCAGTGGGGCGAATGTGACATTTGCGTCCAGATTTTCGCCCCGGTTCTGCTGAGACTTCGGCAAGAGGCGTCTCCTGGGAGACACCCCCATTCTCTCAGGAATTCTTCGGCAGGCGTTCGGCCACGAGATCCCAGACCGTGTCCGCGAGTGCTTCCTTCGGCCCGTACGGCACGGGGGTCTCGCTCCCGTCGGCGCCGAGCACGACCGCCTCGTTCTCCTCGGAGCCGAACGTCTTGCGCTCGCCGACTTCGTTGACGACGAGCAGGTCGCAGCCCTTGCGTTCCAGCTTGGCGCGGCCGTTGGCGAGCACGTCGTCCGTCTCGG
Source organism: Streptomyces sp. NPDC047525 (assembly GCF_040643025.1). Classification (NCBI taxonomy): domain Bacteria; kingdom Bacillati; phylum Actinomycetota; class Actinomycetes; order Kitasatosporales; family Streptomycetaceae; genus Streptomyces; species Streptomyces sp. NPDC047525. Next base: position 118,886 of record NZ_JBEYTL010000021.1, read on the forward strand.
CGGCGAAGCCCACGACGACCTGGCCGGGGCGCGGCCTGTCGGCAGCGATCCCGGCGAGCTCGGCGAGGATGTCGGGGTTGCGGACCAGGGCGATCGGGGGCTGCTCCTGGCCGTCCCGCTTCTTGATCTTTCCGGTCGCGTACGTCTCCGGGCGGAAGTCGGCCACGGCCGCCGCCATCACCACCGCGTCGGCGTCCGCAGACGCCTTGAGGATCGCCTCGCGGAGCTGGACGGCGGTGCCGACGGGCACGATGTCGACGCCCGCCGGTTCCGGCAGCGCCGCGTTCGCCGACACGAGCGTGACGCGGGCGCCGCGCGCCGCCGCGCTGCGGGCCAGCGCGTACCCCTGCTTGCCGGAGGAACGGTTGCCCAGGAAGCGGACCGGGTCGAGCGGCTCGCGCGTGCCGCCCGCGCTGACGACGACGTGCCGCCCCGTGAGGTCGCGGGCCAGGTCGCCGCGGGCCAGGACGCGGCGTACGACCTCGAAGAGCTCCACGGGGTCGGGGAACCGGCCCTTGCCCGTGTCCACGCCGGTGAGGCGGCCGACGGCGGGCTCGATGACCAGGGCGCCGCGGCGGCGCAGCGTGGCGACGTTCTCCTGCGTGGCCGGGTGCTCCCACATCTCCGTGTGCATGGCGGGCGCGAAGATCACTGGACAGCGGGCGGTGAGGAGCGTGTTCGTCAGGAGGTCGTCGGCGAGGCCGTGGGCCGCCTTCGCCATCATGTCGGCCGTGGCCGGGGCCACGATCACGACGTCGGCGGCCTGGCCGATCCGTACGTGCGGCACCTCGTGGACGGAGTCCCACACCTCGGTCGAGACCGGGTTGCCGGACAGCGCCGACCAGGTCGCGGCCCCCACGAAGTGCAGCGACGCCTCGGTCGGCACGACGCGCACGTCATGGCCGGACTCGGTCAGCCGCCGCAGCAGCTCACAGGCCTTGTACGCGGCGATACCGCCGCTGACCCCCAGAACGACCTTGGGCTTGCCCACCGTGCCTCCCCGCACTCGTGATCCCCGCACTGGGGAACGTACGACTCCATGACACACCACAGGCCCGGCAGTCGCGCTGCCGGGCCTGCGATGAAGAAATACTGCAAGAAAAGAAATGCGACTACTGCGCCGGGCCCTCGATGGCCTCGGACGTCAGCAGACCCGCGTTGATCTCGCGGAGCGCGATCGAGAGCGGCTTCTCGTGGACGTGCGTGTCCACCAGCGGGCCGACGTACTCCAACAGGCCCTCGCCGAGCTGCGAGTAGTACGCGTTGATCTGGCGCGCGCGCTTGGCGGCGTAGATCACGAGGCTGTACTTCGAGTCGGTCGCTTCGAGGAGCTCATCAATCGGCGGGTTGATGATGCCCTCGGGCGCAGTGATGGAAGAGGACACTCTCTGCCTTCCGATGGGGATTGACCTTCGAATGGAAACTGAAGATCAAACCGGGGTTACTGAGGATGAAGATCAAACAACTTTCATCAAGGCTAGCAGCTCACGCGCCACATCCTCGACGGAGGTATTGACCAGGGTCGTATCGAACTCGGCCTCGGCGGCGAGTTCGATCTTCGCCGCGGCGAGCCTGCGCTCGATCACCTCCGGCGCCTCGGTCCCCCGGCCGGTGAGCCGGCGGACCAGCTCGTCCCAGCTCGGCGGTGCGAGGAAGACCAGCTGCGCCTCGGACATCGACTCGCGGACCAGGCGCGCGCCCTGCAGATCGATCTCCAGGAGGACGGGCTCGCCCGCCTCGAGGCGCTCGAGGACGGCACCCCGAGGCGTGCCGTAGCGGTTGCCCGCGAACTCGGCCCATTCGAGCAGCTCGCTGTTGGCGATCAGCTTGTCCATTTCCTCGTCGGAGACGAAGAAATAGTGGACACCGTGCTTCTCGCCGGGGCGCGGCTTCCGCGTGGTGGCCGAGACCGAGAGCCAGACCTCGGGGTGTTCCTTGCGCATATGAGCGACGACCGTGCTCTTGCCGACCCCGGAGGGGCCGGAGAGCACGGTCAGCCGCGGACGTACGTCCGGGGGCACGGGGGTCGTCCCCCGGGATGTTGCAGCCATGCAGCGATTATCCAGGTTCTCAGGAGTGCCTGAGAACGTCAGGCAGCGCCACCGCCGAACTCACGCTCCAAGGAGGCGATCTGGTTGGAGCCGAGACCGCGCACACGGCGGCTCTCGGAGATGCCAAGACGCTCCATGATCTGCTTGGCGCGGACCTTGCCCACGCCGGGCAGGGACTCCAGGAGGGCGGAGACCTTCATCTTGCCGATGACATCGTTCTCCTGACCCTGCTTGATGACCTCGTGAAGCGAGGCACCGGAGTGCTTGAGTCGATTCTTGACCTCGGCCCGCTCCCGGCGAGCCGCGGCGGCCTTTTCGAGCGCGGCTGCGCGCTGTTCAGGGGTAAGGGGCGGAAGAGCCACGCCTACGTCACCTCGGATGTCGAACTGTCGGATACGGACCGGTGAGGAACCTAGTCGCCCCACACCTGGTGAGCAACGTGCAACGCGCTTGCCCGTTCGCTCTCGTCGGAGACTAGCGGGCATGGCCGCCGGAGTCAGCGAGAACAGACGAAAAGTCCTGGTCAGCCTCTGCCGAGGTGTACATTCCGGGCATTTCACCCCGGATTTGGCCTGGCGAGCCATCAACGAAACGTAGGGACGTGGCCGGACACGTCCTTCGAAGACGGAAAAACACCCTCAGGCCGAGGCGACGGCCTCTCGGATCTCGTCCGCGAAGCGGCTCGCCGCGACGCGAAGCCCCGCCACGTCGGGACCGTGACGCAGGACACCCCGGCTGACGCTCGGCACGACATTGCGCACGGCGTCCCCGAAGACACCCGGCAGATCCGCCGGAGTGGCACCCTGCGCCCCGATGCCGGGGGCGAGCAGCGGACCGTTGATCGCGAGGTCGTACGAGGACAGGTCACCCAGCGTCGCCCCGACGACGGCCCCGAAGGACCCCAGGGGCTCCGCATCCGCGTTCTCCGCCGCCAGGTGCCCGAGGATCGTCGCGCCGATCGTGCGGCCGTCCTCGCGCACCGCGTGCTGTACCTCGGCGCCCTCGGGGTTCGAGGTGAGGGCGAGCACGAAGAGCCCGGTGCCGTTCTCGCGCGCCAGGTCGACGGCCGGCTTCAGCGAGCCGTAGCCGAGGTAGGGCGAGACCGTGAGGGCGTCGGAGAACAGCGGCGAGTCCTTGTGCAGGAAGGTCTCCGCGTACGCGGCCATCGTCGAGCCGATGTCGCCGCGCTTGGCGTCCATGACGACCAGGGCCCCGGCCGCGCGCAGCTCCTGGACCGCCTTCTCCAGTACGGCGATGCCCCGCGAGCCGAAGCGCTCGAAGAACGCGCTCTGCGGCTTGAACACCGCGACGGTCCCGGCCAGCGCCTCGACGACGGTCCCGGTGAACTTCTCCAGGCCCGCGACGTCGTCGTTCAGGCCCCAGGCGGCCAGGAGGGACGCGTGCGGGTCGATGCCGACGCAGAGCGGCCCGCGCTCGTCCATGGCGTGGCGAAGGCGCGTACCGAAGGGTTCGAGGGCACTCATGCGGGCTTCCTTACGTCGGCGCCGACGGCCTCGGCGAGCGTGGCGTACGGGGAGGTGTTCAGACGGGCGGCGAGGCCCTTGTGGATCGCGCGGCCCCAGAAGGGCCCTTCGTAGATGAACGCGCTGTAGCCCTGCACCAGGGTGGCGCCGGCGAGGATCCGCTGCCAGGCGTCCTCGGCGTTCTCGATGCCGCCGACGCCCACGAGCGTGATGCGGTCGCCCACGCGCGCGTAGAGGCGGCGCAGGACCTCCAGGGAGCGCTCCTTGAGAGGCGCCCCCGACAGGCCGCCGGTCTCTCCGTAGAGCGAAGGTTCGGATTGCAAACCGAGGCTCTCGCGCGCGATGGTCGTGTTCGTGGCGATGATGCCGTCGAGGCCGAGGTCGACGGCCAGGTCGGCGACCGCGTCGACATCCTCGTCCGCCAGGTCGGGGGCGATCTTCACGAGGAGCGGCACACGGCGCCCTGTGACGCTCCGGTCGGCCGCCTCGCGTACGGCGGTGAGAAGCGGCCGCAGGGACTCCGTGGCCTGGAGGTTGCGCAGGCCCGGGGTGTTCGGGGACGACACGTTCACCACGAGGTAGTCGGCGTGGACGGCGAGCCGCTCGGTCGACTTCACGTAGTCGGCGGCGGCCTCCTCCTCGGGGACGACCTTGGTCTTGCCGATGTTCACGCCGACGACCGTCCTGAAGACGGCCTTGCGGGCGCCCAGGCGCTCGGCGACGGCCGCGGAGCCTTCGTTGTTGAAGCCCATGCGGTTGATCAGCGCCCGGTCCTCGACGAGGCGGAACAGCCGCTTCTTGGGGTTGCCGGGCTGCGGCTCCCCCGTGACCGTGCCGATCTCGATGTGGTCGAAGCCCAGCATCGACATGCCGTCGATCGCGACGGCGTTCTTGTCGAAGCCCGCCGCGAGCCCGAAGGGGCCGTGCATCCGCAGCCCGAAGGCCTCGGTGCGCAGCTCCTTGTGGCGCGGGGCGAGCACGGCCGCGACGAACGTGCGAAGGACGGGGACGCGGGCCGCGCACCGGATCCAGCGGAAGGCCATGTAGTGGGCCTGCTCCGGGTCCATGCGCTTGAAGACGAGGTTGAAGAAGAATTTGTACAAGGTGGTGTCCTCGGTGTCCTCACCGGAAGTACCGGAAGTCGGAGTGCTCACCAGAAGGGGGACACCGGATCGGTGTCCCCCTGGTGGGCTGCTAGTCGCGGGCCGCGTTCAGATGCTCCGCGTGTTCCTGGAGCGAGCGGACGCCCACGTCCCCGTGGTTGAGCGCGTCGATGCCCTGGACGGCGGCGGCGAGCGCCTGGACCGTGGTCAGGCACGGCACCGAGCGGGACACGGCCGCCGTACGGATGTCGTAGCCGTCGAGGCGGCCACCCGTGCCGTACGGGGTGTTGACGATGAGGTCGACCGCGCCGTCGTGGATCAGCTGGACGATCGTCTTCTCGCCGTTCGGGCCCTCGCCCTCGCTCTGCTTGCGCACGATCGTGGCGTTGATGCCGTTGCGCTTGAGCACCTCGGCCGTGCCGGACGTGGCGAGCAACTCGAAGCCGTGCGCGACCAGTTCGCGCGCCGGGAAGATCATCGAGCGCTTGTCGCGGTTGGCGACGGAGATGAACGCGCGGCCCTTGGTGGGCAGCGGACCATACGCGCCCGCCTGCGACTTGGCGTACGCCGTGCCGAACACCGAGTCGATGCCCATGACTTCGCCGGTCGAGCGCATCTCCGGGCCGAGGACGGTGTCGACGCCACGCCCGTGGATGTCGCGGAAGCGCGACCACGGCATGACGGCTTCCTTCACCGAGATCGGCGCGTCCATCGGCAGCGTGCCGCCGTCGCCGGTCGCCGGGAGCATGCCCTCGGCGCGCAGCTCGGCGACGGTCGCGCCGAGCGAGATGCGCGCGGCGGCCTTGGCCAGCGGCACCGCGGTCGCCTTCGAGGTGAAGGGGACGGTGCGCGAGGCACGCGGGTTGGCCTCCAGGACGTAGAGGATGTCCCCGGCCATCGCGAACTGGATGTTGATGAGCCCGCGGACGCCGACGCCCTTGGCGATGCCCTCCGTGGAGGCGCGCAGGCGCTTGATGTCGAAGCCGCCGAGCGTGATCGGGGGCAGCGCGCACGCCGAGTCGCCGGAGTGGATGCCGGCTTCCTCGATGTGCTCCATGACGCCGCCGAGGTAGAGCTCCTCGCCGTCGTAGAGCGCGTCCACGTCGATCTCGATCGCGTCGTCGAGGAAGCGGTCGACGAGCACAGGACGCGAGGGGCTGATCTCGGTCGACTCCTCGATGTACGCGGAGAGGCGGATCTCGTCGTACACGATCTCCATGCCGCGGCCGCCGAGCACGTACGACGGGCGTACGAGGACGGGGTAGCCGATCTCGTCGGCGATGGCCTTGGCCTCGGCGAACGTGGTGGCGGTGCCGTGCTTGGGCGCCGGGAGACCGGCCTCCGCGAGCACGCGGCCGAAGGCGCCGCGGTCCTCGGCGGCGTGGATGGCCTCGGGCGGGGTGCCCACGACCGGCACGCCGTTGTCCTTGAGCGCCTGTGCGAGGCCGAGCGGGGTCTGGCCGCCGAGCTGGACGATGACGCCCGCGATCGGCCCGGCCTGCGCCTCGGCGTTGACGATCTCCAGGACGTCCTCGAGCGTGAGCGGCTCGAAGTACAGACGGTCGGAGGTGTCGTAGTCCGTGGAGACGGTCTCGGGGTTGCAGTTGACCATCACGGTCTCGAAGCCCGCGTCGCTCAGCGCGAAGGAGGCGTGGACGCAGGAGTAGTCGAACTCGATGCCCTGGCCGATGCGGTTGGGGCCCGAGCCCAGGATGATGACCGCGGGCTTCTCGCGCTTGGCGACCTCGTTCTCCTCGTCGTACGAGGAGTAGAAGTACGGCGTGTTGGCGGCGAACTCGGCGGCGCAGGTGTCGACCGTCTTGTAGACCGGACGGACCCCGAGCGCGTGCCTGACCTCGCGCACGACGTCCTCGCGCAGGCCGCGGATCTCGGCGATCTGGGCGTCGGAGAAGCCGTGCCGCTTGGCCTCGGCGAGCAGATCGGCGTCGAGGCGCTCGGCGGCGGTCAGCTCGTCCGCGATCTCCTTGATCAGGAAGAGCTGGTCGACGAACCACGGGTCGATCTTCGTGGACTCGAAGACCTCCTCGGGGGTGGCTCCGGCGCGGATGGCCTGCATGACGGAGTTGATGCGCCCGTCGGTCGGCCGCACGGCCTCGGCCAGGAGCTCGGCCTTGTCGCCGGGCTCGCCCACGAAGGTGAACTGCGAGCCCTTCTTCTCCAGGGACCGCAGCGCCTTCTGGAGCGCCTCGGTGAAGTTGCGGCCGATCGCCATGGCCTCGCCGACCGACTTCATGGTGGTCGTCAGGGTCGAGTCCGCCGAGGGGAACTTCTCGAAGGCGAAACGCGGGGCCTTGACCACGACGTAGTCGAGCGTCGGCTCGAAGGAGGCCGGGGTCTTCTCGGTGATGTCGTTCGGGATCTCGTCCAGCGTGTAGCCGACGGCCAGCTTCGCTGCGATCTTCGCGATCGGGAATCCGGTGGCCTTCGACGCGAGCGCCGACGACCGCGAGACACGCGGGTTCATCTCGATGACGATGACCCGGCCGTCCGTCGGGTCGATGGCGAACTGGATGTTGCAGCCGCCGGTGTCGACGCCGACCTCGCGGATGATCGCGATGCCGACGTCGCGCAGGGTCTGGTACTCGCGGTCGGTCAGCGTCATCGCGGGCGCGACGGTGATCGAGTCGCCGGTGTGCACACCCATCGGGTCGAAGTTCTCGATGGAGCAGACGACCACGACGTTGTCGTTCTTGTCGCGCATCAGCTCGAGCTCGTACTCCTTCCAGCCGAGGATGGACTCCTCGAGGAGCACCTCGGTGGTCGGCGAGAGCGTGAGGCCCTGCCCGGCGATGCGGCGCAGCTCCTCCTCGTCGTGCGCGAAGCCGGAACCGGCGCCGCCCATGGTGAAGGAGGGGCGGACGACCACGGGGTAGCCGCCGAGCTCGTCGACGCCCTTGAGGACGTCGTCCATGGAGTGGCAGATGTACGAGCGGGCGGACTCGCCGTGCCCGATCTTCTTGTGGACCTCTTCGACGACGCCCTTGAAGAGGTCGCGGTCCTCGCCCTTGTTGATCGCCTCGACGTTGGCGCCGATGAGCTCGACGCCGTACTTCTCCAGGACACCCTGCTCGTGCATGGAGATCGCGGTGTTGAGCGCGGTCTGGCCACCGAGGGTCGGGAGCAGAGCGTCGGGGCGCTCCTTGGCGATGATCTTCTCGACGAACTCCGGGGTGATCGGCTCGACGTACGTGGCGTCGGCGATCTCCGGGTCGGTCATGATCGTCGCCGGGTTCGAGTTCACCAGGATGACGCGCAGGCCCTCGGCCTTGAGGACGCGGCAGGCCTGGGTGCCGGAGTAGTCGAACTCGGCGGCCTGGCCGATGACGATCGGACCGGAGCCGATGACCAGGACGGACTGGATATCGGAGCGCTTAGGCACGCTGGCCCTCCATCAGGGATACGAAGCGGTCGAAGAGGTACGCGGCGTCGTGCGGTCCTGCGGCCGCCTCGGGGTGGTACTGGACGCTGAACGCGGGCTGGTCGAGGAGCTGGAGCCCCTCCACCACCTGGTCGTTGAGGCACACGTGGGAGACCTCGGCGCGCCCGTAGGGGGTGTCGGAGACCTTGTCGAGCGGCGCGTCGACGGCGAAGCCGTGGTTGTGCGCGGTGACCTCGACCTTGCCGGTCGTGCGGTCCTGCACGGGCTGGTTGATGCCGCGGTGACCGTACTTCAGCTTGTACGTGCCGAAACCGAGGGCACGGCCGAGGATCTGGTTGCCGAAGCAGATGCCGAACAGCGGCGTCTTGCGCTCCAGGACGGCCCGCATGACGGCGACGGGGCCGTCCGCGGTCGCCGGGTCGCCGGGACCGTTGGAGAAGAACACGCCGTCGGGCTGGACGGCGTAGATGTCCTCGGCGGTCGCGGTCGCGGGCAGGACGTGCACCTCGATCCCGCGCTCGGCCATGCGGTGCGGGGTCATGCCCTTGATGCCGAGGTCGACGGCGGCGACGGTGAAGCGCTTCTCGCCGATCGCGGGGACGACGTACGTCTCCTTGGTGGCGACCTCCGCGGCGAGGTTCGCGCCCTTCATCTCGGGCTGCCGGCGGACCTCGGCGAGCATCGCGCCGTCGTCGGGGAGCGCGTTGCCGGAGAAGATCCCGACGCGCATCGCGCCGCGCTCGCGCAGGTGGCGGGTGAGCGCACGCGTGTCGATGCCGCTGATGCCCACGACGCCCTGGTTGACGAGCTCCTCGTCGAGGGTGCGCTGCGAGCGCCAGTTGGAGGGCACGCGCGCGGGGTCGCGCACGACGTATCCGGCGACCCAGATCCGCTGCGACTCGGGGTCCTCGTCGTTCACGCCCGTGTTGCCGACGTGCGGGGCCGTCATGACGACGACCTGGCGGTGGTACGAGGGGTCGGTGAGGGTCTCCTGGTAGCCGGACATGCCGGTGGAGAACACCGCTTCGCCGAAGGTCTCCCCCACGGCCCCGTAGGCGCGGCCGCGGAAGATGCGGCCGTCCTCCAGGACGAGTACGGCGGGAGTTTTGGCGGCTCCCCTGGTGGAGGTCGTCATCGTGCGGTGCCTTCCTTCATGTCGTTCGTGTTCGTGTTGATCATGTTGTTGATGGCCTCGACCCACTCGGCCTGCTCGGCCGCGTGGTCCGAGCGGAAGCCCGAGTCGATCTGCTTCTCGCCGTGCTCCCAGGTGACGATCAGCAGACCGCCCTCCGCGAGGACCTTTCCGGCGATGCCCTTGTCGAGGCGGGCCTCGCGCAGCTGCCCGGCCGGGATGAAGAAGTCGGCTGCCCCGGGGCGTACGACATCGAGGCCCGCGTCCGTGAGCGTCAGCTCCACGCGGCTGCGGGTACCGAGGCCGTGCGCCACGATGCGGTCGAGCCACTGCCCTGCCGTGGTCGAGCCGTGGTAGCGACCGCTGAGCTCAAGTCTCACCGGGCCCGGCTCGGTCGGCGCGCTGGGCAGGTCGGGCAGGTCGCCCTGGAGCGTGCCGCGCCACTTCCAGCCCTCGCGCATCAGCCAGTAGACGAGCGCGATGAAGAGCAGCAGTCCGACGACCCAGCCCGCGCGAGCGGCCCAGTCCGTCACGTCCGCCGACTTCTTCTCGGCGGCGAAGGTGACGGCACTTCCTGCGGCGGTGGAGATCAGAGAGGTCACGCGAGCTTCCCGTCGACGAGCGTGGCGCGGCCCCGCAGCCACGTGTGCGTCACGCGGCCCGGCAGCTCACGGCCCTCGTAGGGGGTGTTGCCGCTGCGCGAGGCGAAGCCCGCGGGGTCCACGACACCACGGTAAGCCGGATCGAGGAGCGTGAGGTTCGCGGGCTCACCTGCCGAGACGGGGCGTCCGTGGCCCTTGGCCTGCCCGATCTCGGCGGGCTTGACGGACATCCGGTCGGCGACCGCGGCCCAGGTGAGCAGGCCCGTCTCGACCATCGTCTGCTGGACGACGGAGAGCGCGGTCTCCAGGCCCACCATGCCCATGGCGGCCGCGGCCCACTCGCAGTCCTTGTCCTCGTGCGGGTGCGGGGCGTGGTCGGTGGCGACGATGTCGATCGTGCCGTCGGCCAGGGCCTCGCGCAGCGCCATGACGTCGCGCTCGGTGCGCAGCGGCGGGTTGACCTTGTAGACCGGGTTGTACGAGCGGACCAGCTCGTCGGTCAGGAGCAGGTGGTGCGGGGTGACTTCGGCGGTCACGTCGATGCCGCGCGACTTGGCCCAGCGCACGATCTCGACCGACCCGGCGGTCGACAGGTGGCAGATGTGCACCCGCGAGCCCACGTGCTCGGCGAGCAGCACGTCACGCGCGATGATCGACTCCTCGGCGACGGCGGGCCAGCCGCCCAGGCCCAGCTCGGCGGAGACGACGCCCTCGTTCATCTGGGCGCCCTCGGTCAGGCGGGGCTCCTGCGCGTGCTGGGCGACGACGCCGCCGAACGCCTTCACGTACTCCAGGGCGCGGCGCATGATCACGGCGTCGTCGACGCACTTGCCGTCGTCGGAGAAGACGGTGACACCGGCCGCGGACTCGTGCATGGCGCCGAGCTCGGCGAGCTTCTTGCCCTCCAGGCCGACGGTGACGGCGCCGATCGGCTGGACGTCCGCGTACCCGCCCTCCTGGCCGAGCCGGTAGACCTGCTCGACGACGCCCGCGGTGTCGGCGACGGGGAAGGTGTTGGCCATGGCGAACACGGCGGTGTAGCCGCCGGACGCGGCGGCGCGCGTACCGGTCAGGACGGTCTCGGAGTCCTCGCGGCCGGGCTCGCGCAGGTGGGTGTGCAGGTCGACGAGGCCGGGCAGCAGGATCTGGCCGTCGGCCTCGACGACGGTCACGTCGTCTCCCGCCTCAAGGCCGGTGCCCACCTCGAGGATCGTCTCGCCGTCGATCAGGACGTCCTGGGGCTCGCCGCCAAGGACCTTCGCACCACGGATCAGGGTCTTGCTCATGTCTTACTTCTCCTCGGAACCGGTGGGGCGGGTGTGGGTGACGGCGGGTTCGTTCCCGCCCAGGAGCAGGTAGAGAACGGCCATCCGGGTGTGCACGCCGTTGGCGACCTGCTCGATGACCGTGCAGCGGTCGGAGTCGGCGACCTCGGCGGTGATCTCCATGCCGCGCACCATCGGGCCCGGGTGCATCACGATGGCGTGCTCGGGCATCTTCGCCATGCGCTCGCCGTCCAGGCCGTAGCGACGCGAGTACTCGCGCTCGGTCGGGAAGAACGCGGCGTTCATGCGCTCGCGCTGCACGCGCAGCATCATCACGGCGTCGGACTTCGGGAGCACGCGGTCCAGGTCGTACGACACGTCGCAGGGCCAGCTGTCGACGCCGACCGGCACGAGCGTGGGCGGGGCGACCAGGGTGACCTGGGCGCCCAGGGTGTGCAGCAGGTCGACGTTCGAGCGCGCGACCCGGCTGTGCAGGACGTCGCCGACGAGCGTGATGCGCTTGCCGCTCAGGTCCTTGCCGAGGCCCTCGTCCTTGCCGACGAGCCGGCGCCGCATGGTGAAGGCGTCGAGCAGGGCCTGCGTGGGGTGCTGGTGGGTGCCGTCGCCGGCGTTGATCACCGGGGCGTCGATCCAGCCGGAGGTGGCGAGCCGGTAGGGGGCGCCGGACGCGCCGTGCCGGATGACGACGGCGTCGACGCCCATCGCCTCCAGGGTCTGGGCCGTGTCCTTGAGCGACTCGCCCTTGGAGACGCTGGAGCCCTTGGCGGCAAAGTTGATGACGTCGGCGGAGAGGCGCTTCTCGGCGGCCTCGAAGGAGATCCGGGTCCGGGTCGAGTCCTCGAAGAACAGGTTGCAGATCGTGCGGCCGCGCAGCGCGGGCAGCTTCTTGATCGGCCGGTCGGCGACCCGGGCCATCTCCTCGGCGGTGTCGAGGATGAGAACGGCGTCGTCGCGGGTGAGGTCGGCGGCCGAGATGAGGTGTCGCATCATCTGGGTGTACTCCGTCATGTGGAGGTGTGCGGGCACGCGGGCGCGCAGGGGTGTGCCCCGGTGCCCGTGAGGGGAGCCGGTGCTACGCGGAAGCGGGCTTGGCACCGAGCAGCACGGCGTCGCGGCCGTCCTCCTCGGCGAGCTGCACCTTGACCGTCTCCCGCAACGACGTGGGGAGGTTCTTGCCGACGTAGTCGGCGCGGATCGGAAGTTCGCGGTGGCCGCGGTCGACGAGGACGGCGAGCTGCACCGCGCGTGGACGGCCGATGTCGTTCAGGCCGTCGAGGGCTGCGCGGATGGTGCGGCCGGAGAAGAGCACGTCGTCGACGAGGACGACGAGGCGGCCGTCGATGCCGTCACCGGGGATCTCGGTGCGGGCGAGTGCGCGCGGCGGGTGCATGCGCAGATCGTCGCGGTACATCGTGATGTCGAGTGAGCCAACCGGGATCGCCCGTCCGGTGATTTCTTCGAGCTTCTCGGCGAGTCGCCGCGCGAGGAAGACACCCCGCGTGGGAATGCCGAGCAGCACCACGTCCTCGGCGCCTTTGGCGCGCTCGACGATCTCGTGTGCGATACGGGTCAACACCCGTGCGATGTCCGGGCCTTCGAGCACGGGCCGGGCGACATCGGGTTCGTTCGTGTCGTGCGAGTCCATATGAAACGGACCTCCTTCTCCGCCTCACGGGACGGACCTTAAAGGACGTCGAAATTGCGCCATCCACGCTACCAGTACCCGCAACACCGCCGGTCACGACCCCCCTGGGAGGGGTCGGTACGGACCATTCGGCTTGACGCACCCAAGTAACGCTGCGTAACCTCACAGTGAGTTACCGTTCTTCGTCCGGGGAGCTATATGTCCAGCGAATACGCCAAACAGCTCGGGGCCAAGCTCCGCGCCATCCGTACCCAGCAGGGCCTTTCCCTCCACGGTGTCGAGGAGAAGTCCCAGGGACGCTGGAAGGCGGTCGTGGTCGGTTCGTACGAACGCGGCGACCGCGCCGTGACCGTACAGCGCCTTGCCGAGCTGGCGGACTTCTACGGCGTCCCGGTCCAGGAGCTGCTGCCCGGCACCGCTCCGGGCGGTGCGGCCGAGCCGCCGCCCAAGCTCGTTCTCGACCTTGAGCGCCTCGCGCACGTCCCGGCCGAGAAGGCAGGACCCCTGCAGCGGTATGCCGCCACGATCCAGTCGCAGCGCGGTGACTACAACGGCAAGGTGCTCTCGATCCGCCAGGACGACCTGCGCACCCTCGCCGTGATCTATGACCAGTCGCCCTCGGTTCTCACCGAGCAGCTGATCAGCTGGGGCGTCCTGGACGCGGACGCGCGCCGCGCCGTCGCCCACGACGACGTCTGATACCTCAAGCGAGAGCTGAGCAGAAACGTAACGCCGGGGTGGCCGGAACCGATGGGTTCCGGCCACCCCGGCGTTCTGCGTACGCCTGTGAGCCCTCGGGAGGCCACACGGGCCCCAGGAGCCACTGAGACCCCAAAGGAGCCCCAGGGCAACGCCAGAGGGCCCGCAGCGTGTCGCTGCGGGCCCTCTGAGCGGCGCGGGAGGCTGACGCCTCGCCCTTGGCCTCGTCGCGGCGTCTTACGCCTCGTCGCGGCGCAGACTCGGCTTCAGGTCCTTGAAGCGGCCGAGCAGGCCGTTCACGAAGGACGGCGAGTCGTCCGTGGAGAACTCCTTGGCGAGCTGCACGGACTCGTCGATCACCACGGCGTCCGGCGTCGCGTCGACCCAGATCAGTTCGTAGGCACCGATCCGCAGGATGTTGCGGTCGACGACTGGCATCCTGTCCAGGGTCCACCCGACGGCGTACTGCGAGATCAGCTCGTCGATGTGGCGCTCGTGCTGGGCATACCCCTCGACCAGCTCCATCGTGAACTCGCTGACCGGCGGCTGCCGGGTGTCGGACCGCGAGTGACGCACCCAGTCCGCGAGGACTGTCAAGACGTCGGTACCACGCTGGTCGGCCTCGAAAAGGATCTGGAAGGCGCGCTTGCGGGCCGTATTACGAGCAGCCACGGTTAGCTGTTCACCCGGCCGAGGTAGCCACTGTCACGGGTGTCGACCTTGATCTTCTCGCCGGTGGTGATGAAGAGCGGCACCTGGATCTGGTGGCCGGTCTCCAGCGTCGCGGGCTTGGTGCCGCCGGTGGAGCGGTCGCCCTGGACGCCGGGCTCGGTCTCCTGGATGACCAGCTCGACGGCGGCCGGCAGCTCGACGAAGAGAACTTCGCCCTCGTGCTGCGCGACGGAGGCCGTGAAGCCCTCGATCAGGAAGTTGGCGGCGTCACCGACGGACTTGCGGTCGACGTGCAGCTGGTCGTACGTCTCCATGTCCATGAAGACGAAGTAGTCGCCGTCCATGTAGGAGAACTGCATGTCGCGCTTGTCGATCGTCGCCGTGTCGACCTTGACGCCGGCGTTGAAGGTCTTGTCGACGACCTTGCCGGACAGCACGTTCTTGAGCTTCGTGCGCACAAAGGCGGGGCCCTTGCCGGGCTTGACGTGCTGGAACTCGACGACGGACCAGAGCTGGCCCCCGTCGAGCTTGAGCACCAGGCCGTTCTTGAGGTCGTTCGTGGAAGCCACGGTTGCGGAATCTCCTGGACTGACGTGGACGACCCCGGCGCACGCGCACAGCTGAAAAGCTAGAGCGCGAGCAGCTCCTTGGTCGTAATGGTGAGTAGCTCGGGTCCGCCGTCCGCCTCGGGGCGCACGACGAGCGTGTCATCGATCCGGACACCACCCCGTCCCGGGATGTGAACCCCCGGTTCGACGGTGACCGGCACGCAGGCGTCCAGTTTACCCATGGCCGCGGGCGCCAACTGCGGGTCCTCGTCGATTTCGAGCCCCACACCGTGTCCCATCAGCGGAGCGAGACCGTCCGCATACCCCGCGGAGTCCAGTACATGCCGTGCCGCACGGTCGATGTCGCGGTAGGCGGCGCCCGGTGTGAGAGCCTCCCTGCCCGCCCGCTGAGCGGCGAAGACGAGGTCGTACAGCTCGATCTGCCAGTCCGCGGGAGACGTACCGATGACGAACGTACGCCCGATCTCACAACGATAGCCGCGATAACTGGCCCCCAGGCACACGGAGAGGAAATCCCCTTCCTCCACCCGCCGGTCCGACGGCCGGTGGGCGCCCCTGCCCGAGTTCGGTCCGGTGGCGACGGAGGTCGGGAAGGCGGGCCCGTCCGCGCCGTGATCGACGAGGCGGCGTTCGAGCTCCAGGGCGAGATGACGTTCCGTACGCCCCACGAGAATCGATTCGAGCAGCTCACCGAGGGCCTGGTCGGCGATCTCGGAGCCGATCCGCAGGCAGGAGATCTCCTCCTCGTCCTTGACCAGCCGCAGCTGTTCGACCGCTCCGCCGAGGTCCGCGAGCCGCAGCCGCGGCGCGACGGATCCCAGGGCACGGTGCCGGGCGACCGTGAGGTCGTGCTCCTCGACGGCGAGCGAATCGGCGCCCTGCGCGGCCGCGAGATCGGCGCCCGCGACGGCGGCGTCCCCGCCGGACGCGTCGAGCAGCTGCACCCGCAGCCCCTCGTCGGGCCGCCCCTCGCCCTGCTCGTCACCGAGCGGCCTGCCGCACAGCAGCAGATCCTCGGTCCTGCCCAGCAGGAGCACGGCACCCTGCGGCGCCGCTCCCGCGAGATACCGCACGTTGGCGGGGCGGGACACCAGCGCCGACGCGCTGCCGCCCGCGGCACAACGCTCCCTCAGCCGCTCACGGCGGGCCGCGTACACCTCTGACATGGGACGAGCCTATGAGCGGCGGCGCGGGTCGGCCCGTTCAGCGCCGCCGACCGAGCGGTCCGCCGCCTACCACTGCGGCGGGCTCGCGATGGAGCGGGCGAGGACGTCGTCAAGGACCCGGGCCGTGGCGGGGACGTCCAGCTGGGAGTTGTCGATGATGGGCAGGCCCGAGCCGTACCAACCGGCCATGCGGCCGTGGATGCGGGCCACTTCCTCGTCCGTGAGGCGGCGGTTTCCGCTGCGCTCCGCGTTCCGCTCCAGGACGATCTCCAGCCCTGGCAGCAGGACCACCGGCAGCAGGCCGGGGCCCACGTGGCGCTTCCAGCCGCCGAGGCCGACGACCGGGCGGTCGGGGAAGACCGCGTCGTCGAGGATGCAGGAGATGCCGTTGGCCAGGAAGTTCCGTGCGGCGAAGCCGCAGGTGCGGCGGGCCAGGCGGTACTGCGCCTCGGAGTGGTCGTTCCAGCCCGACTGGGGGTCCGCGAAGCCCGAGCGCACCCATTCGCGGACGTCGTCGAGGCTGATGTGGGCGGTCGGCACCCTGCGGTGCTCCGCCCAGAACTTGGCGACGCTCGTCTTGCCCGCGCCCGCCGGGCCGATCAGGAGGACGGCCAGCGTGGTGCCGCCGGTGTCCGCCTGGGCGGTGCCGGGCGGCGGGCTCGGCATGGCGACGGGGCCGCCGGGCGGAAGCTGGATGTGGCCCGTGGTTTCCGGGGTCGGGGGCACGGGGGCATGGCTGTGCTGCGAGGCGCCCGGCGCCACGTGCTGCGGCGTCGGGGCGTGCGGGTGCGGGGCCGGTCCCGGCGGATGGGGGGCCGTGCCCGGGGGGTGCGGTGCGCCGGCGAAGCCCGGCGCGGGAGGCGGTGGGCCGCCCGGCGCGGCACCCGGCGGCGGACCGCTCGGGTGGTGTGCGGCCGGGGACCAGCCGGTGGCCGGTCCGTGCCCCGGCTGATGGGGCGGCGGCAGCGGAGACCCCACTGCGTGCTGCATCCGGTGCCACTCCGTCTCGTACGACTGACGCTGGTCGGGCGGCGGCCGGGGCCACCCGTTACCGAACGGTACCGTCCCCGGCCGACGTTGTGTGAACGGCCGGGGAGGCCGCAGGGTGCCCGTGGCTTGTTCTGGTGGGCCGATTCCGCGCTCCTGGAGCGCTACTTCGCCACTTCGCCGTACGCGGCGAGCAGCACCGCCGGGTCGGGTCCCTCCAGGACGGTGGGCTTGCCCAGGCCGTCGAGGACGATGAAGCGCAGCAGGTCACCGCGGGACTTCTTGTCGACCTTCATGGTCTCCAGGAGCTTGGGCCACTGGTCGTAGCGGTAGCTCAGGGGCAGGCCGACCGACTCAAGGACGGTGCGGTGCCGGTCGGCGGTCGCGTCGTCGAGGCGTCCCGCGAGGCGGCCGAGTTCGGCCGCGAAGGCCATGCCGACGGAGACCGCGGCACCGTGGCGCCACTTGTAGCGCTCGTTCTTCTCGATGGCGTGCGCCAGGGTGTGGCCGTAGTTGAGGATCTCGCGCAGGCCCGACTCCTTGAGGTCGCCGGACACGACCTCGGCCTTGACCTTGATGGAGCGCTCGATCAGCTCGGCGGTGTGCGGACCCTGCGGGCTGCGCGCCCCCTGCGGGTCCTCCTCGATCAGTTCGAGGATCACCGGGTCGGCGATGAAGCCGGCCTTGATGATCTCCGCGAGACCCGACACGAAGTCGTTGACCGGCAGCGAGTCGAGCGCGGCCAGGTCGCACAGCACGCCCGTGGGCGGGTGGAAGGAGCCCACGAGGTTCTTGCCCTCGGCCGTGTTGATGCCGGTCTTGCCGCCGACCGCGGCGTCCACCATGCCGAGCACGGTGGTCGGAACGGCGATCCAGCGGACCCCGCGCAGCCAGGTCGCGGCCACGAACCCGGCGAGGTCGGTGCTGGCGCCGCCGCCGACGCCGATGATGATGTCGCTGCGGGTGAAGCCGGACTGGCCAAGAGCCTTCCAGCAGTACGCGGCGACCTCGGCGGTCTTGGCCTCCTCGGCGTTCGGCACCTGGATGGCCACGACCTCGTACCCCTGGTCGGCCAGGTCCTGGCGCAGCGCGTCGCCGGTCTCGGCGAGCGCCTCCGGGTGGATGATCGCGACGCGCTTGGTCTGCTCGCCGATCAGGCCGGGCAGCTCACCGAGGAGCTGACGTCCGACGAGCACCTCGTACGGCTCGGTGCCCGCGGTGCCGCCGACCTGGATGCGGGTGGGCGTGTGCCCCGACGTCCCAGCAATCTCCGTCATGCTTCCTTCAACTCCAGTGCGTCGAGGACCGCTTGGGCGACCTCTTCGGGGGTGCGGTCGTCGGTGGCGACGACGGCGCGGGCGACTTCGGCGTAGAACTGGCGGCGGGCGTCCATCAGTTCGCGCCACTGCTTGCGCGGGTTGACCGCGAGCAGCGGGCGCGCGACGTTCAGGCCGGTGCGCTTGACCGCCTCCTCGACGTCCATCGACAGATAGACGACGGGGTGCGGGGCCAGGAGCGCGCGGGTCGACTCGTCGAGGATCGCGCCCCCGCCGAGGGCGAGGATGCCCTCGTGCTCGGCGAGTGCCGTACGCACGGCCGCCCGCTCCAGGTCGCGGAAGTGCGGCTCGCCCTCGTCCACGAAGATGTCCGCGATCTCCCGGCCCTGTGCGGCCACGATGTCGGCGTCGGTGTCCCGGTAGACGGTGCCGAGGCGCTCGGCGAGCAGGGCGCCCACCGTCGACTTGCCCACGCCCATCGGCCCGACCAGAACGATCTGCGGGCCGGTCACCGGATCTGCAGGTTGTCGAGGTACGACTGCACGTTCCGCCGGGTCTCGGGCACGCTGTCGCCGCCGAACTTCTCGGCGACCGCGTCAGCCAGGGTCAGCGCGACCATCGCCTCGGCGACGATGCCGGCGGCCGGGACCGCGCACACGTCGGAGCGCTGGTGGTGCGCCTTGGTGGCCTCGCCGGTGGCGACGTCGACGGTGGCGAGCGCGCGCGGCACGGTCGCGATGGGCTTCATCGCGGCGCGCACGCGCAGCAGTTCACCGGTGGTCAGGCCGCCCTCGGTGCCGCCGGAGCGGCCGGAGGTGCGCCGGATGCCGTCCTCGGTGGAGACGATCTCGTCGTGCGCCTTGGAGCCCGGCACCCGTGCGAGGTCGAAGCCGTCGCCGACCTCGACGCCCTTGATGGCCTGGATGCCCATGAGCGCGGCGGCGAGCCGCGCGTCGAGCCGCCGGTCCCAGTGGACGTGCGAACCGAGGCCCACGGGCACTCCGTACGCGAGGACCTCGACCACACCGCCCAGGGTGTCGCCGTCCTTGTGGGCCTGGTCGATCTCGGCGACCATCGCCTTGCTCGCGTCCGCGTCGAGGCAGCGCACCGGGTCGGCGTCGAGCTTCTCGACGTCGGCGGGGGTCGGGTAGACGCCGTAGGGCGCCTTGGCCGCCGCGAGCTCCGTGACGTGGCTGACGATCTCGATGCCGGCCGTCTCCTTGAGGTACGAGCGGGCGACCGCGCCGAGCGCGACGCGGGCCGCGGTCTCACGGGCGGAGGCGCGCTCCAGGATCGGCCTGGCCTCGTCGAAGCCGTACTTCTGCATGCCCGCGAGGTCGGCGTGGCCGGGCCGGGGCCGGGTCAGCGGGGCGTTGCGGGCCAGGTCGGCGAGGATCTCCGGGTCGACCGGGTCGGCCGCCATGACCTGTTCCCACTTGGGCCACTCGGTGTTGCCCACCATGATCGCGATCGGCGAGCCCATGGTCAGGCCGTGCCGGACGCCGCCCAGGAAGGTGACCTCGTCGCGCTCGAACTTCATGCGCGCACCGCGCCCATAGCCGAGGCGCCGCCGGGCCAGGTGGTCCGCCACCATCTCCGTGGTGATCGGCACGCCGGCGGGAAGACCCTCCAGCGTCGCGACAAGTGCGGGTCCGTGGGACTCTCCCGCGGTCAGCCAACGCAACCTGCTCAACGGTGCTCCTCATGCTCGCGCCTGGAACTACGTGGCGCGACCGGGTGCGCGGCCCTGGCCCGCCATCCCCCGATCCTCCCACGCCGGGGGGCGGGACCTGGCCTCCGGTCCACAAAGCGGACGCCTCAGCGGGCGGCCAGCGCGTGTTCCCCTGCCTTGCGCATCGCGGCCAGCGGCGCGGGCGTGCGCCCGGTCATCTGCTCGACCTGCAGCACCGCCTGGTGCACGAGAAGGTCGAGCCCGCTGACGACGGCGCCGCCGTACATCGACCAGCGGGCCGCGAGAGCGGTGGGCCACGGGTCGTACAGGACGTCGAAGAGGGTCGCGGGCCGCTCGGGCACGGCGGCCGACAGCGCGTCGGTCGCGCCCGCGGGCGTCGTGGCGATCACCAGCGGCGCGCGCAGGGCGCGTTCGGCGTCCGCCCAGTCCTCCGTCCGCACCTCCACGTCGAGCCGCTCGCCCCACTGCCGCATCTCGGCGGCGCGCGCCTCGCTGCGTACGTACGCGACGACCTCGCCCGTGCAGATCCGCGCGAGCGCGGCGAGCGCGGACGACGCGGTGGCGCCCGCGCCGAGGATCGCGGCCGATTCGACCTGCTCGATGCCGCGTTCCCGCAGGGCGGCGACCATGCCGGGGATGTCGGTGTTGTCGCCGAGACGGCGTCCGTCGTCCGTCAGGACGACGGTGTTCACCGCCTCGACGGAGGCGGCGGTCTCGCTGACCTCGTCGAGCAGCGGGATCACCGCGCGCTTGAGCGGCATCGTCAGGGACAGCCCGGCCCACTCGGGGCCGAGCCCCTCGATGAAGCCGGGCAGGGCCGCCTCGTCGACGTCGAACAGGTCGTACGTCCAGTCGACCAGGCCCAGCTCCCCGTATGCGGCGCGGTGCAGCACCGGGGAGAGGGAATGGGCGATGGGTGAGCCGAGGACTGCGGCTCGGCGGCCCTGCTCAGTCGCCATTCTTCTGCCGATCATTGAATTCCGCGACCAGCTTTTCGTGCTCGGCCAGCGTCTTGGTGAACTGGGTCTTCTTTCCGTCGACGGAGATGAAGAACATCCAGCCACCGGTGTCCGGGGCCAGCGTCGCCTTCAGCGCTTCGTCACCCGGGTTTCCGATCGGCCCCGGCGGAAGGCCCTTGTGGAAGTAGGTGTTGTACGGGTCGGGGTCGCTCCGGATCTTCGAGATCGGGATATTGATCTCGCTCTGACCCTTGAGGTAGTTGTACGTCGAGTCGAACTCGAGCTTCTGGTTGGTGACGGTGTTGGACGACTTGAGGCGGTTGTAGACGACAGACGCCATCTTCTTGAAATCGTCGTGCGTCATGCCCTCTGCCTGGACGAGGCTGGCCACGGTGAGAACCTGCAGCGGGTTCTCCAACTGCAGCTCGGCCGCCTTCGACTTGAGGCCCAACTCGTCGTACTTCTGGGTGGCGTGGGCGACCATCTTCTTGAGGACCGTCTCGGGCTTCTGGCCCTTGGCGACCGGGTAGCTGGAGGGGTAGAGGAAGCCTTCCAGCGGGTCCTTGATGTCCTTTTCGGTATTCGCCCAGTCCGGAAGTCCGAGACTCTTCCATTCCTTCTTGGCGACGCCCGCCGTCGTCCCCTTGTCGAGCTCAAGACGCTTGTCGATCTGGCTGTAGACCCACGAATTCCGCCGACCCTCGGGAATGATGAGGTTATTGCGGCTCTTCGGGCTGAGCATCAGTTCGACTGCACTCTTGGCCGACATTTCCTTCTTCAGGACATAGACGCCGTCCTGAATCGAATTGCCGTTGGGATTCTGCGCCTGCGCGGAGACAAAGGCGTCCACACTCTTGACGACGCCGGCGTCCTTCAGTTTCTGGCCGATCACATAGCCGCCGGAATCCTTCGGGATGTCGACGGTCGCGAGGCCGGTTCCCTCGCCCGCGTAGTCCGGCGCCGTACCGAATCGGTCCTGGTAGAACTGGTAGCCGAAATAGCCGACCCCGGCGAGACCGCCGCCGAAGACCAGCGTCACGACCAGGCAGGCGCAGCCGCTCCTGCGCTTCTTCGGCTTCTTGCCGCCCCGTCCGCCCCGGCGGTCCCCGCGGCCACCACGACGGCCCGGCGGCTCGTCGTCGTACTCGTCCTCGTCGTCATCGGCGCCGGAGAAGAACGCGTGCTCGCCCTGGTCCGGGCCCGGGTCCCAGTCCTTCTGCGGCTCGGGGTCGGGGCGTCGGCGGGACGGCGGCTCCGGCGGGGGGTAGGCGTCGGGGGTGCCGTAGTAGTCCGGACTCTCCGCGCCGTAGCCGCCCGGCTGGTTGCCGTAGGGGTCCGCAGGGTCGGCGGAGTACGGGACCTGGCCGTGCCGGCCGGTGTCCCAGCCGCCGTTGTACTGGTCCTGACCGGCGTTGTACTGCTGCTCCGCCGGGCCGCCGTTGTACTGCGGGTCCTGGCCGCCGCCTCCGTTGTACTGCTGCTGGGCGGCGGGCCCGCCGTACTGCTGCGAGCCGTAGGCCTGCTGCTGGCCCGTGCTCCAGTCCTCGTACTGCGCATGCTGCTGCGGCTGCTGAGGGTGGTACTGCCCCTGGCCGCCGTAGGGGGACGGGCCGCTCGCGGCCTGCTGTCCTCCCCATCCGCCGTCCCCGTACAACGGGTCCTCGGGATGCCACGGTTCGGAGCCTGGGCCCCGGCCATACTCAGTCATCGATCCCCTACATGCCGCGAGGCGGGGCCGCCGTCTGAGTGGGAGGGCAACCGTTCCGCCTCTTGATGCTGTGCGGCAGCTGTTCGAACACCGCCGCATCGCGCGGAACGTTACCGTATCGCGATCAGATGACCACTTCGACGCCCTCGCCCGGAGCTTTACCTGACGCCCGTTCGGACTCCAGTGCCTGCTGGAGGATGATGACGGCCGCCGCCTGATCGATGACAGACCTGCCCTTTTTGGACTTCACGCCCGAGGCGCGCAGCCCCTGACTGGCCGTCACTGTGGTCATCCTCTCGTCCACGAGCCTCACCGAAATGGGGGCGACCAAGCGGGCGAGGTCCTGCGTGAACGCACGGACCTTGGCGGCCGCGGGCCCCTCGCCCCCGTTGAGGGAGCGAGGGAGGCCGACGACGATCTCGATCGGTTCGTACTCGTCGACGAGCTGCTTCAACCGGCGCTGAGCAGCCGGGACATCCCGTCCCGGCACCGTCTCCACCGGAGTGGCGATGATCCCGTCGGGGTCGCACGAGGCGACCCCGATCCGGGCGTCACCGACATCGATGGCCAGACGGCGGCCCCTGCGCATGCCCCCTGAGGAGTCGTCCATCAGGCCGTCTCTGCGACGAGGCGTTCGACGGCCGCCATGGCGTCGCCGATGGCCGCGGCGTTCTGGCCGCCGCCCTGGGCGACGTCCGGCTTGCCGCCGCCACCGCCGCCGAGCGTCTTGGCGGCCGTACGGACGAGGTCGCCGGCCTTGAGACCGCGCTCGCGTGCGGCTTCGTTCGTGGCGATGACCGTCAGCGGGCGGCCGTTGGCCGTGGTGAAGAGAGCCACCACGGCCGGGCGGTCGCCGGGGATGCGGTGGCGCACGTCGAGGACGAGCTTGCGCAGGTCGTCGGCGCCCGTGCCGTCCGGCACCTGTCCGGTGGCGAGCGCGACGCCTCGTACGTCCTTGGCGGATTCGACGAGACCGGCGGCGGCCTGGAGGACCTTCTCCGCGCGGAACTTCTCGATCTCCTTCTCGGCGTCCTTCAGCTTGCCGAGCATGGCGGAGACCTTCTCGGGCAGCTCCTCGGAGCGCCCCTTGACCAGCTCCTGGAGCTGGGCGACGACCGTGTGCTCCTTGGCCAGGAAGTTGTACGCGTCGACGCCGACCAGGGCCTCGATGCGGCGCACGCCCGAACCGATGGACGACTCACCGAGCAGCTTCACCAGGCCCAGCTGGGCGGTGTTGTGGACATGCGTGCCGCCGCACAGCTCCTTGGAGAAGTCTCCGATGGTGACCACGCGCACGCGCTCGCCGTACTTCTCGCCGAACTCGGCGATGGCGCCCTGCTTCTTGGCCTCGTCGATCGACATGACCTCGGCCTGCACGTCGAGCTCGTGGGCGAGCACTTCGTTGATCTTCTGTTCGACGTCCGTCATGACGGCCGTGGGCACGGCCGACGGGGAGCCGAAGTCGAAGCGGAAGCGGCCGGGCTGGTTCTCGGAACCGGCCTGGGCGGCCGTCGGGCCGAGCGCGTCGCGCAGCGCCTGGTGCGTGAGGTGCGTGGCGGAGTGGGCGCGGGCGATGGCACGGCGGCGGTGCACGTCGATCGAGGCCCAGACCTGGTCGCCGACGGTGATCTCGCCGACCAGGACGACACCCTTGTGGACGTGCACGCCGGGGACCGGCTTCTGTACGTCGCGGATCTCGACGGCGGCGCCGTTGTCGAGGCGGATCCGGCCGGAGTCGGCGATCTGGCCGCCGCCCTCGGCGTAGAAGGGGGTGCGGTCGAGGACGACCTCGACCTCGTCGCCCTCGCGGGCGGCGGGGGACGAGACGCCGTTGACCAGGAGGCCGACGATCACGGCCTCGTTCTCGGTGAGGGTGTAGCCGGTGAAGTCCGTGGCGCCGGAGGCGTCGGCGATCTCGCGGTAGGCGTGCAGATCAGCGTGGCCGGTCTTCTTGGCCTGCGCGTCGGCCTTGGCCCGCTCCCGCTGCTCCTTCATCAGGCGCCGGAAGCCGTCCTCGTCCACGGCCAGGCCCTGTTCGGCGGCCATCTCCAGGGTGAGGTCGATCGGGAAGCCCCACGTGTCGTGCAGCAGGAACGCCTTGTCGCCGGAGAGGACCTTGCCGCCGGCGGCCTTGGTCTCCGTGACGGCGGTGTCGAGGATGTTCGTGCCGCCCTTGAGGGCCTTGAGGAAGGCGGCCTCTTCGGCGAGCGCGACGGTCTCGATGCGCTTGCGATCGGTCTGCAGCTCGGGGTACTGCTCGCCCATCGACTTGATGACCGTGTCGACGAGCTCGTGCACGACCGGGCCGGTGGCGCCCATCAGACGCATGTTGCGGATGGCGCGGCGCATGATGCGGCGCAGCACATAGCCACGGCCTTCGTTGCCGGGCGTGACGCCGTCACCGATGAGCATCACGGACGTGCGCATGTGGTCAGCGACCACGCGCAGGGAGACGTCCGAGCCCTGCTCGGCGCCGTAGCGGACGCCGGTCAGCTCGGTGGCCTTGTCCATGACGACGCGCAGGGTGTCGGTCTCGTACATGTTCTGTACGCCCTGCAGGATCATGGCGAGACGCTCGAGACCCAGGCCGGTGTCGATGTTCTGGCTGGGCAGGTCGCCGAGGATCTCGAAGTCCTCCTTCGAGGTGCCCTCGCCACGCTCGTACTGCATGAAGACCAGGTTCCAGATCTCCACGTAGCGCTCGTCGTTGACCGCCGGGCCGCCCTCGACGCCGAACTCGGGGCCGCGGTCGTAGTTGATCTCGGAGCAGGGGCCACAGGGTCCGGGGACGCCCATGGACCAGTAGTTGTCCTTCTTGCCCAGGCGCTGGATGCGCTCGGCGGGGACGCCGACCTTCTCGCGCCAGATGGTCTCGGCCTCGTCGTCGTCGAGGTAGACCGTCACCCACAGGCGCTCGGGGTCGAGGCCGTAGCCACCGTCCGCCACGGAGCTGGTGAGCAGCTCCCAGGCGTACTTGATGGCGCCTTCCTTGAAGTAGTCACCGAAGGAGAAGTTGCCACACATCTGGAAGAACGTGCCGTGCCGGGTGGTCTTGCCGACCTCTTCGATGTCCGGCGTACGCACGCACTTCTGCACGCTCGTGGCGCGCGAGAACTGCGGCTTGACCTCGCCCAGGAAGTAGGGCTTGAAGGGCACCATGCCCGCGGGGACGAGGAGCAGAGTCGGGTCGTCAGCGATGAGCGACGCCGAAGGGACGACGGTGTGCCCGCGCTCCTCGAAGAAGCTCAGCCAGCGGCGGCGAATCTCGGCCGACTCCATCAGTGGTCCTCATTCCGGTTGTACGAGTACTTCGACTTCGAGAGGTACTTGCCCTGCTTGTTCTTGTCGGTCTTGCTGGTCTTGCCGTTCTCGATGGCCACGACGACCGTGCGCTGCCCGGGGAGTTCGGCGTCGACCGGGGCTTCGAGGCCCAGGGCCTCGCCCAGTTCGGCCTCGCGCTGGGCCATGCCGTCGCGGACGTCGAGAGCGAAGTCCTTGAGCTTGTGACCCGCTTCGAGCGCCTTGTTCGCGGCCTGCGCCGCGAGGCTTTCGGGGGTCAGTTGCTTGATCTTGCGGTTGACCTTGGTGGTGGCCCACACACCGGCAGCGGCGCCCGCGGTGAACCAGAACGTACGGCGGAACATCGCTGCGTCAGTCCTTCTTCCGCTTGCCCCGCCGCCGCGCGGAGGGGACGGTGCGCCCCACGATCACGGTACGTCGGGCGGGTGCCGATGGCACATTGTCTGATTCGGGTCCTGCCTTGCGGCCCAGGGCCCTGCGCACGCCGTATCCGAACGCCGCGACCTTGACGAGCGGGCCGCCGAAGGTGGAGGCCACCGTCGTGGAGAGCGCCGAGGCGTTCGACGTGACCTCCTGAACGTCCGAGGCGATGGCGTCGACCCGGTCGATCTGGGTCTGCGCGGAGCGCACCGCGCTGGAGGCGTCCGCGAGGAGCGGCACGGCCTGCTCGGTCACGTCCGCGACGAGCTTGGTGGTCGCCTTGAGCGTCTGCGCCAGCCTCACAAGCACCACGGCCAGGAAGGAGACCAGGATCGCCCAGAAGACGGCCACCAGGATCCCGGCCACCTCTCCACCCGACACTGTGCACCGCTCCCTGGACATCGGCCCTGAACATCGAAAAGTCGTCCCCCGACCCTATCGCGCCGGGGCCGAGGCTCCGCACCGCATTACCGTGTACGGGCAAGGGAGTTCAACGAAGTGATTGTACGGACTGCTTACGGATGAGTACGCTCCGTATCCCATGCGACGCGATCAGGGCACCGGTAGCGGTCGGCACGACTCCCCCGCCCGCCCGCCGAGACCCGGCAACCTTCCCCTGGAACTCAACGCGTTCGTCGGGCGCACCGGCGAACTCGCCGATCTCGCCGCCGCGTTGGAGGCCGGACGCCTGGTCACGGTGACCGGTGTCGGCGGCGTGGGGAAATCACGCCTCGCCGTCCGGGCCGCCTCCGACGCCGCGCCGCCGGACGGCGCCTGGCTGGTGGAGCTCGCCGCGGTCCGGGACCCCGATCTCGTGGAGCACGCGGTCGCCGACGCGCTGCGTCTGACGGATCACACGCATCGCACGCCGCGCAAGGTGCTGCTCGACCATCTCGCGGAGCGAGAAGTCCTCCTCGTCGTCGACGGGTTCGAGCACCTGGTGGAGGCGTGTTCCTCGCTGGTGGGAGAGCTGCTGCACCGCTCCCCCGGCCTGCGGGTGCTCGCGGTGGGGCGCAGGCCGCTCGACACCTGCGGCGAGCGGATCTTCCCGCTCGCGCCGCTGCCCGCGCCCGACGCCGCCGCGCTCTTCGCCGACCGTGCGGCGGCCGGGCTCCCCGGATTCGTCCTGGACGAGGAGAACGAAGCCGACGTGGCGGAGCTGTGCCGCCGTCTGGACGGGATCCCGCTGGCCGTCGAGCTGGCGGCGGGGCGGCTGCGGGCGCTCTCGCCCGCGCAGCTGCTCTCCCGGCTCGACGACCGGTTCGCGCTGCTCACCGGAGTCCGGCGCGACGTTCCGCCTCGGCATCAGACCCTGCGTACGGCCATCGGCTGGAGCCACGAGCTGTGCACGGCGGACGAGCGCCTGCTGTGGGCGCGGCTCTCGGTGTTCTGCGGGCCCTTCGACCTGGAGGCGGCCGAGTACATCTGCAGCGGCGACGGCCTGCACGCCGACGACGTCCTCGACGTGCTCGGGGAGCTGCTCGCGCAGTCCGTCGTGACCCGCGAGGAGGGACCGACGGGCGTCCGCTACCGCATGCTCGACACGGTCAGGGCGTACGGCGCCGACTGGCTGGAGGCGACCGGCGACGCGGCGCGGATGCGGCGCAGGCACCGCGACTGGTACATGGGGCTCGCCACCTGGTGCGAACTGGACTGGTTCTCGCCGCGCCAGGCGCGGGTCGCCGAACTCGTCGACTGCGAACTGCCCAATCTGCGGGGCGCCTTGGAGTACTGCCTGACCGAGCCGGACGAGACGCATCTGGGCCAGTACCTGGCGGGCAGCCTGTGGTTCTTCTGGGTCGGCTGCGGGCGGCTCGCGGAGGGGCGGCACTGGCTCGACCGCGCGCTTGAGCTGGACGGCGACCACGACGACTCGCGGCTCAAGGCGCTGTGGGTCCTTGGCTACGTCGCGGTCCTTCAGGGCGACACGGTCGCCGCGCTCTCCGCGCTGCAGGAGTGCAAGGACGAGGCGGAACGTACCGGCAGCGCCATCGCGACCGCGTACGCGGTGCACCGCATCGGCTGCCTCGCGCTCCTCGCCGACGACATGGAGCGTGCCGAAACCTTGCTGCGCTCCGCCCTTGAGCAGTACCGCGAGATCGGCGAGCTCAACAGCAACGTCCTGATGGGCCAGGTCGAGCTGGCGATGGCCCTCGCCTTCCGCGGCGAGCTCGCCGACGCGGTGGAGCTCTGCGAGGACGTACGCCAGGTCTGCGAGGACCACGGCGAGCGCTGGACCCTCGCGTACGCCCTCTATGTCCTCGGCTTCGCGGCCTGGACGCGCGGCGAGGCCGCGACGGCCCGTGAGCTGGTCATGCGGTGCCTGGCCCTGGACCACGCCTTCAACGATCTGCTCGGCACGGTCCTCGCGATCGAGCTGCTCGCCCTGTTCACCGCGGTGGAGGGCGACCCGGCCGAGGCCGCGGTCCTGCAGGGCGCCGCGTCGCGCATCTGGCCTTCGGTGGGCCTTCCGCTGTTCGGCTCGGGGAACTTCGGCGGGCCGCACGAACTGTGCGAGACGCAGGCCCGCGAACAGCTGGGCGACGCGCGGTACGAGGAGTGCGTGGCAGCCGGGGCCCGTCTCGCCCCGGACGCCGCGGTCTCCCGGGCCCTGGGCACGGGGCCGGTGCCCCACGCAAAAACCCGCCGCCCGCCCCACCACGAGGGCAGGACGGGCGACGGGCTGAAGCAGGGAGAGCTACGTCCGGGTCAGCGGGCGTAGTACTCGACGACGAGCTGCTCGTCGCAGATCACGGGGATCTCCTTGCGGTTCGGGTCACGGTCCAGACGGAAGGCCAGGGCCTTCAGGTTCACCTGGAGGTAACGCGGGATCTCGCCGTCGGGGGCGAAGCCACCCTCACGCGAGACCACGAACAGCGGCTTCTCACGGCTGCGCTCGCGGACCATCACGACGTCGTCGGGACGGACGCGGAACGACGGCTTGTCGACCTTGCCGCCGTTGACCTCGATGTGGCCGTGGCTGACCATCTGACGGGCCTGGTAGATCGTGCGGGCGATGCCCGAACGAAGGATCAGGGCGTCGAGACGGCGCTCGAGCTCGATGACCAGGGCCTCGCCGGTCTTGCCTTCGGCCTTCTTGGCGCGGTCGTAGGCACGGGCCATCTGCTTCTCGCTGATGTCGTACTGCGCGCGCAGACGCTGCTTCTCGAGCAGACGGACCTTGTAGTCCGAGTTCTGCTTGCGCCCACGGCCGTGCTCGCCCGGCGGGTAGGGGCGGGCCTCGAAGTACTTGACGGCCTTCGGGGTCAGCGCGATGCCGAGGGCACGCGACTTCTTGACCTTGGGGCGGGACTGGTTCGGCATGAACCAACCTCTCTGTTCAATGTGAAATCGGCTTCACCAGGGTTAGGGGAGGTCGCAATCCGCAGCCTGGGAAACCCATCGGATCCGGTGATGCTGGATCCGGCGGGCAGCCGCTCCCTGGTCTGGGCACTATGTGCAGCACGCGAGTGGCCCACCGACCGCTTCCCGGAGTGCGAGATGGTGGTGGGCTGCCCGCGACACCTTCGACGGTGCGCGACGCTCCTGGAGATTCCTGGACGGTGAGGTCCGGGGCTCCGGCTGGATGTCCCGTTCTGGTGGTGTCCGGTACGAGACCGGGACACGGGACGCAGCACTTCGGGCAAGTGTACCGGGTGGCAGGGGGTGCCTCAGCCGCAGGTGGCGAGGAGGTCCTGGAGGGCCAGTTTCTCGGGGGCCGTGACGGTGAGCCGGTACTTCGCCTTGATCCCGGTCCAGCGGCGGCCGTACTCGCACCAGTATTCCTTGCGCGGGGGTTTCCACTTGTCGGGGGTCCGGCTGCTCTTCTCCTGGTTCGTCTCCTTGTCGGCGGCGAGCAGGACGTCCAGGTCGTTGGCGTACGTCAGCCGCCGCTGGGCGGTCCAGGCCCAGGCTCCGGCCCGCCAGGCCGCGCCGAGCGCGACGACGTGGTCGGTCTGGATCTGCGAGGCGCGGCGGTAGGAGTAGGGGAGCTCCTTGCCGGTGTACGGGTCGTGCAGGACTCCGGAGAGCACGACGCAGGGGTTGCGGTCGCCCTCGCGCAGGTCCTTCAGGTCGCGCCGCAGGACGTCGTCGCGGGTGTCGCAGCCGTTGCGGCCGCCGGGTGCATCGGTGTCGTCGGACCAGCCCACGCCGAATGCGGAGCGCTTGTACGTCTGCCAGTTCTCGCCCCAGGCGACCGTGAGGCCGGCGAGCTGGTCGCGGGCCCGCGCGGAGGTGGGCGGGAAGCCGGGGCTCGCGAGGGTGGCCGTGGGGGACGGCTTGGGCGTGGGCTGAAGTGTTGCCGTCTGAGCCGGGGATCTGGTGGCCGTGTGGCGGGACGCGGCGCGCTCCAGCTGCGGCGGCGTGCAGGCCGTGGCGAGGGCGGCGACGACGAGCAGGGTGGCCCCCGCGCGCGGCCCGGCTGCTGTGCCCATGGCGCCGAGCGTAGGCGGGAGCGCCGGGGCCCGCCCGCCGGGCCGTGCGGCCGCCCCGCCGGACCGTGCGGCTACTCGCCCTTGAGGCGCTCGCGCACGCGCTCGACCACGTCCGCGTACCTCGCCTCTGCTCCATAGCGCGTGGGTTGGTAGTACCGCTTGGCGGCCACCGCGTCCGGTGCGTACTGCTGGGCCGCGATCGCGCCCGGCACGTCGTGCGGATACACATAGCCCTGGGCGTGGCCGAGCTTGGCCGCCCCCTTGTAGTGCCCGTCGCGCAGGTGGGGCGGGACGGGGCCCGCCAGGCCCGCGCGGACGTCCGCCTGGGCGGACTGGATGGCGATCGTCGCGGCGTTCGACTTCGGGGCCAGGGCGAGGGCGATCGTCGCGTGGCTGAGGGTGAGCGCGGCCTCCGGGAAGCCGATCATGGCGACGGCCTGGGCGGCGGCGACCGCCGTGGGCAGCGCGGTGGGGTCGGCGAGGCCGATGTCCTCGCTCGCGGAGATCATCAGGCGCCGCGCGATGAAGCGGGGGTCCTCGCCCGCCTCGATCATCCGGGCCAGGTAGTGCAGGGCCGCGTCGACGTCCGAACCGCGGATGGACTTGATGAGGGCGCTCGCGACGTCGTAGTGCTGGTCGCCGTCGCGGTCGTACTTCACGGCCGCCCGGTCGACCGACTCCTCCAGGGTCTGGAGGGTGATCTCCTTCTCCCCCTTGGCGAGGGCCGAGCCCGCGCCCGCCTCCAGGGCGGTGAGCGCGCGCCGGGCGTCGCCGCCCGAGATCCGCAGGAGGTGCGCCTCGGTGTCCTCGGGCAGCTCGACCGCGCCGCCCAGGCCCCGCTCCTCGGTGAGCGCCCGGCGCAGCAGGCCGCGCAGGTCGTCGTCCGTGAGCGGTTCGAGCGTGAGGAGGAGGGAGCGGGACAGGAGCGGGGAGATGATCGAGAAGTACGGGTTCTCGGTGGTCGCCGCGATCAGCGTCACCCAGCGGTTCTCGACGGCCGGAAGCAGGGAGTCCTGCTGGGCCTTGCTGAAGCGGTGGATCTCGTCCAGGAAGAGGACGGTCTCCTTGCCGTGGCCGCCCATCGCACGCCGGGCGCCTTCGATGACGGCACGGACTTCCTTCACACCGGCGGTGATCGCGGAGAGCTCCACGAAGCGCTTGTTCGTGGCCTTCGAGACCACGTACGCAAGGGTGGTCTTGCCGATGCCCGGCGGTCCCCAGAGGAACACCGACGACGGTCCCGCCGGTCCTCCCCCGCCCTCGCCCACCAGCCTCCGCAGGGGCGAGCCCTGCTTCAGCAGATGCTGCTGGCCGACGACTTCTTCGAGGGTGCGCGGGCGCATCCGGACGGCCAGGGGACTCGTCGAAGGGTCCTTCTCCTGGCGGTCCTCGGCAGCTGCGGTAAACAGGTCGGGCTCCACGCTCGGAACCCTACGTCAGCCCACTGACAACGCCCTCGGCGCTGTCAGCTGGTCCAGAAGTCCCACCAGCGCGTGAGGATCAGCATGCCGATGATGCCGACGTGCAGCACCGGAAGCACCCAGGTGAACTCGCTGAAG
>NZ_JBEYTL010000022.1:0-146083 GCF_040643025.1 Streptomyces sp. NPDC047525
CAAACGCCGGAGGGGCTGAAAATTCAGCCCCTCCGGCGTTTGAGGAGCGGGGTCTGGGGCGGAGCCCCAGTCAGGCCCTCGCGCCGAGCGAGTTTTCGGGAAGGGGCGGGGTTGGGGATGAAGAACGCATGACACGTGAGATCAAGATCCAAGGCACCACCGCAGCCGGCTACGAAACCGTGCGGGACGCGTTCACCGCCCTGCTCGCCGGGGAGAAGCCCGATCATGCCGCTCAACTCGCCGCTTACGTAAGGGGAAAGCAGGTCGTCGACCTGTGGGTGGGGCCGGACACCGACGGCTCCACCCTCTTCGGGGTGTACTCGTCCACGAAGGGCGCGGCCCACCTCGTCATGGCCCTGCTCGTCCAGGACGGCACCCTGGACCTGGATCGCGAAGTGGCCCACTACTGGCCGGAGTTCGCCGCCGAGGGCAAGGGACGCATCACCCTCCGGGAGCTCCTCTCGCACCGCGCGGGCATCGTCGGCGCCGACAGCGGCTTCAGCCCCGAGGAGGTCGCGGACGACCGCGCCATCGCCGCCCGCCTCGCGGCCCAGCGGCCCTACTGGCGCCCCGGCACCGCCTTCGGCTACCACGCGTTCTCCATCGGCGCGCTGGCCGGTGAGGTCGTGTTCCGGGCCACCGGGCAGACACTGCAGGAGGTGTACGAGGAGCGGGTCCGCGCCCCGTACGGTCTCGACTTCCACCTCGGGCTCCCCGAAGCGCTCGAACCCCGCTTCCGCTCCGTACTGCCGATGATCCCGTCCGCCACGGAGCAGGCCTTCCTCGACGCGCAGCCGCCGCAGCCGCACACCCTGAACTCCATCGCCTTCAACCGCAACGGCGCACACCCCACCGACCTCCAGGCGGTCCCCAACTCCCGCCTGGTGCGCGCCAAGGGGCCCGCCTCCGTCGGCGGTGTCGCCTCCGCGCGCGGACTCGCCGGGATGTACGCGGCGGCGGTCAGCGGCCTCGACGGGCGGGAGCCGCTCCTGAAGGCGGACACCGTGGCCGAGTTCGGGCAGATCCATTCCAACGGGTACGACCTGGTGACGCAGGCCCACAAGTCGTTCGGGGTGGGGTTCCAGAGCACCGCCGAAGCCGGGTATCCGTTCCTCGGCGCGGGGTCCATCGGGCACAAGGGCGTGGGCGGCTCGCAGGCGTTCGCCGATCCGCGCAGCGGACTCGCCTACGGCTATACGCGGCGCCGGTTCCCCTTCCCCGTCGGTCCGCCCCCGGAGGACGAGCCTCTCGTGCGGGCCGTCCACACGGCCATCCACACGGCCGCCGTGAGCCGCTGAGCGGCCGGACCACGTGCCAAAGGGCCGCACCCCTTTCCGGGGTGCGGCCCTCCCTCACGTACGCGAACGCGCTGGTCAGGCGACCGCGAGCTCCACCTTGATGTTGCCGCGCGTGGCGCTCGAGTACGGGCACACCTGGTGCGCCTTCTCGATCAGGGCCTGCGCGGTGGCCGCGTCCACGTTCGGGATGGAGGCGGTGATCGCGACCTCCAGGCCGAAGCCGCCGGCCTCGGTCTGGCCTATGCCGACCTTGGCGGTGACGGTCGAGCCGGAGATGTCGGCGTTCTCCTTGCGGGCGACCACGCCGAGCGCACCCTGGAAGCAGGCGCTGTAGCCGGCCGCGAAGAGCTGCTCGGGGTTGGTGCCGGCGCCGCTGCCGCCCATCTCCTTCGGCGGGTTGACGACGACGTCGAGCTTGCCGTCATCGGTGGCGACGCGGCCGTCACGGCCGTTCTCGGCGGTGGCGACGGCGGTGTACTTGACGTCGATCTGCTGGATGGACATAAGTGCCGGTTCCTCCTGAGATGTTCCGCGATGCGCGCCCACAGTCGCGACAATGTGGAATCACTTTATCGGATGCCGGAAAACCATCCGGCGCTGAGCCTCGTATGCCCGCGCCTCAGACCAGGGAAACGATCATCTTTCCCGTGTTCTCGCCGCGCAGCATGCCGAGGAACGCCTCGACGCCGTTCTCGACGCCCTCGACGAACGTCTCGTTGTACTTGAGCTCACCGGAGCGGATCCACGCGCCGACCTCGGCCACGAACTGCGGCTGAAGCGCCTCGTGGTCCCCGACGAGCACGCCCTGGAGGCGCAGGCGCTTGCCGATGATCATGGCCATGTTGCGCGGGCCCGGCGTCGGCTCGGTGTCGTTGTAGGCCGCGATCATGCCGCAGATGGTGGCGCGGCCGTGCACGTTCATGCGGCTGATGGCGGCTTCGAGGTGCTCGCCGCCCACGTTGTCGAAGTAGACGTCGATGCCGTCGGGGGCCGCCTCCTTCAGCTGCTCCACGACCGGGCGCGGGTCCTTGTAGTTGAACGCGGCGTCGAAGCCGTACTCCTCGACGAGCAGCTTGACCTTCTCGTCCGAGCCCGCCGAGCCGATGACGCGCGACGCACCCTTGAGCCTGGCCATCTGGCCGACCTGGGCGCCGACGGCACCCGCGGCGCCGGAGACGAAGACCGCGTCGCCCTCCTTGAAGGAGGCGACCTCGAAGAGGCCCGCGTACGCCGTCAGACCCGTCATGCCGAGCACGCCGAGGTACGCCGAGAGCGGCGCGGCGTTGCCGTCCACCTTGGTGGCGTGCTTGGCGGGGAGGGTCGCGTACTCGCGCCAGCCGCCGAAGTGCAGGACGTGGTCGCCCACCGCGAGGCCCTCGGCGTTCGAGGCGATGACCTCGCCGACCGCACCGCCCTGCATGGGCTGGTCGAGCTGGAAGGGCGGGGTGTACGACTTCACGTCGTTCATCCGGCCGCGCATGTACGGGTCCACGGAGAAGTGCAGGTTGCGGACCAGGACCTGGCCGTCGGCCGGAGCGGCGACCGGAGCCTCGCGCAGCGCGAAGTCCTCCGGGACCGGCCAGCCGTGCGGGCGGCGCACGAGGTGCCATTCGCGGCTGACGGCGGGGAGCTGCTGGGACCCGGGGGCCTCGGGGGTGACGGACATGCGGTCGTCCTCCTGCTGCTTCAGGCCGCTGTTTCCAGCGGGCGGCTGAGTCGAAAATGCTTCATGTTGTGAAACAACCATGCTCCTACATATTTCATGATGTCAAGTATCGGGGTAGCCTGGAACGCATGGCCACCACCAGCTCCCGCACCCCGCGCACCGATCCCCTGACGCTCGAAGTCGTCGAGCTCATCGGCACGGTCGTCGCGCGTTACTACGAGGAGTACGACGCCGCGGCGGGCAAGCACGCCCTCACGGGTGCGCAGGCCCGCGTCCTGGGGCTGCTCTCCCTGGAGCCGCTGCCCATGCGGCGCATAGCGCAGAAACTGAAGTGTGAGCCGTCGAACATCACGGGGATCATCGACCGCCTGGAGTCGCGCGGGCTCGTCGAGCGGCGGCCCGACCCGGCCGACCGCCGGGTGAAGCTCGCGGCGCCGACCGATGAGGGCCTGACGGTCGCCCGCAGCCTGCGCGATTCGCTGGACTTCGCGCGCGAACCGCTGGCCGAGCTCTCCCGCGAGGAGCGGCTCTCGCTGCGCGGGCTGCTGCGCAGGATGATCGGCGAGGACGCAGGCTGACCCTGGCCCCTCCGGCCCTGACCCCTCCGGCCCTGGCCCCACCGGCCGACGACGGCTAGGTGCACCACCACAGGAAGCGGTCGCACGTCTCCGACGGCTCCGGCTCAGGCGTCGGATCCGGCTGCTGCGTGCTCGGCGGGGGCGTGGGGCGAGTGGTCCCGGGGTTGTCCGGAGCATCCGGACTGTCCGGAGTGTCCGGCGCCGAGGTCGTGGCCGGGGCCGCGGAATCGGGGTCCTTGTCGGCAGCGTCCGCGTCCGCCTTCTCGGCGTCCTTGGCCTTCTTCGCCTCCTTGGCCGCCTTGTCCTTCGCGGACTCTGACGCCGATGCCGAAGGCGCCGCCGACGTGGCCGCGGTGGACTCGGCGCCCGTCACCGGGGCGCTGTCCGGGCCGGTGGGCTTCCGTGACGCTGAGCCGCCCGCTCCCCCGTCCGGCGACGACGCAGCAGTCGGTTCGTCCGAGGGGCCCTCGATGCCGAGCTCGGCCAGGCTCAGGCCACCGGCCGCGAGCGCGAGCCCCGCGGTGATCAGCAGGACCTTGCGGCGTCTGCGCCGGTGGGCCCGGCGGCCACGCTCCCGGCGGCGGCCCCTGCCACGCGGCGCCACGTCGTCGTGCTCCCGCTCGGCACCCTCCGGCTCGTCCTGTGCGGCGACCGCCTCCGCGTACTCACGGCAGGCTTCGGCCGGGGTTCCGCACCCCGGGCAGGCCAGGGCGCCGTTGAGGTGCCTGTGGCACGGGTGGCAGTAGTCCATGAGGCATGGAGGCTAAGTGAGCCGCGGGGAACAGAGGAAGCCGCTGCCGTGAAGGTTGTGTGCGGAATCGAGTGTTCCAGCCGCGTCGGCTTCCCCTATGGGGCAAACCGCCTGTTCCACGCCCGGCACGAGGCCTCAACGCCCGGCACGAGGCCTCGACGGCTGCCCTAACCGGCGAACGCCGCCTGTTCCATGCCCTGCCCGGCGTCCGGCACCACGAGCACGGAGCCGGACAGAGGGTGCGGCGCCTCAAGTCCCGTGGAAGCGGAGGTGATGTAGAGGTCGCGCAGACCGGCGCCGCCGAAGGCACACGCGGTCGGGCGGACCACCGGGAGTTCGATCACCCGGTCCAGGGCGCCGGAGGGGGTGTAGCGGCGGACGGCGGCGCCGTCCCACAGGGCGACCCAGACGCAGCCGTCGGCGTCGACGGTGAGGCCGTCGGGGTATCCGGCGCCGTCCTCGATCGTCACCAAGGGGCGCCTGGAGACCGGGAGTTGGCCGTCACCCGGTTCCAGTACGTCGATGCGCCGGGTCGGGGTGTCGATGTAGTACATGGAGCGCCCGTCGGGGCTCCACCCCACGCCGTTGCTGACGGACACGTCGTCGTAGACCTCGGTCGCGGTGCCGTCGCCGGTCAGCCGGATCAGGTTGCCGCCGCCCACTCCCTCGTCGTAGCGCATCGTGCCCGCCCAGAGCGCACCGTCGGGCGCGACCGCCGCGTCGTTGCCCCTGCGGCCCGGTACGACCGCGCGGTGCAGCCAGCGGAAGGCGCCGCCGTCGGCCACGGAGTCGTAGAGGCCCACGCCGTCCCGCAGGTTCACCACCAGGCCGCCGCCCGCGCGCGGCTTCGCGGCGCCGACGTGCTGCTCGGTGGCCAGGACCGAGCGGTGCCCGGTCGACGGGTCGTACGTGTGGACGCGTGAGCTCAGGATGTCGACCCAGATGAGCCGCTGGGCGGCGGCATCCCAGGTGGGACCCTCACCGAGTGCTGCCTGCGCGCGTACCGCTATGTCCATTGCGGCAGGCTACCCGTACGGCTGTCCGAACGTCGGCGCTCAGCTCACCCGTCCGAGCTCCCCTCGCAACCGCCTCGCCCTGAGCACCAGTTCCAGCTCGAAGCGGCGGTCCGGGTCGTCGACCTCGTCGCCCCACAGCTCCCTGATCTGCCGCAGGCGGTAGCGCACCGTCTGCGGGTGCACCCCGAGGCGGGCCGCGACCTCCGGCGCTCCGCCCCGCGTCTCCAGCCAGGCGAGCAGAGTCTCGGCGAGGCGGCGGCCGTGCGCCGGTCCGCAGTGCGCGAGCGGGGCGAGGCAGCGGCGGGCCAAGTCCTCGATGAGCTCCTCGGGCTGGAGCAGGACCAGGGCTTCGGTGTGCTCCGTGCAGTGCAGGACCTCGCCGGAGGGGAGAAGGCCGCGTTCCATCAGGCGGACGGCGGCCTCCGCCCAGCGCAGCGACTTCGCGGCGTCGGCGAGCGGTACGGGCGGGCCGATCGCGCCGGACCAGCCCGCCATGGCGCGCCGCAGGAGTTCGGGGCGCCCGGCGGCGTCCGGGTCGGGGACGACCATGCGGGGCTGTTCGGTCTCCATGTCGAGCAGGACGCCCTGGCCGACGGCGGGCGCCACGGCTTCCCGCGCGGGGCGAAGGAGCACGCCGACGGCGACCCGCTCGGGCAGCTGCCAGCCGACGCGGGCAGCCCGTTCGTCGAGGGCGCTGCGGGCGCCGGGCTGCCGGGACCCGGAGTGCGAACCGGAGCCGGAACCCGAACCGGAACCGGAACCGGAATCCGCCGGTGCTCCCGCCCCGGACTCCCCGCGGCGTTCGGAGAGCAGCAGTTCCATCAACTTCCGCTGCAGGCGCAGCCGTTCACCGGCCTGCCGGGCCGCCGCCTCGGCGTATCCGCGGACGGACTGGTCGACCAGGCCGTCCAGGTACTCGAAGCCGGACTCGGCGAGTTCGTACATGGCCGGTGGCGGGATCTCGATCTGCTGGCCGATCTCGGCCAGGCGGCGCCAGGCGAGCCGTACGCCGAGGCGGTAGATCGCCTGGAGCGAGTCGAGGCTGCGGCCGTGCAGCCCCTCTCCCCTGCCGAACTCCTGGAAGACCTCAAGGGGGTAGCACGGGCGCCCGCCCTCGGCGGCCGCGATCTGCTGGACGAAGCCCTCCAGGGCGCGGCGTATGCCGATGAGCGCCATGGGTTCGCCCGAGTCGTCGAGGACGACGGGCAGGCCGGGGTACTCCGAGCGGATCTGCCGCAGGATGTCCTGCGCCAGGGCGGGCACCTCGTCCAGGGCGAGCGCGGCGAACCGGCGCACTTGCATGGGCGGTACGTCGCGCCAGGCCGAGCGGACGGAAAGCGACCCCTGGCTCTCGGTCACGGGCACGGCCACTCACTGTCCCCGCGGGGCAGTCTCGTAATGCACGAGGGGGGTGTTGGGTTGTTCCGGGGTCGCGTTCAGGAGCGCGACGACGCCGAACGCGGCGGCCACGGCGAGTGCCGCGGCGGCTACGACGGTCAGACCGGCGGCGAGCAATCGGTGCATGTCAGGGTCAGCCTCTCTGCTGGAGGTCGTCCCCACCCAGGTCGCGCGGATGTCGTGCGCACAGTCCCTCACCGGCCCCACCCGGCAGGTGCACAGTTTCATCAACGCATTGACACTTCGTCAAGGGTCCGCCTAGCGTTCCGGCCCCTACGGCTCGGTAACACTTCTCACCCGCCCCCAGGAGTGCCGGATGCGCCGCACAGCCTCGCCCCTCTCGCTGATCCTCCTCGGACTCGGCGTTTTTCTGCTCGTCCTGGCTCCGATGCTCGCGTGGTACGTCGAGCCACGGGCGAAACGCACGCCTGTCGACATCGACACGACCACCGTGTTCAAGGGCAAAGGGAGCTATTTCGACACCGAGAAGATCAAGACGGTGCACGGCAAGAACCTCACGGTCACGCGCCAGGTGCGCGGTGACGTCGACGACAGCACCAGCGAGCACGCCGTCTGGGACGTGGTCACGTCCGTCGATCCGGACAAGTCCCTGCCGGCCTCGGACCCGCACGATTCGCTCCAGTTCACGCAGGAGCGCTGGGTCACCGACCGCGAGACCAACAAGCCGGTGCACTGCTGCGACGAGAAGCCGTACTTCGAGGGCGAGGCCTACCTCAAGTTCCCCTTCGACGTGGAACGGCGTTCCTACGTCTGGTGGGACAACACCCTCGGCGCGACCGTTCCGCTGACCTTCCGGGGCACGAAGAAGATCCAGGGCTACGAGGGCTACCGCTTCACCGCCAAGGTGAAGCCCGCCAAGACCGGGACCCGCCTCGTGCCGGGCCGCCTGGTGGGGCAGCCCAAGCGCAGCAACGTGCTCGCCGAGGAGTGGTACTCCAACCACGGCGTCGAGCTGGTCGCCGACAAGCGCACCGGCCGGATCATCTACGCGGCGATCGGCCCCCGCAAGACGCTGCGCGCGCCCGGCTCGGACAAGGACGCGACGGTGCTGCTTGAGAGCAAGCGCATCGCGTTCACCGAGAAGACCCAGAAGGCGCAGGTCGAGCTCGCGGACGACGACAGCAGCCGGCTGAAGCTCCTGGGCGAGACGCTGCCGGTCGGGACGGGTGTGCTGGGTGCGCTGCTCGCGATCGCGGGAGGCGTTCTCGTCCTGCGCGGACGGCGTTCCGACAGTGGGGCACAAGGGCCCGGAGGGCCGGGTTCCGCGGCGGAGCCGAGCGGTCCGAATAGCGATACGTCACCAACCGCCCTGCAACCCACCACGATGTGATGAGACGTCAGCAGTTGAAACCCCGAAAGTTGTCACTTCGGTGAGTAGCCGCGCCGAACACGGCGGCGAAAACTAACCA
The DNA here is from genome assembly GCF_040643025.1 of Streptomyces sp. NPDC047525. Classification (NCBI taxonomy): domain Bacteria; kingdom Bacillati; phylum Actinomycetota; class Actinomycetes; order Kitasatosporales; family Streptomycetaceae; genus Streptomyces; species Streptomyces sp. NPDC047525. The sequence goes on from NZ_JBEYTL010000022.1 coordinate 8,138, forward strand.
CCCCACCCCGAGCACAGTCCCCGCACCGCCCCCGCACCGCCCTCGCACAGTCCGAGCACAGCACCTCCGCAAGCGACCCCCGAACGGTGCAACCCCCCATAGCGACCTCACGGTTCCGCACCCTGACGAGTTGGAGCACGCATGCCCCAGCACGTGCCTTCTCCGCTGCGCGACGCCGCCCCCCGGGTCGCGCAACGGCTCCCGGCACCTCCCCCGCAGCCGAGCCGGATCGTTTTTCTCGCCCGGCGCGACCTCGGAAACCCGGCCGCGGGCGGATCCGAACTGCTCGTCGACCGGCTGGCCGACGGGCTGAGCAAGCTCGGCCATGAGGTCACCCTCCTGTGCGGGGGACCGGCCGCCTTCCGCGACTACCGCGTCGTGTCGGCCGGCGGGGACCTCGGGCACTATCTGCGCTCGCGCTCCGCCTTCACCCGGCAGGTCGGCGACTGCGATCTGCTGGTCGAGGTCTGCAACGGCATGCCGTACCTGGCGCCGCTGTGGCACCGCGGGCCCACGCTGTGCCTGGTCAACCACGTCCACACCGACCTGTGGGGGATGCGCTTCCAGGGCGCGCTCGCCCCCGCGGCCCGGCTCGGCCGAAGACTCGAACACTGGTCGCTCTCCGGTGCCCAGCGCGGCAATCTCCTGGTGGCCGTCTCGCCGTCGACGGCCACCGCGCTGCGCGCGATAGGCGTCGAGCGTGAGCGAATACGCATAGTCCACAACGGGGTCGAGGAGCCGGGCCCGCTCCATCCCCGCTCGGACGAGCCCTTGTTCCTGGCGATGGGACGGCTCGTCGAGTACAAGCGCATCGATCTGCTCCTTCGCCTCTGGGAGCGCGTCAGACCCGTCACCGGAGGACGTCTGGTGATCGTGGGCGACGGGCCCGAGCGCCAGCGCCTGCAACAACTCGCGGGTCCCGGCGTGGAGTTCAAGGGCCATGTCTCCGAGGCCGAGAAGCACCGGCTGCTCTGCGAGGCGTGGATGCTGCTTCATCCCTCCGCCGTGGAGGGCTGGGGCCTGGTCATCACCGAGGCGGCCACCCGCTCGACACCGGCGATCGGCTTCGACGTACCGGGTGTGCGTGACTCCATCGAGGACGGCGTGACCGGGCTGCTCGCCCGGGGCGAGAGTTCCTTCGCCGCCGCCTGGTGCACCCTGGCGCTGAGCTCCGAGCGCCGTAGGGCGTTCGGCAAGGCCGCCGGTGAGCGGGCCACCAGTTACCGGTGGGCCAATTCCGTGCGCGAGTTCCAGGCGGTGGCCTCCGAGGCGATCGTCACCCACCGGACATCCCAGGGGTCCGTGTGAAGGACCCGTCCCTGCGCCGTTCCGTCACCCTCTTCCGGGCCTTCCTGCGCGAGCAGCAAGAGCCCGAGCGGTGTTACACCCTGCTCGCCCGTGACGCCGCCGACCAGGTCGAGGCCTATGGACCGGTCAGGGACCGCGTCGTCGTCGATGTCGGCGGTGGCGGCGGCTACTTCACCGAGGAGTTCCGGCGGCGCGGCGCGCAGAGTTTCCTCTTCGAGCCGGACCCGGCCGAGCTGGGCGCCAAGCCGCCGGAGGGTTCGGTCGTCGCCGACGGGTACCTGCTCCCGCTGGCGGACGGCGTCGCCGATGTCACCTTCTCCTCCAACGTCCTCGAGCACGTGGACGATCCGCAGACGTTCCTCAGCGAGATGGTGCGGGTGACCAGGCCGGGCGGCCTGATCTACGTCTCCTTCACCAACTGGTACTCGCCGTGGGGCGGCCACGAGTGGGCGCCCTGGCACTACCTCGGCGGCGCCCGCGCGCGGGCCCGCTATGAACGGCGTACCGGCAAGACAGCCAAACACACGCTCGGCGAGAACCTCTTCGCTCACCACGTCGGCCCGACCCTGCGCCAAGTGCGGGCGAGGGAAGACGTGTCCGTCGTGTCCGCACGGTCCCGCTACTGGCCGTTCCTGGCCGGTGGCATCACCAAAGTGCCGGGTGTACGCGAGTTCGCCACCTGGAATCTCCTCCTCATCCTCAGGCGGTGTCCATGACCACGGTCCAGGCCCCACCCCCGGCGGCAGTCCGTCCAACGGCTGACGCCCCCGAACCCGGCGGAGGCCCGCGCTCCAAGCGCTGGCTCCTCGGGTTCTGGGCCGTGGTCTTCGTCCTCTTCCTGGCCGTGAAGCCGGGGCGGATGACGTTCGACACCAAGCTGGGTGTCGCCGTCGACCCCTGGCAGTTCCTCTCCGACCTGGGCCAGCTGTGGCACGACCGGGGCGGGTTCGGCGGTATCCAGGACCAGTACGTCGGTTATACGTGGCCGATGCTGCCGTTCTACGGCCTCGCGGACCTCGTCCAGCTGCCGGTGTGGCTCGCGGAGCGGCTCTGGCTCTCGCTGATCGTGGCCACCGCGTTCTGGGGTGCGCTGCGGCTCGCCGAGAGGCTGCGGATCGGCAGCGGTTCGAGCCGGCTGATCGGCGCGGTGGCGTACGCCCTGTGGCCGACGTTCACGGTCGTCGTGGGGTCGACGTCGGCGGCGGCGCTGCCCGGCGCCCTGCTGCCGTGGGTGCTGCTCCCGCTGACGAACGACCGGATCAGCGCGCGCTCCGCCGCCCTGCGGTCCGCGCTCGTCATCCCCTTCATGGGCGGCGTGAACGCGGCGGCGACGCTGGCGTCCCTGCTGCCGGTGGGCCTGTATCTGCTGTCGAGACCGAACGGCCCGCGCAAGCGGAAGCTGATCACCTGGTGGGTGCCCGGCGTCATCCTCGCCACCGCCTGGTGGGTGGTACCGCTGTTGATGCTCGGCATCTACGGCGAGAACTTCCTTCCGTACGTGGAGAATTCGGCCACCACGACCGGCACGATGTCGGCCACGGAGACGCTGCGCGGCGCCGGCAACTGGGTCGCGTACCTGCACTTCGGCGAGGCATGGCTGCCCGCGGGGTGGACGGTCGCGACGTCCGTGATCGTCGTGGTCTGCTCGGCGCTCGCCGCGGCCCTCGGCCTAGCCGGGCTCGCGCGGCGCGACCTGCCCGAGCGGCGCTGGCTTGTCCTGACCGTGCTCTCGGTCGTCCTTGTCACGCTCGCCGGGTACGGCGGCGCGTTCGGGGCGCCCTTCCACGAGACCGTGCAGTCGTGGCTGAACGGCGGGCTCGTCCCCTTCCGCAACATCTACAAGTTCCAGACGGGCCTCGCGCTCGCGCTGGTCTTCGGTCTGATGCATCTCGTGGGCGTGGCCGCGCAGTCGCGCGGGGCGCGGCCGGTGCGCGGGCGCAAGTTCGCCCCGCTGATCGCCGCCCTGCTGGTCCTTCCGGGGCTCGCCTTCCCCTACCTGAACGGCTCGATCCTCCAGCCCGGTTCGTTCCAGAAGCTGCCCAACTACTGGGAGGCGACGGGCGACTGGCTGAAGAAGTACTCCCCCGACTCCCGCGCGCTCGTGGTGCCCGCCACCGCGCACGGCATCTACACCTGGGGCTCGCCCATCGACCAGCCCCTCGACGTGCTCGCCGAGTCGCGCTGGGCCCAGCGGGACTACGTCCCGTTCGGCACGCCCGGCAACCGGCGCGCGATGGACGCGGTGGAGCAGGCGCTCGCGACGGGCGGCGCGGTCCCCGGTCTGCGCGACTACTTGACGCGCGCGGGCCTGTACTACGTCGTCGTACGCAATGACCTCGACCCCGACCAGGTCGGGAACGTGCCGACCGCGACCGTGAAGCGGACCCTGGAGGAGTCGGGCTTCGACCGTGTCACCGGCTTCGGTCCGAAGGAAACCGGCGGGACGATCCCCGAGGACACTCCTCTCCAGGTCGAGGGCCTCTACCCGCGCGAGCGCGCGGTGGAGATCTACGCCCCGGGCCCGGGCGCCGAGCGGCCGGGGCAGGCCGGGATCAAGCCGGTCTCCAACACGGCCGTGGTGAGCGGCGGCCCCGAGTCGCTGCTCCAGCTGTCCGCCGACCCCTCGATGCGCGACCGCCCCTCCGTCCTGACGGGCGACAACCACCCGGGCGTCGGAACTCCCGGTCTGCAGGCGGTCGGTGACGGCCTTCGCCGCGCGGACACGCGCTTCGGGCTGGTCAACTCCAACACCTCCTACACGTACACACCGGGCGAACGCAACGCGAGCGAGGCCCTCCAGGAGCCGGGCAAGAAGCCGCACCAGATCCTGCCCACCGAGGGGATCGAGCACCAGACGACGGCGGTGCTGCGCGGCGCGAAGTCCGTGACGGCGTCGAGCTACGGCAACTGGCTCTTCCACCTGCCGCAGTACGACCCCGTGAACGCCTTCGACGGCAACCCCGCCACTGCGTGGGCCGAGGGCAGCCCCGGAAAGCCGAAGGGCGCCTGGATCAAGGCGGAGTTCCGGTCCAAGGAGTCGATCCCCTCCTCGATCCGGGTCATCCCGCTGCCCCAGGAGGGCGTGCGGGCCGCGCCGACGCGGGTGAAGGTGGAGACGGAGCAGGGCAGCCGCACGAGTGCGCTCCAGCCCAACGGCATGCGGCAGAGCATCAAGGCCCCTGCCGGTGATTCCAGCTGGCTGAAGGTCACCATCCTGGACGCGCAGATCGGCCACGAGGGCCTGACGGGCGCGGGGTTCTCGGAGATCACCGTGCCGGGTGTGCGCGTGACGAAGCTGCTCCAGATGCCCAAGGACACCGGGGCCGACGCCGGTCGTGAGGGTGCCGCGGGCGCCGACGCGACGACGTACTCGATGCACCGTTCCTCGGACCCGAGCGCGCTGTCGCCGGTCAACTCCGAGGCGGGGCTGCACCGCCGCTTCGAGACTCCGGCCGAGGCCGAGTACGAGGTGAGTGCGAGCGCGGTCGCCGTGCCGGGGTCCGATCTTGACAAGCTGCTCTACAAGGTGGCTCCGGAGCAGAAGGACCAGATCGTCGCGAGCGCCGACTCGACGTCGAAGCTCGGCGGCAGCCTGTCGCCGCGCAACCTCACGGACGGCGATCTGACGACGGCCTGGATCGCCGGTGACAGTCCGGTGGTCCATCTGAAGTGGAAGGGCAAGCAGCCGATCGGTGAGATCGTCCTTCCGGCGGCGGGCGGACTCTCTACGCGCCCCCAGAAGATCGAGATCAGCTCGCCGGACGGCGCGGCGGTCGCGGGCGTCGACGAGAACGGCAACGCCCGGTTTTCGCCGATCACCACGGACGAGCTGACCGTCACGATCACCGAGACCGCGCCCCTGACGGTCCACAACCCGGTGGCGGACGACGACCTGCAGCTGCCGGTGGGCCTCACCGAGGTCTACGTCCCGGCCCTGGACAAGTACCGGACGAAGCAGCCCGCGGCCTCGGAGAAGTTCGAACTCGCCTGCGGGGAGGGCCCGGAGCTCGCCGTCGACGGCAAGCTGTACGCGACGAGCGCCAAGGGTTCCGTACGGGATCTGGTCGAGCGGCGGCCCATCGAGGTGACGCTCTGCTCGCGCGGCACGGAGAACACGAAGGTCTCCCTCGGCTCCGGCGAGCACACCGTCGAGGCCGGTGACGCGGGTCCGCTCACCCTCATGGACGTCTCGCTGACGCAGGGGACGCCGGGCACGATCGACGAAGAGTCCCGGTCCCTGAACATCAAGGACTGGCTCGGCGACCGGCGCGAGATCGCGGTGGGCGCGGGCTCGGCCTCCTACCTCTCTACGTACGAGAACATCAACGACGGCTGGAAGGCGACGCTCAACGGCAAGGAGCTGTCGTCCGTACGCCTCGACGGCTGGCAGCAGGGCTTCCTGGTCCCCCAGGGCGAGGGCGGCACGGTCAAGCTGAGTTACGAGCCGTCCCGGATCTACGAGATCGGCCTGATCGGCGGCGGTGTCGCGGTTCTCGCCCTGCTCGCCCTGGTCCTGATCCGGCGCCGCGAGCCGAACCCGGACGGTCCCGACCTGGCGCCGCCCGCGCCCGGTCTGATCCTGGGCACGGTGGCGCTGACCCTGGTGGCCGCGGTGATCGCGGGCTGGTTCGCGCTGCTCGTGCCCGCGCTCGCCCTCCTCGCGTGGCGCCGTCACTCGCTGCTCGTCCCGCTCGCCTTCGTGGCGATGGCCGGGGCGGGGATCGTGGCGGCGGTGGGAGCCGGTGAGCCGACCACGTCGGACGCGGGCGCGTTCAGCCCGGCCGCCCAACTCCTGGCGCTCATCGCTCTGTTCGCTGCGCTGGTGAGCGTGCGGGGCACCGCCGCGGAGGCACCGGCAGCGTACGGATCCGGGGACACGGGCGGAGGTGGCGAGGCCGCCCCATGGGGTCCGCCTTCGCACCAGCCGCCGCCCGCGGCTCCTCCGGTGGCGCCTCAACCGCTGGGTCCCGACCGGGATCTGGGGACGACGCCGCTGCCGCGCAGGAAGCGCGGGGAGAACGAGCCGGGCGGCCCCGGCAGCGGCCAGGACGGTGGCGCGCCGCAGGCGGCCACCAGCTCCACCATCTCCGCCAGGGGCCCCGCGTCCGCCCAGCCGGAACCGGCGCCGTCGGGCACGCGGACCGCGCGGACCACGCGCTTCAGGCGGCGCAGGCCAAGGCCGGCGGAGGGGCTCGCGGGAGCCGCGGCGCCCTCCGCCCCCGGGGAGGACACGGAACGATGACCGCACTCGATCACCCGGCACGTCACGCGGACGGACCCGAACGGCCCCCGGAGCGCGTGCCGTTCCCCGTCGTCGACGAGGTCGCCCGGCACTGTCTCCAGGAGGAGGAGCCGGAGACGGTACACATCGAGGTCCACCTGCCGGGCACCCCGGACCCGGCCCGCCTGAAGGCCGCGTTCAACGAGGCCCTGCGCCGCCACCCGCGCATCCTGATGCGGGAGGCGCGCGGGCCTTGGTACCGCCGCCGCTACGAGTGGGAACTGACGGCGGAGCCGGACGTGGAGGTGGTGACGTTCCCGTCCCCGGAACGGGACGCCCTGAAGAAGGCCCGCGTCCGCTCCCTGTCCGAGGCCCCGCCCCTGTCGGCCTCACCCCCGATCCGCCTGGAGGTCATCGCAGCCTCCGGCGGGGACAGCGGGGGGATCGCCTCCGGCGGGGGCAACGGCTCGGGCGGAACGGGCGCACCGCCCGGCGAAGGCCTCGCTCCCGGCGTCTCGGCCTCCGCAGTCGGCGAGACGGGCGCGGCCGGGTCCGGGCGCCCCGCCGTCGACGGCGCACCCGCCGCGAGCAGTGCGGGCAGCGAGGGCAACGCGAGCGGCACCCCCTCCGGTTCAGGGCGCCCCGCCAGCGAAACGCGCCCCGCCAGCAGCAGCGTCCTCTTCCTCACCATCAACCACACCGCCCTCGACGGCCCCGCCTGCCTCCGCGTCCTCGCCACCGCCGCCGAGCTGTACGGCGGGCAGGACAACTCCCCCGCCGCGCCCCCGCTGCGTACGCCCTCGTCCTCCGCGCCCGAGAGTGCCGAGGACGTCGGCGACGCGCCCTCCGGGTGGGCTCCTCCCGCCCGTGTCTCGCGCGGCACCCCTGAGCCCTCCCCCGGCAACGGCATGCTCGTCGCCGAGCTGTCCGTGCCGCGGCGGCCCAAGGGGGCGCCGTTCACCGTGAACGATCAGCTCATGGTGGCGACCGCGCTGATGATCGCGCACTGGAACCGGGAGCACGGGGCCCGGCCGAAGCCGTTCCGGATCACCATGCCCGTCGACGACCGGACCCGGGACATGGACATGCCCATCGGCAACGGCACGCGGCTCGTCGAAGTGCCGTTCAGCGCGGCCGAGTTGACCTCCGAGGACTGGGGGCCGCAGGACATCGGCGCACTCCTGCGCCGCACCGCCGACCGCACCCGCGCCCTCAAGGCCCTCCCCCGGCCCCAACTCGGCCGCGGTGCGGCTCTTCTGACCTCGCCCGTCCTGCCCGTGACCCTCAGGGCCGCTGTCACGCGCGGCCTGCGCAGAGCCGCCGCGCCCTGGACCTCCACCACGCTGCTCAGCAACATCGGGCGCGTTCCGTACTCCCTCGACTTCGGTGACGCGGGACGCGCGCACGCCGTCTGGTTCTCCGCCCCCGCACGCCTGCCGCGCGGCCTGACCGTGACCACGGCGTCCACCGCGGGCCGTCTGCACGTCGCCCTGCGCTGGTCGAAGTCCCTGCTCAGCAGCGGCGACGGAGCCCATCTGCGCGACCTCTTCGAGCACTACCTCCACGCCACGGAGCACACGGAGGAGGGGACCACGCCGTGACCAGTACCAGCACCAGGACCAGCACGAGCACCGCACCCCGCGACCTGCGGGACTTCTACGAGGACCCCTCCGTCCCCGTGGCCTCCGGCGACGCCCGCAGCCTGCGCCAGGCCCGGATGCTCGCCGACGCCATCGGCCCCGCCACCGCCCGCACCTCCGTCGTCCTCGACATCGGCTGCGGCGACGGCACCGCGGCGGCGGCAGCGGCCCCGTTCCTCGCGGGGCATCGCGTCGTCGGCGTCGACTGGTCCCAGGACGCCCTCAAGCGGGCGCACGCGCACCTTCCGTACGTCGTGCGCGGTGAACTCACCGACGGAGGGCTGCCGTTCGGCGACGGTTCCGCCGACGCCGTCCTCTTCAGCGAGGTCATCGAGCATCTCGTCGATCCCGACAGCGCTCTCGACGAACTGCGCAGAGTGCTCAGGCCAGGGGGGCATCTGATGCTGTCCACACCCAACCTCGCCGCCTGGTACAACCGCGGGCTCCTGCTCGCCGGGGTGCAGCCCGTCTTCTCCGAGGTCAGTCTGCGCGGCATCCACGGGCGGCCGGGGAGCGAAGTCGTGGGCCATCTGCGGCTCTACACCGCCCGCGCGCTGCGGGAGTTCGTCGCCGCGTCCGGCTTCGAGGTGGTGCGGGTCGCCGGTGCGCCCTTCCACGGCGTACCGCGTCCGCTGCGCGCCCTGGACCGGCTCGCCTGCGCCGTGCCGAGCGCCTCGTCGATCCTGCTGCTGCACGCCCGAAGGACGTAAGGCATGTGGTGGGGTGTGGCCGCGGCCCTCCTTGCGAACGTCCTCTACAGCACCGGGTTCGTCCTGGAGAAACGTGCCCTCACCGCGATGCCCTCCGTCAGCGTGCGCAGTCCGGCACGGCTGCTGCGGCAGGTGATCTCCAGCCCGCTGTGGATCGGCGGATCGCTCGCGCTCGCCGCCGGGTTCGGCGCGCAGCTCGCCGTCTACCGAACGCTGCCGATCGCCGCCGCGCAGGGCATCTTCGTCTCCGGGCTCGTGCTCCTGCTGCTGCTCTCCTCCGTGCTGCTCGGGGAGCAGACGTCGGGGCGCGAGCGGTACGCCGTCGGGGCCATCCTCCTCGCGCTGCTCATGGTCGTCCTCTCGCTGAGCGAGGAGGCCGACACCGTGAGCCGCAGCGCGCCCGTGCCGCTCGTCCTCACGGTCTGTCTGCCCTCGCTCGCGGCGGGGGTCCTGCTCTACGGATCGGCCGAGCGGCGGGCCAAGCACCGCCACCGGCTGCCGACGACCGGGGTCGAGTACGGCGTCGCCGTCGGGCTCCTCTACGGCGTCAGTTCGCTCGCCATCAAGGGCGTGTCCAGCTATCTGACCACGCAGGACCTCGGCTCCGCGCTGCTGGACCTGCTGCGCTCCCCGTATCCGTATCTCCTGCTGTTCACCGGCGCGTTCGGCCTGGTCATGTCCCAGGCGGCACTGCAGCGCTGCCGGGCCTCTCTCATAGTCCCCGTGTGCACGACGGTTACCGCGCTCTTCACCGCGGTACTCGGGACCCTGGCGTTCGGCGAGCCGCTGCCCGAGGAGCCGCTGCGGCTCGCCCTGCGGATCGCGGGCACGGCGCTCGCGGTGTCCGTGCTCCTCGCCATGCCCAAGCACGACGCACCCCCGCCTCAACCGACGCCCCCGACCAAGGAGTTGACGAGCTGATGAACCCCGAAGACCCGCTTCTGAAGATCCTGGCCTGTCCGCTGGACAAGGGGCCGCTGCATCTTCTGGAGCCCGCGGAACCCCTCGTGCCGCAAGAGGTCCTCTACAACCCGCGCCTGCGCCGCCGCTACCCGATCGTCGACGGCATACCGCAGCTGCTGCCCTCATCGGGAGAGCAGATGTCGGAGGACGAGCACGAGCAGCTCCTGAAGCGGATCTCCCCGTGACGGGGCCCGAAAGGTCCGCCGCCAAGCCCCACAAGACGGTGGCCGCCCGCCTCGCCCCGCACCTCCCCGCCCGGCTGATCGCCTCCCTGGCCCGCCTCGTCTACCCCCGCTTCGAGCCGGAGCTCGCCCGCCTCTCCGACCTCTGCCCGCGCGGCTGCTCCACGGCGGTGGACGTCGGCGGCTGGTACGGCCCCTGGTCGCGCCGCCTGGCCTCGCGTGCGCGCCGCGTGGTGACCGTGGAGCCCGTCCCGCATCTGGCCAGGCTCCTTGAGACCTCCACGCCGGGCAACGTCCGGGTGATCCAGGCCGCCGCCACCGACCGCCCCGGCACGGCCAGGCTCTGGCTGCCGCAGGGCGACCGCGGGGACCGCGGGGTCTCCTCGCTCATCCGCAGGGACATCCACGCCAAGGCGGTCGAGGTGCCCTGCCTCACCCTGGACGGGCTGGGCCTGCGCGACGTCGACTTCATCAAGATCGACGTGGACGGCAACGAACTGCCGGTCCTGCACGGCGCCCACGATCTGCTCACCCGTGACCGTCCCGCCCTCTTCATCGAGCTGGAGTCCCGCATCCAGCCGATCAAACCGATCATCGATCTGCTCACCCGGCACCACGGCTACCAGGGCTGGGTCCTGCCCCACGACACATGGCTTCCGCTGGTCGGCTTCGACCTGGAGGCGCACCAGAACGACACGTCGTACGTCGTGTCGCAGGGGCTGCTGCGCAGGGTGCTCACACCGCGCAGACCCCGGTACGTCAACTCGGTGCTCTTCCTTCCCGACGGGCGCCGCCCGGGAGCCGCGGTGGTGCGCGACCATGGAGCGCATGTCCGCTAGCTCCGCCCACGGCCCCGCGTCATCGGGCCCGTTCACCCCTCTCGACTTCCAGCTGGTCCTGTTGCGCCGCATGGCCGACCACAATCCGGACCTGGTGGAGGCGGCCCGCCACGAGCTCGGCGCCTCCATCGCACAGATGCGTGAGGCCAACCGCCGCTGGCAGGCGATGAGCCGCTCCGCCCGCTCGCGCGGCGCGGTGTCCCGCTACCGCTCGGTGCTCGGCGCCCCCGAGGCCACCGTGCCCCGCCGGATCGGCGACCTGGAGTGCGAGGCCCTGGTGTGGCCGGTGCCGCTCTGGCACGACCTGCGCTTCGAGGTCCTGCGCGCACCGAACGGCGCGGTGTGGAACGAGTGGCTGATCCGCGCGCCCGGCGCCCCGGGGCCGACGCTCCATACGCTGGACGACCTCACCCCCTGGTCGTGCACGGTGGACGAGGCCGCCCGCGCGTTCGCCCCGGCCCGCCCGATGGAGGGCACGGCGCCCACGCGCTGGCGGCTCGCCTTCACCGCGCCGGACGGGGCCGGTCAGCCGCGGCGCTGCGTCGCGGAGTTCACCTGGGGGCTGCTGCAGCGGCTCTCGCTGCCGGACTCCCCCGACGGCGGCTGACGCCTGCGCAGGAGTGCCGCCGCCCCCACCATGAGCGCCATCGTCACCAGCAGCGCGCTCACCCACAGCGGCGAGCGGTGGCCGAGCCCCGCCGAGAGGGCGATGCCGCCGCCCACGGGGCCGATCGCGGCGCCCACGTTCAGCGCGGCCGTGGCGAAGCCGCCCGCGAGCGTGGGGGCGCCGGTCGCCGCGTACAGCGCCTGGGTGATCAGCGCGGAGCCGACGCCGAAGGACAGCGCGCCCTGGACGAGGACGAGCACGACGGCCGCCACCGGATTCCCGGCGGTCAGCGCGAACAGCACCCACCCGGCGAGCAGCGCCACCGCGCCCGTGAGCAGGAACGGCACGGGCCGCGCGTCGGCGAACCGCCCGGCGGCCGTGACCCCGATGAACGACCCCACGCCGAAGAGCGCGAGCAGCGCGGGCACCCAACTCTGCGAGAAACCGGTGACGTTGGTGATCACGGGCGAGAGATAGGTGAACGTGCAGAAGGTCGCGCCGTTCACCAGCGCCCCCAGGAGCAGGGTCACCAGGAGGCGCGGTGCGCGCAGCGACCGCAGCTCCCCGCGCGCGCCGGCCCCCGCGGGGTCGGGCGCACCGGCGGGCACGGACCGCAGGATGGCGATGAGGGCGGGCACCGAGACCAGGGCCACCGCCCAGAAGGCGGACCGCCACCCCCAGAACTGCCCGAGCAGCGCGCCGCCGGGCACGCCCGCGACACAGGCGAGGGTGACGCCGCCGAGCAGCACGGACGTGGCCCGCCCCTTGGCGTTCGGCTCGACCATGCCGACGGCGGCGACCAGGGCCACCGCGAGGAACCCGGCGTTGGCGAGCGCGCCGACGACCCGGGTCGCGAGCAGCACGGCGAAGCTGCCGGTGAGCGCTCCGACGACATGGGCGAGCAGGAAGACGGCAAGGAAGGCGAGCAGCGCGGTCCTGCGCGGCCACCGGCGGCCGACGACGGCCATCAACGGCGCACCGACGATCATCCCCACGGCGAAGGCCGAGGTCAGGATGCCCGCGGTCGAGAGGGACACGTCGAGGTCGGCGGCGATGTCAGGGCCGAGACCGGAGAGCATGAACTCGGATGTGCCTTGCGCGAAGACGGCAAGGCCGAGCATGTAGAGAGCAAAGGGCATGAGGGAACTCCGCACCCACGTCAGGGGTCGACAAGGCGGCGGCTCAGCCGTGCGGCTGCCGCGCCAAGGAGAAAAAGGGGATGTCGGTCCGCGCTTCGGCGATGGATCCGGTGACGTGAGAGAGGGCCACCGGACATGCCGGCCGGTGGCTAGAGTCTGTCGGACTCGGGACTGGACATGGCCGCAGGCTAATCAGGCCGCTCGCGCCACGTCCACCCGATTAACTCGCGGCGGTCAGTATCTCCTCGGTCACGGCTGCGAGCGAGTCCTGGTGCAGGAAGAGGAAGAGGTTCGGCTCGACGAGTTCGAGCTCCATGACGCAGGGCGCGCCGCCGTCCGCGTCGTCGACGAGGTCCACGCGCGCGTACAGCAGCTCGGGCGAGCCCGGTACGGCGGCCATCGCCCGCTCGGCGAGGGCGAGTTCGGCGGGGGTCGGCTGCCACGGGCGCAGGTCGGGGTGCGGCATCTTCTCGTCGTCGTACGCCGTGCCGGGCGCGAGCACCGCGCCCTTCTGTACGGCGTGCAGGAACCGCCCGCCGACGTAGACGAGCGCGCGCTCGCCGGTCTCGTCGATGCGCGGCATGTAGGGCTGCACCATCGCGGTGAGGCCTTCGCCGTGCATGCGCTCGATGTGCGCCGCGGCGGCGTCGTACGCGCCCTTCTCGTACCGGGCGGCGTAGCGCGCGCCCGCACCGGACGTGGGCTTGACGACGAACTCGCCGTCGTCCGGTATCTCCACGGTGTCGCCGGGCGCCAGATAGCGGGTCGGCACGACGGGAATCCCCGCCGTCGCGAGGTCCTCCAGGTACCGCTTGTCGGTGTTCCACCGCACCACGGACGCCGGATTGGCCAGGACGGTGAGCCGCGCGACACGGCCCGCCCAGGCCACGAACTCGGTGACGCGCTCGCTGTAGTCCCAGGCGGACCGGATGACGACGAGGTCGAACCCCTCCCAGTCGACCCGCGGGTCGTCCCAGGACACGGTGGCGACGTCCGCGCCCGCCGCGCCGAGCGAACGTGCCAGCTCGGGGAGGTCACGGTCGAGGCCGGTCTCCAGCTGGGGCCTGCTGGTGACCAGGGCGATCGTGGGGCGGTCGGGTGACACGGAGGCCTCCAGGGTTCGATGATCCGCCCCGCAGGCTAACAACTTCTCGACGTGCTCCCGACAAGGCCCTTGCCCTGGTCAGCGCGGCGGTGCGGCGCCGCGATCAGTGGGGCCCCTCGACGAGCCGCAGCACGGCCCGAAGCCCCCGCACCGCGCCCGGCGCCGCACCCCCCGGCAGCACATAGGACCGCAGCCCGGCGCCCGCGGCTCCGCCGTCCTTGGCAGGGTGGTCGCCGACCATGAGGGTGTCGGCGGGGGCCACGCCCAACTCCGCGCAGGCGTGGCCGAAGAGCCGCGGGTCGGGCTTCTCCGTGTCGTGTTCGTACGAGTGGACCCAGCTGCCGAACCAGCGGTCGAGGCCGTGCCGGGCGAACGTCGGCCGCAGATCCCAGCCGACGTCGCTGACCACCCCGAGCGCGATGCCGCGCGCGTCGAGCTCGGCCAGGGTGCGCTCGGCGTCCGCGTACGGCAACCAGTGCTCGGGGGAACGGAGTTGTTCGTAGAGAACGCCTGCGAAGGGGGCGAGCGCGGGAGCGGATGCGTACCACGTGGTGAACGCGTGGCGGTGGGCCCTGGACGAGACGTCGCGTGCGTGCTGGGCCGCGATCACGGCGGGGTCCGAGAGGCCCGTTTCGAGCGAGGTGAGGATGGCGTCCATCTCCTGCTCACCCACCGGGCCGGGCAGTGCGGCGCGGATGCGGTCCTCGTACGACCGGACCTGGAACAGCGTCCCGGAGAAGTCGAAGAGCACCGCCCTGGGGCGCGTCACCGGGGCGGGGGCCACGGCGCGGAGCGGGCCCTCGGGGCCGGAGACGGGCGGGAGCTGGGGAGTTGGCATGGGATCTCCCTATCGGCCGCCGCGTAAGGCCGCGATGAGGATCTGCGCGGCACGACCTCGCACACGCGGCGCCTCGCGGGTGCGAGGCGCCGGTGCCGGTACCGCGTCCGCCCGGGGAGGACGCGGTGAACTCGGTGGAGCCAGAAGGCCACAGGCCTCAGAGGATGAAGACGCTCTGGGCCGTCTCCGTGTGGTACGTCTCGCCCGGGTAGACGAGCCACTCGACCTGGCCCGTGCAGCCGGGGCCGGAGTGCACCTCCGCGATCGCGTCGGTGTGGTTGGTCACCGAGGACGGGAACCAGTCGATGGGGTAGCAGCCGCTCGGGTCCTTGTGTTCCTGACCGTTGACGATCAGGACGCCCTCCGCCGCGTACGCCGAGCCCGGCACCGCGATCACCAGGCTCGCGGCGGCCGCGAGCGCCCCCAGGGTCACGGCCATGCGTCGTCGCATCATGGTGAGCTCCATCCACCCGTGCGGGCCGCTCAGACGCGGCCCGCTGAAGTCACCCACAGTATGCGATCAGACACTCCACGCATCCGGCGCGCGGGGGCACCTGCCTCCGACACGTGCGCCGTTCACTTCCCTTCACCGCTCGGTCACGCCACTCGCGCACCACGGTCACCAATCGGCCCAACTGGGCCAAATGCAACGCGAGTTCGTATGATGCGGCCATGGCAAGTCACGGGGATCTCATAGCGGGGCGCTACCGCATCACGACGCCGCTCGGGCGCGGCGGCATGGGCACGGTCTGGCGGGCGGAGGACGATCTCCTGGGCCGCGCCGTCGCGGTGAAGGAGCTGCACGTCGACGCGGGGCGGTCGGCCGCCGACGCGGCGGCCCTGCGCGAACGCACCCTGCGCGAGGCGCGCTCGGTCGCGCAGGTGAAGCACCCCGGCATCCTGGTCCTGCACGACGTCGTCCAGCACGCCGAGCAGCCCTGGCTCGTGATGGAGCTGATCGACGGCCGCTCGCTCGCCGACCGGATGGCCCTGGAGGGCCCGGTCCCGCCCGCCGAGGCCGCCCGCATCGGCCTCGCCCTGATCGCCGCGCTGCGCGCCGCGCACACGGCCGGGGTGCTGCACCGTGACCTCAAGCCCGCGAACGTACTCCTGGAGGCGGGAACGGAGCGCGTGGTGCTCTCCGACTTCGGGATCGCGCAGGTCGCCGGGCAGACGACGCTCACGGAGACGGGCGCGTTCGTCGGCTCGCCCGAGTACACCGCCCCGGAGCGCATGTCGGGCAAGCGCACGGGCCCGGAGTCCGATCTGTGGTCGCTGGGTGTGCTGCTCTGCGCCGCCGTGGAGGGCGAGTCGCCGTTCCACCGCGACTCGGTGGCGGGGGTCCTGCACGCCGTCGTCATGGACGAGATCAGGATCCCGGACTCGGCGGGACCACTGGCCCCTGTCGTACGCGGTCTCCTCGAGCGGGATCCCGAGCGGCGGCTCGGCGCCAACGAGGCCGAACAGGCGCTGCGCGGCTTCCTGGTGGAGGAGCGGATGCCCACCGTGCCCCGCACGCCGGTGACCCCCAAGCCCGCGCGGCCGTCCCCGCCCGACGAGGCGATCGTGCTCGGCTCCGCCCCGGCACCGGCCGCGCGCCCCCGGATCCGTACGGCTCTCCTGGCCGGCGCACTGGTCGCCGCGCTCGTGGCGGGCGGCACGGGCACCTGGCTCATGACTCGGGACGACTCCGGTACGAGGTCGGAGGCGAAGGGAGGCGGGGGCGCCGCGGACGAGGTGCGCGAGAAGCAGGAGACCAAGGAGCCGGGCAAGAAGCCGTCCAAGAGCGCCGACAAGCCGGAGAAGCCCGGCAAGAACGGCAAGAAGAGCCCCGCCGCGCCCAAGCCCTCCCCCGAAGGCACCGGCAAGGCCACCCCGGCCGGCACGGCCGCCCCCGCCGAGCCGGACGAGCCCGCCGACGACCCGGCCCCCGCGGGCTACCGGACGGTGTCCGACCCGACCGGCTTCAAGATGGTGACGCCCACCGGCTTCGCCCGCTCGTCCGAACCGCCCCGCGTCTTCTACAACTCGGCGGACAACGCCTTCCGCATCGGCGTCCACCCCCAGCCCTTGGACCCGGAAGGGCCGATCGCGGTGATGCGGCAGGCGCACAAGGACGGCCCTTCGGACTACCCCGGCTACCGCGACGGCTCGGTCCGGGAGACCACGCACAACGGCCACCCCGCGGCCGTCTGGGAGTTCACCTGGGACGGCGGCTCCGGCGACGGCGGACCGCGCCGCACCTTCGACCTGAGCTGGGACGAGGGCGGCAAGATGTACGACCTGTGGGTCTCCGCGCCCGCCGGGCAGACGGCGAAGGGCGAGCGGCACTTCGTCGAGGCGCACCGGTCCTTCACGCGGACGGGCTGACCGCCTCAGGCGCCGCTCGGCGCTCGCATCAACTCGGCCCGCAACGTGGGCAGATGCCCGTGCTCCACGTCCTTCACCGCAGTGACCAGCGTGACCGTCCCGTCCGCCGCCAGTTCACGCAGGTGCTCGATGGCGTCCTGCTGCTCCGACCCCGCGAGCTCGGCGCGGTAGCGGCGGCCGAACTCCTCGTACTGGTCGCGGTGTTGGTGGAACCAGGTCCGCAGCTCACCGGAGGGCGTGACCTCCTTGAGCCATTCGTCGACGGCCTTCATGTGCCCGTCGTCGCGCCCCTCCCGGCCCTTCGCATCTCGAAAATGCGAACAGGGGAGCAGTTGTTCCCTGGAACAGGTGATCGTCGCGCCAGGGATTGCATGTGACGCATGTGATTGACGATGATTACGGAACGCAAGCAACGGGCTGCAGACCGTAGTTGCCGCGTTCCCGGTCCATGTCCCATACGAGGACCGGCAGTTGAAAGATCCTGAGCACGTCCCACAAGGAGAAGCACCACCATGAACATCATCACTGACGTCGTCGCCGGTATCGCCCACTTCCTCGGCTGGCTGGTCTGACGTCACCCGTAGTTCCCGCAGCGACGCCGTCTCCCCCGTCCCACGGGGAGGCGGCGTCGCCGCGTGCGGCACGTGCCGGAAGGCGTCAGCGCGTCGGAAGGCGTCAGCGCGTCGGATCCGGATAGAAGTCCCGCGCCGCTCCCCTGCCGTCCTTCGCCTTGCCGAGCAGGCTCCCCGGGTACTCCACGAGCCAGTAGCTCGCCGTCCCGACCGCCAGGGCGACGGCGAGGACGATCAGGGCGGCGAACGGGAAGCCCGCCTGACTCGTCGGCACGAGGCCGGACTTGATGAGCTGGAGCATCACCGGCTCGTGCCAGATGTAGAGGCTGTAGCTGATGAGCCCGACCGCCGTCACCCAGCGCGCCCTCAACAGGCCCTGCCAGCGGACCTGTTCACGCGCGCGGACGTGCAGCGTGGCGTAGAGCAGCGCGAACCACAGCAGGGCCGCGATCGGGTGGTAGAAGGTGTGGGCGAAGTTCCCGGCTTCGGAGACGTACGACAGGGCGTAGAGCCCCGCGAGCGCCGCCGCCGCGAGAGGCACCGTCGCCCGCGCGCTCAGCTTGCCCCGCTCCCCGAGCGCCACGAGCAGCACCGCGAGCGCCATGCCCGCCGCGAAGCCCCCGAAGCGGGCCTGCGGACCGAAGTACACCGGCCAGTCGGTGTGCGGCACCCCGACGGCGTAGTGCGCGACGGAGATCCAGACAAGCGGCAGCACGAAGAGCGCCGCGCACCCGGCCAGGCACACGGCGACCCGCGCCCGCCGCGTCGCGAGCCCCCGGCACACCCGCACCGCGAGCGGCCCGAGCGCGACGAGCGCCAGGTAGAAGGCGACCTCAAGGGAGAGGGACCAGGTGGGCCCCAGGGTGTAGAAGATCCGCTCCTGGTCGAAGACGTGCGTGAAGGTGAGGTGTCCGACCAGGTCGCGCCAGTCGCCCGGCAGCGTCGGATTGCGGCTCGCCCAGACGACGAGCACCGCCAGGAAGTACAGCGGCAGGATCCGGATCGCCCGCCGGAAGAGGAAGGTCCTCCCCGTACGGATCGAGCCTCCGTCGATGGCCGCGCGGGCGTACGACAGCGTGAGCAGGTAAGCGGACATCACGAAGAAGAGGTCGATCACCTCCAGCGAGACCAGCGCGCCGACCCACGGGCTCTCGACCGGTGGGTGCGCCCCCGCGGCGTCGTACGTGTAGTACTCCTGCCACACGTGGAAGAGGACCGTGCTCAGGGCGGCGAGGCCGCGGAATCCCTGGAGTTCGAGCGCGCGCCCGCGGGAGGCGGGAGGAGCGGGGGCCGCTGCCTCGGGCACTCCGGAGGGCCGCGGGGCGGTCAGCGTGCTCATGTCCGCACCGCCGGCTCCGCGACCGCCGCCGCAGCCGTCTCGGAAACGGGAACGGGAACGGCGGCGCGCGGCGTGACCCGCCACTGCCGGTCGCCGAGCGCCTCCTTCAGATGCGCCTGGCGCGCCACCATGTTCTTGAAGTGGGTGTAGAAGAACGTCGACACGAACAGATAGCGCCAGAACCACGCCTTGCGGCGCCGCAGTTCGGGCACCGCGAGGCGCCACGCGAAGGCCGCCTGCACCACCCCGGCCGACATGGTGAACGCCGCCGCCGTCAGGCAGACGGGCACCGCCCAGTCCAGGCGGTCGGCGCCGCCCGCGCGCCAGGCCGCGTGCACCAGGATCGGCAGGATCTGGAGCGTGAGCCACGGCTGGACCTCGCGCCAGCCCAGCAGCACGAACAGGCCCGCCTTCTGCCTGCGCGAGTACACCGGGGAGCGCAGCGCGCCCCACAGATGCCGCAGCGAGACCTGGAGCCAGCCCTGCGCCCAGCGCGAGCGCTGGTTCCACAGCGGGCGCAGCAGCGTCGGCGCCAGCTCGCGCGAGATGAGCGTGCGGTCCATGGCGAACCGCGCGCCTTCGTTCAGGGCGCGCATGGTGGAGTCGATGTCCTCGGTCAGCATCGAGCCGTGCATCCGGGTCCTGGCGAGCAGGTCCGTGCGCCAGAAGCCGTTCGAACCGCCGAAGACCCCGAAGCCGTACATCCTGGTCCGTCCGGGATGGCTGACCGCGTAGATCGTCTCGAACTCGACGCCGACCGTCCTCGCGACCCACGAGCTGTCGCCGTTGCGGATCACGCAGTGGCCCTGGACGACGTCGTAGCCGTTGGACAGCCAGTCCCACGCGTGCCGGAAGGCGTTCGGGGCGGGGTGGTGGTCGGCGTCGAAGATGCCGACGAACTCGCCGTGCACCCGCGTGACCGCCGCGTTGATGTTCTGCGCCTTGGACGTGCTCCCGGCCACCGGGAGCAGCACGAGGCGCGGATCGCGGTCCGCCATGTCGCGCAGGGTGTCCTCGACGGGCAGCGGGTGCGGGGTGTTGTACGCGAGGACGATCTCCAGGTCGCCGGGGTAGTCGAGCCGCAGGAACGACTCCACGGTGTCGACGATCGTCGCCGCCTCGTTCGGCAGGTAGGCGGCGATGACGGCGCTCGCGGACGGATAGGGCTGGCCAGGACGCTCGGGCCTGGGCGTCGCGTCCAGCGAGAACAGGCACTCCAGCATGATGAGCAGCGCGGAGAGCACGAGCCCCGCCACGACCACCCAGTACGCGAACCCGGCCGCGTCCCAGCCCAGGTCGTAGGCCTGCTGGTAGAACACGAACGGCACGCCCACGCCGAGCACCAGCGGAAGCACCGGGGACAGCAGCCGGGTCGTCCAGGTGAGCAGCGCGCGCAGGCCCGCGCGGGCCCGTCGGTGGCCGTGCGGGGCGCTCGTGCGCATCCACGGCTCGTAGCGCACGGGGCGCAGGTCCCGGTGGCGCACGGCCTCGGACACAGCGTCGCGCGCGTGCTCGGCCGCCCGGGTGTGGTCGGCGTACTCGGCGAGCGGGGTCCAGCCGACGGCCGGGGTGAGCCGGACGTTCTCGTCGGCGACGACGAAGCGCGTCCCGGCCACGGACACGGCGAACTCGCGCAGGCTCCGGGTCGCGGTCTCCTCGTCGACACCGGGCATCAGCACGAGGAGCTGCCCGGCCTCGTCCCAGCCGAGCCGGTCGCAGACACCGCCGAGCCTTCCCCGAGCTCTCGGCTCCGCTCGAGCAGGGGATGCCCCAATCGCGACCCCGGCGAGCCGCTCGGCGACCTCGCGCCGCACGCGCGGCCCGAGCCGTGTCTCCAGGGCCGCCATCTCGGCGACGCCGACGACGGCGAGGACGCCGCCCCGCCGGGCGGCGGACGGACGGCTGAGCTCGCGGTCGAGTTCGTCCATGAAGTGCGGCCCCGAGTAGAGGCCGGTGCGCGGATCGCGCAGCAGGTTCTCCACGGGGACCGGGACGCGGTGCAGCTTGGCCGCTATCCGCGCCGACAGCTCGCGCGGGTCACAGGCCTCCGGCAGGCAGTCGTCGGCGCCGTGCCGCAGCAGATCGGCGACGGTGGCGGGGGCGGGGGTCCGGGCCGCCGTGACCATGAGCAGCGGAAGTGCCTGCCCTGCCGGGTCGGCGCGGACCTCGCGTATGACGTCGAGGCCCTGGCCGCGGCCGTCGGGGCCGTCGTCGAGGGCCACGATCGCGTCCGGTGGCGCCTGCCTGACCTGGCGGTGCACGTCGCCGGGGACGGCGTGCGTGACGTCGTACCCGGTGAGTCTCAGGGTCCGGGTGAGCAGTTCACGGCTCGGGCCCGGTGAGCCGACGGCCAGGATGTGGCCGCCGGTCGGTGGTGCGGAGGAAGGGTTCGGTGACGTGGAAGAAAGGTGCGGTGTCAGCACCGGTGTGACGGACATCTAGGTGGTCCCATCCTGTTCGGATTGTGGGGGGAGGACCGCTTGGTTTTCGATGGTTCTCGTTGAGCCGCCAACTGGCCCTGAAACAGGGGCCAATCGGTCACATCAGCCTCAACGATCACTGTGACACCGCACCTTCACTGGCGTAACGCTCTGATTACGTCCCCGTGTAGGGAGCGAGCAGAGCCGGTCCGCTACCGCACCCCCACCGCCCGCACGATCTCCTGCGTCACCGCCCCGCCCCGGTCATCACTGGCCGAGGCCCGCAGCGAGATGAACTCGGCGGAAGCGGGCACCTTCAGCTTCCCGTCCCACGTGGCCTTACCGCCGTCCCGGTCCAGGCCGACGCCCTTCCAGCTCTTCCCGTCGTCGTACGAGACCTCCAGCTTGCCGCCCCCGACAGCCCCCGTGTCCACCGCTCCCTCGACGTACTCGGCGAAGATGCCGACGCCCACGGAACGCCCGCCCCGGACATCGCCCGCGAGGTCCGTGTCCACGTCGAACCCGAGGTTCAGCATGGGCAGGAAGGTCCTGCGGTCGCCCGCCGTCTCCTTCGACTTGAAGGTCCACTCCGAGTGGCCCTTCGTGGCGAGCCGCCACCGCGCGGGATCCAGCGTCGTGTCCGTCACGACCTTGTACGTCGTCAGCGCCGGGCTCGCGTCCCACACGTACGCACCCGAACTCTGCCGCCGGTCGACCAGCTCGCCGTCCGCGTACACCTCGGTGAACTGCGTCATCGAGTCGTCGTTCCACACGTCGCCGAACCCCGTGTGATCGGGACCGGAGTCACCCCACCCGGGCACGTTGAACTCCAGCGTGTTCCCGTAGCGCTGCTGCCCCCAGCCGAGGCCCGTCCCCAGCCACGGGTGCCACACGGGCTTGAACCAGTCCAGCTCGCCGTGCCTGCCGCCCCGGTAGCTGACAAGGCCGCTCCGCTCCTCCAGGGCGCCGGGCCCGACCGACACCGACTCGTGCCACAGCTGGCCCGTGCCCGTGGACGCGTAGTCCGTCCGCTCGACCGGGTAGTCGATCTTCTCCTGGAAGCCGATCCCGACGGTGAAGGTGTCCGTCAGCGAGTAGCGGAACTCGCCGCCCGCCACCGGCTTCACCGCGTGGAACTTCGTGTCCAGGACGGCGAGTTCACGCTTCGACGGCTCGTACGTCAGATCCCGGGGCACCGCCCCCTTGTGGCCCTCCGACACGTCGTAGACGTACGGCGTGCGCGACGTCGCGGTGGTCTCCACCGACTTGCCCGCCTTCGCCGCCGCCAGCAGCCGCGCGCCGTCCGCCGCGTCGACCGTGCCGATCTGCAGCGGCCGGTCCGCGTTGTCGTCGGTGCCGAACCACGCGTTGAGCCGCCCCGGCACGTCGTCGGTCACGAACAGGGCCTTGACGCCCGCGTCCTGAGCGGCCTGGCCGAGCTGATCAGGCGTCACGTCCGAGCCCTCGGAACTTGAGGACCGCCGCACGACGACGGCCTTGCCCTTCACGTCCTTGCCCGCGTAGTCGGCCGCCGTGCCGCCGCCCGCGTTCACGATCCGCAGCTTGCTCCGGCCGTCGGTCACCGTGCCGCCGGGCTGCGCGACCACCTGGCCGAGGCCCTTCACGTCCAGGGTCGGCTTGCCCAGGCGCCAGACGGTGCGGTACTCGAAGCTGCCGTCGGACACCTTGGCGGTGGGTGCGGCGAAGATGCTGTCGTACTTGACGGGAACCTGGACCGCGCCCATCAGCTCGGCGCCGTTCGCCTTCCGGTCGTACTCCATCAGGAGCTGGCGGGTCTCCGTCCGCTTGCCGACGTCCACCCCGACCTCGCGCAACGTGCGGCCGTCCAGGGTGACTTCGCGGTCCTGGTCGAGGACGATCTCGGGGGCGGCGAGGAAGCCGAGGCCGAGGGAGTCCTTGCCCTTGCTGCCGCGCACGTCGAGGAAGGAGGAGAGGGCGTACGTCCCGGGCTTCAGGCGCAGCTCAAGGGTGCCGGATTCACCGACCTCCGCCTGGACGGGGTCGACCTGCTCGGCGAGCCGCTGGAACACCAGACCGGCTCCGGTCGCCGCACCGTCACGGTCCTTCACGTGGACGGTGAGCGTGTACCGCTCCTCCTCCTTGACCAGGCCGAACGCGGTGTGCGCGACCGGCTTCCCGGCGGCGCTCGCGACGATGCGGCCACTGGTGTTGCCGACGGGGGCCTTCGCGCCGTCGCCGGTGACCGTGGTCGACGCGGTGCCGTGCGCGGGCACGGTGAGCGTCTTGTCGGCGAGGGTGGCGACACCTTCCGCCGCGCCTTCGGCGGCGAGGCTCAACTCCACTGCCGCATCGGACGAGTTGGTGTAGGTCACCGTCTTCGTGACGGGCTTGTTGTCCCCGTACGGCCAGGAGTAGTAGCCGAGGTCGGCGCTCCCGCTCGCGGTGACCTGTGCGCCGACGGCATCCGGCACACTGACGCGACCGGCCCCCAACTCATACGCGGAGGCGTCCAGTTGTGCGGAGGTCGACATCAGCGCGTCCTTGAGGCGCGCACCGCTCCAGTCCGGGTGCTTCTCGGCGAGCAGGGCGGCGACGCCCGCGACGTGCGGGGTCGCCATCGACGTACCGCTCATCTCGGTGTAGAAGCCCTCACCGTCGACGAGCTGCGAGCGGGCGGCGAGGATGTCCACGCCCGGTGCCGACAGGTCGGGCTTGAGTGCCTGGTCCCCGATGCGCGGGCCCTGGCTGGTGAAGTACGCGGCCTGGTCGGCGGAGTCGACCGCGCCGATGGTCAGCGCGGAGTCCGCGGCGCCGGGCGAGCCGATCGAGGAGGGGGCGCCGGTGTTGCCCGCGGCGATGACGAAGAGGGCGCCGGTGTCCTTGGAGAGGGTGTTGACGGCGGCGGCCATCGGGTCGGTGCCGTCGCTCGCCTCCTGCGAACCGAGGCTCATCGACACGACCTTGGCGCCGACGTCCTTGGCCGCCCACTCCATTCCGGCGATGATCTGCGACTCGCTGCCGGAGCCCTCGTCGCTGAGCACCTTGCCGACGGAGAGTGCGGCGCCGGGCGCCACGCCTTTCTCCTTGTTGCCGTCGGACTCGGCGCCGCTGCCGCCGACGGTCGAGGTCACATGGGTGCCGTGGCCGTTGCGGTCAGCGACCTCCTCGCCCGGGATGAAGCTCTTGGTGGCGTCCACGCGGTCCTTGAGACCGGGGTGGGAGAGATCGGCCCCCGTGTCGAGGACGGCGACCTTCACCCCCTTGCCGGTGAGCCCGGCCTCCCAGGCCTTGGGGGTGCCGATCTGCTCGTTGCTCTGCGCCATGTCGGCCTCGACACGGCCGTCGAGCCAGATCTTGCCGATGCCGTCGGCAAGGCGGCCGTCGCCCGAACCAGCCCTGACACCCCGCGACTTCGAGGAATCCGACGTCACGTCCCGCCAGAACGCCCCGGGCCCGTCGGCCTTCACCGCCACCCCGCCCACGCTCGGCAGCGTGCGCACCTTGTCGGCGCCACGGGGTGTCGCAGGGCCCGCGTCGCGGCGCGCGCTCTTCTCGTACGTGACGATGAGCGGCAGCGCGCCGCCCTTCTCGTCCCCGAGCCCCTGGCGCATCAGTTCCGTCACGTCGAAGAGCCGCTTGTCGAGGGTGCCCGCGCTCAGATAGGGCCGCGCCTCGTCCGGTACAACGGTGATGCGGTCGCCCGCGATCTCGCTCCGCACGGCTCCGGTGGCCCCCGCGGGCCGGTCGACGGTGACGGTCTTCTTGCCGCCGCCGAGTTCCGAAACGGTGACCTTGTCGCCGGTCACCAGGGTGACCGTGTGGGCGGCGCGGGCCGCGGGGGTGGCCTGCGGCACGTCGGAAGGAGCCGCGGTGGCGGCCTGCCCTGCCGGGAGCAGCGCGAACGCGAGGCCGACGGCCGGCAGCAGCCTCGCTCTTCGCCACGCGGGGGATCGGGTCATGGGTGCCCTCTCTTCGTCGGACCCGGGCGGGGGTGGTTCCCGGGTGCTGCGAAGAGTGTCGGGGGGCTTGTGTTGCCGGGGTGTTGACGGGCGCTGGCGGGAAGCCGCCAGGGCACCTTCCCGCCAGCCCCACACGTGCGGCTCCGTTACCCCGGACTTGGATGACAGCCGCAAGGACCTTCCGCGACAATGCAGTTGGCAAGCGGTGGGGCACAGGCACGACGGGGGCGTTGATGGACGATCTGGTGGAGTTCACGACCGACGACGGCGCGCACGTCGTCATGGCGGACGTGGCGGACGCCCACGGCTCGCACCTGATCTCCCGCGGCGACGGCCCCTCCCGTGCGGCCCGCACCTTCGAGGAGTCACTCGCCGGGGCACGCGCCGCCGCCGAGTCGGCGCTGCGGGTGTTCCGCGACGGCAGCCTGCGCCCGGACTCGGTGGAGATCGAGTTCGGCGTGCGGATGTCGGCGGAGGCGGGGGCGGTGATCGTGAAGGGCACGGCGGAGGGCCACCTGGTGGTACGCCTCGCGTGGACCCCGGACGGGCCCGCGACGGCTGCCTCCGAAGCCGATGCGACCGGCAGTCGGCAGCGCTCGTGAGGGGACGTGCCGGTATGTCCGCCCGGAGCACGGCTCCCAGGACTCCCCCGCCGAAGCAACTCCACGGCCACCGGACGATGGCGAGGACGGACCTACCGGCGCGGCCCCGCACCCCAGACGGACCGGCCCCGGAGGCCGCCCCCACTCCACCCCCCACCCCCACCCCATGAGCAGCGCATCGTGGCATGCCCGCATCGGGTGCGGGGGCGAGGTCGGGGCCGGGTTCCTGGTGTCCGAGCGGCACGTCCTGACCTGTGCGCACGTCGTCCGCGGCAGCGGCACCGCGCCGGTCACCGTCTCCTTCCCGCACCGCGACGACCTCGGCGAGGTGACCGCCGCCGTCGGCGCGCACGGCGGCTGGGACGGGCGCGGTGACGACCTCGGCGACCTCGCCGTCCTGGAGCTGGAGCACGCGGTGCCGGTGCGGCCCGCCGAGTTCGCGGCGCCGGAGGACGCGTACGCCGAACCGCGCCCCCGGCTCCTCGTGTACGGATTCCCCAAGGGCTACCGCGAGGGCACCCTCGCCGAGTACCGCGCCACCGCCGCCCAGCGCATCGCCGACGAGTGGGTCCAGCTGGAGGCGTGGAGCGCCCACGGGCAGCCCCTGGCCCCGGGGTTCAGCGGCGCGGCGGTCACCCTCGCGGACAGCAACCGGGTCGTGGGCATGGTGTCGGCGGCCACCCGCGCGTCCAGCGGCGTACGCAACGGACGGATGCTGCCCACCTCCGTCATGGCCCGCTACTGGCCCCCGCTCGGCGACCTGGTCCCCACCCCCGGCCACCACCGGGCGGCGAAGGAACGGCTGCGCGCCCTGGTGGACCGGGCGGCGGGCACCGGCGTCGCCCGCGACCCGGAGCGGCTGTACCGCGACGCGGTGGGTCCGCTCGGCCCGCCCGTGCCGCCGGAGGGCTTCGGCTCGCTCTGGTCCGCGGCCTGGTACGTGCTCTCGGAGGTCGAGGACCCGGACGCGGTGACGCGCCTCGCCGACCGCCTCGCGGGCCTGCTCGAAGCGCCCGCGCCCCCCGCCCCGCCGACGCCCGGCGAGTGCGGTGAATCCGGTGAACCCGGTGAACCCGGTGAGCCCCGGGAGTTACCCGTCTGGTCCCCCATCCTCATCGAGATCGACCACAGCGGCGCGGGCGACGACCAGCTCCTGGTCGAGGTGTCCGCGTACCGCGAGGGCCTGCGCCACCCCGTCGGCTCGCACACCGTGGCCGCCGGTCACGTCCGCCGTTACGTCCAGGAGCGCGTCGACGACGCCTTCTCCCATCTCACCCCCGGCACGGACGAGTTGCTGGCCTTCGTGCTGCCCCGCGCGCTGCTCAACTGGCCGGTGGCCCAATGGGAGTGCGGCGCGGACGACCCGACCCCGCTCGGCTGCTCGTACCCCCTGGTCGTGACCGACCGGTCGCGCCGCAAGGGCGGTCTGCGCCACCGCCTCGCCCGCAAGTGGGAGCACCTGGACGAGCGCCCCACGACCGTCCTGCACCGCGTCGAGTGCGGCACCCAGGAGAAACCGAACAAGCTGAGGTTCCGGCTGCGGCGCGACGGCGCGGATCTGGCGGGGTTCGCGGCGCCGCCACGCGCCGGGCGTGCCGGGCCCGACGCCGACGTGACGCACTTCGACGTCTCGCTCACCGCACCGGTGCCGGTGCTCGTGTGGCCGCGCACGGGCTGCGACGACTCCGACCACCACACGACCGACAAGGGCTGCGCGGGCTCCGACTTCCTGGACCGGATGGCCGCCCACGTCGACGGCCACCCACCGGCCGAACTGCCCCGCACCATCCTGACGTTGAGGGAGAGCGCCGAGGCGTCGGACGAGCCGGACACGCACTGGGCGAGGGACGTCCAGCTCCTCTGGGACGACCCGCGCTGTTTCCCCGACGCACCCGCGGCCCACCGCCACTCCCCCGTCGCCTGAGCCCGACGTACGCACACCCGACACACGAGACCACGTACGAGACCGACGTACGAGACCGACGTACGAGACCGACGTACGAGACCGACGTACGGAAACGGAGAGCCCCGACCATGTCCCTGTGGCCCGTCTACACCGGCACGAACGAGCCCCACGACGGGATCACCCGGCTGCCTCCGCCCCCGCCCTGGCGCGCCTTCGACGGCGGCCCGGTCCTCGAGACCCCCACGGACGACGGCTCGGCGACCTCCCCGGACCGCGTGCACCGGGCGCACACCTACCGGGCCACGGAGACCTGCGTCCAACTGGTCAACGCAGCCCTGTACTTGCGGCGCCCGCTCCTGGTGACGGGCCCTCCGGGCAGCGGCAAGTCGAGTCTGGCGTACGCGGTGGCACGGGAGTTGGGGCTCGGTCCTGTCCTGCGCTGGAACATCACGAGCCGCAGCGCCCTGCACGACGGCCTCTACCAGTACGACCCGCTCTCCCGCCTGTACGCGGCGGGCCGCTCCCCGAAGGCGAGGGCCCCGCGGGACGGCGCGGGCGTCGAGGACCACCTCCGCCTCGGCCCACTGGGCACCGCGCTCCTCCCCTACGACCGCCCCCGCGCCCTCCTCATCGACGAGATCGACAAGAGCGACCTCGACCTGCCCAACGACCTCCTGAACATCCTGGAGGAGGGCCAGTACGAGATTCCCGAGCTGGTACGGATCGCCAAGCACACCCCCAAGGCGGACCTCCTGGCCGACGGTTCGGACGACCCGGTGACGGTCGAGCGCGGCCGGGTGCGCTGCCGGGCCTTCCCCTTCGTCGTCCTCACCAGCAACGGCGAGCGCGAGTTCCCGCCCGCGTTCCTGCGCCGCTGCGTCACGCTGCGGCTGCGCCAGCCGCGCGACGAGCACCTGGAGGAGATCGTCAGGGCCCACCTCGGCGAGCCCGACGCCTACGCCCGCACCCTCATCGCCCGCTTCCTGGAACGCGGCACGGGCGGCGAGCTGGCCACCGACCAGCTCCTCAACGCGATCTACCTGACCGGCGCTGCGGGCATCGACACGGCCTCGCGGGACGAGCTCGCGCGGCAGCTGATGCCGTATCTGACGCAGGCGGCGGATCCGGGCCCCGATGCACTCTGACGCGCCCCGGGGCCCTGTCGCGCGGCTCGCCGGTCTCCTGGCGGAGGCGGCGGACGGCTCACGCCCGACATCGATCGAGCTGGCCGAACTGCTGTGGCTGGCAGGCCAGATGGACGGTGACGCACCGGCACCGCAGGACGCCTCCGCCGCCGTACCGCTGACGCCACCCGCACCGCAGCCGGTGAGCCCGTCGCCGTCGGCCCCTGCGGCCGAACCGGCTCCTCCGCCCCCGCCGGACGATCGGGTGGAGCTGCGGCTGCCGGCTCCGGCGGGCGTGAACGCGAACACGGACACGGACGCGGACGCCTCGACGGCATCGGCCGGACCGGGGAGCCCGCCGAGCACCCCCGGCTCACGAACCGCGTCCGGCCACACCCCTGTACGGGTCCCCGTCCCGCCGATGGTGACGCACCCCCTCACCCTTCAGCGCGCCCTGCGCCCCCTGAAGCGCCGCGTCCCCTCCCCGGTGGGCCAGGTCATCGACGAGGAGGCCACGGCCCACCGCATCGCCCGCCTGGGCGGCCACACGCGAAGCTGGCTGCCGGTCCTGCGCCCCGCCGATGAGCGCTGGCTGCGCCTGTGCCTGGTGCACGACACGGGCCCGACGATGCCGATCTGGCGCCCCCTGGTCCACGAACTCCACACGGCGCTCGCCCAGTCCGGCATCTTCCGCACGGTGGAGCTGCACCGCGCGGAGCCGGACGGCACGGTCCCGCCCCAGGCGGCCCACGCGCCCGCCACGGGCCGCACGGTCACCCTCGTGATCAGCGACTGCATGGGCCCGCAGTGGCGGCAGGGCGATGCGGGCACCCGCTGGTACCGCACGCTGCGCCGCTGGGCGGCACAGATGCCGGTGGCCGTGATCCAGCCACTCCCGGAACGCCTCTGGCGCACCACGGCTCTGCCGACGACTCCGGGGACCCTCTCCTCCCCGCACCCGGCGGCCCCTTCGAGCACCCTCGCCTTCACTCCGTACGCTGCCGACGGGCCGGACGGGCCACCGCCCGCCGGGGCGGTACCGGTCCCGGTCCTCGAACCCTCCGGGCCGTGGCTCTCGCACTGGGCCGCGCTGGTGGCGGACGCGGGTGGGGGGCTGCTGCCGGGGGCAGTGGGGTGGCTGGGCCAGGGCCCGCCTCCCCCGTCCCCCGACGCCGACGCCTCGGACGTCACGGCCCTCACCCCCGAGGACCTCGTACTCCGCTTCCGCTCCACGGCCTCCCCCGAGGCGTTCCGCCTGGCGGGCCATCTGGCGGTGGGCGAGCCGCAGTTGCCGGTGATGCGGCTCGTCCAGGCGGCGGTGGAGGAGCGTCCGCGGCCGCAGCATCTGGCGGAGGTGATCCTGAGCGGGATGCTGGCTTCGGGCGGGGGCGCCGGGGCGTACGAATTCCGGCCCGGAGTAAGGGAGTTGCTGCTGCGCACGCTGCCGCGTACCGCGCGGGGGCGTACGCGGGAGCTGCTGGCCCGGGTGGGCGGGCTGATCGACGAGCGGGCGGGGGTGGCGCCGGGGGTCCTGCGGGCGGTGGCGCCTTCCGCTGGCGAAGGCGTCGGCTGCGCGACTCCAGCGGGGGAGCCTTTCGCGACGGTCACTCCGGAGAGTGTGCGGCAGTTGGGGGGAGCTTCGTCCCTGGTCGGGGGGCGATACCGGCTAGTAAGAGCGACCGGACGCTTCTCGGCATGGCTCGCGCAAGACACCCGGCAGGGCGGTCAGACAGTGCTGGTGCAGCGCTATCCGCAGCCTGCGCAGTGGCTGCGTCTGAGCTTCGAGGACCGCGCGCGCGAGCTCTCCCGGTTCCGTCACGCCAACGTGGCGGCCGTTCTCGACTTCGGCATCGAGGACGACGTGCCTTACCTGGTCAGTGAGTTCGTCGACGGGCACAGCCTGCGCAACCGACTCTCGCGCTCTCCGTACGGCCTCCCTCCCGACCAGCTCCTGGCACTGATCCCCCCGCTGGCCGGGGCAGTCAGTGCTCTGCATGCCGCAGGCCTGCCCCATGGCGCCATCTCCACCTCGACCGTCATCGTCACAGCGCGCGGCCCGGTACTGACCGGCCTGGAGGTCTCCTCCCCCCAGCACTCGAGTACCAAGTTCGACCTGCATGCCCTCAGCCGCGTCGTCGGCGCGATGTGCGGCGGACTCAAGCATCAGGTGGCGCAACAACTCCCCTTGGCGCTCGACGGCCTGGCCCTGCCCGAGCACATCGAACAGCGCCTGCACCACTCCCTGCGTGACCTCGCATCCGAGGAACCGGAGCGCCGACACCTCGGCCTCGACGAACTGATCAACCTCACTATGGAGCCCCCGCGGCAGGACCGTTCCTACTCCCTCCTGGGCCCCCTCCAAGTGACCCAAAACGGCCACCCCCTGCACATCGAATCCCCCGAGGAGCAAGCCCTCCTCTGCATGCTCCTGCTGAAGCGCGGTCACCCCGTCCCGTACGCCGAATTGACCGAGGGAATCTGGGGCCCGACCATCTCCCCACGCGCGGAAGGCGACCTGCGCAACTGCGCCCACCTCCTCGCCAACGTCCTGGCCCCCGACACCCTGGTAGCCAACGACGTCGGCTACGCCCTGCCGCTGCCGTCCGGCCCCGACGTCGTCGACCTGTTCCACTGCCAGCGGCTCGCCGCCGACGCCCAGGACGCCCGCTTCGCCGGTGACTTCACCCGCGCCCGCGAGCTGGTCAACTCCTCCCTGGAGCTGTGGCGCGACACCCCCCTGGACGGCATCCCCGGCCCGGCGGCCGTCGCCGCCCGCGCCGACATCAGCCGCCTGCGGCAGTCCCTCCTCCAGACACACCTGGAGCTGAACCGCGAGCTCGGCGCGACCGAGCAGGAACAGGCCGAACTCGACGAGCTGCTCAGCGAGTTCCCCCACACCGAGGACGAGGTGCTGGTCCCCCACGAGGAACTTCCCAGCGACCAGCTCGACGACCTCGGTGTCCACCGGGAGACCGCGGACGACCAGCCGGTCACCCCGTCGACCAGCATCACCTTCGAGTACCTGGCCCGCCCGGCGGGACGCCAGGAAGACGTACGGCAGCAACTGGGCCAGGAGATCTCCCACCTCCTCATCCGGGGCGGCATCGGTCCCGACCGGTTCGAGATGCGCGCCGGTCCGCATGGCTGGGAGGTGATCGTGGACCCCGAGGTGCACGTCCTGCACGTGCTGACCACGACGGTCGACGAACTCCCGGCCGCACTGGGCGCCTTCCCCGTGCTCGGGCTCGGGGTCACCCTCACCCACGAGCCGGACCCGACGGTCTCGGCGCCCACGTTCCCCTCCAGCCTGCGCCATCTGCTCGGGCGCGACAGCAGGCGCGCCGTCGTGATCGTCTCCAGCGACCTGCACGAGCGGCTCAACCGCTCGGGCCACCTGCGACACCGGTTCCAGGCGGTGCCGCAGTCCGACGACTGGTACTGCGAGGTCACCACCGAGCCTCCCCCCGCTCCGGTGCCCGGCGCCGTCGAATCCGTCCTCCTCTGCTTCGACGGAACCCTCGCCCAGCTCTACTCGGCACAGTCCGCCCGCCACGCCGCCAGCGCCCTCACCGCCGTGATCGCCGATCAGCGGGACCCCGAGGCCGCGCTGGCCGGCACCCCCCTCCTGTCCGAGCCCCGCCCGGCGGGCGGCACGGCGGACCGCATCCACCCCATGGACGTGCTGCGCGCCTTCGCCGGGCGCGGCACGCTCTCCCGGGAGCTGCACACGCGTCTGGAGGAGATCGAGATGCAGGCCGCGCTCACCGCGAAGCCGTCGCCCCACGTCGCGAACCTCCTGCACACCCTGGCCCGCCCCGAGGAGACCCTCCGCCTGGCCATCGTCACCGACACGTCGCCGCGCGCCGTGACGGCGTACCTGGGCGCCAAGGGGCTCCACCTCCCCGGAGCCGGGATCCACGGCCGTACGCCGGATCTCACCCTCCTCATGCCCGACCCCGACTGCCCGCGCCGCGCGGTGGAGCAGTTGGGCACCCGGGCGGACCGGTGCGTCATGGTCGGTTCCTCGCCGGCGGAGGCGGCCGCCGCCCGGAGCCTGCGCATCGCCTTCATCGGGTACGCACCGAGCCGCACGGCCCGCGAGCGCCTCGCCGCCGCCGGGGCGCGGACGACAGTGAGCGATCTTTCGCTCCTTGTCGACCTGCTCCACGACCGGTGAACTCCCGCGCCGCTACGCCTCCGGCACCCTCGCGTCATACCGGGCAAACCTCCGCCACTTCAGCGCCAGAAGCCCCACGGCGACGACACACGCGACCCCTCCCCCCACCACCGCCAACCCGGGCGACGCCAGATCCCCCACCGACCCCGCGACGAAGTCCCCGAGGCGTGGCCCGCCCGCGACCACCACGATGAAGACCCCCTGCAGCCGCCCCCGCATCTCGTCCGGCACGGCCGCCTGCAGCATTGTGCTGCGGAACACCATCGAGATGGTGTCCGCGCAGCCCGCGAGGGCGAGGAAGAACAGCCCGAGCCACAGGTTCCGCGTGAGGCCGAAGACGGCGATGGCCGTCCCCCAGCCGGCGACCGCGAGGAGGATCGCGAGGCCGTGCCGCCTGATCCGCCCCAGCCACCCGGAGAACACGCTGCCAAGGAGCGCCCCCACCGCGGGAGCCGCGACCAGCAGGCCCACCGACTTCGCGTCGCCCCCGAACCACACCACCGCCACCGCGGGGAACAGCGCCCTGGGGTGCGCGAGCACCATCGCGCACATGTCCGTGAAGAACGTCATCCGCAGGTTCGGCCGCGTGGCCAGGAACCGCAGCCCTTCGAGCACCGAAGCCCGCTTCCTGCGGACCCCCTCCTCCGCCCCCTCGGGCCGCATCACCGGCAGCCGCCACATCGCGTACAGCGCCGCGCCGAAGGCCACCGCGTCGACCGTGTACGCCGCCTGATAGCCCCACAGGCCGACGACGAGTCCGCCCAGCATGGGGCCGAGCATCGTGCCCCCTGTCGTCGTGATCGACGACAGGGCGTTGGCCGCGGGCAGCTGCTCCGGCGGCAGGAGCCGCGGGATCATCGACGAGCGCGCCGGCGAGTTCAGCGCCCCGCAGACCGCCTGCAGCGCGACCACGGAGTACAGGAACCACACGTGGTGGTAGCCCGCGAACGCGACCGCCGCGAGCGCGACGGAGAGCCCGCACGAGCCGATCGACGAGTAGAGGCCCAGCTTCCGCCGGTCCACCGTGTCCGCGATCGCGCCCCCGTACAGGCCGAAGACCACGAGAGGGACCAGGGAGAAGAGCCCCACCAGGCCGACGGAGAAGCTGGAGTGCGTGATGTCGTAGACCTGGAGGGAGACCGCGAGGGCGGTCATCGCCTGGCCGGTCCAGGAGATCGTGTTGCCGACCCAGAGACGGCGGTAGTCGACGGACGTTCGCAAAGGCGTCAGATCGGCGAGTATCCGCCTTTTCGTGACGGGCCCCTGGGGCTCCACTGGTAGCGGGGACAGCGGGGGGTCGCCGGCGGCTTCGGGTATCCGGGGGCCGTCGGCTTCGTCTTCTTCCGGGGGCGTATGCGTCACACGGGATGCTAACTGCGCCGCCCGAGATGCGATCAAGACCACCCGTGCGGCGGCACCCCGCCCGGCTCAGCCCAACGCGCGCGCCGCCCGCGGCCACCGCACGATGCGAGACAGGACCGTCGTCCGACGGTCCGTACGGTCTGCGCTCTCGGGAGGATCTGCCATGACCGTCAGTCTGGAGCAGTTGCGCCGCTGCCACATCGCCGTCGACCTTGGGGCCGCGAGGACCCGGGTGTTCGTGAAGGGCGCGGGTCTCGTCGTCGACGAACCGAGTGCCGCCGCCGTGAACACGCGGACGGGCGCGCTCATCGCGGTCGGCCAGTTCGCCGAGCAGATGACGGGACGTACGCCGGGCTACATCCGGGTCGTACGGCCGGTCTCCGGCGGCACCGTCGTCGACATCGAGATGGCCCAGCGCATGCTGCGCCACCTCCTCGGCGAGAAGCTCCGGCGCACCCTGCGCCGCAAGCCGCGCCTGCGCGCCGCCGCCTGCACGCCGCACGACGCGGATCCGCTGGCCCAGCGCGCCGCCGTCGAGACGATGGTCGGGCTCGGGGCGCGCAGGGTCGAGCTGGTGGACACGCTGATCGCGGCCGCGGTCGGCTGCGGGCTGCCCGTGGAGCGGCCGGAAGCGACCATGATCCTGGTGTGCGGTGCCGCGACCACGCAGGTCGCGGTGTTGTCGCTCGGTTCGATCGTCACCGCCCAGCGGATCCCGGTCGGCGGCGAGGCCATCGACCACGCGATCGTCCAGCACCTGCGCCACCACCACGAACTGATGCTGCCGAGCCAGTCGGTACGTCCGCTGCAGCTCGCCCTGCGAGGCAACGGCCTGACTCCGCACGGTCCCGAGTCGACCGAGATCCACGGCCGTGACGTCGCCACGGGGCTGGCCCGCTCGGTGCACGTCGACACCGCCGCCGTCCGCGACGCGATCCACACCCCGCTCACCGCCGTGCTCGACGGCATCGGCAAGGTGCTGCGGGACTGCCCGCCCGATCTGGTGGCCGACCTGGCCGACCGCGGGATCATGATGGTCGGCGGCAGCGCGCTGCTCCCGGGGCTCGACCAGATGCTGCGGGACGCGACGGGGATGCCGGTGGCGATCGCCGAGCGGCCCGACGTGTGTGCCGTGCTCGGGCTCGGGGCGATGCTGGAGGGCAAGATCCAGCCCCTGGTCCTCGACCCGCTGTCCGGCTGATCCCGGCCCTCCCCCGCTGATCCGGCACCACCCCGCGGAAGAGCGCCCGTATGTCGATGACCGTGCAGCTGATCGGCTCCGCGCTGATCCTGCTCGCCTTCGTCCTCGCCCAGGCGGGCAGGCTCGGCACGGGCACCTGGTCCTACCTCTGGCTGAACTTCGTCGGGTCGGGGCTCACCGCGGGCGATGCTCTCCACGAACGGCAGTGGGGATTTCTGCTTCTGGAGGGTGCGTGGATGGTGGTCTCGTTGCTGAGCCTGGTCAAGAAGGCGCGGGGCGGCGGCCTCGGCAGGGCCACGGGCGGCCAAGGCCGATGAACGGCGACGACCTGCCCCTCCCCCTCGTCCCCCTCCTGGACGCGGTGCTCGGCGTCGGCTCGGACCTCGAACTGCACGCCACGCTCCAGCACATCGTTCAGAGCGCGGCCGAGCTGACCGGCGCGCGGTACGGCGCGCTCGGCGTCATCGACCCCGGGCACGGCAAGCTGACCGATCTGTTCACGGCGGGCCTGACCCAGGCCGAGCGGGACCGCATCGGTCCCCTGCCCGACGGCCACTCGGGGCTCCTCGGCACCCTGATCCGCGAGCCGAAGCCGCTGCTCCTGGACGACCTCACCACGGACCCGCGCTCGTGCGGCGTACCGCCGGGGCACCCGGAGATGCACAGCTTCCTGGGCGTCCCGGTGCACGTCCACGACGAGGCGTTCGGCAATCTCTACCTCACCGAGAAGCGCGAGGGCCCCTTCACGGACGAGGACCTGCAACTGCTCCGCATCCTCGCGAGCCAGGCGGGCATCGCGATCGGCAACGCCCGCCTGTACGAGGCGGCCAGGCAGCGGGAGCGGTGGATCGACGGCGCGGCCGCGGTCACCACGGCCCTGCTCACCGGCGAACCGGCGGCCGACGCGCTGATGACGGTCGCCGAGCAGGCCC
Organism: Streptomyces sp. NPDC047525; assembly: GCF_040643025.1. NCBI lineage: Bacteria > Bacillati > Actinomycetota > Actinomycetes > Kitasatosporales > Streptomycetaceae > Streptomyces > Streptomyces sp. NPDC047525. Next base: position 44,636 of record NZ_JBEYTL010000022.1, read on the forward strand.
GGATCCTCGCGAACGCCTCCGCGGGGGTGATCCTGCAGCCCACGGAGCAGGGCGGCATGCGGATCGTCGCGGCGGCCACGGAGGAGGAGACCGCCGAGCCCGCGAGCGGGACCCCGGCCCATCCGCACGACCTCCAGAACGACCTCATCGGCACCACCATCGAGCCCGGCAGCGCGGTGTTGGAGCAACTGCTCGGGGGCGAGCCGGTGTTCATCGAGGACTCCGCGACCGATCCACGGATGACCACGCACGTGCGGTCCAACTTCGGGCCGAGCCTGATGCTGCCGCTGCAGGCGGGCGGACGGCTCATCGGGACGCTCGCGCTGCCGCGCCGCAGGGGCGAGCGCGCCTACACCTCCGTGGAGCGGCTGCTCGCCACCCAGTTCGCCTCGCAGGCCGCGCTTGCCCTCGTCCTGGCGGACGCCCAGCAGAGCCGGCAGCGCCTCGCGGTGTTCGAGGACCGTGACCGCATCGCCCGCGATCTGCACGACCTCGTCGTCCAGCGGCTCTTCGCCACCGGAATGATGCTGGAGTCGACGCGGAGCAGGGACCGCTCGCCCCAGGTCGAGTCCACGCTCGACCAGGCCGTGGACGAGCTGGAGTCCACCATCCAGGAAGTCCGTACGGCGATCTTCGCGCTCCAGCAGCCGCCCGCCGACGCCCCGACCACGTTCCGCGGCAAGGTGCTGCGCGAGACGGCGGGCGCGGCGGCGGTCGTCGGCGTACAGCCCTCGGTGCACTTCACCGGCGCCGTCGACACCCGCATCACGGACCCGGCGGCGGGCCACCTCCTCGCCGCCCTGCGCCGCGCACTGGCCACCGCGTCACGCCGCCCCGACGTCACCCGCATCGAGGTGGCGGTGGACGCACGGGCGACGCTGCCGGACGGCCGGACGGGGGTGCGCCTGACGGTCTACGACGACGGCACGACGGACGGCGTCGGAGCGGGCACGACGACCACCTGGCAGGCCCCGCTCTAGACCGCCCTAGGCCGCCTCGTACTGGTGGGCACGGCCACCGCGCCACATCACCCACGCCGGATCGTCGAGAAGCCCCTCGGCGTCCGGCAGCCCCGCCTGACGCAGGAACTCGACCACGTCGGCGTCCGAGTGCGCGAGGCCGAAGATCTGTCCACGGACCGTCACACGGCGGCCTCCGGTGCCCGACGGCGGATGCACGACCACCGGCGCGGCAGCCGCGGACCCGGCCTGCGCGCTCAACGGCGCTTCCGTGACTGCATGTACCAAGCTGCGGCGAGGCCGATGACCACCAGGACGATCAATATCTTCATGAGGCCCTGCTGCCCCGGATCCCGGAGCTGAAGCTCGCATGTCGCCATAAAGAGGCGGGCGGGGAGGTTTGCGCTGTTGACGCAGGTGGAATCGTTCCTGCGCCCCAGCGCTTCGGTGGGGCGGGTGGGACTCGAACCCACGGCCGACGGATTATGAGTCCGCTGCTCTAACCGGCTGAGCTACCGCCCCTAACGGCGCGTCGCGCACATTTGTGCGCGCCGTCTGCCGCAGCATAGCCGCTCATACGATCTCCTGCTTCGGATGGTCGGCATCGCTCGACCATGAGGACCGCAAGGCCGCCCTCATGGTTCCACCAGGCACGAAAAAGGACCCTTGAGGGCAATCTCAAGGGTCCTTCTCACAGCTCTCCCGACTGGACTCGAACCAGTAACCTGCCGGTTAACAGCCGGCTGCTCTGCCAATTGAGCTACAGGAGACCGAGCTCCCCCGACTGGACTCGAACCAGTAACCTGCCGGTTAACAGCCGGCTGCTCTGCCAATTGAGCTACAGGGGATCGTCTCGTTGCATCGAACGCAGCTACCTGGGAACTCTCCAGGCGGCGGGCGGTCGCTGCGACACATACATTAGCGCAAGCAGGGGGGTGCTCCGCCAATCGGTATCCCCCCACCGCCGACGCAGAGCAGCAGACGGGCGACAGACGCTCGGACGCCGACGCAAGGGAAGGGTGGCAGCCATGCGCTACCGGCTCACATTCGTGGCTGGAGTGGCTCTCGGGTACGTGCTCGGTACGCGGGCCGGACGTGAGCGCTACGAGAAGCTGAAGAAGTCCGCTCGTGAGTTCGCGCAGAACCCGGCCGTGCGCAACACCGTGGAGTCCGCGACGCAGCAGGGACGCGACGTGGCGGGCAAGGCCTTCCACTCCGTGTCCGAGAAGGTGGGGGACCGGGTTCCCGACTCGGTGGCCGACCGGGTGCGGTCGCTGCGCGAGCGCGGCCAGGGCAGCGGCGAGGACGACTGGGGCACCAGTAATACGTAGCCGGGACCGCTCCTGGGAGCTGAGGTACGGCAGACGTCGCGCGGTGCGGCAGAATTCCAGGCATGGGGATAGTCGCAGGGTTGGACAGTTCGCCCGATTTCACGCGCATCGTGGTCTGTGACGCGGACACGGGCGCCGTACTCAAGCAGGGCTATGCCCCGCATCCGACGGAGGGCCCCGATGGCGCGGGCCGACCGTCGGACGTGGATCCGCAGGCCTGGCTGCTCTCGCTCGGCGAGGCGGCGGGCGGCGGGCTGCTCGAAGGCGTGCAGGCCATCGGCGTCTCCGCGCAGCAGAACGCGGTCGTCCCCCTGGACCAGCACGGCAACACCGTGCGGCCCGCGCTCGTCGGCAACGACCGGCGGGCGCAGGTCGCCGCCGCCGACCTGATCGACGGGCTCGGCAGCCGCGAGGCCTGGGCGCAGGCCGTGGGCTGCGTCCCGCAGGCGGCGCACCCCGTGACGAAGCTGCGCTGGCTGGCCAAGAGCGAGCCGGAGTCGGCCCAGCGCGTCGCCTCCCTCATACAGGCGCACGACTGGCTGGTGTGGCAGCTCCTCGGCCGGCCCGCGCGGCGCACGACCGACCGCGGCGGTGCCTCCGGGACCGGCTACTGGTCGGCGGCGACGGGTTCGTACCGCCCCGATCTGGTCGAGCTCGCGCTCGGGCACCAGACGATGCTGCCCGAGGTGATCGGCCCCGCCGAGGCCGCGGGGACGACGCCCGAGGGGCTGCTGATCTCCGCGGGGACCGGCGAGACGATGGCGGCGGCGTTCGGGCTCGGGGTCCAGCAGGGCGACGCGGTCGTCTCGTTGGGGGCTTCGGGGTCCGTGATGGCCGTGCACCACGAGGCGCTGGTCGACCCGAGCGGGACGATCACGTCGCTCGCGGACGCCACGGGGATGCATCTGCCGGTGGTGCACACGCTGAACGCGGTGCGCGTGCTGCGCGGCGCCGCCGAGATGCTCGGGGTTCCCGATCTCGAAGGGCTCTCCGATCTGGCCATGAAGTCGACGCCGGGTGCGCACGGGCTCGTACTCCTGCCGTATCTGGAGGGCGAGAAAACGCCGAATCTGCCGCACGCGGCGGGCACCCTGACCGGCCTTCGGCGCGAGTCGATGCGGCCCGAGCATCTGGCGCGGGCGGCCTTCGAGGGGATGCTGTGCGGGCTCGGGGACGCGCTCGACGTGCTGCGGGGCCGTGGCGTGGACGTGCGCCGGGTCTTCCTGCTCGGCGCGGCGGCGGAACTGCCCGCGGTGCAGGCGGCGGCGCCGATGCTGTTCGGCACGCAGGTCGTGGTGCCGCAGCCCGCGGACTACGCGGCGATCGGCGCGGCGCGCCAGGCCGCCTGGGCGCTGAGCGGTCAACTGCCTTACTGGCAGGGGGCGTCCGCGCAGGTCTTCGAGCCGGGCGACGAGCAGGCCGTGGGGCAGGCGGTGCGCCAGCAGTACCGGACGGTGCGGGAGCAGGCACATCCGGGGGCGTTCGACAGCGCCCCGTAAGGGGCGCGGGGCTGTGACATGTGCGGCTCCGCCGCGTGGGCGCGACCAGCCACGACGGACCCGCAGGGACGTACCTACTTATTGACCCAGGCAAACTTTTTACCGGGTCATGGCTTAATCGGTTGCACGCACCCGGGTGCGGTATCGGAGTATGGGGGCGCCCACGCCAGAAACCCCGCCCACGCCTCTCGAAGAGACCCCGTGCTCATACGACTCCTGCGGGCCCATCTGGGTCCGTACAAGAAGCCCATCGCCTTGCTGGTGCTGCTGCAGTTCCTGCAGACCTGCGCCTCGCTCTACCTGCCCACCCTCAACGCCGACATCATCGACGAGGGTGTCGTGAAGGGCGACACGGGCTACATCCTGTCGTTCGGCGGCGTGATGATCGCCGTCACCGTCGCCCAGGTCGTCTGCAATGTCGGTGCCGTCTATTACGGCGCCCGCACCGCGTCGGCTCTCGGCCGCGACGTGCGGGCCGCCGTCTTCGACCGCGTGCAGTCGTTCTCCGCACGGGAGTTGGGGCAGTTCGGCGCACCCTCCCTGATCACCCGGACCACCAACGACGTCCAGCAGGTGCAGATGCTGGTCCTGATGTCGTTCACGCTGATGGTGTCGGCGCCGATCATGTGCGTCGGCGGCATCGTCATGGCCCTCGGTCTCGACGTACCGCTCTCGGGTGTCCTCGTCGCCGTCGTGCCCGTCCTCGCGATCTGCGTGAGCCTGATCGTGAAGCGCCTTCGGCCGCTCTTCCGCACCATGCAGGTGCGCCTCGACACCGTGAACCGCGTGCTGCGCGAGCAGATCACCGGCAACCGCGTCATCCGCGCCTTCGTCCGCGACGCGTACGAGAAGGACCGCTTCCGGAAGGCCAACGCCGAGCTGACCGATGTGTCGCTCGGCACCGGCAAGCTGCTCGCCCTGATGTTCCCGATCGTGATGACCGTCGTGAACGTCTCGTCGATCGCCGTGGTGTGGTTCGGCGCGCACCGCATCGACAGCGGCGGCATGCAGATCGGGGCGCTCACCGCGTTCCTCGCGTATCTGATGCAGATCGTGATGTCCGTGATGATGGCCACCTTCATGTTCATGATGGTGCCGCGCGCCGAGGTCTGCGCCGAGCGCATCGAGGAGGTCCTGGACACCGAGAGCAGCGTGGTGCCCCCGGCCTCCCCCGTGACGGAGCTGCGGCGCCACGGCCACCTGGAGATCCGCGACGCGGGCTTCCGCTACCCCGGCGCCGAGGAGCCCGTCCTGAAGGCCATCGACCTCGTCGCACGGCCCGGTGAGACGACCGCCGTGATCGGGTCGACGGGCAGCGGCAAGTCGACGCTGCTCAGCCTCGTGCCGCGGCTCATCGACACCACCGAGGGCGAGGTCCTGGTGGACGGCGTGCCCGTGCACACCATCGAGCCCGCGCTGCTCGCGCGGACCGTGGGCCTGGTGCCGCAGAAGCCGTACCTCTTCGCCGGCACGGTCGCCACCAACCTCCGCTACGGAAACCCGCACGCGACGGACGAGGACCTCTGGCACGCGCTCGACGTCGCCCAGGCCAAGGGCTTCGTCGAGAGCCTGGAGGAGGGCCTGGACGCGCCCATCTCGCAGGGCGGGACGAACGTCTCCGGCGGTCAGCGCCAGCGGCTCGCCATCGCACGGACCCTGGTGCAGCGCCCCGAGATCTATCTCTTCGACGACTCCTTCTCGGCCCTGGACTACGCGACGGACGCCGCCCTGCGGGCCGCGCTCGGCCGCGAGACCGCCGAGGCGACCGTCGTGATCGTCGCCCAGCGCGTGTCGACGATCAGGGACGCCGACCGCATCGTCGTCCTCGACGAGGGCCGGGTCGTGGGGACGGGACGCCATCACGAGCTGATGGAGAGCAATGAGACCTACCGGGAGATCGTGCTCTCCCAGCTGACGGAAGCGGAGGCCGCGTAATGGCCGGTCCGGGCGGACACCAGATGATGGGGCCGGACTCCCGGTCGATGGATTTCAAGGGGTCGGGCAAGCGGCTCCTGGCGCAGTTCAGGCCCGAGCGCACCACGATGTACGGGATGCTCGCCGCCGGGGTGCTCAGCGTGGCGCTCACCGTGCTCGGCCCGAAGATACTCGGCAAGGCGACCGACCTGCTCTTCGCGGGCATCGTCGGCCGTGACATGCCGGACGGCGTCACCAAGGACCAGGCCATCGAGAGCCTGCGCGACAAGGGCGACGGCGGCATGGCCGACATGCTCTCCGGGGTCGACTTCACGCCGGGCAAGGGCATCGACTTCGGCGCCGTGGGCGAGGTCCTGCTGCTCGCGCTCGGGGTCTTCCTGATCGCGGGTCTGCTGATGGCGGTGGCGACGCGCCTTTCCAACCGCGCCATCAACAAGACCGTCTTCAAGATGCGCGGCGACGTCCAGGAGAAGCTGTCGCGGCTTCCGCTGTCGTACTTCGACAAGCGGCAGCGCGGCGAGGTGCTCAGCAGGGCGACGAACGACCTCGACAACATCGGCCAGACCCTCCAGCAGACCATGGGCCAGCTGGTGAACTCGCTGCTCACCATCGTCGGCGTACTGATCATGATGTTCTACGTCTCGCCGCTGCTCGCCCTGGTGGCGCTTGTCACCGTGCCGCTGTCGTTCTTCGTGGCGACGAAGGTCGGCAAGCGGTCGCAGCCGCAGTTCGTGCAGCAGTGGAAGTCCACCGGCAAGCTCAACGCGCACATCGAGGAGATGTACACCGGGCACAACCTGGTGAAGGTCTTCGGGCGCCAGGAGGAGTCGGCGAAGGCCTTCGCCGAGCAGAACGACGCGCTGTACGAGGCCGGGTTCAAGGCGCAGTTCAACAGCGGGGCCATGCAGCCGCTGATGTTCTTCATGTCGAACCTCAACTACGTCCTGGTGGCCGTGGTGGGTGGCCTGCGGGTCGCGTCCGGCGCCCTGTCAATCGGTGACGTGCAGGCCTTCATCCAGTACTCGCGGCAGTTCTCGATGCCGCTCACGCAGGTCGCGTCGATGGCGAACCTCGTGCAGTCCGGTGTCGCGTCCGCCGAGCGGGTCTTCGAACTCCTGGACGCGGAGGAGCAGGAGGCCGACCCGGTGCCGGGGCTGCGTCCCGACCAGCTGCGCGGCCGGGTCGAGATGGACCACGTGTCCTTCCGCTACGAGAAGGACAAGCCGCTCATCGAGGACCTGTCCCTGAAGGTCGAGCCGGGCCACACGGTGGCGATCGTCGGCCCGACCGGCGCGGGCAAGACCACGCTGGTCAATCTGCTGATGCGGTTCTACGAGGTCACCGGCGGGCGCATCACCCTCGACGGCGTCGACATAGCGCAGATGTCGCGCGACGAACTGCGGTCGGGCATCGGCATGGTGCTCCAGGACACCTGGCTGTTCGGCGGCACGATCGCGGAGAACATCGCGTACGGAGCGGCCAAGGACGTCACCCGCGAGCAGATCGAGGAGGCGGCGCGGGCGGCCCACGCCGACCGCTTCTGCCGCACGCTGCCCGACGGCTACGACACGGTGATCGACGACGACGGCACGGGGGTGAGCGCGGGCGAGAAGCAGCTGATCACGATCGCGCGGGCGTTCCTGTCCGACCCGGTGATCCTGGTCCTCGACGAGGCGACGAGTTCGGTCGACACCCGCACGGAGGTGCTGATCCAGAAGGCGATGGCGCGGCTCGCCCACGGGCGGACCTCGTTCGTCATCGCGCACCGGCTCTCCACGATCCGGGACGCGGACACCATCCTGGTGATGGAGGACGGCTCGATCGTCGAGCAGGGCACGCACGACGCGCTCCTTGCCGCGGAGGGTGCGTACGCGCGTCTGTACGCGGCTCAGTTCGCGCAGGCCGTGGCGGAGGTCGACTAGGCCGGCTAGTCGAGGTAGCCCCGCAGCTGGTCCGCGAAGGCGTGGTCACGGAGTTTGTTGAGGGTCTTGGACTCGATCTGGCGGATGCGTTCGCGGGTCACGCCGAAGATCCGGCCTATCTCCTCCAGGGTGCGGGGCCTGCCGTCCGCGAGACCGTAGCGCAGCTGGACCACCTTGCGTTCGCGCTCGCCGAGCGTGGAGAGGACCGCCTCCAGGTGCTCGCGCAGGAGGAGGAAGGCCGCCGATTCCACCGGGCTCGTCGCGTCGCCGTCCTCGATGAGGTCGCCGAGCGCGACGTCGTCCTCCTCGCCGACGGGCGCGTGCAGCGACACCGGTTCCTGGGCCAGGCGCAGGACTTCGCTGACCCGCTCGGGCGCCAGGTCCAGGTGGGCGGCGACCTCTTCGGGGGTCGGTTCGTAGCCCCGCTCCTGGAGCATGCGGCGCTGGACGCGGACGACGCGGTTGATCAGCTCGACGACGTGCACGGGGACGCGGATGGTGCGGGCCTGGTCGGCGAGGGCCCGCGACATCGCCTGGCGGATCCACCAGGTCGCGTACGTGGAGAATTTGTAGCCGCGTGCGTAGTCGAACTTCTCGACTGCCCTGATCAGGCCCAGGTTTCCCTCCTGGACGAGGTCGAGCATGGTCAGCCCGCGGCCTACGTACCGCTTGGCGACGGAGACGACCAGGCGGAGGTTGGCCTCGATCAGGCGGCGCTTGGCCATCCGGCCCACCACGACCAACTTGTCCAGGTCGAGGGCGAGTTGGGAGTCCAGGTCGGAGGCGAGGCGCAGCTTCTCCTCGGCGAAGAGACCGGCCTCGACGCCGCGCGCGAGCTCCACTTCCTCCGCCGCGGTGAGCAGGGGGATCCGGCCGATCTCGCGCAGGTACTGGCGGAACAGGTCGGACGACGGACCGCCGGTGTCGGCGCGGCCGCGGGGGGCGGGCTGGGGCAGCTCACTGCTGTCCGGTTCGAGCGCCTCCGGTGCGTCCGGGGGTTCGGGGGCCGCTTCCGCTTCGGGGCTCTCGGGGCCCGCCTCCGGGTGCCGTGCGGCGCGGCTCTGCGGTGGCACGGCCGCGATGACGTCCGCATCCACCGCCGCCTCCGCTTCCGCGGCAACGGCGGTCTCGGTCTGGGTGAGGGTCTGGGTCTGCACGGGGGCGACCTCCATGATGATCGCTGCTGAGGCGTGCGGCAGCGGTTCAGCGGGATCGGCTTCGACGGCCTCGCCGCTGTCCGTCCCGAACACGATGTGTGGAATCGCGGGTGTACCGGATCCGCATCCGCTGTCTGCGGGCCGGCCGCGCTCCGAGGACTCAGGCACCGCAACCCAGTGTGGGGCACGACACACGGCCGCCACGAGGGGCGTGCGGTGACTTTTTGAGTCCGGTCCGTGACCGCGTGGTTACCCGACGGGTAACCAGCCGGGCGTACGCGAACCTCAGATCTCGGCCCGGAGAGGGCTCGACCCCTGTCCGGAGCGAGGGCACGGGGTGGGCGGCCGCCTCCCCGAGCGGGAGCTCAGAGTGCGTCCGCGCCGCGCTCGCGCAGTGCCCTGCCGTACTGCTGGAGGACCCACAACTCGTTCTGGACGGCCGCCAGTTGTGCGGGGTCCCCCTGTGCGCTCAGGCGGGCGAGGCTGCCCTGGACGTCGCGGATGCGGCGGTCGACGGCGCGCAGCCTGACCTGGACGAGCTGGGTGCCCGCATAGATCTCGTCCACCGATCTGCGCAGAATCGCCTCCACGGCCAGCTCGGTGACCATCGCGCGGACCGTGTCGTCCGGCGCCGCGTCCAGGACGCGGGCGAGGTAGGTCTGCGGCTCGGGGATGCCCGCCTCGGCGCCGCCCGCCTCCTCGACGCACTGGCGCACCGCCGCGTACGGCGGCGCGGTGAACTCGTCCACTCCGTACGCGTCGAAGGCCGGGGAGACCAACTCGGGGCGCTGGAGGGCCAGTTTGAGCAGCTCGCGCTCGGTGCGGTGGGCGGGGCTGCGCAGGGTGAGCGCGGGGCCCGATGGCGCGGACGGTGCCGCGGCCGCGTACTGCTGGTCCTGGCGCGTGCGCTGCTGCTGCGGGGCCGGGCCCCTGCCGCCGCGGTCGCGGGCCCAGCGCGCCAGCTGGGCGACGCGCTTGACCACGAACTGGGTGTCCATGATGCCGAGCATCCCGGCGAGCTGGACGGCCACTTCGTGCTGTGCGCCGCTGTTCTTGATGCGGGCCACGACCGGCGCCGCCTCGTCCAGGGCGGCGGCGCGGCCCGCGGGGGTCTCCAGGTCGTACCGCCCGACGATCTGGCGCAGCGCGAACTCGAAGAGCGGCGTGCGGGGTTCGACGAGGTCGGCGACCGCCGCGTCCCCCTTGGCCAGGCGCAGCTCGCAGGGGTCCATGCCCTCGGGCGCGATGGCGATGTACGTCTCGGCGGCGAACTTCTGGTCGTCCTCGAAGGCGCGCAGGGCGGCCTTCTGGCCTGCCGCGTCGCCGTCGAAGGTGAAGATCACCCGCGCCGAGCCGTTGTCCATCAGGAGGCGGCGCAGGATCTTGATGTGGTCGCCGCCGAAGGCGGTGCCGCAGGTCGCGATGGCGGTGGTGACACCGGCGAGGTGGCAGGCCATGACGTCCGTGTACCCCTCGACGACGACCGCGCGGGAGGTCTTGGCGATCTCCTTCTTGGCGAGGTCGACGCCGTAGAGCACCTGGCCCTTTTTGTAGATCGGCGTCTCGGGGGTGTTGAGGTACTTCGGGCCGTTGTCGTCCTCGCGCAGGCGGCGCGCGCCGAAGCCGACGACCTCGCCGCTGATGTCGCGGATCGGCCACATCAGACGGCCGCGGAAGCGGTCGATGGGGCCGCGGCGGCCCTCCTGGGAGATGCCGGAGAGGACCAGCTCCTTGTCGCTGAAGCCCTTGCCGCGCAGGAACCGGGTGAGGTGGTCCCAGCCCGCGGGGCTGTAGCCCACGCCGAAGTGCGCGGCGGCGGCCTGGTCGAAGCCGCGCTCGGCCAGGAACTTCCGGCCGATCTCCGCCTCGGGGCTCTCCAGCTGGTCGATGTAGAACTGCGCGGCGATCTTGTGGGCCTCTACGAGGCGGATGCGCTCCCCGCGCTGGTTCGAGGGGTTGTACCCGCCCTCTTCGTACCGCAGCGTGATGCCCGCCTGGGCGGCGAGGCGCTCGACCGTCTCCGAGAAGGTGAGGTGGTCGATCTTCATCACGAAGGCGATCGTGTCTCCGCCTTCCTGGCAGCCGAAGCAGTGGAAAAGACCCTTGCTCGGGCTGACCTGGAAGGACGGTGACTTCTCGTCGTGGAAGGGGCACAGGCCCTTGAGGTTGCCTCCGCCCGCGTTCCGCAGCTGGAGGTAGTCGGAGACCACGGCGTCGATCGGGACCGCGTCCCGAACCGCCTTCACGTCCTCGTCATTGATCCTGCCTGCCACGTAGGAATACTACGGCCCGGCTGTGACACTCCCGCCCGGCCCCTTCACCCAAGCAGCGACTCCAGCGGGACGGACGGGTCCGAGAGGGACTCGGCGGGCGGCCGGGCGCCCGTGCGGATCAGCTTCTGGATGGTGTCCGTGACGTCCCACACATTCACGTTCATCCCGGCGAGCACGCGGCCCTCGCTCAGCCAGAAGGCGACGAACTCCCGCTTCCCCGCGTCGCCTCGGACCACGACCTGGTCGTACGACCCCGGGGGCGCCCATCCCGAGTACTCCAGACCGACGTCGTACTGATCCGAGAAGAAGTAGGGCACCCGGTCGTACGTCACGTCCTGGCCGAGCATCGCGCGGGCCGCGGCAGGGCCGCCGTTCAGGGCGTTCGCCCAGTGCTCCACGCGCAGCCTCGCGTCGAAGAGCGGGTGCTGGACGGCGGCCACGTCGCCCGCCGCGAAGATGTCCGGGTCCGAGGTCCGCAGGGAGGCGTCGACCACGACACCGCCGCCGTGCGCACGGTCGGCGATCTCGAGCCCCGCGGACTCGGCGAGCGCGGTGCGCGGGGCGGCGCCGATCGCGGCGAGCACGTCGTGCGCCGGGTGCTCCTCGCCGTCGTCCGTGCGGGCGGCGAGGACCAGGCCGTCCTGGCCCGCGATCTCGGTGAGCGTGGCGCCGAAGTGGAAGCGCACGCCGTGCTCGGCGTGCAGGTCGGTGAACATCTGGCCGATCTCGGGGCCGAGGACCGCGTGCAGCGGGGTGGCCTGGGGCTCCACGACGGTGACCTCCGCGCCGTACGTCCGCGCGGCCGCGGCGACCTCAAGGCCGATCCAGCCCGCTCCGGCGATCACCAGGTGGCCGTTGTCCCGGCCGAGAGTGGCGAGAACCTGACGCAGCCGGTCGGCGTGCGCGAGGCGGCGCAGGTGGTGCACGCCCACCAGGCCGGTGCCCGGGACGTCGAGGCGGCGCGGCTCGGCGCCGGTGGCCAGAAGGAGCTTGTCGTAGTGGATGACGGCGCGGTCACCGAGGTGGACGGCCTTGGCCGCCCGGTCGATGGAGACGACGGTCTGGCCGAGATGCAGCTCCACGTCCGCCTGTGCGTACCAGGCGGGTTCGTGGACGAAGACGCTGTCGCGCTCCTCCTTGCCCAGGAGATATCCCTTCGACAGGGGTGGGCGCTCGTACGGGTGATCGCGTTCGTCACCGATGAGGATCACCCGGCCGGTGAAGCCCTCGGACCGGAGTGTCTCGGCCGCTTTCGCGCCCGCGAGACCTCCTCCGACAATGACGAACGTCTGATCCGCGTCGACCACTTGATGCCTCCTCAAAGCCTTGCCGTCACGGGGGAGCGTCCCGCACGCAGCGTGATGGGGGAAGGGGTTGCGAACCGATCCGGCCAGTTTTCGTCACGCCCCGTGGTCGATCGGCTCATTCCGCATATGTCAGGGGTGTCTTGCCGTGAGCCGCGCGTGCAGGGAACGGGCGGCGGCGTCCGTGAGCGACGCGATCTGGTCGACGACCACGCGCAGCGCCGCGCGGTCGTCGGCCGCGGTGTCGTAGAGCGCGCGGAACTGCGGGTCGAGCCCTTCGGGGGCGCGGGCCGTGAGCGCCTCGGCCAGCTCGGCGACGACGATCCGCTGGTCGGCGCGGAGCCGCTCCTGGGCGGGGCGCTGCATCACGTACCGGTCGGCGACGGCCTTGAGGACCGCGCACTCGTGGCGGGCCTCGCGCGGGACGACGAGCTCGGCGGCGTACCGCGTGAGCGGGCCCTTGCCGTACCGCAGGCGCGTGGCGGTCTCGGCGGCGAGGCAGAAGTGGCCGATGAGCTGGCTCGTGGCGTCCTTCAGACGGCCCTGGGCGATGGCGGAGCCGTCGTACCCATGCGGCCACCACTCCTGTTCCAGGAGGCGGTCGAGGGCCTCGGAGAGCTCTTCGGGGTCGGTGTCCGCCGGTACGTACCGGCCGATGGCGACGGCGAAGATGTCCTGACGCTCGGGCTCCGCGTGCAGCAGGTTCGGGTCGAGGTGCCCGGCGTGCAGGCCGTCCTCGATGTCGTGCACCGAGTACGCGACGTCGTCCGACCAGTCCATGACCTGGGCCTCGAAGCAGCTGCGGCGGCTCGGGGCCTCCTTGCGGACCCAGTCGAAGACCGGCCGGTCGTCTTCGTAGACCCCGAACTTGGGGGAATCGAGGTCGGTGGGGTGCGCGCCGCGCGGCCAGGGGTACTTGGTGGCGGCGTCCAGGGCGGCACGGGTCAGATTCAGCCCCACGCTGACGAGTTCGTCCGTCTCCTCGCTCCGGACGAACCGCTTCGGTTCGATGCGGGTGAGGAGGCGCAGGGACTGGGCGTTGCCCTCGAAACCGCCGCAGCTCTCGGCGACTTCGTTCAGCGCCTGCTCGCCGTTGTGCCCGAAGGGCGGGTGGCCCATGTCGTGGGAGAGGCAGGCGGTCTCGACCAGGTCGGGGTCGCAGCCGAGGGCGGCGCCGAGTTCGCGGCCGACCTGGGCGCACTCCAGGGAGTGCGTCAGACGGGTGCGTGCGCTGGCGTCCCACGCTTCGTTGCTGCGCGTGCCGGGCGTGACCACCTGGGTCTTTCCTGCGAGGCGGCGCAGCGCGGAGGAGTGCAGGACGCGCGCGCGGTCCCGCTGGAAGGCGGTGCGCCCCGGCCGTTTGTCCGGCTCGGTGGCCCATCGCTCGACGGCGGCCTTGTCGTAGGCCGCCTCGTGGTCGTACGCGTGCGGTGCAGTGCCTTCCATGCACCGACAGTAAACGCAAGCAGTGACAAAGAGGGCTTCAGGGCCTCTCGGTGGCCGACGGACAACCGTCGGCCGGAGGTCACGCGGACGTCAGCTGACGGGGCGAAACCTGTGTGGCGCTCGCGCGGGCGGTGTCGTAGCGGTGCAGGAGGAGGCGGGCCATCGCCCGGTGGGCGCCGAGCGGGGCCGACGCGATCCAGGGGGCGGCGTCGGCGCACTGCGTGGCGAAGCGGCCCGGCGCCGTGAAGTACGAGGCCACGGCGGTGCGGTGGCGGCCGCGGGCGGCGAGGGCGCGCACCGCAGCGGGCACGCTCAGCGCGGAGGCCGTGGTCGTCGACGCGTACGCGGGCACCACCGGTACGCCGAGCCGCCGGGCGAGGAGGTCCGCCGTGCGCCGGGTGTCCGTGGCGGAGTCCGGGTCGCGGGAGCCCGCGGCGGCCAGGACCACTCCGGCGGTGCGCCGGTCCGCCTCGCCGAGCCGGGTGGGCCAGCCCGCTTCGACGAGCCGGTCGTGCAGCGCGTCGACGAGCAGGGGGTGCGGGCCGAGCGGGGCGGCGACCCGCGTGTCGAGGTGCGGCGCGGCGGCTGCGGCCTCGGGGATGTCGTGCTTGACGTGGTAGCCGCGGCCGAGCAGCAGCGGCACGAGGACGGCGGAGCCGGTCGCCCCGGCGAGGGTGTCGGTGAGCAGCGGCTCGTTCAGCTCGATGTGGCCGAGGCGCACGGTGAGGCCGGGGCGCAGCTCACGGACCCGTTCGATGAGTGCCGTGACGGTGGCGAGAGCGCGGGGGTCACGGCTGCCGTGGCCGACCACGACGAGGGCGGGCGCCGGTGCGGTGCGTGGTGCGGTGCGAGGTGCGCTGCGGCGCCTGCCGTCGAGCGACACGAGGGTGAGCTGGCTGCCGAGCTGGCTGGTGATCCGGTCCATGATTTGCGCCGTACTTTCGAGAGGGGTGCTGCCGGACTCGTCGCGAAGAGGGTTCGACGGCGTCATGGACCGAGGATGGCCGCGCCACGTTGCGGTCGCGTTGCGCGCCGGTGACGGGCCCTTTCGGCCTGGCTCACCGGCGGCGGCCCGGCGTTGTCAGCGCGGTCGCTTACCGTTGTCCACAGTGATCGGATCGGGGGGATCCGGCATCGGGGCACGGGGGATCTGGATGGAGCGGCCGGGGTGGATGCGGTGGTCGGGGGCGAGCGGGCCGTCCAAGGTGAGCGTCTTGGCCCGCAGAGGTGTGGCTCGGCTCGGCCGTCTGCGGCTGCCGCGCACGCGGCGGGGGCAGCGGCGGGCCGTGCAGAGCTTCATGGCCGTCTGCGTGGTGGCGCTGCTGCCCGCGACCTGGCTGTTCGTGACGGCGGAAGGCCGGCTGCACACTACGGCTGACGTGCCGCGGACGCAGGTCGCCGTCGTCTTCGGCGCCGGGCTGTGGAAGGGCGAGCCGTCGCCGTATCTCGCGCACCGCCTCGACGCGGCGGCCGAGCTGTACGAGGCGGGGCGGATCGAGGTCGTGCTCGTCACCGGCGACAACAGCCGCAAGGAGTACGACGAGCCGGACGCCATGCGCGCCTATCTCACCGAGCGCGGCGTGCCGGGCCGCCGGATCGTCAGCGACTACGCGGGCTTCGACACCTGGGACTCCTGCGTGCGCGCCAAGAAGGTGTTCGGCGTCGACCGGGCGGTGCTGATCAGCCAGGGCTTCCACATACGCAGGGCCGTCGCGCTCTGCCGCGCGGCGGGCGTCTCGTCGTACGGCGTCGGGGTCGACGCCAAGCACGACGCGACCTGGTACTACGGCGGCGCGCGGGAGGTGTTCGCCGCGGGCAAGGCGGCGCTGGACGCGGCGTTTCAACCGGATCCGCGCTTCCTCGGGCCCCGGGAGCCTGGCGTGGACCGGGCACTGAGGCTGGCCCCTGGGCCTTGAGCGGGGGCGCGTCTGCCTTCTTGCGTTCGTCCGCCGGGTGCCGGTCGTGGTCCGTCCTCGCGCTGTTCCCCGCGCCCCTGACGGGGCGCGTCTGCCTTCTTGCGCTCGTTCGCCGGGTGCCGGGCGTGGTCCGTCCTCGCGCCGTTCCCCGCGCCCCTAAAGGGGCACCACCGGCTCACAGCGGGGTATGGGGCTTGCTGAGGTCGGGTTACCGCGTGTGTAACGCGATCGCGTCGGGGCGCGTAACAAGCCCGGCAGATGCTGGTCCGCATGCACACCGAGGCGACACCGACCCACTGTCCGTACTGCGCGCTGCAATGCGGGATGGGCCTGGCCACAGGACCCGGCGGGGTGGAGGTCGTGGAGCGTCCCGAGTTCCCCGTCAACGCGGGTGCGCTGTGCGGCAAGGGCCGCACGGCGCCCGCTGTGCTCTCCTCCCGGGTGCGCCTGACCGAGCCACTCGTCCGATCCCACGCCACGGGCCGGCTCGAACCGGCCACCTGGGAGGAGGCCGTCGGCCGGGTCGCCGAGGGCCTGTCCCGCACGCGCGCGGAACACGGCGCGGACGCCTGCGGAGTGTTCGGCGGCGGGGGTCTGACCAACGAGAAGGCGTACGCCCTGGGGAAGTTCGCACGGGTGGCGCTCGGCACGTCGCAGATCGACTACAACGGCCGGTTCTGCATGTCGTCGGCGGCAGCGGCGGGCCAGCGGGCCTTCGGTCTCGACCGCGGCCTGCCGTTCCCCCTGGAGGACATCCCGCGCACCGGCTGTGTGATCCTCGTCGGCTCGAACCTCGCCGAGACGATGCCGCCCGCGCTGCGGTACCTGACGGAGCTGAAGGCAAACGGCGGGAAGCTGATCGTCATCGACCCGCGCAGGACCCGCACCGCCGAGCAGGCCGACCTCCATCTGGCGCCCCGCCCCGGCACCGACCTCGCCCTCGCACTCGGCCTGCTGCACCTGGTGGTGGCCGAGGGGCGGACGGACGAGGCGTTCATCGAGGAGCGCACCAGCGGCTGGCAGGAGGCGCGGGCGGCGGCGATGGCGCACTGGCCGGAGTACGTGGAGCGGATCAGCGGCGTCCCCGTGCCCCAGCTCCGGGACGCGGCGCGGATGTTCTGCGACGCCGAGGCCGCGATGGTGCTCACCGCGCGCGGGCCCGAGCAGCAGTCCAAGGGGACGGACACGGTGGGCGCCTGGATCAACCTCTGCCTCGCGACGGGCAACGCGGGCCGCCCGCTCGCCGGGTACGGCTGCCTGACCGGGCAGGGCAACGGCCAGGGCGGACGCGAACACGGCCAGAAGGCCGACCAGTTGCCCGGCTACCGCAAGCTGACGGACCCGGCGGCGCGGGCGCATGTGGCGGGGGTGTGGGGCGTGGACCCCGACTCGCTCCCCGGCCCGGGCCGCTCCGCGTACGAGCTGCTCGACGCGCTCGGCGGTGACATCAAGGCCCTGCTCCTGATGGGCTCCAACCCGGTCGTCTCCGCGCCGCGCGCCGCGCACGTGGAGGAGCGGCTGCGCTCGCTCGACTTCCTGGCGGTCGCGGATGTGGTGCTCTCGGAGACGGCCCAACTGGCCGATGTCGTCCTGCCGGTGACGCAGTGGGCCGAGGAGACGGGGACGGTGACCAACCTGGAGGGCAGGGTGCTGCTGCGCCGCCGGGCGGTGAGTGCGCCCGACGGCGTCCGGAGCGACCTCGACGTGCTCCACGGGCTCGCCGCCCTGCTCGGCCACGGCAAGGGCTTCCCGACGGACCCGGAGGAGGTCTTCGAGGAGCTGCGCCGGGCGAGCGCGGGCGGGGCGGCGGACTACTCGGGGATCTCGTACGCGCGGCTGACGGAGGGGAACGGCGAGGGGGTGTTCTGGCCCTGCCCCGCACAGGACGACGAGGCGGACGCCGCGCGGGACGACGAGGCTGATGCCGCGCACCCCGGCACGCCCCGCCTCTTCCTCGACCGGTTCGCGACCGAGGACGGGCGGGCGCGGTTCGTGCCGGTGGTGCACCGGAGCGCGGCCGAGGAGCCGGACGCGGAGTATCCCGTGCTCCTGACCACGGGGCGGGTCCTCGCGCAGTACCAGTCGGGGGCCCAGACGCGCCGCGTCGACGAGCTCAACTCCGCTGCTCCCGGGCCCTTCGTGGAGCTGCATCCGCGGCTCGCCGCACGCCTTGAGGTCGGCGACGGCGAGCCGGTGACGGTCGTCTCGCGGCGGGGCCGGGCCGTCGCCCCGGCACGGATCACGAGCACGATCCGCTCCGACACCGTCTTCATGCCGTTCCACTGGCCGGGCGAGGGCCGGGCCAACTCCCTGACCAATCCCGCACTCGACCCGGTGTCGCGGATGCCGGAGTTCAAGGTGTGCGCGGTGCGGCTGGAGCGGGCCTGACGACCGGACATGGCTGCGGGCCGGGGGTTCGCCCCCGGCCCGCGGTCATGCGCGTACGGGAATCAGCAGGTGCGTCCGACGTAGTGCGCGCCCTGGATCTTGCTCGCGGAACCCAGCCAGTGGTTGCCCGGACCCACACAGCGCTCGTAGTCGGGGGCGAGGGCGACCCGCACCTGGATGACCACGTTCGAGCCGTCGCTCGTGCAGTGGTTGTAGAAGGCGTCGCTGCCGGTCTCGTAGAACCCGCAGGGGTTCATGACGGCGGTCGGGGCGTGAGCGGACGCGGCGGCCGCCACGGGGAGGCCGAGGGTGAGGGCTACGGCGCCGACGAGGGCCGGCAGCGAACGGCGAAGGCTCATGGGGCAACTCCTGCTGAGGACGTGGTGCTCACGCACCGACTCGCGCACCGACTGGTGCACACGGAGAGTGTCACAGCCGCCACTCTCCGCGATCATGCGGTTCGCCTGCGTCGCTCGCACGGGTGACGGAGTCCACCGGATCGAGTGCGCAGGCGTTTGAGCTGCGCAATCCGCCCCCTGGCCCGGCTCTCGGCGCCCGCGCCCGAACCCCTCACCGCCGCGGCCTCGACGACGCCCAGTCCCCTCCCCCGATCGCCGTCCCCGAAGCGCGCAGCCTCGCCGCCACCCCGGGCGCCGCCACGTACACCCACGCCCGCGCCGTCGCCCCGTCCAGGAGGGTCACCTCGCGCACCACGCGCTCGTACAGGTTGCGGGGGTCGCCGGGCGCGTACTCCTCCAGTACGTCGAGATCGGCGAGGAGCCGCTCGTACGCGGACGGCCGCGCGGTGATCAACTCGCCGCGCACCGGGCCGCCTTCGGGCTCCTCCACCAGGTACGGGTAGCCGGGCCCCTCGTAGAGGACCGCCCCCGCGAGCCGGGCCGGATCCTCCGTCGTGACGCTGCCGCGCAAGAAGGCGTCGTGGTTCGGCTCCCCCGGCCGCAGCGTTCCGTACACGAAGAACGGCAGCCGGTCCGCCTGCGGCGTCACTCGGCCGTCTCCCGCTCCACCCACTCCAGGTACGCCGCACTCCCCCGCACGACCGGCGTCGCGATGATCTCGGGAGTGTCGTAGTCATGGGCCTCGGTGAGCCACGCCTCGAGCGCCTCGTACCGCGAGGCGGCCGTCTTGAACAGCACCTGCCACTCCCGCGCCTCCTCGATGGCGCCCTCCCACCGGTAGACGGAGACGACGGGCCCGGCGATCTGCGCACACGCGGCGACCCGCGCCGCCACCGCGCCGCTCGCGAGATCCTGCGCCTTCCGGGCGGTGTCGGTCGTGGTCAGGACGGTGAGCACCGCGGCCTGTTCGGGTCCGGATCCGGCTTCGTACGTGGAGGTCATGCACCGATTCTCGCAAGGGCCACCGGACAGGCCGAAGGTCCCGATCTCGGCGTTTCCACCCCGCTCGCCCCTGGCTGTTACACAACCTCCCGGTTTCCGTGATGGACGCTTCCTACCGTCGGTAGAGCCATGAACCTCACCTGCCCCCACCGCCGCCTCCTGCGCCGCGCCGCCGTCCTCACCGCCACGGCGGCCGTCGTGCTGGCCGGATGCGGCAGCGTGGACGGGCTCGGCGCCGGTGAGCCCGCGCCGTCCGTGTCCGTGCAGCCGCGCCCCGAACCGCTCTGGCCCGCCTGGTCCAGTACGTCGTCCAAGGCGCCCGGCGCCGACGCCGCCACCCGCCAGCCGCCACCGGAACCCCTGGAGGGGCTGCCGAAGCTGGGCAAGGGCGGGCTCGGCAAGGAGGACTTCCGTGATGTCCTGCGGGCCGACCCGCGGATGAAGCCGCTCGCCGACCGCGGCGAGATCGACCGCCCCGGCCGGGCCGGGCTCAGGCCGCCGCTCCTTGCGGACCTGACGGGCGACGGGCGGCCCGAGCTGCTCGTGGCCGCCGACACGGAGAGCGGACGGAGCGTCCTCACCGTCTACCGGGAGCGCGACGGCCGCGTCTTCCCGGTCCTTTTCACCTCCGGGAAGCGCATGAGCATCGAGAGGCTCGGCCCGGATCTGCTGGTGCGCAGCCCCTGTGCGGACGGAGGCGACCAGGCCGTGCGGTTCCACTGGGACGGCGTACGGATGTCCACGGTGAGCGACATCAAGAACTACAAGAAGACACCGGACACAGGCGGCTCGCCTTCACCGCGGCCCACCACCGAGCCCTCGGGCGGCGCGGACGGACACAGGTGAAGGGCATCGCCCGGCGAGCGCGCGGCGCGCTCAACGCCCTCGGTCTGCGCTGGAAGATCGCCGCGCTGCTCGCACTCGGCTGCGCGGTCGTCGCGGTCGCCATCGGGATCCTCGTCCACCAGGCGCGCCTCGAGCAGGTCTCCGCGGGCGCCAGGTCCGGGGCCACCGCGCAGCTGGTGCGGGTGCGCCAGCTGTACGAGCTGACGGGGCAGGTCGACACCGCCGGTGACGACGGCACGGAGGCCGCCATCGACGCGCCCGGCCTGCCCGCGTCGCTGCGGGCCGCCGCCCTGGACGGGCAGCGGACCACGTACCTCGACATGGGCGCCGCCGATCCCGTCGTGTGGGCGGCTCGTCCGGTCGGCGACCATGTGCTCTCCGTTCGCGAGCCACTGGCCGAACAGGCCGCCGAGATGGCCGAGTTCGACCAGCAGCTGGTGGTCTCGGGCGCCGTCGTCGTCATCCTCGCGGCGCTCGGCGGCGCCGCGCTCGCCAGCCGTCTCAGCCGTGAGCTGCGGACCGCCGCGGCCACCGCGCGCCGCATCAGCCAGGGCGATCTGGACGCCCGTATCGACCATCCGCGACCGCCGGGCGGCCGCGACGGCAGGCGCGGAAAGGACGAGGTGGCCGAACTGGCCGCAGCCGTCGACACGATGGCCGCGTCCCTGCAGCAGCGCATCGAGGCCGAGCAGCGCTTCACCGCGGATGTCGCCCACGAGCTGCGCACGCCGCTCACCGGTCTGCACACCGCGGCCGAGCTCCTTCCGCAGTGCCGCCCCACCGAACTCGTGCGCGACCGGGTCCTCGCCCTGCGCACCCTCACCGAGGATCTGCTCGAAGTGGCGCGGCTCGACGCGGAGGTGGAGCGGCCCGACCTGGACGCGCATCCCCTCGGCACGCTGACCGAGGGGATCGTGCAGCGGGCGGGGTGCCCGGTGCGGTTCGTGGCCGCGTGCGGCCTTGACGACACGCTCGTACGCACCGACGCGCGCCGTCTTGAGCGGATCATCGCCAACCTCGTCGCCAACGCCCGCAGACACGGCGCCGGTTCGGTCGACGTACGGGTGGCCGGACCCGTGGTCACGGTCAGCGACCAGGGGCCCGGCTTCCCCGAGCACCTCCTGAAGGACGGCCCGCAGCGCTTCCAGACCGGCGCCCGCGAGCGCGGCCAGGGCACGGGCCTCGGCCTGACGATCGCGTTCGGCCAGGCGCAGGTGATCGGAGCGCGGGTGGAGCTGCGCAACGCGGAGGACGGCGGCGGGGCCGTGGCGTCGGTGCACCTGCCGGAGGCCTAGCCCCGCGCGCCGCGCCGGATCTCAACTGCCGTAAGGGCGGACTTCCTTGGCGCTGCGCAGCGCCCACGCCCACCAGTGGAGCTGGTCGAGCATCGACTTGGCCGCGGCGTTCGCGGCCGTCGGGTCCTTGTGGGTGCCGTCGTCGGCGAAGAGCCCGCCCGCGTTGTGGAAGGAGACGGTGTCGCGGATCGTCATGGTGTGCAGCTCGGCGAAGACCGGACGCAGGTGCTCGACCGCGCGCAGACCGCCGGAGAGTCCTCCGTAGGAGACGAAGGCGAGGGGCTTGGCCTGCCATTCGGCGTTGTGCCAGTCGATGAGGCTCTTGAGGGACGCGGGGTAGGAGTGGTTGTACTCGGGGGTGAGGACCACGAAGGCGTCGGCGGCGGCCAGCTTCGGGGTGACCTTGCCGAGTTCGGCGAGTGTCTCGGGCGACGGGTTGAAGGAGAGCGCGGTCGGCAGATGGGATTCGGCCAGGTCGATGACGTCCACCTCGAAGTCCGCGTGCTCGCGGATCCGGGCAAGCAGCCACTCGGCGACGATCGGCCCGAAACGGCCCTCGCGGTTGCTTCCGATGATGACGGCGACGCGAAGGGGTGTGGCGGGGGTCGCCGACGTGGCGAACGGGGCGGTGGACGTGGCGGTGGACGGGGATTCAGCGGCAGTCGTGTTCTGGGTCATGGGGAGAGCCTCGTTGCTCAACCTAGGTTGAGGTCAAGCGGCCCTTTCGGAGAGTGCGGCACACGGCTGCCGCCCGGCTGCCCCGCGGCTGCCGTCCAGCTGTCGCCCGGCTGCCCCGCGGCTGCCGTCCAGCTGCCCCGCGGCTGCCGTCCAGCTTTCGTCCGGCTTTCGCCCGACCGCCCCACGGCCGCCGTCCGGCTGCCGCCTGACTGTCGCCCGGCTGCCCCGCAGCTCGTCCGGCTGTCGCCTGACTGCCCCGCGCTGCCGTCCGGCTGTCGCCCGACTGCCCCGCGGCCGCCGTCCAGCTGTCGCCCGGCTGCCGCCCGGCTGTCGCCTGACTGCCCTGCGGCCGCCGTCCGGCTGCCGCCCGACTGTCGCCCGACTTTCGCCCGGCTGCCCCGCGGCCGCCGTCCAGCTGTCGCCCGGCTGCCCCGCGGCCGCCGTCCGGCTTTCGCCCGGCTGCCGTCCAGCTGTCGCCCGACCGCCCCGCGGCCGCCGTCCGGCTTTCGTGTGACTGCCTCGTCCGGCTGCTGTCCCGCTGTCGCCACCGCCCTCGTCCGCCGCTCCCCTGGCCCCCCACTCGCCCTCACCCCACGTCGTACCGTGAGGCCCATGACAACTCCCGCGCCTCTGCAGCGCCTTGAGATCGACGGCCGGGCCGCCACCGCCGACCGACTGCTGTGGCCCGCGCTCGGCGGGGTCGGGCACTTCACCGCGATGCAGGTCAGGGGCGGCGCGACACGCGGGCTCGCGCTGCACCTGGACCGGCTCGACGCGGCCACGCGCGAGCTCTTCGACCGGGAGCTCGACGGCGAACACGTCCGCGCGCTCATCCGGCACGTGCTCCGCGACGACATCGCCGACGCTTCCGTACGTGTCCATGTCCACGCACCCGAGGGCGAGCCGTCCGTGACGGTCACCGTCCGGGCGCCGGGCGGGGTGTCCGAGAGCCCGCAGGCCCTGCGGTCCGCCCCCTACCAGCGGCCCTTCCCGCACATCAAGCACCTGGGCGGCTTCGGGCAGGCCCGTCACGGAGAGCTCGCACGGCGCGCGGGCTTCGACGACGCGCTGCTCACCGGGCCCGACGGGACGATCAGCGAGGGCGCCGTCGCGAACATCGCCTTCTACGACGGCTCCGGGATCGTCTGGCCCGACGCGCCCTGCCTGACCGGCATCACGATGCAGCTGCTCGAACCGCGGCTCGCGGCCGCCGGGCTGCCCACGCGCCGGGCCCCGGTCACGCTCGCGGACCTCTCGTCGTACGCGGCCGCCTTCGTCACGAGCGCGCGGGGCATCGCGCCGGTGCGGCGGATCGACGCCACGGAGTTCGCGGTCGACGAGAAGCTGATGGGGACGCTGGCGGGGCTCTACGCCGACGTTCCGTGGGACGCGGTCTGAGGCGGACTCAGGTCTGGCCGGGGTCCGGCGGGTGCCCGGGAAAGGCCCCGCCGGGATCGCGGGTCACCCATTCACAGGCGCCGTGCACCCCCTTCGGATACTTCTCGGCGACACGCCGGGTGACCTGCTGGAATGTTCCCGTCGAAGTGTCAGGAGCCGCTCCACCACAGAGTTTCTGACAGACCTTCAGGAGGCGTGCGCCGCCGAGTGCCACTTACCTCGGTAGAGCGGGGTTCGACCGACGCAGCGGCACTTGGGGGTGCCGCGGGCCGTGCCCTCTGAAGGTCCCTCGGAGGAGCAAGCACGATGCGCAAAGCCCGCCTGCTGACCACTGCCGCGCTCGCCGTCGCATCGGCGGGCCTCCTGTCGCCCCCCGCGGCGGCCGCGGTGATCGCCGCCGGGGGAGGCCTGGAGATCCATCCCGCCACGGTCATGCCCGGCTCCACGGTCACCGTGAGCACCTCCGCGTGCGGCGGCGGAGGAACCGCTTCGGGCGATGCCAGCGCGGTGGGCGCGGGCTCGTTCACGCTCGCGCCGAGCA
The DNA here is from genome assembly GCF_040643025.1 of Streptomyces sp. NPDC047525. Taxonomy (NCBI): domain Bacteria; kingdom Bacillati; phylum Actinomycetota; class Actinomycetes; order Kitasatosporales; family Streptomycetaceae; genus Streptomyces; species Streptomyces sp. NPDC047525. Next base: position 68,885 of record NZ_JBEYTL010000022.1, read on the forward strand.
CGGACGAGGACCACGAGCAGAACGCGACCGGTCAGTTCAAGGTGCCGCCATCGGCTCAGCCCGGCACCTACGAGATCGTCGCGAAGTGCTCCGGTTCCGGCGCCGACGGCAAGCAGGTGGCGGGCGATCTGTCCGTGACGATCACCTCCACCGCCGCCGCCCGTGAGCAACAGCAAGTGGCTCCGAAGGGACATGTGAAGACGGGGGTCGGCGGCGCTCTGGGCCCCGATCCCGTGCAGACCGCGGCGGGTGTGGCGGCGCTTGCCGTCGCCGCCGCGGGCGGTACCTGGCTCCTGCACCGCCGGGCGAGAGGCGACAGGATCTGACGGACACCCTCCGCTGTCCACCGGTACCGCCAGCCCCCTCCCTCTCCGGGTCCGCCTGTCCCTCGTGGATCCGGAGAGGGAAGCGGGGACCGGCCTCCCCGAACCCTGAGGGGGACGAGTCGAGTGATGCGCAGGAACAGCCCGAGCGGGAACAGTCCTGGCGCGGGGAGCCCCGACTCGGGGAGCCCCGCCGCCAAGAACCCCGCCGCCGGGGACCCCGGCGGGAAGCCCGCCCGGAGGAAGACCGTCAACTCCGCCATAGCCGCGGTCACCGTCCTTGCCCTGTGCTCCGGGGCATGGCTGCTGCACAACGGCACCGCGTCCCATCCCCCGCCCCAGCCGTCCGCCGCGCAGGCCGCGTCGGCGCATCCCCCTTCCGGACGCGCGTCGGCCGCAGCGGCGCTCCCCCCGTCCCCGCCCGACCGGATCCGGATCCCCGCGATCCGGGTCGACGCGCCCCTCATGGGGCTCGGACTCACGCGGCAGGGCAGTCTCGACGTACCGCCTCCGAAGAGGACGAACCTCGCGGGCTGGTACGAGTCGGGGACGACGCCGGGCGAGAGCGGCACCGCCATCGTGGCGGGGCACGTCGACAACGCCGACGGGCCGTCCGTCTTCTACGACCTGGGCGGCCTGACCCGGGGCCGCACCATCGAGATCGAGCGCAGGGACGGCAGCGTGGCCGTGTTCACGGTCGACGCGAACGAGGTCTACGACGCGAAGGACTTCCCTGACGAGAAGGTGTACGGGGCGGCGGACCGGCCGGAGCTGCGCGTGATCACGTGCGGCGGCAGCTATTCGAGGAAGACGGGCTATCAGGGCAATGTGGTGGTGTTCGCGCACCTGACGAGCGTGCGCTGACGGGCGGGGGCCGGCGAGAGGTATCGGCCAGAGGTACCGGCTCCTCAGGCGAGCCACTGTTCGTACGCCATCTTGGCGACGAGGGCGAACACGGTCGTGAGCAGCACGATGCGGACGAATCCGCTGCCCTTCTTCAGGGCGGTGTGGGCGCCGAACATGCCGCCCGCGAGGTTGAAGACGGCCATCAGAGCGGCCAGTTGCCACAGGACCGCGCCCTGCCAGGCGAACATCGCAAGGGCGCCCGCGTTCGTGCAGCAGTTGACGATCTTGGCCGTCGCGGAGGCGGACACCAGGTCGAGGTGGAGCACGGCGGTCAGCGCGAGGACCAGGAAGGTGCCGGTGCCGGGTCCGATGAGTCCGTCGTAGAACCCGATGCCGAGGCCCGCGAGGCCGATGGCGGCGAGGATGCGCTGGGGCGAGGCGGGCTTGGCGGAGGGCGCCGTGCCGAAGGCGGGCCTGAAGATCACGAAGGCACCGACCCCGAGCAGCACCACCATGATCACGGGCTTGAGCACCTCGGTGCTCATGCCGGCGGCGAAGAAGGCACCGCCCATCGACCCGGCGAGCGCGGCGAGCCCGATCCGTACGGCGGTGGGCACGTCGACGGGCGTCTTCCTCACGTACGTCACCGCGGCGCCGGTCGTGCCGACGATGGCGACGGCCTTGTTCGTCCCGAGGGCGTGCGCGGCCGGGGTCGAGCCGGGAAGTCCGAGCAGCAGAGCGGGCAGGAGGAGCAGACCGCCGCCGCCCACCACCGCGTCGATCCAGCCGGCCGCGAGGGCGGCCACGCAGAGGACGACGACGGTGGTCAGAGATATGTCGGGCATGGTCGCGACCTTATGGAGAGGGTGATCATGCCGTCCATGAAATCCGGGAGAGTTGAGGGTCTTCAGAGGTTGCCTCCTCAGGGAGCCGCCTGAGGAGCCGGGACTCCCGCCGGTGCGCGGTCGGGAGCGGGGGGCGACGCCGGTTCGACGGTGAGCGCGAGGACCGTGGCGACCAGCGCGCTCGCTCCGGCGAGACCCGTCGCCAGCTTGCGGCGGGCTTGCAGGGTGGGGCCCTGGGCCGGGCCTACGGGTTTGCGGTGACGTCCCATGTCGGCCTGAAGCCCTCTCAGAAGGTGAAGCACTCGGCGTGGATGCGCTCGTCGGGCACCCCGGCCCGTACGAGCGCGGCGGTGGCGGAGGCGGCCATCCCGGGCGGCCCGCACAGGTACACGTCGTGCTCGGCGAGGTCGGGGATGAGGTTGCGCAGGGCCTGCGGGGCGAGCGGGTCGAAGGAGGCGTCGGACCGTCCGAGCAGATAGTGCAGCCCCGCTCCCCTGCTCCGGGCGATCTCCTCCAGCTCCTCGCGCAGCACGAGCTGCTCGGCGCTGCCTGCCCGGTAGAGCAGGGTGATGTCCCCCGGTCCGCCCGGCAGCGTCTCGAACAGCGCTCGCATCGGGGTGATCCCGACCCCGCCCGCGAGCAGCAGCACCTTCCTCTTCGTACGGCGATGAGCGGTGAGCGCCCCGAAGGGGCCTGTGGCGAGCACGCGCGTCCCCGGCTTCAGGCGCCGCATCCGGCGTGTGTGGTCGCCGATGGCCTTCACGGTGATCCGCAGGGTGTCGTCGCGCACGGGCGCGGACAGGGAGAACGGCAGCGCGGTGCGCCAGAGCCTGCGCCGCAGGAAGCGCCAGCGGAAGAACTGTCCGGGTTCGGCCCGCAGCTCGTCGAGGCCGATGCCCTGCATCACGACCGACACGACACCGGGCCCTTCATCGCGTACGTCGATGACGCGCAGGCTGTGCTTGAGCGCCTGCCGCACGGGCACGACGACGCGGTACCAGACGAGCAGGACCGCCACCGTGGCGTGCAGCATCGACCACAGCCAGACCGTCAGGATGCTGCCCGCCACGTCCGGCCCCGCGAGCTGGTGCACGAAGGCGAGCGCCGCGGCGAGGTAGGTCAGCAGATGCACCGCCCGCCATGTCTCGTGCGGGACGCGGCGCCGCATCGCGCGGGCCGACGTGACGCCGACGGCCATGAGCAGGGAGGTGCCGACGACGGCGAGGGCGAGCCCCGGGTAACCGAGCAGGTCGAGGGTGGCGCTGAGGAGGTCGGTGTCGGCGTGGGCGGCGTATCCGCACAGGGCGAGCAGGGCGTGGCCCAGGCACAGGGTGAGGACGTAGCGGCCGCCGAGGGCGTGCAGCCGCGCGAGCCGGTCGGCGCCCACGCCGTGCTCGACCGCGGGGACGCGGGCCATCAGGAAGAGCATGACGAGAACGCCGTACCCGGCGAGCAGTCCGGTGAGGTGGGCGCCGGTCGCGAAGAGCACGTCGAGCCGGGCCGAGGGTTCGGCCTGCACGGCCCAGAGCGCGGTGACGGCGAGGGCCGTGGCGAGGATTCCGGCGTGCAGGGTGGTGGGGGTGACGCGGATCGGGGGGACGGGGGTGGCGGCGCGGGGCCGCCGCCCGCGTATGCGTCCGGCGACCCGCGGGGGCACCTCTGGCATCGGCGGAACGTCCGGCCCCTCCGTCTGACGCAGGTATGCGGAGAGGGCGGGGTACGCGGCAAGTCGGGAGTCGGCTACCTCGGTGGTCACCGCCGCAGACTAGGCGCGGGGCGAGGGCAGAAGTAGCTGGTCAGGGGGTTGATGCTGATCCTTAAGGTGGGCTTGAGGATCGGCTCAACGGGGGTTAAGTCCGGGCGGGGGTGCCCCACCCGCACGCCACCCGCCTTTGGCACCGCGGGGCAATCGGGCAATCGGGCGGGTGGGCGGGAAAGCTTGTTCGTGCAGGGTCGGATGCGGGGTGAACGGGCGGGTGGGCGGGAAGGCCCTGTTCGGCCAGAGGCGGATGCGGGGGGGCACCCTCACACACCGCCCCGGCGCCCGCTGAGGGCAGCGTTCCCGCCGGGAAACAGTCAGGATGCGGCCGGGTAACACCGCCCCCGCACTCTGCCGTACATGACCTCTTCGCCCCCGAGCCTGCCGAGCCTGCCGGGCCCGCCGAGCCTCCCGAGCTCCCAGAGCTCGCCCTCACCCGTGGTGGTGATCGGCAGCGGCCTCGCCGGTGTCCGGCTCGCCCAGCGGCTCGGGGAAAGGGGCGCTGCCGGCGCCGTACTCATCGGAGAGGAGCCGCACGCGCCGTACAACCGCGTGCTCCTCGCCGACGTACTCTCCGGGCGGCTCGGCCCCGAGGTCATCGGCCTGCCTCCCGTACCCGGCGAGTTCCTCCGCACCCGCGCCGTCCGCGTGGACCGCGCCGACCGGATCGTGCACTGCGCTGACGGCAGCGTCGTCCCGTACGGCACCCTCGTCCTCGCGACCGGCTCCAACCCCGTGCTACCGCCCCTGCGCGGTCTCTTCGAGCCCGGTGCCGCAGACCTGCCGCGTGGCGTGCACGCCTTTCGGACCATGGACGACTGCCTCGCCCTGTCGGATGCCGTACGGCCAGGCACCCGCGTCGTCGTCATCGGCGGCGGACTGCTCGGTGTCTCCGCCGCCCGCGCGCTCGCCGTCCGCGGCGCCCAGGTCGTCCTCACCCAGCAGGGCGACCGGCTCATGGAGCGCCAGCTCGACCCGGCCGCCAGCGCGCTGGTCCACCGGCATCTCACCGAGCTCGGCGTCGAGGTGCACACCGAGTGCCGGGTGCGCGGGGTGCGGCAGGCCGACGGCGCCATCCGCTCGGTGGAGCTCGCCGACGGGTACGTCCTGGGCACCGACCTCACCGTTCTCGCCTGTGGCGTACGCCCCCGCACGGGACTCGCGCAGGCCGCGGGCATCGACGTACGCCGCGGCATCGTCGTCGACGACGAGCTGCGCACCTCCGACCCGTACATCCGGGCCATCGGCGACTGCGCCGAGCACTCCGGCGAGGCCCGCTGCCTCGCGGCGCCCGCGCTCGAACAGGCCGATGCGCTGGCGGATTCCTTGATCTCCCCGCAGGACGCGCGCCCCTATTCCGGCACCCGCGCCCTCACCCGACTCACCCTGCACAACGGAAACCCCGGCTCCGCTCCCCTGGACCTGGCGGCCTTCGGCGACCCCGAGCACCGGCCCGACGACGACGTCGTCCAGCTCGCGGACGCCACCCGTGGCACGTACCGCAAGGTCGTCGTGCGCGGCGACCGGCTCGTCGGCGGCGTGCTGCTCGGCGAGCTCACCGCCGTCGGCGCGCTCGCCCGCGCCTGGGAGGCCGACGACCTGCTGCCCGACGACGGCAGCCCCCTGCTCCACCTGCTCACCCACGACGGAGGCCTCTGAGATGCCCACGGACACCCCCCGCCACAGCGCGCGCGACAACACCATCGTGCTCGTCGGGCACGGCATGGTCGGCCAGCGCTTCCTCGAAGCCCTCGCCGCACGCGGCCTCACCGCCACGCACCGCGTGGTCGTCCTGTGCGAGGAGCCCCGGCCCGCCTACGACCGCGTACAGCTCACCTCGTACTTCTCGGGCCGCACGCCCGACGAACTCTCCCTCACGGACCCGGAGTTCATCCGGGAGCACGGGATCGAGCTGTACGTGGGTGATCCCGCCGAGACCGTCGACCGTGACGCGAAGACCGTCACCGCGCGCTCCGGGCAGACCTTCGCCTACAACACCCTCGTCCTGGCCACCGGCTCCTTCCCCTTCGTGCCGCCGGTGCCCGGCAAGGACACCACCGGGTGTTTCGTCTACCGCACGATCGAGGACCTGCTCGCCATCGAGGAGTACGCGAAGACGTACGCCACGACCGGCGCCGTCGTCGGCGGCGGGCTGCTCGGGCTCGAGGCGGCAGGTGCGCTGCGCGGGCTCGGACTCGCCACGCACGTGGTCGAGTTCGCGCCGCGGCTGATGCCGGTGCAGGTCGACGAGGGCGGCGGCGCGGCGCTCCTGCGCACCATCACCGGCATGGGCCTGACCGTGCACACGGGCGTCGGCACCCAGGAGATCGTCGGCACGGACGGTGCCGTCAGCGGGATGAAGCTGTCGGACGGGAGCGAACTCGCCACCGATCTGGTGGTGTTCTCGGCGGGTGTCCGGCCCCGCGACCAACTCGCCCGCGAGAGCGGCCTTCCGGTGGGCGAGCGCGGCGGCATCACCGTCGACGAGCAGTGCCGCACCAGCGACCCGGCCGTGTACGCGATCGGCGAGTGCGCGCAGGCCTCGGACGGCCGGGTGTACGGGCTCGTCGCGCCCGGCTATGACATGGCCGAGACCGTGGCCGCCGCGATCGCCACGGAGGAGTCGAGCTTCACCGGCGCCGACATGTCGACCAAGCTGAAGCTCCTGGGCGTGGACGTCGCCTCCTTCGGCGACGCGCACGGCGCGACCCCGGACTGCCTGGACGTCGTCTACTCCGACTCGCGCTCGGGAACGTACAAGAAGCTGGTCATCGGCGCGGGCGGCGAGCTGCTCGGCGGCGTCCTGGTCGGTGACGCGGAGGCGTACGGCGTGCTGCGGCCGATGACCGGGAGCGTGCCGCCGGTCTCTCCGGAGCAGCTGGTGCTTCCCGCGGGCGCGGGCGGCCCGGTGTCGATCGGCCCGTCCTCGCTGCCGGACTCCGCGGTCATCTGCTCCTGCCACAACGTCACCAAGGGCTCGATCCGCGGTGCCGTCACCGAGCACAGCTGCACCACCGTGCCCGAGGTCAAGAAGTGCACCAAGGCCGGTACGGGCTGCGGCAGTTGTGTGAAGGTGCTCGGCCAGCTGGTCAACGACGAGCTGGAGGCGTCGGGCGTCGAGGTCGACAAGGGGCTATGCGGCTGCTTCGGCCAGACCCGCCAGGAGCTGTACGAGATCGTCCACACCCTGGGGATCACCTCCTACCGGCAGCTCCTGGACTCCCACGGCCGCGAGTCCGCCCGCGGCACCGAGGGCTGCGAGACCTGCAAGCCGACGGTCGGTTCGATCATCGCCTCGCTGGCCCCGACGATCGGCGCCGACGGGTACGTGCTCGAAGGCGAGCAGGCCTCCCTCCAGGACACGAACGACCACTTCCTCGCCAACCTCCAGAAGAACGGCTCCTATTCGGTCGTGCCGCGCATCCCCGGCGGCGAGATCACCCCGGACAAGCTGATCGTGATCGGCGAGGTGGCACGGGACTTCGGGCTCTACACGAAGATCACCGGCGGCCAGCGCATCGACATGTTCGGCGCGCGCGTCGAGCAACTGCCGCTGATCTGGACCCGGTTGGTGGACGCGGGCTTCGAGTCGGGTCACGCGTACGGGAAGTCGCTGCGGACGGTGAAGTCGTGCGTCGGGCAGACCTGGTGCCGCTACGGCGTCCAGGACTCGGTCCGGATGGCGATCGACCTGGAGCTGCGCTACCGGGGCCTGCGCTCCCCGCACAAGCTGAAGTCGGCCGTCTCCGGCTGCGCCCGCGAGTGCGCGGAGGCCCAGTCCAAGGACTTCGGCGTGATCGCCACATCCAGCGGCTGGAACCTGTACGTGGGCGGCAACGGCGGCGCGACCCCGCGCCACGCGGACCTGCTCGCGCAGGACCTGTCCGACGCCGAACTGGTGCGCCTCATCGACCGGTTCCTGATGTTCTACATCCGTACGGCCGACCGCCTGGAGCGCACATCGACCTGGCTGGAGCGGATCGAGGGCGGCCTCGACCACGTACGCGATGTGGTGGTCCACGACTCGCTCGGTCTCTGCGCCGAGCTGGAGGCCCTGATGGCCGACCACGTCGCGCACTACCGCGACGAGTGGTCCGAGACCATCAACGACCCCGAGCGTCTGGCCCGGTTCGTGTCCTTCGTGAACGCGCCGGACGTCCCCGACCCGACCGTGAGCTTCGTCCCGGAGCGGGACCAGATCAAGCCGGACCTGCCCCTCCTCACCATCGGCTCCCGCCCCCGCGACCTGGAAGGTGCTGCATCCCGATGAGCATTCAACTCCGCCTGAAGGACGACTGGTTCGAGGTCTGCGACCGCGCGCACCTCCAGCCGGGACGCGGCATCGCCGCGCTGCTCCCCGACGGCCGCCAGGCCGCGCTCTTCATCGACCGCACGGGCCGCGCGTACGCGATCGACAACCGCGACCCGTTCACGGGCGCCGCGGTGCTCTCGCGCGGCCTGCTCGGCGCGGCGGCCGGCCGGCCGTTCGTCGCCTCCCCGCTCCTGAAGCAGCGCTTCGACCTGGAGACGGGGCGGTGCCTGGACGACGACTCGGTGACCGTGGAGACGCACACGGTCCGCCTCGCCTGACCGAGTCGCTACCGGGCCTGACCTGAGTCGCTACTTGACCGACCGTTCCAGTATTGCTTAATCTCTCCTCGTGGCCAGGACCAAGGAATTCGATCCGGACGCCGCGCTCCAGTCGGCCCTAGAGCTGTTCTGGCGGCGCGGCTACGAGGCGACGTCGATGGCGGACCTCGTCGAGGCTCTCGGCATCGGACGGGCCAGCATCTACGCGACGTTCGGCAACAAGCACGAGCTGTACCTGAAGGCGCTGGAGCGGTACGCCGAGTCCCAGAACCCGCGCCTGCTCGCCGAGCTCTCCCAGCCGGGCCCGGCGCTGCCCGCCGTCCGCGCGGTGGTGCGCCGCTTCGGAGGCGAGTCCTCCTCCGAGGAGGGGCGCCTGAACGGCTGCTTCATCACCAATACGGCGGCCGAACTGGGCCCCCACGACGAGTCGGCCGCCCGTTGCGTCGAGCGCAACTGGCAGCACATGGAGACGCTGCTGCACTCCGCACTCGTCCGCGCCCAGGCCCAGGGCGAGCTCCCGGAAGGCCGTGATCCGCTCGCACTCGCGCGCATGCTCCTGACCTTGATGCAGGGACTGCGCGTGGTCGGCAAGGCGTCGAAGGACCCGGCGCGGGTGCGGGACGCGACGGAGCAGGCACTGAGCCTGCTCGACTGAGGCTCCCGGCCCCGCCGCGGGGCTCGCGCCCCTCGCTGTTCTCTTCGCTCCATCCCTTGGTCCTTTTTCATGCCCTCATACTGAACCGATCGTTCAAGAAAAGAGCTCTGTCATGACTTCAGCACCGCGCACCCGTTTCGCCGGCCGCACGGCCCTCGTCACCGGCGGCGGCTCCGGCCTCGGCCGTGCCATGGCGCTCGCCTTCGCCGCGGAGGGCGCGAACGTCGTCGTCGCCGGGCGCACCGAAGGCCCGCTCAAGGAGACCGTGGGGCTCATCGAGGACGCCGGCGGCAGCGCGCTCGCCGTCACCGCCGACGTCTCGCGCTCCGCCGACCTCGCGACGCTCGTCGCCGCCACCGTCGAGCGGTTCGGCTCCCTGGACGTGGCCGTCAACAACGCGGGCGTCCTGCGCGCCGGGCAGCCGGTCGCGGAGCTGCCCGAGGAGGAGTGGCGCACGATGCTGGACATCAACGTCACCGGCGTACTGCTCGCCCTCCAGGCCGAGGTGCGGCAGATGCGCACGCAGCCCGGCGGCGGGGCCATCGTCAACATCTCCTCCACGCTCGGCGCCCACATCAGCCTTCCGGGCACCATCGGCTACGGCACCACCAAGGCGGCGGTCTCCGCGCTGACCAAGGGCGCCGCCGCCGAGTACATCGGGGAGGGGATACGGATCAACGCCGTGAGCCCCGGCTCCTCCGACACCAGCATGTCGCTGCGCCAGGGCGAGAGCCCGGCCGAGCGCACGGAGCGCATGAAGACCTCGACGCCGCTGGGCCGGGTCTCGACGACGTCGGAGGTCGCGGCCGCCGTGCTCTACCTCGCGTCGGACGAATCGGCGTCGGTGGTCGGCGCGGACCTGGTGATCGACGGGGGCGTCGCGGCCTGACTCCCTCCCCAGGGACCGCACCCCCTACTCTCGAGTAGAAATCGAGCAGAGATCGAGCAGGACTCGATGAGGAACAGGCGTGCGCCCAACCAGAGGGAGCTGTGTCATGACGGGCTGGAACGCGAGCGACATCCCCGACCAGAGCGGCCGCACCGCCGTGGTCACCGGCGCCAACAGCGGCATCGGCTATGTCACCGCACGCGAACTCGCCCGCCGTGGCGCACGCGTGGTCCTCGCCTGCCGCAGCGAGGAGCGGGGGACGCGGGCGCTTGAGCTGCTGCGCTCCGAAGTCCCTTCGGCGCAAGCGGAGTTCGGTCGGCTCGACCTCGGGGATCTGGGCTCGGTGCGGTCGTTCGTGGCGTCGTACGACCGTGCGGAGCCAGGGGGCGGTCTCGATCTCCTCATCAACAACGCGGGCGTGATGGCGCTGCCCTACCGGCAGACGGCGGACGGCTTCGAGTCGCAGTTCGGCGTCAACCACCTGGGCCACTTCGCGCTCACCGGTCTGCTGCTGCCCCGGCTCCTGCGGACGCCGGGGGCCCGGATCGTGACGGTGTCCAGCGCGTTCCACGCCCTGTCGAACATCGACATGGGGGACCTCAACAGCGAGCGGAACTACCGGCGTTGGATCGCCTACGGCCGTTCCAAGACGGCGAACCTCCTGTTCACCCACGAACTGGCGCGGCGCCTGGCGGCCGGCGGCTCCGACGTCGTGGCCGCCGCGGCGCACCCCGGCTACGCGGAGACGAATCTCCAGGCTGCGGGGCCCAGGATGGAGGGCCGCAAGTTCGCCGAGCGTGTGATGTGGCTGGGCAACCGCGTCCTGGCCCAGCCCGCGACGGCGGGCGCACTGCCGTCGCTCCACGCGGCGACGGCGCGGGGCGTCCGGCCTGACTCGTTCACCGGGCCGCGGGTTCTGGGGTGGCAGGGGGCGCCGGGAAAGTCGTGGCGGGCGAAGTGGACGCTGAACGACGGGGCGGCGGAACGGCTTTGGGCGGCTTCGGAGGGGCTGACGGGGGTGCGGTGGCCGGAGCCATCCAGCCCGTCCGGCGTGTGAGGACGAACTCGGCGCAGCCGGTGATCAGCAGCGACCAAGGTCCCGCAGGAACAGCCCTTCCCTACCGCAGCCCCGACACCTCAAAGACCCCCTTGGCCACATCCCCGTCAAGCCGAGCCGAGAGCCGCCCAAGGACCTCAGAGCCGGTCCGCAGCAGCCCCCGCTCCCGCGCATCCCGCACCCCCGCCTCCAGCCGATGCACCAACAGCGGATTCTCCACAAGCACCTGGGAATCCACCTCCACCCGGTTCCCGAGCGAGTCACACAGCACAAGCCGCGCCGCGACCCCCTCGCTGTACCGCACGGCGGTCAACAGCCCCGTACAGACGTGCCGCTGCCGCAGCAGCCCCCGCACGGCGAGCCACCCCGGGCCCACCGTCACCCGCACCGGATGCAGGATCAGATAGAGCAGCCCCGAAAGCCCCGCCCACAGCCCGCCCCGCAGCACGTCCAACGTGCCGTTGGCCAGGTCGATCAGAACGACCAGCGCGAAGAGCGCGAGAGCGCAGAACACGGCGGCCCGCACATCCGCCGCCCAGCGCCGGTCGGACACGACACCGTCCACGCCCACGCCCCCTCCCCCGCGTCGTCGTACGCCCCCGCCCCACAGCACGTCACCATCACCCCTGTCAGGTCGCATGTGCGGCACCGTAGGACGGACTCGCCGCGGAGTCAGCAGCGTTGACGTACCGCTGACGCCCCACGTCAAAGACGCGTGAAGATCCGCACCCCACGCGCCAAGGAGCCGCCAAAAGGGCCCGCGGCCGGTCCGGGGCACACCCACGCTGGGCATCGCTCAAGCGAACGAACCCGCCTGGAGGGGCCCACCCATGACCACCGTCTCCGAGACCCCGGACAGCCTCAGCGACGTCGCCGTCGAGGAACCCCCGGACACCGAGGGCGCGGCACACCCCGAGGACCGCCACCGGCTCACCGCCGTGCAGGGCCTCGCCGCACTCTCCCTCGACGCGATGGCCTCGGTCGCCTACGGCCCCGAGGCCATCGTCCTGGTCCTCGCGGCGGCCGGCGGCCACGGGCTCGGGTTCACGCTGCCGGTGACCCTGGGAATCGCCGCGCTGCTCGCCGTGCTCGTCGCCTCCTACCGCCAGGTCATCGCCGCCTTCCCCGACGGCGGCGGCAGTTACGCCGCCGCCAAGACCCACCTGGGCCGCAGGGCGGGCCTGGTCGCGGCGGCCTCGCTCGTCCTCGACTACGTCCTGAACGTCGCCGTCGCCGTCACCGCGGGCGTCGCGGCGCTCACCTCCGCCTTCCCTGAGCTGTACGGCTACCGGGTGTGGATGTGCCTGGCCGTCCTCGTCCTCGTCACGGCCGTCAATCTGCGCGGCATCGTCGACTCGGCGCGCGTCTTCATCGCCCCGACCGCGGTGTTCGTCGGCGCGATCCTCACGATGATCGCGGTCGGTCTGTTCCGCGAGGGGCCGGTCAGCACGGCCGCCGCCGATGGCCACGCGTCGGTCCTCGCCTCCAACGCCACGACCGTCGGCGCGCTGCTCCTCCTGAAGGCGTTCGCGTCCGGCTGCTCCGCCCTCACCGGCGTCGAGGCCATCGCCAACGCCGTGCCGTCCTTCCGTGCCCCGCGGGTCAGGCGCGCCCAGCACGCGGAGGTCGCGCTCGGCGCGCTGCTGGGTGTGATGCTGATCGGCCTGTCCGTGCTGATCTCCCGCTTCGGGCTCCAGCCGGTCGAGGGCGTCACCGTCCTTGCCCAGCTCGCGGACGCCTCACTCGGCCACAACTGGGCTTTCTACGTGGTGCAGTTCGCGACGATGATTCTCCTCGCCCTCTCCGCGAACACCTCCTTCGGCGGCCTGCCCGTCCTCATGAGCCTGCTGGCCCGGGACAACTACCTGCCCCACGTCTTCGCCCTGAAGGCCGACCGCCAGGTCCACCGGCACGGCGTCCTCGCGCTCGCCGCCGTATCGGCCGCGCTGCTCGTCTTCTCCGGCGGCGACACCAACACGCTCGTGCCGCTCTTCGCGATCGGTGTCTTCGTCGGCTTCACGCTCTGCCAGACGGGGATGGTGCTCCACTGGCGCGCGGCGGGCAGACCCGCGAAGGCACTCCTCAACGGCTTCGGCGCGCTGCTGACCGGCGTCTCGGCGGTGGTCGTCACGGCCACCAAGTTCACCGAGGGCGCCTGGCTGATCGTGCTCGCGCTGCCCGCGATCGTGCTCTGCTTCGAGGCCGTGCACCGCGCCTACCGCCGCATCGGCGACGACCTGGGCCTCGGCCGCGTCCCGGAGCCCCCGCACCGCGACCACTCCCTGGTGATCGTCCCGGTGTCGAACCTGTCCCGCCTGACCTGCGAGGCCCTGAACGCGGCCGTCTCCCTCGGCGACGAGGTCCGCGCGGTGACGGTCACCCACCAGGACGCCGACGACCGGCGCGCCTCGGAGGCCCTGCGCCGCGACTGGGAGCTGTGGAACCCGGGCGTCGACCTGGTGGAGCTGCCCTCGCTGACGCGTACGGTCGGGCGCCCGGTGTCGGAGTACGTGCGGAGGATCTACACGCACCACCCCACCACCCGCGTCACCGTCCTGATCCCCGAGGTGGAGCCCGCCCACGTCTGGCAGCGCCTGCTCCAGAACCAGCGCGGCTCGGTCCTCGCACACGCCGTACGCCGGGACACGGACGCGGTCATCTGCCGCCTGCGGTTCCGCCTTGCGGCGGGGCGGAGCCGGTCCTAGCGTCGGCGCCATGAGCGGGAACGGCACAAGTACGGGCAAGAGGATCACCGAGAAGCTGTCGGACGAGGCGCTGCGCGAGGCGACGGGCAAGGACTGGCCTCAGTGGTTCGCGGTGCTCGACGCCTGGGGTGCCGTGTCCCGGAACCACACGGAGATCGCCCGCCACGTCCGCGAGGACCACGCCGTCGACGGCTGGTACGCCCAGTCCGTGGCCGTCGGCTACGAACAGGAGCACGGTCTGCGCGAGGTCGGCCAGAGCAGTACGGGCGCCTGGCGGACCAGCGGCAGCAAGACGATCGAGGCCACGGCGGCGCGGGTCATCGAGGCCTTCGCGGACGACGACGTACGCCGCCGCTGGCTCCCCGGCGTCGACTTCACCCTGCGCACGCACCGTCCCGCGAAGTCGGTGACGGCCGACTTCAAGGACGCGACCGGCGCCACCACCCGCATCTCCGTGACCCTCACGGTCAAGGGCCCGGAGAAGACGGCGGTGGGCGTCGGCCACGAGAAGCTGCGGGACGCGGCGGAGGTGGCGGCGTACAAGGTGTTCTGGCGGGAGCGCCTGACCGAGCTCAAGTCGCTGCTGGAGCGTTCCGGCCCGTCCGGCGGCTGAGGACGGTTACGCCCGCACCTCGAACCGGTGGAGCGAATACCCGTACGTCGTCTGCCGCTTCAGCCCTTGCATGCGCACGTACCGCGCGGTCACTCCTCCCACATCGATGGAGTCGACGCCCGCCGTCGCCCGCCCCCGCCGCTCAACAACAGTCCGCCACGCGGAGGAACCCCCGTCCTCCGAGACCTGAAGGTCATAGTCCCGGCCTGCCGCGGCCTCCCAGTCGAGGAGCACGCGCCGCACCGTGCGCACCTCCCCCAGATCGACGGCGAGCCACTCGCCGTCGGTGTACTTCGAGGCCCACCGCGTGGCCGGATCCCCGTCGACGGCGTTCTCGGGACCCAGTGACGCGGTCTCCGCGGACGAGGCCGTCGCCTTCCTCCCCCGCGCCAGATCAGGGGCGTCGAAGACCTGCACCGACCACAGCGTCCACCGAACGCGCTCGCTCTCCCGCCCGCGCACCCGCACGTACCGCGCCTTCGCGGTACTGAACTCCAGCTCGTCCCAGCCCGGTTGGGTGCCTCCGCGTCGGGACGCGACCTTCCGCCAGCCCGCATCCCCGCCCTCCGACACCTCGATGTCGTACGAACGCCCGTGCTCACGCCCCCAGTCGAGCCGCACCCGCGCCACATCCCGCACCTCCCCGAGGTCGACCCGCAGCCAGGGACCGCCCCGTTCGAGGCCGCTGGTCCAGGCGGTGACGGGGTTGCCGTCGGATGCGTACGAGGCGTGCGCGCCGGAGGACGCGGTGGCGGGGGCGCCGAAGGCGAGCTGGTCGGGCTCGGCCAGGGTGGGGGTGACCGTCGTCAGGCCGGGCCCCAGCGAGCCGCGCCGCAGCAGCGCGGTGAACTCCCCGTACTCCAGCCCCTGTCCGGCACCGCTCCACATCTTCTGGGCGAGCGTGCCGTACGTCGTCTCGATGAGCCCGTGGACGTCCTGCTGGGTGTACGTGGCGTGGACGAGGTCGTTCCAGACGGCGGACATCGCGCCGCGCAGGGCGGGGTCGCCGGGAGCGAGGCTCTCCTTCCCCGGGAAGATGTGCGGCTCCCAACTGTCGTACAGGTACCGGCCGTCGAGCCCGTGCCCGTGGTAGTAGTCGGCGAACGGGACGACGTACAGCAGCCCGTCGTTCGTGTTGACAATCTCGTACCCGTCGGCCTTGGCGGCCTGCGGCCCGTACCAGCCGTTGTTCCAGCTGTGGACGGTCACGTCCCGGTCGTACCCCTCGGCCGAACCGGCCATCTCGGTCAGGCTGCCCCAGGCGCGCGGATGCTTGCCGAGCGAGCGCACGTGGGCGGCCATGTCGTTGAAGTAGGCGCGGTACTGGGCCTCGGGTCCGGTGTACTCGTCGGCCCCGTAGTGCACTTCGGGGCTGCGGAACCACGGCACGAACTCCTCGAAGACCTCCTTCATGAAGGCCGTCATCTCGGGCTTGGCGAGGTCGAGGTGGTCGGAGTTGCCGCCGTCGAGCCCGAGGGAGGGGCGGAAGCGCACGAAGGAGCGCGAGTGCGCCGGGGCGTCGATCTCCGGGGTGAGCTGGACGGCGTGCAGGGCGGCGGTGTCCTCGAAGGAGTCCCAGTCGGCACGGGAGTACGACCCGTCGGGTGCGGCGAGCCCCGCCCACTCGGGGGCGTCGCTCCGCAGCCGGAAGGCGTCGTAGGCCTTGCTCCAGTCGCCGTCCGGGGCCTTGATCTCGTTGTCGTTGAGGTGCAGCTGGAGATCGTTGAGCTTGAACCACCCCATGATGCGGAGGTAGTCCCGCACGAACCCGGGCGTGAAGAAGCGCCGCCCGACGTCCAGCATGAAGCCGCGCAGGCGGTAGTTGGGCCAGTCCTGGGCGGTGCCGGCGGGCACGCGGGAGCGCTGTTCGTCGTGGAGGAGGATCTGGAGGAGGGAACGGGTGCCGTAGTAGACGCCGCTGTAGGCGGGCGCGGCGACGGTCACGGACGCGTGCGTGACGGCGAGTTCGTACCCCTCGCGGACGTAGAGCGCGCCGCCCTTGCCGTGCCGGGCCGCCGGGTCGAGCCGCAGCAGGATCTCGCCCTGGGCGGGCCGGGAGCGCCGGGTGGTGCGGGGCGGGGCTATGGTCACTCCGGTGACATCGGCGATGTCGCGGCTCAACTGCCGCGCAAGAGGCAGCAGTTGCTCACCATCCCGGGCCGGGACGACGACACGCGAGTCCTGGGTGAGCCGATACGCCCCGTCGCCGCCTTCCCACTCCTGGAGGGCAGGGATGACGGTGGGGCGGGGATTGCCGCGGGCGGCCGCATGGGCAGCTTCCTGGGCAGCCGCCTGAGCGGCCGACGGCAGGCGCAACGGCAGGGCGACGGCGGCTCCCGCGACAGCTGTCGCGGTGATGAGAGTGCGACGGGAGAGGTTCGTCATGGCAGTGGACTACACCACTCGACTCCCCAACCTCACAAGAGAATCAACAGAATCACCCGCCGATGCCGACCTCCGAGTGGCGCACCCCGGTCGACGGGCAGACGATGGAGTGAAGGGGTCGGCTGGTGATGACGTCGGCCGTGGACCCCGCGGCGGCGACTGCTGACTCCGAGATCGTGGGCATGGCCCGGACGGAGGAAGTCGTCATGATCGAGGTCAAGACGGTCGAGAAGCCGGACGAACGGCGTGATTTCCCTCGCGGTCACCTCGAGGCCGTCCATCTCTCAGGGCTGGACTTCGCCGTGGGCACCTTCGAGCCCGGCTGGCGCTGGTCCGAGTCCGTGGCCCCGCTCGCGGGGACCGAGAGCTGCCAGATCCACCACAACGGCTACATCGCCGAGGGACGGATGCACATCCGCATGGACGACGGCGCCGAGTCCGAAGTGGGGCCGGGCGATGTGTTCGTGTGCTCGCCCGGACATGACGCCTGGGTCGTGGGTGACGAGCAGGTCGTCGTGTACGACTTCGCGGGCGGCATGGCACAGGAGTACGCGAAGGCGGCGGAGGGATGACGGCTCAGGCCTGAAGGGTCGACGGGCAACAGGAACCTGCGGCGGAACATCGGCGTCGAGACGCTGGACGGATTCTCCAACTCGGCATAGGAATAGCCTGGTTCACCCACGCAGGGGGGCGCGAAGCCATGCCGTCGAACTCCAAGATCCTCGTCGTCGACGACCATGAGGACACCCTCTTCGCCCTGGAGAGCGCACTGGCCCCTCTCGACTACCCACTGGCGTGTGCGACCAGCGGTGACGACGCCCTGAAGCAGATACTGCGCGGGCAGATCGGGCTCGTCCTGCTCGACTTACGCATGCCGGACGTCAGCGGCCTTGACGTCGCGCGCTACATGCGCGGCCTGGACCAGACGCGTTCCATCCCGATCGTCCTGCTGACCGGATACGACGTCAGCCGCGAGTTGGCCGCCACGGCCTTTCTGCTCGGAGTGGCCGACGTCGTCCTGAAGCCCATCGACCCGCTGACCCTGCGGACCAAGGTTCGCTACCTCTTCGAGACCCATCAGCGACTGCAGTCGATGCAACAGGAGATCGACGAGCTGCGCGCCCAGCTGAAGGGCGGCTCCGTGGTCCCCATGAACAGCCGACTTCCAGCCCCACAACGCACACACGACAAGCGCGGCCACCCCTGACAGACTGAACAGATGATCGATGACCTTCCCGCCGGCCTGACGGCTCGGCACCTTGCCGGCGAAGACCATCTCCGGGTGCTCGCCGTACTGGACAATTGGTGGGGCGGTCTGAAAGGGAAGGCAGGGTCGACGGAACGGGCGCTGCTTCTGCCCCGGCTGTACTTCCAGCACTTCACCACCACCAGTTTCCTGGTCGAACGCGACGGTGGAGAGGTGGCCGCCTTCCTGGTCGGCTTCCTGTCGCCGACCCTGCCCGACACCGCCTATGTGCACTTCGTCGGCGTCGACCCGGCACTGCATGGCCAAGGCATCGGGAGCACCCTCTACCGGGCCTTCTTCGCGCTCGCCCAGTCCCATGGGCGGCGTTACGTGCACTGCATCACCAGCCCGGAGAACGCCGCGTCGCAGGCGTTTCACGCTCGGCTCGGTTTCGAGGCCTCGGCCGTGAAGCCGGACTACGACGGTCCCGGACTCGACCGGGTGGCGTTCACCCTCGATCTCTCCGCGGATCCGGCGGATCCGGCGGCCACGCCCTAGCGGGACGATCGCGCCTTACGCGGTCGGTCTCATGCCCACGGATCAGTGAACGACCGTCCGGGCACCGGCTTGGCGATGAGCGCCACGGGAATGAAGAAGTTGACCTGGCCGATCGCGAACATCAGCGTGGCGAGCGCCTTGCCCTCATAGTGGGCGACTGCCTGCGCATACAGCTCATCGGAGACCCTCTCGCCGCTCGCGGACGGCTGAAGCGCGGCTTCCACCAGTGCCAGCGCGGCACGCTCGGCACCGGTGAAGTACGGCGAATCCTGCCAGGACGCCACCGACGTGATCCGCTCCTCCGACTCCCCGGCCTTGCGCAGGAAGCCCGTGTGCAGAACGGTCAGGTAGGTGCTGCCGACGATCTGACCAGCACGCAGCTGGACCAGGCTGATCGTGGAGCGCGGTACCGAACCGTTGCCGGTCACCCTGAACAGCGCCGCCGACACCTCCGCCAGCTCGGGGACGAGCTCCGCGGGGTCCTCGGGCATGCGCGGAACCATCGGGATCTCCGCCGTGATCGAACGTGTTTCCATCGTCGTCTCCTCCACATCGCGGGCGGCCTGCGCGCTTGTCGCGCGGGCCGGTTGACGTCAGTCACTGCGTTGACGGACCGCAGCGCGAGGATGTGACAGGTGAGCGAGAACGAATCTCTACCAACCGGAGCTTGCCAGCGAGCAGCGACCAGCGGTGGAGCAGCGCGAGGCCGCCGAGGCCGGCAAGAAACCCTGCGAGTAGGGAAGAAGCGATGACATTGCATTCCGATGTGGCCGAGTTGCTGGCGGAGACCGGCATCATCGACGTGGACGTCGACGAGGCTGTCGCGGACGATCACGTCCGAACGTCCGTGTACCTACGCGTCCTCTCGGTGATCGCTTCCTCGCGGAGCCGCGACCGGGACCGCGCGATCGTGGCCACGATCCTGCGTGACCCCGACGAGTCGGGGGCCAAGACGGCGGTGGTCGCCCTCGTGGACGAGATCGCGGGCAAGGTGACCGGTCCTGCCGAGTTCCGGCAGTGGTCGGACGAACTACTACCGGAGATCGACCGGCTCAAGGTGGAGGCGTTCCGCGAGTTCATCCGCCGCCGCGTCGACGACTGGCTGCTCCACCTGTCCGTCGAGGACGGTCACGTGCCGACACCGGCCGAGCTGGCGGAGGTCACGGACTGGATGCAGCGCCACCTCGCCGCGTGGTCGAGGTCGCCGGCGGTACTCGCCGTGGTCGCCGAGTCGGCCCGCACCAAGAAGACACGCAACATCGCGAAGAACCGGGCCGGAAGCCGCGAGCTGAGGACGGAATGAGCCGGTAGCGGCCGTCGGCAGGCTCCCCCGACGATGACCGAAGGGGCAGCTCCCCCGCACAGGGAACTGCCCCTTCTTGGTGAACCGGAGCCGATGCCGCATCGGTGAGGGTCGGGGACACGGCGTCGGCCCCGGAGTTCTACCGGTGGCCCGGAGACCTACCGGTGGTCGCTGCCCGCCGACTCGGATGCCGCGCGGCCTGCCTCAAGGCGGGCCACCGGGATACGGAACGGGGAGCAGGAGACGTAGTCCAGGCCCACCTCGTGGAAGAAGTGGACGGACTCCGGGTCGCCGCCGTGCTCGCCGCAGACGCCGAGCTTCAGGTCGGGGCGGGTGGCACGGCCGGCCTTGACGGCGTCCTTGACCAGCTTGCCGACGCCGTCCTTGTCGATGGTCTCGAAGGGGGAGACCCCGAAGATGCCCTTCTCCAGGTACGCCGTGAAGAAGCTCGCCTCCACGTCGTCCCGCGAGAAGCCCCAGACCGTCTGCGTGAGGTCGTTCGTGCCGAAGGAGAAGAACTCCGCGGCCTCCGCGATCTGGTCCGCCGTGAGGGCGGCACGCGGCAGCTCGATCATGGTGCCGAGCGCCAGCTTCAGGGCCACGCCGGTCGTCGCCTCGACCTCAGCGATGACCTGCTCGGCCTCCTCGCGGACGATCTCCAGCTCCTGGACGGTGCCGACGAGCGGAATCATGATCTCCGCGCGCGGGTCGCCCTTGGCGTTCTTGCGCTCGGCCGCGGCCTCGGCGATCGCCCGTACCTGCATGGTGAACAGGCCGGGGATGACCAGGCCGAGGCGTACGCCGCGCAGGCCCAGCATCGGGTTCTGCTCGTGCAGGCGGTGCACGGCCTGGAGGAGGCGCAGGTCGTTCTCGTTGGAGTCCTTGCGGGACTCGGCGAGGGCCACCCGGACGGAGAGCTCCGTGATGTCCGGGAGGAACTCGTGCAGCGGCGGGTCGAGCAGACGCACCGTCACCGGGAGGCCGTCCATCGCCTCGAACAGCTCCACGAAGTCGCGCTTCTGGAGCGGCAGCAGCTCCTTCAGGGCCTCCTCGCGTGCCTCGTCCGCGTCAGCGAGGATCAGGCGCTCGACCATCTCGCGGCGCTCACCGAGGAACATGTGCTCGGTGCGGCACAGGCCGATGCCCTGGGCGCCGAAGCGGCGGGCGCGGAGAGCGTCCTCGGCGTTGTCGGCGTTGGCGCGGACCCGCAGGCGGCGTACCCGGTCCGCGTACGCCATGATCCGGTGCACGGCGCCGACCAGCTCGTCGGCGTCGTCGGCGCCCGCGTGCATCCGGCCCTCGAAGTACTCGACGACCGGCGAGGGGACCACGGGCACCTCGCCCAGGTAGACCTTGCCCGTCGAGCCGTCGATGGAGACGACGTCGCCCTCCTCGACGACGGTGCCGCCCACGGTCATGCGGCGCCGCTTGGTGTCGACCTCCAGGTCCTCGGCGCCGCAGACACAGGTCTTGCCCATGCCGCGGGCGACGACGGCGGCGTGCGAGGTCTTGCCGCCGCGGGAGGTGAGGATGCCCTCGCAGGCGATCATGCCGTCGAGGTCGTCGGGGTTGGTCTCACGGCGGATGAGAATGACCTTCTCGCCGGAACGCGACCACTTGATGGCGGTGTACGAGTCGAAGACCGCCTTGCCGACCGCGGCACCGGGTGACGCGGCGATGCCACGGCCGAGCTGCGTCACCTTCGCGTCCTCGTCGAAGCGCGGGAACATCAGCTGGGCGAGCTGGGCGCCGTTGACGCGCTGCAGCGCCTCGGCCTCGTCGATCAGGCCCTGGTCGACGAGCTGCGTCGCGATGCGGAAGGCGGCACCGGCGGTGCGCTTGCCGACGCGGGTCTGCAGCATCCACAGCTGGCCGCGCTCGATGGTGAACTCGATGTCACAGAGGTCCTTGTAGTGCGTCTCAAGGGTCTCCATGATCTGCATGAGCTGGTCGTACGACTTCTTGTCGATCTGCTCAAGCTCGGCGAGCGGGACGGTGTTGCGGATGCCCGCCACCACGTCCTCGCCCTGCGCGTTCTGCAGGTAGTCGCCGTACACGCCCTGGTGGCCGCTGGCCGGGTCGCGGGTGAACGCGACGCCCGTGCCGGAGTCCGGGCCGAGGTTGCCGAAGACCATCGAGCAGATGTTGACCGCGGTGCCCAGGTCGCCGGGGATGCGCTCCTGGCGGCGGTAGAGCTTGGCGCGGTCGGTGTTCCAGGACTCGAAGACCGAGCGGATCGCGAGGTCCATCTGCTCGCGCGGGTCCTGCGGGAAGTCGCGCCCGGCCTCGGTCTTGACGATCTTCTTGAACTTGGTGACCAGCTTCTTCAGGTCCGCGGCCTCCAGGTCGGTGTCGACCGTGACCTTCTTGGCGGCCTTGGCGGCCTCCAGGGCGTCCTCGAAGAGCTCGCCGTCGACGTCCATGACGGTCTTGCCGAACATCTGGATGAGGCGGCGGTAGGAGTCCCACGCGAAGCGGTCGTCGCCGGACTGCTTGGCCAGGCCCGTCACCGACTTGTCGGAGAGCCCGATGTTCAGGACGGTGTCCATCATCCCGGGCATCGAGAACTTGGCGCCCGAGCGGACGGAGACGAGCAGCGGGTCATTGGCCTGACCGAGCTTCTTGCCCATCTTCTGCTCGAGGGCGTCGAGGTGCGCACTGACCTCGTCGCGCAGCTCGACCGGCTCCTCGCCGCTGGCGAGGTAGGTCTTGCAGGCCTCTGTGGTGATCGTGAAGCCCGGAGGGACGGGCAGCCCGAGGTTGGTCATCTCGGCGAGGTTCGCGCCCTTCCCGCCGAGAAGGTCCTTGAGGTCCCTGTTGCCCTCGGTGAAGTCGTAGACGAACTTCACGGCCGCATCGCTCTGCGCTACGTGGGGATCTTTGTTTTCCGACACGGGTCTCGACTCCTCGAGGACTCGGTGGCTGCCCTGACGGCGAGGAACATACCCAGATCGAAGGCGCCTGGGTACGTCCACTTGTGCGTCATACGGCTGTAACCACCCGTCCGCCAGTAGATCGAAAGTAACTCGGCGGTAGCTCGACGCCAGGCCATTCGTTCAACTCTTGAAGACACAACCCCCGTAGACCCGCTGATTCGCTCGAATGAGCGGCCCATACTCAGATGTGAGTTCACCTCATGAATGATCGAGCAGTGGCACTGAGTGCCACCCCTTGGAGAAGTGCAGTCGCTCTCGATCCGCTCATCTGAGCGCAAGCCCTATCAGGGGTGGCGAGAATCACGCCGTTTGAAGCGGCCGGATGTCAGCATCCGGACGTGCGACGAGACGGTCGCACGCCTGTCACACGCCGAGCGCGGCAAGCCGCTCCTCCGCCCGCCTGGGCGCGTACAAGTGCTCCACCACGAGCGTTCCCGCACCCATGAGGGCCGCGCGCTCGCCGAGGCGCGAGGTGACGACCTCCAGATGAGCGGTGGAGCGGGGCAGGGCCCGCTGATAGAGCAGTTCGCGCACCCCGGTCAGGAAAGGTGTTCCGGCCAGATCTCCGGCGATCATGAGAACGCCCGGATTCAGGAGCGTGACGACGGTGGCGAGGACCTCGCCGACGTGCCGCCCCGCCTCGCGCGCGAAGCCCATCGCGTCGGGGTTCCCCGCCTCCAGGAGCCGCCGCACATCCGCCCCCGACGCCGCGGGGACGCCCGCGTCCGTCAGCCGACGGGCCACCGCACGGCCGCTGGCCACGGCGGCAAGACAGCCGTAGGAACCGCACTTGCACAGGGCCTCCGCGCCCTCCGGCACCCTGATGTGGCCGATGTCCCCCGCGCCGCCGTCGATGCCTCGGTAGACCGCGCCGTCGACCACGACGCCCGCGCCGATGCCGGTGGAGACCTTGACCAGGGCGAAGGCCGAGCACTGGGGGTACGAGGCGCGCTGTTCGCCGTACGCCATGAGGTTCGCGTCGTTGTCCACCAGGACCGGGATGCCGGCGGGGCCGCCCGTCTGCTCGGCGAAGGCGCGGCGCAGGCGGCCTCTTATGTCGTAACCGTCCCAGCCGGGCATGATCGGCGGCTGGACGACGCGGCCCGTCTCGCTGTCCACGGGCCCCGGCACCGCGAGCCCGATGCCGCAGACGGACTCCGGGGCGCGGTCGGCCTTGCGCAGCAACTCGGCGAAGCGGACGCCCAGCTCGCCGATGACCGCATCCGGGCCCTCCTCGATCGCCAGGGGGCCCGCGTGCTCGGCGACGATCTCGCCGGTGAGGCCGAGCAGGGCGGTGCGGGCGTGCCGCGTCTCCAGGTCGGCGGCGAGGACGACCGCGTGGGCGTCGTCGAACTCCAGGCGGACGGCCGGGCGCCCGCCGAGCGGTGAGCCCGCCTTGTCCGGGGCGCCTCCCGCACCCTCCCGCAGCCAGCCCGCGCGGAAGAGCCGGTCGAGGCGCTGGCCGACCGTGGCGCGGGAAAGACCGGTGACCTGCTGCAGGGCGCCGCGCGTGGTGGCCCGCCCGCTGCGCACCAGGTGGAGCAGGTCGCCTGCACCGGCGTGCGGCCCGCCCCCGCGCCCGCCCGTCGCCTGCTCGTCACGATCCAGTCCGTCCGGCATCCGCTCTCCCCTTGCGCTCATCAACTCCACGTTACATATTGAGTTTTGCGTGTTAAGCAGACGTAACCCTAAGGTGGATAGCACCGAACTGACAGGGCGTCGAGGCCCTCGGGGAGAACCGCGTGGACCGCACGAACGTGGGCCGTACGGCCCAGCTGACCGCCCGCCGCGTCACGACCTCGCTGCGCGAGCGTGCCACCGAGGCCCTGCGGGCCAACTGGACGGGTACGTCGACGGTCCCCTCCCGGCAGCTCTATCCGCACCAGTGGTCCTGGGACTCGGCGTTCATCGCGATCGGCCTGCGTCATCTCTCCCCCTTACGGGCGCAGTTGGAGCTGGAGACGCTGTTCCGCGCCCAGTGGGGTGACGGCCGCGTCCCGCACATCGTGTTCAACCCCTCCGTCTCCCTGGGCGCCTACTTTCCCAGCCCCGACTTCTGGCGCTCCACCACGGCAGGCCGCTCGGCCGGTGCACCCGGTGCCGTGCAGACCTCCGGCATCGTGCAGCCGCCGGTCCACGCGCTCGCCGTCTGGCTGGTCCACCGCGCCGACCCGGGCCTCTCCCGCGCCCGTTCGTTCCTGGCCCGCGCCCACCCGCGGCTCGCCGCCTGGCACCGCTATCTCCTTGACCGCAGGGACGCGGGCGGCGCGGGGCTCGCCTCCGTCGTCCACCCCTGGGAGCAGGGCATGGACAACAGCCCTTGCTGGGACGCCCCGTTGAGCCGCGTGAGCCCGGCGGACCCGGCCGCGTACCGCCGCGCGGACCTGGACCACGGCGCCCCGGAGGACCGGCCGACCGATCTCGACTACGGCAGATATGTACGCCTCGCCGCCGACTACCGGGATCGTCGGTACGCCGACGGGGCGGGCGAGTTCGCCGTCGAAGACCCTTCCTTCAACGCGCTCCTGATCTCCTCCGAGCACGCACTGGCCCGTATCGAGGCCGAGTTGGGCCTGCACGAGGCATCCGGCGCACGGGAGGCCCGAGCGCAGGCGCTGACGTGGACCCTCGTGGAGCGCCTGTGGGACCCGGCGGAGGGACTCTTCTTCTGCCGGGACCTGCGGTCCGGGCACGGCGACGGGGAGCTGGTGCCGGAGCGCGGGGTCGGCGGCCTCGTCCCGCTGATCCTGCCCGCACTGCCGCGCGACGTCACCGCCGCACTCGTACGGACCGCGTGCGGACCGCACTTCGGCCTCGGTGGGCCCGCGCGGCTCGTGCCGAGCTACGACCTCACGGGAAGCGCCTTCGACCCGCGCCGGTACTGGCGCGGGCCCGCGTGGTTCAACACCAACTGGCTGCTGGAGCGGGGACTTCGGCTGCACGGCGAGCGCGCGCGGGCCGACGGCCTGCGCCGGGCGCTGCTCGACGTGGCCGGTGAGTCCGGGTTCGCGGAGTACGTGGACCCGTACACAGGGCGGGGCTGCGGTGCGCGCGGCTTCGGCTGGAGCGCCGCGCTCGCCCTGGATCTGCTGCTCGACGATCCCGCCGGGCGTGACGAGGGGCCGCACGGGAGGCCCGCTGACGTGGCTTCCGTGGCGGTGACGAGGGAGGGGTTCAGGGATGTCTGATCGGCGTCAACCACTGGTGCGGGGCGGTACGTTCGCGGCGCTCGGCTCGGGCGGCGACATCAGCGGGGTGCGCGGCGGCACGGCCCCGGACGGCCTCTTCGTGCGCGACGCACGGCACCTGAGCCGCTGGCAGCTGACGATCGACGGGGCAGTGCCGGAGATCCTCGCGCCGGTGACGGACGCCGACGCGGACGCGGGCGTGGCCCGGTGCGTCCTCGTCCCGCGCGGCGGCAGGCAGGAGCCCGCCTCCTGCACGGTCTTCCGCGAACAGGCCGTCACCGAAGGCGCGTTCGTGGAGTCGCTGCGCGTCACGTGCAATCGCTCGGTGCCGACGACCGTGCTCATCGCGCTGACCGTGGACGCCGACTTCACCGACCAGTTCGAGCTGCGCTCCGACCACCGTACGTACGCGAAGACGGGCGCCGTCAGGTCGCGCAAGGTCATCGGCGGCGGTGAGGGCGAGGCGATCCGGGGCATCGAGTTCGCCTACCGGCGCCGCGAGTGGTGCTCCCGCACGACCGTGACCGCCGAGCCCGCCCCGGACGCGGTCGAGGAGACCGGGACCGGCGCGCGGCGGCTCGTCTGGACGCTCGACCTCGACGCGCACGGCACTGCGGAGGTGGCACTGCGTGTCGCGGCGCACCCGCACGGCGCGCCGGAGCCACGAGTGCCCGCGGGCCCTGCGGAGGCAGCCGCTCAACTGGCTGCTCTGGAAGGCGAGTTCGCATCGGGCATCGAGATCCCCGGCAGCTGGCCCGAGCTGGCGGCGGCGTGCGAGCGGGGCCTGGCGGACCTCGCCGTGCTCCAGGTGCCCGCGACCGGGCCGGACGGCGAGACGCTGAGCGTCCCCGCGGCGGGAGTGCCCTGGTTCGTGACGCTCCTGGGCCGCGACGCCCTGCTGACCTCGCTCTTCGCCCTGCCCTACCTGCCGCGCCTGGCAGCGGCGACGCTGCCCGCACTCGCCGCCGCCCAGGCGACGGAGGCCACCGAGGGTGCGGTCGCCCAGCCGGGCAAGATCGTGCACGAGGTGCGGCACGGGGAGCTCGCCCACTTCGAGCAGGTGCCGTACGGGCGCTACTACGGCTCGGTCGACGCGACCCCGCTCTTCCTGGTCCTGCTCGGCGCGTACACGGAGCAGACCGGCGACACGGCCCTGGCCCGCCGCCTCGAGCCGCACGCGCGGGCCGCCGTCGGCTGGATCCTCGACCACGGCGGCCTCACCTCGCGCGGCTATCTCGTCTACCGCGCGGACGAGGGCGGCCTGGCGAACCAGAACTGGAAGGACTCCCCCGGCGCGATCTGCTCCGCCGACGGCAGCCGCGCCACGGGCCCCGTGATGGCGGCGGGCGCACAGGGCTACGCGTACGACGCCCTCGGCCGTACGGCGTGGCTGGCGCGCACGGTCTGGGGCGACACGGTGTACGCCGACCTCCTGACGCAGGCGGCGGCCGATCTGCGGGACCGCTTCCAGCGGGACTTCTGGATGCCGTCACGGGGTTTCCCCGCGCTGGCTCTCGACGGCAACGGCCACCAGGTCGACGCGCTCGCCTCGGACGCGGGACACCTGCTGTGGTCCGGGCTCCTGGACAAGGAGTACGGGGAGACGGTGGGCCGCCGCCTCCTGGAACCGGACTTCTTCTCGGGCTGGGGAGTCCGCACCCTGGCCGCGGGCCAGCCCGCGTACCACCCGCTCTCCTACCACCGGGGTTCGGTGTGGCCGCACGACAACGCCCTGATCACCCTGGGCCTCGCACGCTACGGCCTGCACGACGAGGCGCGAGCGGTGGCGAGGGGCCTGGTCGCGGCGGCGTCCCGTGGCGGCGACCGCCTGCCGGAGGTGCTCGCGGGCTACGGACGGGAGTCCTACCCGGGCCCCGTCCCCTACCCGCACGCGTGCGTACGGGAGTCACGGTCGGCGGCGGCGCCGTTGGCGTTGCTGAGTGCGGTGGGGGGATAGGGGCCCGAGCTCTTAAAGAGCAGGGAGGGACCCCAGCGACGGGCTGAAGTCCGACCCGTCCGGCAGCTCCATCAGATCCGCCCGGTAACGCCCGGCCAGGGCGACGGCCTTGGACCCGCCCAGCGCAACGACCCCGACCAACCGCTCGCCCCCGTAGTACCCGTAGACCACGTCCCCCTCCACCGACTCCGCATCCCCCTCCAACAGCTCCGCCCGGTCCCCCACCCCCGGCAGCCCGAACGACTGCACCCGCAGATCGAACTGATCGCTCCAGAACGACGGCAGCGGCGCGAACGGCGCCATGCCGTGCTCCTCGCCCCGCAGCCCCGCCACCAGCACCCGCGCCGCATGCCGCGCACAGTCCCCCGGCATCGACCAGTGCTCGACCCGCCGCGCGAGCGCCCCGTACCGAGGGTTCGGGAAGCGCGCCACGTCCCCCACGGCCACCGCGTGCGGCAGACCCCCGATGCGCAGATGCGCGTCGCAGAGGATGCCGTCCGTCAGGTCAAGGCCGAGGCCTGGGGTGCCCCCCTCGCTCGCCCCCAGCCACTCCACATTCGGCAGCGAGCCGACCGCCTCGACGACGACATCGGCGGCGCACTCGCTCCCGTCGTCCAACACCACGCACCCATCGCCCGGTTCCGACACGAGCCGCCCCATCCGGAACCGCACGCCCCGCGCCTCGTGCCGTCGCCTCAGCGCCCTCCCCAGCTCCTCCCCCACGGCGAGCATCATCGGCTCGGCCTCCGGTGCGACGACCGTGACTTCGCAGCCCGCCTTGCGGGCCGTGGCCGCCACCTCGCAGCCGATGAAACCCGAGCCGATCACCAACACCCGCACGCCTTCGATCAGTTCGGAGCGCAGCGCCACCGAGTCCTCCAGCGTCCGTACGACATGCCGCGGCGGACCCCCGGCCGGCGGAAGCCTGCGTGGCCGCACGCCTGTAGCGGCCACCAAGCCCTCGTACGCGTGGACCGAACCGTCGGCGAGCGTCAGCGTGCGTGCGGTCAGGTCGGCGGAGTCGACCGCCATGCCGAGCCGCCAGGTGACGTCGTCGATGCTGGGGCGGTGACGCAGCGCCGTGGCGGCGGCGGTGGCCTCGCCCGCGAGCACCTCCTTCGACAACGGGGGGCGGTTGTACGGGCGGTGGGGCTCGTCCCCGTACACCGTGATGGGCCCCTCCCACCCCGCCGCCCGCAGCTGTTCCGCCGCCCGCAGTCCGCCGAGCGACGCGCCGACCACAGCGATTCCCGCCGGTGCGGCGTGCGCTCCGGATGCCGCTGATGCCATGCCCGGTCAGCCCTCGACCCGGATGGCCTGCAGCGGGCAGACGTCGGCGGCGTCCTCCGCGTCGGCGCGCAGGGCCTCGTCGGGCGATTCGACGTATGCGAGACGGCCGTTGGCGTCGAGCGTGAAGACGTCGGGCGCGGCGAAGACGCACTGCCCGTGGTCCTGGCAGACGTCCAGGTCGACGGTGACCTTGAGCATGTGAACTCCCTTGGCGAGTAGGGGACTCAGCGGCGCGGCGCCCGGACACCGCGGAACTCCCAGTCGCCCCCGAAAGCCGTCGAGACGACCTCCTCGGACTCCGTGGGCTGCGCGCCGATGTCGGGGCGGATGGCCGTCGGTCCTGTGACGATGTGGTTCATGAGGCGGCCGAGGCCCTCGGCCTCGACCTCGACGACGTCTCCCGGGCGGACGGGACGGGAGCCCGCGGGGGTTCCGGAGAGGAGTACGTCGCCGGGCTCCAAGGTGATCGTGCGGGCGATGTCGGCGACGAGATAGTGCATGTCCCACTCCATCTCGTCCGTCGAACCGTCCTGCACCAGCGTCCCGTTGACGTACGTCCGCAGGTACTTGGAGTGGAAGTCCCACCCGGTGACGAGGCCGGGACCCAGCGGGCAGAGCGTGTCGGAGCCCTTGACCCGGAGCATCGAACCGGCGTCGGTGTCGCGGAAGTCGTGCAGGCCGTAGTCGTTGGCGACGGTGTAGCCCGCGATGTGCGCAGCGGCATCAGCCGGGGCGATGTTGCGGCAGGTCCGGCCGATGACGATGCCGATCTCGCCCTCGTAGTTGAGGTACTTGCAGCCCTCGGGGCGGACGACCGCACCGCCGTGCGCGTTCAGCGCCGAGACCGGCTTGTGGAAGTAGGTGGGCGCGGGCGGCAGGGCGGCACCGAACTCGGCGACTCTGCTGCGGTGGTTGAGGTGGACGGCGATCACCTTGGAGGGCCGTACGGGAGGGAGGTGGCTCGCCTCCGCCGCCTTCACGCGGCGTCCGTCCGCGGCGACGAGCTCGTCCCCCTCCCGCACGACCTGGACTGCGGCGCCTTCGAGGAGGATGCGGCGGTACTCGACGGTGGGTGTCATGCGCGGGAGGCCTCACTCTTGTCGGGCGTTGCGGTCCACCCCTCGGCGGGGCGGTCGAACCACAGGTGCATCTGGCCGGTGCCGACCGAGTTCTCGTACGAGCTGTAGGCGCGCCCCGGCGCAGAGCACCGCTCTTCTCCGAGAGCACCGATCATCATCAGATAGTGGCCGAAGCGCGCCTCGGGCTTGTGCGTGAGGAACTCCGGCATCGTGCGCAGGACTTCGGCGTGGTCTCCGCGTTCGAGCCGCTCGATGCACTGCTCGTCCGCGGCCCGCGCCTCGGGCGTACGGATGTGGGACGGCTCGCTCGACTCGTGGGCGCGCAGCTGCCGCAGCGGCCAGAAGGTGTGCGAGAGCGCGCCGGACGCGACCAGGACGACCTTGCGGTCGGGCAGCGCGGCGATCCCGTCGGCGAGCGCGCGGCCGAGCCGCAGGTGGTCCTCGGTGTCGCCGGTCTGGCAGACGCCGATCGAGAGCCACTTCTTGTCCGGGAGGCCTTCGCCCAGGTACTTCCAGAGGTTGATCGTGGCGTAGTGGACCGGCAGGTACGGGTCGTCGATCGAGGTGATCCATGTGCCGTGCCGGTCGGCGAACTGTGCGATGGAGGAAGCGAGTTCGGGGTCACCGGGGTAGTCGTACGGCATCCGGCACATGCCGCGCGGCAGCTCCTCCGAGGTGAAGAGCCCGGCGCGGCGCGCGTGTGCGGAGACGACGAACTCGACCGTGGTGGCCCAGTGCGAGTCGAGGACGACGACGGTGTCGTGGTCGAGAGTCTCGAAGATCTCCTCGCGCAGCCGCCGCAGTCCGGGGACCAGACTGATCTCGCGGCCTTCGTTGAGCTCTTTGCGGGTCTCTTCGGGCAGCACGATGGTGGGCACGTGGGCGAGGAGTCCCGCCCCGACGATCTCACCCATGGCGGGCCCATCCCTTCGGCGCGGTCACGGTGTTCTTCAGGTCGCAGTAGAAGTCGAAGGACCAGTCGCCGCCCTCGCGCCCGATGCCGGACGCGCGGGAGCCGCCGAAGGGCGCCGAAAGGTCGCGTACGAAGAAGCAGTTGACCCAGACCGTGCCGGCGACGAGCCGGGCGGTGACCCGGTCGGCGCGCTCGCGGTCGCCGGTGGCGAGGGTCGCGGCGAGGCCGAAGCGGGTGTCGTTGGCGAGGCGCACGGCCTCGTCCTCGTCGCCGTCGGGGAAGGTCTGGAGGGTGAGGACGGGCCCGAAGACCTCTTCCTGCACGATCTCGGAGTCCTGGGCGACGTCGGTGAGGAGGGTGGGGAGGTAGTAGCTGCCGCCGAGCCCGGCGAGTTCGGTGTTGCGGGCGCCGCCGGTGATCGCCTTGGCGCCCGCGTCCAGGGCGCGCCGCACGAATCCGTCGACGCGCTCGACGTGCCGGGGGTGGATGCTGGGCCCGACATCGGTGGCTTCGTCGCGCGGATCTCCCTGGGTCAACTTCGTCACCCGGTCAAGAACGTGACCGAGGAAGGCTTCCCGCGCGGACTCCTCGACCAGGATGCGGGTGGCGGCCAGGCAGACCTGCCCCGCGTTGTCGAACTGCTCGACGGCGAGGTCGGCCGCGAGCTCCAGGTCGGCGTCCACGAAGACGAGCAGCGGGGACTTGCCGCCCAGCTCGAAACTGCACGGCACGAGGTGCGCGCCCGCGGTCGCGGCGATCCGCCGCGCGGTGGGCACGGACCCGGTGAAGCTGATCCGCCGCACGTCGGGATCGGCGACGAGCGGCTCGCCCACCTCCGCCCCGTACCCCTGCACCACGTTGAGGACCCCGGCCGGAAGCCCCGCCTCGTGCGCGATGTCCGCGAAGAGCGACGCGGTCAGCGGGGTCCACTCGGCGGGCTTGAGGACGACGGTGCTCCCGGCGGCAAGGGCGGGCGCGATCTTCCAACTGGCCAGCATCAGCGGCGCGTTCCACGGCGTGATGAGTACGGCGGGTCCCGCTGGGTCCCAGGTCACGTGATTCGTGTGGCCCCGGGTCTCGAAGTCGTCGTGGGCGAGGGCGAGGAGGCGGTCGGCGAAGTAGCGGAGGTTGTGGGCGACGCGGGGCATGACGCCGCGGCGGTGGGAGCGCAGGAGTGCGCCGTTGTCGGCGGTCTCGACGGCGGCGAGGTCCTCGATGCGGGCCTCGACCCCGTCGGCGACGGCGTGCAGGAGCCGGGCGCGCTCGGCGGGCGGAGTGGCGGCCCAGGCGGGAAAGGCCGCGCGGGCGGCGGCCACGGCCGCCCGTGCCTCCGCGGCGCCACCGCGGGCGATCTCGGCGAGCGGGGCTCCGTCGAGGGGCGAGTGGTCGGTGAAGGTGGCGGCGGTCGCCATCGCGGAGGAATCGGCGGTCGCCGACGCGGGCGAAGCGGCGGAGGCGATGCGCTCTCCGCCGATCCAGTGCCGGGTGTCGACGGGGACACCGGCGACGGTCGCGGTGTGCGGGGGATGCGACGGGGGCGCGGGGTCGGGGGAAGCCATGACGTCCTCCAGTTCGTTTGAACCCAAACAACATTATGAGCGACGAGGCAACCCGGTCAACCCCTCGATGGGACCGCCTCGTTCAGCTACCGTTTGAACTCAAACGAAATCTCGAGCGCCGTCGTTCGCGAGACGTCCGGCGGCACCCCAGGAGGCATCCATGCCGGACGACGCCCTGGCCACGAGGGCCCACGCCCCCACCAGCGAGGCCACCAGCAGTCATCAGGACTGGATGAGCCGGGCCGAAGCGCTCGCCCTCCCCACCCGCCACCGCATCGCGGGCGCCGACGCGGACGGCTCGGGGAGCACGTTCGCCGTCGTCTCGCCGCGCGACGGCCGCACGCTGGCGCTGGTGGCGGACGCGGGCGAGAAGGAGGTGGACCTGGCGGTCGCCGCAGCCCGCCGCGCCTTCGACACGGGCCCGTGGCCGCGCCTCTCCCCCGCCGACCGGGGCCGGACCCTGCTGCGGATCGCCGCTCTCATCGAAGAGCACCGCTCCACGCTCGCCCTCACGGTCACCCTGGAGAACGGCAAGCCGATCACCGAGTCGTACGCCGTCGAGCTGCGCGCCCTGGCGAACACCTTCCGCTGGTACGGCCAGCTCGCCGACAAGCTGACCGACACCGCCCCGCACACGGACCCCACCGCGCTCGCACTCGTCACCCGCGAGCCGTCCGGCGTGGTCGGCGCTGTGGTCCCGTGGAACTTCCCCCTGACCCTGGCGGCCTGGAAGATGGCACCGGCCCTCGCGGCCGGCTGCACGGTGGTCCTGAAACCCTCCGAACTCACGCCGCTGTCCGCCCTGTTGCTCGGCCGGATCGCCGACGAGGCGGGTCTCCCGCCCGGCGCCCTGAACGTCGTCGCGGGCGACGGCCCGACCGCGGGCCGCGCGCTCGGCCGCCACCCGGACGTGGACGTACTCGCCTTCACGGGCTCCACGGCGGTGGGCCGCCACTTCCTCCACTACGCGGCCGACTCCAACCTCAAGCGCGTCTGGCTGGAGCTGGGCGGCAAGTCCCCCAACATCATCCTGCCGGACGCCCCCGACCTCGCGGCGGCGGCGGCCACCGCGGCCTGGGGCATCTTCTTCAACCAGGGCGAGATGTGCACGGCGCCCTCGCGGCTCCTCGTCCACGAGTCGGTGGCGGAGGAGGTGACGGCGGCGGTCGTCGAGCGGGCCGGGACCCTGCGGGTGGGCGATCCGCTGGACCCCGCCACGGAGATGGGCGCGCTGGCGGGCGCGGCACGGGTGGACTCCGTCGAGGAGCACGTACGACGAGGAGCGGAGGGCGGCGCGCGGCTCCGCGCAGGGGGCGTACGGCGTGAAGTCGTCCCCGGCGGCAGCTACTTCGCACCCACCGTCTTCGACCGGGTCACCCCGGACATGCCGCTCGCCCGCGAGGAGATCTTCGGCCCGGTCCTCTCCGTCCTCACCTTCGCCTCGCTCGACGAGGCGGTCGCGCTCGCCAACGACACGGAGTACGGGCTCGCGGCGGGCCTCTGGACCTCGGACCTGTCGACCGCGCACACGGTGGCGCGCCGCCTGCGGGCCGGGACGGTGTGGGTCAACTGCTATGAGGAGGGGGACGTGACGGTGCCGTTCGGCGGCTACAAGCAGTCGGGGAACGGGCGGGACAAGTCGGTGCACGCGATGGAGAAGTACACGGAACTGAAGACGACTTGGATCCAGCTTTGAGGGGGGCGCCTGGCACGCCTCCCGGCGGGGGAAGCCGCCGTCCGCTCATCGGTCTGCCGCAGCGGTACTCGGCGACGACCTCCGCTCTTCGCTACGAGGCCGTGGTGACGGCCCGTGCGTTGGCGGAGGCCGTGTTCCGTGCGGGCGGAGAGCCGTTCATGATGCTGCCGGGCTCGGCCGACGAGGCCGCGGCGCGGCTGGCGCGGTGCGACGGGCTGCTGCTGCCCGGGGGCGGTGACCTGGCGCCCTGGCGGTACGCGGGGGACGGCTCCGAGGTGCACGGATCCGTGTACGACGTGGATGACGCCCAGGACGCGTTCGACCTCGCCCTCGCGCGGTGCGCCGTGCGACGAGGGCTGCCCGTGCTCGCGGTGTGCCGGGGGCTGCAGGTGGTGAACGTCGCGCTGGGCGGGTCGCTTCGGCAGGACATGGGCGGGCCGGAGTCGGAGCATCGTCACAAGGTGCACCGGGTGCGGGTGGACCCGGGCTCCGTGGTGGCCCGCGCGCTGGGCGCGGAGTCGACGTCCGTCTCCTGCTTCCACCACCAGTGCGTGGAGAGGCTCGGGCGGGGGCTCGTGGCCACCGGGTGGGCGGAGGACGACGGGACGGTGGAGGCGCTCGAACTGCCGGGCGGGAGTGGGTGGTTCGCGGCCGTGCAGTGGCATCCGGAGGACACGGCGGGCTCGGATGCGGGCCAGCAGGGGCTGTTCGGAGGGCTGGTTCGGGCGGCGCAGCCGATGGAGTTCAGCCCGTCGCAGAGGTCCCTCCCTGCTCTTTGAGAGTTTGGGGAGACTGAGGACGAACTCGGCGGAGCCGGTGATCAACGGCGCTCAAGGCTCCGGCCCGCCACTCTCACCCCTTGGCCCGCCTGCCACTCCGGCGAGGAGCAGGCTCGGCACCGTCCAGCAGCTCGACCCTCCGCTCCTCCCCCTTCTCCTCCGTCTGCACCACGATCTTCCGCAGGAGATCGGCCAGCGTCCGGCACTCCTCGTCCGTCAGCCCGTCGGCGACGAACGCCTCCTCCGCGTTGAACGCGGGGAACACCTTCTCCATCAGCCGCTCCCCCTCCCCCGTCAGACGCAGCAGCGCGAGCCGCCCGTCGTCCGGGTGGCCGCGCCGTTCCAGCAGGCCCCGGCCCGCCAGCGTCCGGGCGACCCCGGTCAGCGTGCCCTTGGAGATGCCCGCCTCCTCGGCGACGTACCGCGTCTCCATCTCTCCCCAGATCCAGACCACGTAAAGGACCACGAACGACGTCCACGTCAGCTCGGCCCCGCGCAGCACGGAGTTCTCGAAGTGCTGCCGGACGGCGGACGCCGCGCGGTAGATGTTCGAGACGGCGGCCATCTGCTCGTACTTGACGGGGGTGCCGCCGAGCTTGGCCCGGACCGCCTTCTCGGTCTCGCGGATGGAGCGGTAGCCCGTCACGTCCGTGTCTCCTCGTCCCTGTGGTGCCGTTGACGCCCGATAGCGCCCGGTGGCGCCCGGTGGCGCTGAGGCCCCCTGGAGTGCCGATGGGGCCCGTGCACCCCAGTCTCCCAAGACCTCTTGCCGGGGCGCACAGGCGTCCGTACCATCAGCGCCACTCGAATTTCGTACGGGCTCAAACGATAACGCGTTTCCAGTGGATACGCCCTCCCCTCCCCGGAGTCCCGGCATGACCATCGACCACCCCGGCACGCCCACGCCCACGCCCCCGTCCACGCCCACTTCCGCGACGCCCCTCTCCTCCGCTGCCGCGCCCGAGCGCCGGATCGGCGTCACCGGCATCGTCTTCTTCGTCGTCGCGGCATCGGCCCCGCTGACCGTGGCCGCCGGTGGCATACCGCAGTCCCTCGGCGTCACGGGAATCCTCGGCATACCCCTCCTCTACCTCCTCGTCGGCGCCGTCCTCGCGCTCTTCAGCGCGGGATACGCGGCGATGAGCCGGCACATCACGGGGGCCGGGGCCTTCTACGCGTACACCGCTCAGGGGCTCGGCCGCACGGCCGGTGTCGGTGCGGCCTTCGTCGCGCTGCTCGCGTACAACGCCATGCAGATCGGCATCGCCGGGCTCTTCGGGGCGACGACCGCGCAGTTCATCGAATCCAAGGCCGGTGCCGACATCCCCTGGTGGGCGCTCGTGTTCGCGTGCACGGCCGTCGTGGGCGTGCTCGGCTATCTGCGCGTGGACCTGGGCGTGAAGGTGCTCGCCGTGCTGCTCGTGCTGGAATTCGGCACCGTACTCATCTTCGACATCGGCCAGTTCGCCGACGCGCCGCAGGGCATCTCCACCATGCCGCTCACCTGGGGCGCCGCCACGGACGGCTCGCTCGGGGTCGCGCTGTGCTGCGTGTTCGCCGCGTACATGGGCTTCGAGTCGGCGGCGCTCTACAGCGAGGAGTGCCGGGATCCTCGCCGTACCGTGGCGCGCGCCACCTACATCGCCGTCGGGCTCATCGGTGTCTTCTACGCGGTCACCGCGTGGGCGATGATCAGCGGGGCCGGGACGGGGCGGGCCACGCAGGTCGCCGCCGAGCAGGGGCCGGAGATGCTGTTCTTCCTCAGCGACCGGAGCAGTGGCCTGGGGACCGCCTTCTCCGACTTCGCCCAGCTCTTCCTCATCACCAGCCTGCTGGCGGCGCTGCTCTCCTTCCACAACGCCGTTGCGCGGTACGCCCGTTCGCTCGGCCGGGAGGGTGTGCTGCCGCGCGGACTCGGGGCGCTCCATCCTCGGTACGGGTCGCCGTACCGGGGCTCGCTGCTCCAGACGGTGGTCAGCGTCGTCGTCATCGGGGTGTTCGCGCTGGCGGGGCGCGATCCGGTGATGGACGTCTTCACTTGGCTGACCAACCTCGGCGCACTCGGCGTGATCCTGCTTCTGCTCGCCACGTCGGCGTCGGTCATCGCCTATTTCGCGCGGCGCGGCGAGGTGGGCGAGGAGGAGGTCGTGCCGGTCGAATCGGTGTGGCACCGGCTGATCGCGCCGCTTCTCTCGGGCGTCGCGCTCGCGGTCTTCTTCTGGCTGGCGCTGACCAACTTCAGCGTGCAGTTGGGGGTTTCGGAGGGAAATCCGCTGCGATGGGTGCTGCCTTGCCTCATTCTCATCGCCGCTGCGGTGGGCGTGGTGTGGGGGCTTTGGCTGCGGAGGGCTCGGCCTGAGGTCTATGCGGGGATCGGATCGGCGGCGGGGAGTTAGCCGCCGCCCCCCTGCTCGACGTTCCTGCGCCCCGCCCCTACAGGCCCGTCTCCAGAAGAGTCCCACCATTCCAAGTCACGCCCACCTGGCGGTAGTACGCGCCGATCGGCTCCTCGATCGTCAGCGCGGCCAGCTCTTCCGTGGGCGCCTCGAAGAGGTCGAGGTCGGCCTCGCCCGACCAGGCCTGACCGCCCTCGAAGGAGGCGGCACCGGACGCGATGAGCTCGTCGAGGGCCAGGCCCTTGCCCTCGATGGAGGGGAGTTGACGATGATGGGCCATGGGGTGGGCGTTGACGAAGCCGTTCGTCTCGGAGGGTTCGCGCAGGGTCACCACGGCCTGGGCGAGGCGGCGGTCGGCGGCGGCGAGTGTGGCACCGAAGGCTGCGCCCGCCTCGATGCGGGGGGCGGGGCCGAAGGGGTGCGGGCGGGTCAGGTGGATCGAGCCGAGCTTCTTCGGGTAGCCCTGGTGGTTGCCGCGGGCGATGGCGAAGTCCTTGTCGACCCAGATGTAGACGCAGCGCGAGTAGGTACGGCCACGGTGACCGCAGCGCACTACGGCGAAGCACTCCTTGTACTGGGCCCGGACAGGGTCGAGCAGCTCGGCCTTGCTGCCTGAGCAGGACTGCCAGTCGGCCCAGATGAGGGCGACGGCGCCGGGGTCGTCGGCGGCCAAGTCGAGGGGCGCGGGGAGGAGTTCGCGGACGCGGGCGGGGTCGGTGCGGTACTCGATGGTGAGCAGGTCGCCCGAGTAGTGCCAGGGCGGGGCCGGGATGAGGGAGGAGCGGCCCGTCGCGGTCTTGGGCGGGAAGAATCCTTGGACTCCGGTCATGGACTGACTCCTTCGGCGACGGACGACTCTGCCTTTTTTTCGTTTGGGTCCGTACGATATGCCCCACGCGGCGGGACCGCTACGGGCCAGGGCGGGGCGGTGCGGGGCGGGGCGGGGCTGGTTCGCCTTGGGGGCGGGGCCGCGCCGGTATGTCCGTCCTCGCTATCGTCCGGTGGCCGCGATTGCTGCTTCGCTGCCGGAGCGCCGCGAACCGTGCTCCGGGCAGACATGCCGGCACGTCCCCTCACGAGCGCTCCCGACTGCCGGGTAACGGGCGGGCGGGCGGGAAAGGCCTGTTCGGCAAGGGTCGGATGCGGGGTGACGGGCGGGTGAGTGGGGGAGGTCCCTGCGGGAGTCAAGGCCGGGCGGCGCCAAGCCAGTTACCCCGCAATACCCCCCGTAGGGCTTGCGCAGCCCCCAAGAGCTTCCTATCGTTTGGTCTCAAACGATAACCCCGATCCGCCCCGCGGAAAGGCTGGAACCCGGGTGACTGAAGCAAGCGCAACCCCGAGGAACGACCAAGCCGCAGAGACAGTCGAAGCCCTGCGAACCCAAGGCACCGACGTGGTCCGCGTCATCTACCCCGACCTCATCGGAGCCGACCGCGGCCGGGACATCCTCGTAGGACACCTGCCGAGCGCCTGCACCCACGGCCTCTCCTTCTGCCGCGCCGTCTACCACACCAGCCCCCAGGGCGACGTGGTCCCCGTCGCAGGCGGCCTCGACGCCGGGCTCCCCGACGTCTCCGTACGGCCCGATCTGTCCACCCTCCAGGCGCTGCCCTGGGAGCCCGGCGTCGCCTGGTGCCTCGGGGACACCTTCGATCCCGCCACCGGCGAGCCCGCCCCGGAGTCGCCACGCGCCCTGCTGCGGCGGGTACTTGAGCGCACCGAGGAGTACGCCGGGAGCCCCGTCACCCCTGTCGTCGGCCCCGAGCTCGAGTACTTTCTGTGCGAGGCCGACCCCACCACCCCCTCGGGGTGGTCCGCGTACGGCGGCGCCACCGGCAACGTGTACAGCGCGGGGCGGCGCGGGGACCCGGACGGCCACCTCCTGCGCACCCTGCGCAGCCTGGACGGTCTCGGCATCGGCGTCATCGCGGGCAACCACGAGTTCGACGGCGGCCAGTTCGAGATCAACCTCGGCCACTCCGACGCCCTGGACGCCGCCGACCGCGCCTTCCGCTTCAAGGCCGCCGTCAAGGAGACGGCCCGCCGCGAGGGGCGGCTCGCCACCTTCATGGCCAAGCCGTTCAACGGACTCGGCGGCTCAGGCTTCCATCTGCACATCTCGCTGGTCGACGGCGCCGGACTCAATGTGTTCGAGGACCCTGGGGCATCCGACGGCCTCTCCGCCACCGCTCGGCACGCCATCGCCGGACTCCTGCGGCACGCGCCCGCGCTCAGCGCCCTGCTCAACCCCACCATCAACTCCTACAAGCGCTTCGGCCCCGACACCCTCGCCCCCTGGCTGATCGACTGGGGGCTCGACAACCGCAGCGCCATGCTCCGGATACCGCCCGAGAGGGGCGCCGGGACCCGGCTCGAACTGCGGCTCGGCGACGCCTCCGCCAATCCCTACCTCGTCGTCGCCGGGACCGTCGCCGCCCTGCTCCTCGGCCTCCGCGACAAGTCGGAGCCGTCCGCCCCGCTGGAGGGCTACGGCTACCAGGAGGACTCCGCGCCCCGCCTCCCCGCCACGCTCGGCGCCGCGCTCGACGCCCTGGAGGCCGACGAGGCGCTGACCGGGCTCCTGGGCGAGGCGTTCACCGACGCCTTCCTCACGTACAAGCGCAACGAGATCGAACGCTTCCAACAGCACGTCACCGACTGGGAGTTCACGGAGTACGCCTTTCTTATCTGATGCCTCAGAGGAGTACGTCCCATGAGTACGGTCACGGGCCCCGCGGCCCTCTCCCTGGCCGAGGTCGACCTCGCCGACAACGACAAGTTCACCGACGGCACGCTGCCCTGGCGGATGTTCGACGTGCTGCGCCGGGAGGACCCCGTCCACTGGCAGCCCGAGCCCGCGCCCAACTCCGGCTTCTGGGCGGTCACCCGGCACGAGGACATCGTGCGCGTGGACCGCGACCCGGAGACCTTCACCTCGATGCGGTTCACGAACCTCGAAGAGGTCGACGAGGACTACATCGCCCTGCGCCGCTCCCTTCTGGAGACCGACGGCATGCGGCACCGGGCGATGCGGCTGATCCTGCAGAAGCAGTTCACTCCGCGCGCGGTCGCGACGTACGAGACGTTCCTGCGCGGGCTCACGGCCCGCACCCTCGACGCGGCGCTCCCCAAGGGCACCTTCGACTTCGTGAAGGAGGTCTCGGCGGACTTCCCGATCAATGTGCTCGCCCGGATGCTCGACGTCCCCGAGGAGGACACCCAGCAGCTCATCGACTGGGGCAACCGCATCATCGGCAACACGGATCCCGACTACGCCGATGTGCTCCTTGAGAGCGCGGAGAGCGAGCAGTATCGCGATCTGCCGTTCCGTTCGCCCGCCGCGCTCGAAGTCTTCGAGTACGGGCGGAAGTTGGCCGCCAAGCGGCGCGGGGGCGACGGGACCGACCTCGTGAGTACGTTGGTCAACAGCTCACCCAGGGACGGTGTCCCGCTCTCCGACACCGACTTCGACAACTACTTCCTGCTGCTCGTCGTCGCGGGCAACGAGACGACTCGGCACGCCATTTCGCACTCCATGCTCGCGCTGATCGACCACCCGGACGAGCGCGCCAGGCTCACCGCCGATCCCTCGCTCATCCCGGGCGGCGTCGAGGAGTGTCTGCGCTGGGCCTCGCCCGTCTACCACTTCCGGCGGACGGCGACCCGTGACGTGGAGCTCGGCGGCAAGCTGGTCAGGGAGGGCGACAAGGTGGTGCTGTGGTTCGCCTCGGGGAATCGGGACGCGGATGTCTTCCCGGATCCGTACCGCTTCGACGTGACGCGCGAGAACATCGACCACGTCACCTTCGGCAAGGGCAGCCCGCACTTCTGCCTGGGCAACTCCCTGGCCCGCCTGGAGATGCGGATCATGTTCGAGGAGCTGCTGCCGCGGCTCGCGGACATCCATGTGACCGGTGAGGTGCGGCGCGTGCGGTCGAACTTCGTGAACGGGATCAAGGAGCTGCCGGTCACCGTGACGCTGCGGTGAAGGTCAGCCGCCGGAGGTGTCCAGCTCCGCGTCCTCGCTGATGCCCGCACAGTCGTAGGGGTCCTTCAGCCAGCCGTCCGGCAGGACCACGCGGTTGTTGCCCGACGTACGGCCGCGCGGTCCGTCCGCGCCCGTCGGCCACCCCTGGTCGAGGTCCAACTCGCCGAGTCCGTCCTCCAGTTCGGCCAGGGACGAGGTGATCGCGAGGCGCTTGCGCATCTCGGAGCCGACCGCGAAGCCCTTGAGGTACCAGGCCACGTGCTTGCGGAAGTCGATGACACCGCGCGCCTCGTCGCCGATCCACTCGCCGAGCAGCGTCGCGTGGCGGAGCATGACCTTGGAGACCTCGCGCAGGTCCGGGGCCTTGGGCGCGCCCGTGCCCTCGAACGCGGCCACCAGGTCGCCGAAGAGCCAGGGGCGGCCGAGGCAGCCGCGGCCCACGACGACTCCGTCGCAGCCGGTCTCCTTCATCATGCGGATCGCGTCGGCAGCGGACCAGATGTCGCCGTTGCCCAGGACGGGGATCTCGGGGACGTGCTCCTTGAGGCGGGCGATGGCGTCCCAGTCGGCGGTGCCGCCGTAGTGCTGGGCGGCGGTGCGGCCGTGCAGCGCGATCGCCGTGACGCCCTCCTCGACGGCGATGCGGCCCGCGTCGAGGAAGGTGATGTGCTCGTCGTTGATGCCCTT
Source organism: Streptomyces sp. NPDC047525 (assembly GCF_040643025.1). Taxonomy (NCBI): domain Bacteria; kingdom Bacillati; phylum Actinomycetota; class Actinomycetes; order Kitasatosporales; family Streptomycetaceae; genus Streptomyces; species Streptomyces sp. NPDC047525. The sequence continues at coordinate 111,067 of NZ_JBEYTL010000022.1, forward strand.
GCGCATCTTCATCGTGACCGGCAGGTCACCGGCCCCGGCGACCGCCTCGCGCAGGATCGCGCGCAGCAGGGGCCTCTTGTACGGGAGCGCGGAGCCGCCGCCCTTGCGGGTGACCTTGGGGACGGGGCAGCCGAAGTTCAGGTCGATGTGGTCGGCGAGGTCCTCCTCGGCGATCATGCGGACCGCCTTGCCGACCGTCGCGGGGTCGACGCCGTACAGCTGGATGGACCGGGGCTTCTCGGTCTCGTCGAAGTGGATCAGCTGCATGGTCTTCTCGTTGCGCTCGACCAGGGCGCGCGTCGTGATCATCTCGCTGACGAAGAGGCCCTTGCCGCCGGAGAACTCCCTGCACAGGGTGCGGAACGGCGCGTTCGTGATGCCCGCCATGGGGGCGAGCACGACGGGCGGCCGCACGGCGTGCGGGCCGATCTGAAGCTGGGGCTCCATGGCGCGGGGTTCCTCCGGGGCGAGTGGGGCTGAGGCGGGGGCAGACCTCCTATTGTCCCCCATCCGCGCGACTGCCCCCGCGCCCGGCTTGCCCCTCGTCCCCGCGACTGCCCACATGCCCGGCCTTCACCAGGCGGTGCAGCTCCTCCGTGGCCGCCTGCGAGCGCGCGTCCGCCGGGACGTACGTACCCAGGCGCGGGCCTTCGGCCGGGCCGAGCCACAGCCCGTGGTACGTGAAGTGCAGCGGGCCCACGAGCGAATTGTTGAACCGTTTCGACTGGTCCACCGCCTGCATCACCTCGTGCCGCTCCCACAGTTCGCAGAAGGTGGGCGATGCCTTGCGCATCCTCCTGAGCAGCGTCTTCCACGCCGGGTCCGCGAGATGCCCGGCCATCCGCGCCCGGAACCTCGCGACCATCCGGCGCATCGTCTCCTCGCGGTCCTCCATGGCGGCCTGCCATGCGGGGTGCGTGAAGGTCAGCCACATGCAGTTGCGGTCCTCGGGCGGCAGCACGTCGAGGTCGGTGAGGAGGTTGCCGTACGTCGCGTTGTAGGCGAGGACGTCGTAGCGGGAGTTCTGCACGCACGCCGGGTACGGCTCCAGCTGGGTGACGATCCGCAGCAGGCCCTGCGGGACCGACGCGATCTCGGCGGCCGGTGAGGGGTCGGCGGTGCCCGCGAGCTGGAAGAGGTGGGCGCGCTCACCGGCGTCCAGCATCAGGGCGCGGCAGAGCGCGTCGAGCACCTGGGCCGAGACGTGGATGGCGCGGCCCTGCTCAAGCCACGTGTACCAGGTGACGCCGACCGTCGAGAGGTGCGCGACCTCCTCGCGGCGCAGGCCGGGCGTGCGGCGGCGCGGGCCGCGGGGCAGGCCCGCCTGCTCCGGCGTGATGCGCTCGCGGCGGCTGCGCAGGAAGTCGGCGAGCTCACTGCGTCGGATACGGTCGGTCTTCGCCGGCGCTGCGGTGTCCATGGGACCAGCTTGCCCGTACGCCGACCCTGTTTCCAGGTAGTACGGGTACCAGGATAAACAGACTCTGGTACCTGGCTGATGGTTCGACGACCGTCGTACTCGTGAACCTCACGAACTCCACGGCCAACGTCCTCAAGCCCACATCGGCCACATCGGACACGGCGGACACCGGGGCCGGGTCCGGCCCACCGGTCCCTGCCGCCCTGACCCCGCTCGGCCTCGTCACCATCCTGCTCGGCGCCGCACTCCCGATGATCGACTTCTTCATCGTCAACGTCGCCCTGCCCAGCATCGAACACGACCTGCGCGCCTCCCCCGCGACCCTGGAGATGGTCGTCGCGGGCTACGCCGTCGCGTACGCCGTGCTGCTCGTGCTCGGCGGACGGCTCGGCGACACGTACGGGCGCCGCAGGCTCTTCCTCTGGGGCGTCGCCGCCTTCGGCGTGACCTCGCTGGCCTGCGGGCTCGCGCCCGGCGCCTGGTGGCTGGTGGCCGCGCGCGTCGCCCAGGGCGCGGCATCGGCGCTGATGCTGCCGCAGGTGCTCGCCACCATCCACGCGACGACGCGGGGCGAGCGGCGGACGAAGGCGGTCGCGCTCTACGGCTCGGTGGGCGGCATCTCCATCGTCCTCGGCCAGGTGCTCGGCGGGGTCCTCGTCTCCGCCGACCTCGCGGGCACCGGCTGGCGCGCGGTGTTCCTGGTGAACGCGCCCGTCGCCGTCGCCGCCCTGCTCTGCGCGGTGCGCTCGGTGCCGGACAGCCGCGCCGAGCAGCCGAGCCGCAGCGACATCGGGGGCACGCTCCTGCTCGCCGCGTCCCTCATCGCGCTGCTGCTGCCCCTGACCGAGGGACGGGCGGCGGGCTGGCCCCTGTGGTCGGTGCTGCTCCTGGTCGCCTCGCCGTTCCTGGCCTGGGCGTTCGCCCGCGTCGAGCTGCGCGCCGAACGCACCGGCGGCAGCCCGCTGCTGCCTCCGTCGCTGCTGCGCGAGCCCGGTGTGCGCAAGGGGCTCACGATCGGCCTGCCCATCTTCACCGGCTTCGCGGGCTGGATGTTCGTCAGTGCGGTGACGCTCCAGCAGTGGCTGGGATTCAGCCCCTTGAAGTCCGGGCTGACCCTGATCCCCATGGGCGTCGCGCAGTTCGCGGCGTCGATGCTCGCCCCGCGTCTGGTGACGTGGCTCGGCAGCCGCGCGCTGACGGTCTGCGCCGCGGTGCACGCCGTCGGCCTTGCGGTCCTCGCGCTCACGGTGCTGTGGACGCCGTGGCCGGCGCTGAGCCCGCTCGTCCTGGCCCCCGGCCTCGCCCTGTGCGGGCTCGGCCAGGGTGTGCAGCTCGCCCTCTACTACCGCATCGTGCTCGCCGCGGTGCCGGCCGCGAAGGCGGGCGCGGGCAGCGGTCTCGCGGCGACGGTCCAGCAGTCCTGCCTGGCCATGGGCGTCGCCACGCTCGGCTCGCTCTTCCTGGCCATGGTGCCGGGCCTGGGCATGCGGAACGCGTTCGCGATCGTCCTCGCGGTGCAACTGGCCGGACTCGTCGGCCTCGCGCTGCTGAGCCTGCGGCTGCCGCGCAGGCTCAGCTGAGGGGCGGGTGGGGCGAGTGGGGCAGGTGGGGCGACCGCGGGAGCACGCCGTACGACCCCACCGCCCACAGGAGCGACCCACAGCCGACCGGGATACCGTCGAACCCATGCCCCCGCAAGAGCTGACGCACCGCCGACGCATGCTCGTGCTCGCGATCTGCTGCATGAGCCTGCTCATCGTCAGCCTCGACAACACCGTCCTGAACGTCGCCCTGCCCACCATGGCGCGGGAGTTCGACACGAGCATCTCGGGCATGCAGTGGACGATCGACGCCTACACCCTCGTCCTCGCCGCGCTCCTCATGCTCGCGGGGTCGACGGCGGACCGCGTGGGGCGCCGGAAGATCTTCAAGGTGGGCCTGGTGATCTTCACGGTCGCCTCGGTGGCCTGTTCCCTCGCGCCCAATCTGGAATCCCTCGTGGCCTTCCGGATGCTCCAGGCGGTCGGCGGCTCCATGCTCAACCCGGTCGCGATGTCAATCATCACCAACACCTTCACCGAGCCCGCCGAACGGGCCCGCGCGATCGGTGTCTGGGGCGGGGTGGTCGGCATCTCCATGGCGGCGGGCCCCTTGATCGGGGGCCTCCTGGTGGACACCGTCGGCTGGCGCTCCATCTTCTGGATCAACCTGCCGGTGGGCCTCGCGGCGCTGCTCCTCACCATCCGGTACGTCCCCGAGTCCCGCGCCCCCAAGCCGCGCCGCGCCGACCCCGTGGGCCAGCTCCTGGTCATGGTGCTGCTCGGCGCCCTGACGTACGCGATCATCGAGGCCCCGACGGCGGGCTGGACGTCCCCGCTGATCATCGCGTTCGCGGCGGCGGCGCTCCTGGCCCTGCTCGGCCTCCTCGCCTACGAGCCGCGCCGCGCCGACCCCCTCATCGACCTGCGCTTCTTCGGCTCGGCGCCGTTCAGCGGCGCGACGGTGATCGCGATCAGCGCCTTCGCCGCGCTGGGCGGCTTCCTCTTCCTGTCCACGCTCTACCTCCAGAACGTACGGGGCCTGAACGCCCTGCACGCGGGCGTGTGGATGCTGCCGATGGCCGCGATGACGCTGATCTGCGCCCCGCTGTCGGGCCGCCTGGTGGGCAGCCGTGGCCCGCGTCTTCCGCTCCTGGTCGCGGGGGTCGCGATGACGGCGTCCGGAGTCCTCTTCGCCGCCTTCGACGCGGAGACGACGAACGCGACGCTGCTCCTCGGCTATGTCCTCTTCGGCCTCGGCTTCGGCTTCGTGAACGCCCCCATCACCAACACCGCCGTCTCCGGAATGCCCCGCTCCCAGGCGGGCGTCGCCGCAGCCGTCGCCTCCACGAGCCGCCAGATCGGCCAGACCCTGGGCGTCGCGGTCATCGGCGCGGTCCTGGCCTCGGGGGTGGGCACTTCCTCGTACGCGGCCGTCTTCACCGAGGCGAGCCGCCCCGCCTGGTGGATCATCGCGGGCTGCGGCCTCGCGGTCCTGCTCCTCGGGGCCCTGACCAGCGGCCACTGGGCGAGGGAGACGGCACGGCGGACGGCGGAGCGCCTGGAGGCCATGCCGCAGGGACCGCTCGCGGACACGGCACGCCCGGATCGGCGCTCGGCACGGCCTTGAAAACGGGCGGCCCCCGCCCGCCGCCGGAAACTACCCTCACGCCATGACTGCGACTTGGGACCCCACCGCATCAGGCGTACTCCGACTCCCCTCGGGCCGCCTCATCCGCGGCCGAGGCCTCCGCCACCCCCTCCCGGAAGGCCCGACCCCCGACTTCGCCCTGTACCTCCTGGGCAAGGAACCCCCCGCCGTCGACTGGCAGTCCCACTGGCTCCACTGGCCGGACTTCCGCCTCCCCAAAGACCGCCGGGCGACAACAACGGCCCTGCACGAGGCGCTGGAGCGGGCAGAGAAGGAACGGGTCGAGATCGCATGCGGCGGCGGCCTGGGACGCACGGGGACGGCACTGGCCTGCATGGCGGTACTGGACGGCGTACCGAGCACGGAGGCGGTCGCGTACGTCCGGGAGCACTATGCGCCACGGGCGGTGGAAACACCGTGGCAGAAGAGGTTCGTGAGGCGGTTCGGCTGACGTCAGGACGACCCCGGGGTGACGACTGACGAATGACAGATGACAGATGACAGATATTGAAATCTGTCATCTGTCATGGCATGGTGAATGCATGCGTACTCTCCCCCTCGGAACCACCGGCCCCCAGTCCTCCGCCATCGGCCTCGGCGCCATGGGCATGTCCGCGCTCTACGGCGATGCCGACCGCGCGGAGTCCGTCGCGACCATCCACGCCGCCCTCGAAGCGGGCGTCACCCTCATCGACACCGGCGATTTCTACGCCATGGGTCACAACGAGATGCTGATCGGCGAAGCCCTCCGCTCCGCCCCCGCCGCGCGCCGCGAACAGGCGCTCACCAGCGTCAAGTTCGGCGCCCTCCGCGACCCGGACGGCGGCTGGTCCGGGTATGACGGGCGGCCCGCGGCCGTCAAGAACTTCGCCGCGTACTCGCTCCAGCGACTCGGCGTCGACCACATCGACGTCTATCGGATCGCCCGCCTCGACCCCGACGTCCCCGTCGAGGAGACCGTCGGCGCCATCGCCGAGCTGGTCGAGAAGGGGCACGTCCGCCACATCGGGCTCTCGGAGGTCGGCGCCGACACCATCCGGCGCGCCGCCGCCACCGCCCCCATCTCCGACGTACAGATCGAGTACTCCCTCATCTCACGCGGCATCGAGGAGCAGATCCTGCCCACGGTCAGCGAGCTCGGCATCGGCATCACGGCCTACGGAGTGCTCTCCCGCGGCCTCATCTCCGGCCACTTCACCCGGGACCGCAAGCTGGGAGCAGGGGACTTCCGCGCGATGAGCCCCCGCTTCCAGGGCGAGAACCTCGACCGGAACCTCGACCTCGTCGACGCCCTCCGCAAGGTCGCCGAGCAGAAGGGCGTCAGCGTCGCGCAGACGGCCATCGCCTGGGTCCTCGCCCAGGGCCCCCGGCACGACGCCGCGATCGTCCCGCTCGTCGGAGCCCGCCGCCGCGACCGCCTCACCGAGGCGCTCGGCGCCCTCGACGTGAGGCTGGACGCGGCCGACCTCGCCGCGATCGAGCAGGCGGTGCCCGCGGACGCCGCGGCGGGCGCGCGCTACCCGGAGGCACAGATGGCGCACCTCGACAGCGAGCACTGATCGCCCCCGGGTACGGTCACTGTCATGGCAACCGGCACCCTGACCCCCGAGCGCATCCTCGAAGCCACGGAGGACATGCTGCGCCGCCACGGCGCGGCGAAGGCCACCGTGGTGGACGTGGCCCGCGCGCTCGGGGTCAGCCATGGCACGGTCTACCGCCACTTCCGTACGAAGGCGGAACTGCGCGAGGCGGTCACGAAGCGGTGGCTGGACCGCACGTCCGAGTCCCTGTCGGGCATCGTCTCCGCCCCCGAACCCCCCGAGACGAAATTGCGCCAGTGGCTGGCGGGCCTGTTCGCCGCCAAGCAGCACAAGGCGGGCGACGACCCCGAACTGTTCGCCACGTACACGGTGTTGACGGGTGAGAACAGCGGAGTGGTGGACCGCCACATCACGGACCTCACCGACCAGCTCGCCACGATCATCCAAGAAGGCGTCACCCAGGGCGCGTTCACGGCAAGCGACGCCGCGTCCACCGCCCGCGCCGTCTTCGACGCCACCAACCGCTTCCACGACCCTGCCTACGCGGGCGAGTGGTCGAAGCCCGGCATCGAATCCGCCTTCACGGCAGTGGTCGACCTGGTCGTACGCGGTCTGCGCCGCTAGGGCGTCTCCTCCTGCTGCTCCGCCTTCTGCTCCTCTGCCCTCTGCTCCCCCACCTCGTGCGCCTGCGTACGACGGCTGCGCAGGCGTTCCAGGACGACCGTGCCGAGGAGCACGAGCCCGATGGCGACGATCTTGCTCCCCTGGTAGCCCGCCATCGGACCGTCCGCGGCGCCGGACCCCAGGAACGACCACAGCACCCAGGCGATCCCGGCGGCGATGAGAAGGACGGCCCCGACCGGTCCCATGCCCCACCACCACGGCGCCTGGGGGTGCTCGGTGGCGGACCGGTCGCGTTCGTCGTCGTGCGCCAAGGCTGCTCTCCAGGTCATGAAGCGGGTGACGGTGCCCGACGCCGTCACGGGCCGGGGAAAGGAGAGACGGTGGCGCAGACCACCTGGTTGCCTGCGGCGCGGCGCGGATCCGTCCCAAGTACCGCCGCGGCCCGCAGGGTTCAGGGCACCGAGGGATCCACCGTCGCCTGGTGCTCCTCGGCGAGGTGTTCCTCCGCCTTCAGCCACGGCAGGAACTGCACCCGCTTCCCCCAGCCGCACGTGTCGCAGCTCAACTGCCGCTGGACGCCTGACTTCTGCACGTGCACGACATGCTCGCGCCCGTGCTGGTCCCATCTAGAGACCTTGCTCGTGGTCATCGAAGGCATGGCGAACAGTGTGCAGCAGAAGCCCCCGGATCCGTGTGCGGATCCGGGGGCTTCTTTCAAGCTTCACTCAGCCAACGCCGAGCGGGGCAGCGATCAGCAGCCCACCAGGCGCGAAGCGAGGTAGCCCTCGATCTGGTCGAGGGAGACCCGCTCCTGCTTCATCGAGTCACGCTCGCGCACCGTGACCGCGTTGTCGTCCAGGGTGTCGAAGTCGACCGTCACGCAGTACGGCGTGCCGATCTCGTCCTGGCGGCGGTAGCGGCGGCCGATGGCGCCCGCGTCGTCGAAGTCGATGTTCCAGTTCTGCCGCAGGGCCGTCGCGAGGCCCTTGGCCTTCGGCGAGAGCTCCGGGTTGCGGGAGAGCGGGAGCACCGCGACCTTCACCGGGGCGATGCGGTGGTCGAAGCGCATGACCGTCCGCTTCTCCAGCTTGCCCTTGGCGTTCGGGGCCTCGTCCTCGATGTAGGAGTCGAGCAGGAACGCCAGCATGGTGCGGCCGACGCCCGCCGCGGGCTCGATGACGTACGGAGTCCAGCGCTCGCCGGCCTCCTGGTCGAAGTAGGACAGGTCCTGGCCTGAGGCCTTGGAGTGCGCGGAGAGGTCGTAGTCCGTGCGGTTGGCGACGCCCTCCAGCTCGCCCCACTCGCTGCCGCCGAAGCGGAAGCGGTACTCGATGTCAGCGGTGCGCTTCGAGTAGTGGGAGAGCTTCTCCTTCGGGTGCTCGAACCACCGCATGTTCTCCTCGCGCAGGCCCAGGCCGGTGTACCAGTTCCAGCGCTGCTCCATCCAGTACTCCTGCCACTTCTCGTCCTCGCCCGGCTTGACGAAGAACTCCATCTCCATCTGCTCGAACTCGCGGGTCCGGAAGATGAAGTTGCCGGGCGTGATCTCGTTGCGGAAGGACTTGCCCATCTGGGCGATGCCGAACGGCGGCTTCTTGCGCGAAGTCTGCTGGACCTGGCCGAAGTTGGTGAAGATGCCCTGCGCGGTCTCGGGGCGCAGGTACGCGATGGAGCCGCTGTCCTGCGTGGGGCCGAGGTGCGTGGAGAGCATGCCGGAGAACTGCTTGGGCTCGGTGAACTGGCCCTTGGTGCCACAGTTCGGGCAGTTGACGTCGGCCAGGCTCTCGGGCGGACGGTTGTGCTTGGCCTCGTACGCCTCTTCCAGGTGGTCGGCGCGGTGGCGCTTGTGGCAGGAGAGGCACTCGGTCAGCGGGTCGGAGAACGTCGCGACGTGACCCGAGGCCTGCCAGACCTCCGTGGCCAGGATCACCGACGAGTCGATGCCGACGACGTCCTCACGCGAAGTGACCATGTAGCGCCACCATTGGCGCTTGAGGTTCTCCTTGAGCTCGACGCCGAGCGGCCCGTAATCCCAGGCGGCACGCTGGCCGCCGTAGATCTCACTGCACGGGTAAACAAAGCCACGGCGCTTGCTCAGGCTGACGATGCTGTCGATCTTGTCGGCGGCCACGGTGCTCTCTTCATTACGACGGTGGGCGAAGCGAATGCTTCAGGTTACCGGCGGCCTTACCCCCCTAATCAAATCGGTTCCCGGTCCGCCCCCGATCCGCGGCGCATCCACCGCACATCCAGCACAGATCGGACGGCTAGTTGACAATCGTTTCCAGATTTGTTGAAAATGAGTGTCATGAACGCACGTCGCCTGATACCCACCGCCGCCGTCGCCACCGCCACGGTTCTCGGCCTCACGGCCCTGTCCGCCTGCTCTTCCTCCAGCGCCGCGGACAAGAACGGCGACGGCAAGCTGAACGTGACGGCGTCGTTCTACCCCATGCAGTACCTGGCCCAGGAGATCGGCGGCGACCACGTCTCCGTGGACACCCTGACCAAGCCGGGCGTCGAGCCGCACGACCTGGAGCTCAGCCCGAAGCAGACCGCCTCGCTCGGCGAATCGGACTTCATCCTCTACCTCAAGGGCATCCAGCCCGCCGTCGACGACGCCATCGGCCAGTCCGGCGTGAAGAACACCGTGGATGCGGCGGAGCTCACCAAGCTGGAGAAGCACGGCACCGGGGTCGGCCACGACCACGGCCACGACCACGAGGACGAAGAGCACTCCGAAGAGGGCGAAGCCGGTGCCGACCCGCACATCTGGCTCGACCCGGTGAAGTACGCCGAGGTCGCCGAGGGCGTCGGCAAGGCGATGGAGAAGGCCGACCCCGACCACGCGGCGGCGTACAAGAAGAACACCAAGGCCCTGGTCAAGAAGCTGGACGCCCTGAACACGAAGTTCGAGGACGGCCTGAAGGACACCAGGACCAAGACCTTCATCACCACGCACTCCGCCTTCGGCTACCTCGCCGAGCGCTACGGCCTGGACCAGGAGGGCATCGCAGGCGTCGACCCCGAGTCGGACCCGAGCCCCGCCCGCATCAAGGAACTTCAGGACATCGCGGAGAAGGACGACGTCTCCACGGTGTTCTTCGAGACCCTCGCCAGCGACAAGACCGCCAAGACGCTCGCCACCGACGCGAACCTCAAGACGGACGTCCTCGATCCCCTGGAGGGAATCACGGACAAGTCCAAGGGCGATGACTACGTAGGGGTCATGGAGTCCAACCTCGCCGCGCTCGAGAAGGCCCTCGGCGCGAAGTGAAAGACGTGAAGTGAACGAACAGCCAGCAGCATCGGAGGCGCACGCCATGGGAGCCATGGAAGCCACGGACGACGCGGGGTCCGTCCCGCCCGTCATATCCGTGAGGGCGGCCACGGCCACCCTCGGCGCGCGCCCGGTGCTGCGCGGCATCGACCTCACCGTCAAGCGCGGTGAGGTCGTCGCCCTGCTCGGCGCCAACGGCTCGGGCAAGTCCACCGCCGTCCGCTCCGTGATCGGCCAAGTCCCCCTCACCGGCGGCGACATCAGCCTCTTCGGCACGCCCCTCAAGCGCTTCCGGCAGTGGGCCCGCATCGGCTACGTACCGCAGCGCACGACGGCCGCGAGCGGCGTCCCCGCGACGATCCGCGAGGTCGTGTCGGCCGGGCGCCTCTCGCGTACGAAGCTGTCGAAGCTGGGCTGGACGACCAAGGCGGACCGCGCGGCGGTCGACCGGGCGATCGGGCTCGTCGGCCTCGGCGACCGCGCCAAGGACTCCGTGAGCGCACTCTCCGGCGGCCAGCACCAGCGCGTGCTCATCGCCCGCGCGCTCGCCTCCGAGCCCGAGCTGCTGATCATGGATGAGCCGATGGCGGGCGTCGACCTGGCCAGCCAGGAGATCCTCGCCCAGACCCTGCGCGAGCAGGTCGCGGCCGGCACGACGGTCCTGCTGGTGCTGCACGAGCTGGGCGCCCTCGAACCGCTGATCGACCGCGCGGTCGTCCTGCGCGACGGCTGCGTGACGCACGACGGTCCGCCGCCCAAGGCCACGGGACAGCACGCGCTGCCCGGCCACGACCACGTACATCCGCACTCGGCCGACGAGCCGATCCGCACGGGACTGCTGACCTGATCATGGAAATCTTCCAGACCGAATTCATGCAGCGGGCGCTGATCGCCGCCGTCCTCGTCGGCATCACGGCCCCAGCCATCGGCATCTACCTCGTCCAGCGCCGCCAGGCCCTGATGGGCGACGGCATCGGCCACATCGCCATGACGGGCGTCGGCCTGGGCTTCCTGCTCAACTCAAGCCCCGTGTGGATGGCGACGCTCATCGCCGTCGTCGGCGCGGTGACGATGGAGCTGATCAGGGCGTACGGCAAGACGCGCGGCGACATCGCGCTCGCGATGCTCTTCTACGGCGGCATGGCGGGCGGTGTCCTGCTGATCAACCTCTCGGACACCGGCTCGAACGCGAACCTCTCCTCGTACCTCTTCGGCTCGCTCTCGACGGTCTCGGACTCCGACGTCACGGCGATCTGCCTGCTGGCGGCCTTTGTGGTCCTGGTCACGGTCGGCCTGCGCAAGCAGCTGTTCGCGGTGAGCCAGGACGAGGAGTTCGCGCGGGTGACCGGGCTGCCGGTCCGGGCCCTGAACCTCCTGATCGCGGTCACGGCCGCGGTGACGGTCACCGTCGCGATGCGCGTCGTCGGCCTGCTCCTGGTCAGCGCGCTCATGGTGGTGCCGGTCGCGGCGGCCCAGCAGATCACCCGCTCGTTCAAGGTGACGTTCATCCTCTCGGTGGTCATCGGCACCGCCGTGACACTGTCCGGCACGGTCACGTCGTACTACGAGGACGTGCCGCCCGGAGCGACGATCGTGCTGATGGCGATCGGCGTCTTCGTCGTCCTGACGGCGCTCGCGACGCCCCTGGCGCGGCGGCGGGCACGGGCCGTGGCGGCCGCCGACGCGACCTGCACGGCGGACGTCCCCGAGGCGCGGCGCCCGGCGGACGAGGTCACTGTCTGAGAGCGAGCTGGCACAATGGCCCGACGGGATATGACAGATGTGCGGGCGATCGTGCGAGTTTTTCAGTTGAGGAGGCACCTGTGACAACGGCTGCGGGACCCCCGGTACGAGGCCGATCCACCCGGCAGCGCGCCGCTGTGGCGGCGGCCCTGGGCGAGGTGGACGAGTTCCGCAGTGCGCAGGACCTGCACGACATGCTCAAGCACAAGGGCGATTCGGTGGGCCTGACGACGGTCTACAGGACGCTCCAGTCCCTCGCCGACGCCGGCGAGGTCGACGTGCTCCGCACCGACGAGGGCGAGTCGGTCTACCGCCGCTGCTCCACCGGCGACCACCACCATCACCTGGTCTGCCGGGTGTGCGGCAAGGCGGTCGAGGTCGAGGGCCCCGCGGTCGAGAAGTGGGCCGAGGCGATCGCCTCCGAGCACGGGTACGTGAACGTGGCGCACACCGTGGAGATCTTCGGGACCTGCGCGGAGTGCGCGAGCAAGCAGTAGCCGTACGTACGTGAGGGCCCCCACCGTCGAGCTGACGGTGGGGGCCCTCACGTACAAATACGGCTAACTGTCGGCGATCTGCTGCTCGTTCGGGATCGCCCCGCCGAAGCGGCGGTCGCGCGAGGCGTATTCGAGGCAGGCGCGCCACAGGTCACGGCGGTCGAAGTCCGGCCACAGCACATCCTGGAAGACCATCTCGGCGTAAGCGCTCTGCCAGAGAAGGTAGTTGGAGGTGCGCTGCTCACCGCTCGGGCGCAGGAAGAGGTCGACGTCCGGCATGTCCGAGTAGTACAGGTACTTCGCGAAGGTCTTCTCGCTGACCTTGGAGGGGTCGAGCCGCCCCGCCTTCACGTCCTCGGCGAGCGCCTGCGCGGCGTCCGCGATCTCCGCGCGGCCGCCGTAGTTCATGCAGAAATACAGGGTGAGCTTGTCGTTGCCCTTGGTCTGCTCCTGGGAGATCTCCAGCTCCTTGGCGACCGACTTCCACAGCTTGGGCATCCGGCCCACCCAGCGCACCCGGATGCCGAGTTCGTCCAGCTGGTCGCGGGTCTTGCGGATGAAGTCGCGGTTGAAGTTCATCAGGAACTTCACCTCGTCCGGAGAACGCTTCCAGTTCTCGGTGGAGAAGGCGTAGAGCGAGATCGCCCCGACGCCCATCTCGATGCCGCCCTGGAGCACGTCGAGGACGCGCTCGGCACCGACCTTGTGCCCTTCGGTGCGCGGCAGCCCCCGGTCCTTCGCCCAACGCCCGTTGCCGTCCATGACGATCGCCACGTGCTTGGGCACCAACTCGCCGGGGATCTTCGGCGGCGTGGCGCCCGAGGGGTGCGGCTCGGGGGCCTTGTACTCACGGCGGGACCGTCCGAGGATTCCGCGTCGTGCCATGGGGGGCTCTCTCCTACCTAGCTGTTCTCTGTACGTGACGTGCTGACGTGCTGACGTGCCTACGCGTACTTACGTGTCTACGTGGTCTTCTCGACATACCGCAACGAGCGGAGCCCGCGCTCCAAGTGCCAGTGCAGATAGGCGGAGACGAGTCCGCTGCCCTCCCTGACATGCCGCGCCTCGCACGCGTCCGCGGTCTCCCAGTCCCCGGTGAGCAGCGCACCGAGCAGGCCGAGGGCTTCCGACGAGGGTACGACGCTGCCGGGCACCCGGCAGTCGACGCAGACGGAGCCGCCCGCCGCAACGGAGAAGAACCGGTTCGGACCGGGCATTCCGCACTTCGCACAGGAGCTGAAGCTGGGTGCGTACCCGTTCACGGCGAGGGAGCGGAGCAGGAACGCGTCGAGGATGAGATGCGGCTCGTGCTCGCCGTTGGCGAGGGTCCGCAGGCCGCCCACGAGCAGCAGATACTGCTGCACGGCGGGCTCGCCCTCATGGTCGGTGAAGCGCTCCGCCGTCTCCAGCATGGCCGTGCCCGCGGTGTAGCGCGCGTAGTCCGTGACGATCCCGCCACCGTACGGAGCGATGGTCTCACTCTGTGTGCACAACGGCAGGCCGCGCCCGATGAGTTCACTGCCGCGTGCGAAGAACTGCACGTCGACGTGGGAGAAGGGTTCGAGCCGCGCCCCGAACTTGGACTTGGTGCGCCGCACACCGCGGGCGACGGCGCGGACCCGGCCGTGGCTGCGGGTGAGCAGCGTGATGATGCGGTCCGCCTCACCCAGCTTCTGGGTGCGCAGCACGACGCCGTCATCACGGAACAGGCTCATGCGCCCATTCTCGCGTACGGGGCCGACAGCCGTGGCCGGGGTGCCCGATCGCCCTCGACGCTCGTGCCGCCCCTACTGCCGGCTGATGGCCCGTGTGACGCCCGCCGCGATGGTGGTGGCCAGGGTCCAGCCGGTGACGATCAGGGCGTACGAGAGCGTCTGGTACGCCCCTTCCGCGGCGTACGCCTGCTCCTGCCCGAAGCCGATGATGGGGAGCAGCAGGTCGAGGGTGTAGAAGAACGGGTCGAAGTCGGGTGCTTCGTCCGGCTTCAGCGCGCGCGGGTGGTGTGCCGCGTACGTCACGGAACCCACGAGCAGCAGGGAGAACAGCCACAGGGCCGCGCGTGCGGGGCGGAAGCCGTAGCCGACGGTGAAATCCTGGAGGTATCCCCAGGGTCTGGACCACCAGGGCCGCGTCCTTCGGTGGCGGCGCAGCTTGGCGAGCAGAACGGTGCGGGCCGCCACGTCGTCGCCGATGCGCCGGTACGCGGCGGCGATCTGCTCGTACGCGTACGGAACATAGCCGTCGAAGTCCCGTTCCAGGACCTGCAGCCTGCGCTCGGCGGGCTCGTGCGGGTGGAGCATGGCGTACGTCAGTCCGTCGAAGTGAACCTCGTCCGGCCAGGCCTCCGGGGATATGTACAGCAGGTCGAGCTGGGAGCGGCGCAGGCTGACCGAGCCCTCGATGCGGGGGGCGTCGCGGAGCCACAACTCGCCCACCACGAGGCTGCTGGCGCGCAGGGCCATGCCGCCGGGGTTGGAGAGACGCGCGCCCGTGAAGTTGAGCTGCCCCGGCATGCGGACGCCCCGCAGGTTGACCCGTCCGTGCGCGGTGAGGCGCATGGCGTGCAGATCGGTACCGCCGCTGAGGTTCGACGCGTGCAAGGCCGTGCCGCCCGGGTCGGAGAGGACCGCGTCGTCGAAGGTGATTCTCCCGGAGACGACAGCGCCCGCGAGGCTGACGACGCCGTGCGCGATCAAGCCACCCGCGGCCTGGAGCTCGTCGTCGATGGTGACGCGGTTGAGCGCGAGGACGGGCTCGGTGAGCTCCGCACCGGCCTCGCCCAGTTCTGCCCCGTCGAGAAAGACCGCCCCGGAGATCCTCGCGCCGCCGAGCCGGACAGGACCACGGACGCGGCACGCGGTCATCCGCAGTGAGCCGTCGACCCGCAGCGTGACGCCGTGCAGGCCGGGCAGCACGGAGCGGCCCAGGTTCAGCTGCCGCAGCCGCGCCCCGTACAGGTCGAGCACATCGTCGAAGTAGCAGGCCCACAGATGGATCGGCGCCGCCACGTCGACGTACTGGAGGTCGAGCCGCCCGGTGATCCGTGCGCCGGTGAGCCGGAGCAGCGGAGTCCCGCCCGACTCGTGCGGCCCTTCGACGAGCAGCGCGCGGAGCACCTCGGCGCGCACGGTCCTGTCGGGCCCCCACTCGGCCCCCGAGTCGGCCTCGGCACCGTCCGAGGGGCGGAGGTCTACGGTCCGGCCGCGTGCGTACGCCTCCTGGACGCGCAGTTCGACGGCGGTCAGCTCGATGCTCTCCATCGGCGCGACGATGGCGTGGACCGCCGGGGGTGTCAACTTCCTTCCACGGTGCGCCCGTTGCACCGCACCCCCTGGACGAACCACTCACACCTGTCAAAATGCCCGCATGAAGAGTGATCTGTTCTCCACCGAGCACATGGCGCAGCAGTCCGTCGTCCCCGGGATGACCCTGCAGAACGCCAAGTCCATCAAGTACGCGGTCAACGGCGAGATGCACGCACGGCAGGGCGCGGTGATCGCCTACCGCGGCGACCTCCAGTTCGAGCGCAAGGGCCAGGGCGTCGGCGGCATGCTCAAGCGGGCGATGACCGGCGAGGGGCTTCCGCTCATGGCGGTGCGCGGCCAGGGCGAGGCGTGGTTCGCGAACGAGGCGCAGAACTGCTTCATAGTCGACATCGAGCCGGGCGACGTCCTCACCGTCAACGGCCGCAACGTCCTGTGCTTCGACTCGACGCTGTCGTACGAGATCAAGACGGTGAAGGGCGCGGGCATCACCGGCGGCGGCCTCTTCAACAGCGTCTTCACGGGGGCCGGACAGCTCGGCCTGGTCTGCGAGGGCAATCCGCTGGTGATCCCGGTCTCGCCCCAGCAGCCGGTGTACGTCGACACCGACGCGATCGTCGGCTGGACCGCGAACCTGGACACCACGCTGCACCGCTCGCAGTCCATCGGCTCCATGATCAGGGGCGGTTCGGGCGAGGCGGTGCAGCTGATGCTGCGGGGCGAGGGGTACGTCATCGTGCGGCCGAGCGAGGCGACCCCGCAGAAGCCGCAACAGCACTGAGGCTCAGCGGGCGGGGCGGGCCCGGTCGGGGTGGCTGATCGCTTCCCAGGGGGCGAGGTTCCAGGGGCTCGTCCGGTTCGCCGGGTCCAGGAGCGACTGGAGGTGGGCGTCGGATGCGGCCTGGGGCGCCGGGAAGCTCTCGTCCTGGGTACCCCTGAGGCTGTCCTTCCAGACCTGCCTGCCGAGGAGGTAGTGGTCGGCGTACTCCTTCCATGAGGCGTACGTCCCCGCGACCGTCGGCACGATGTTCTTGAGCCGGTTCCAGGTGTCGGCCTCGCTCAGCATCCCGCAGGCGAAGCCGCGCCGTGCGATGTCCACGTAGAGCGCGATGTCCCAGGCCAGCGGTGCGACGCCGAGGCGCCGCTGGGCCATGGCACGGTAGCCGGTGTTCGCGAGTCCGCCCAGGCGCCCGAGCAGCTGCTCGGGCGCGGTGATCTCCCACTGATCGGCCAGCCACTTCTGTGCCTTGCCGTCGTCGACGCGGGTGAACGGATACAGGGTCGTCCGGGACGCGTCCTTGTCCCGGCTGACCGGCGCGCTCAGCGACACCATCCAGAGCTGGTGCGTGGTGAGCGGTGTCGGGTACTTGGACTCGACCCTCGGCTTGCTCCACTTCCATATGGCCATGGCGCCGCACCTTACGTCACGGCACTTCACCCCGGCTTCGGGCATTGGCATAGGCGGTCGCGGCGCGCAGCCGCTCCGAGTCGGTGGCGCTCCTGAGCGCGTCCGGGGCGCAGTCCCACTCCCGTCCGCCGCCGAAGGGACGGAGCTGGATGTAGGGCCCTTCATGGCCCATGACCCTGCCGACCTGGCCGGTGCGGGTGTCTACTGCGTAGGCGCCGATGGGCAGGTGCAGGTTCATGCCGCCCCCAATTCAATGAGCGGACAGGGGGCCTCGCGGGTCAAGGATGTGGGGTCGATCCGCAATGACGGAAGAATAATTCCGGCCCGCGCGAGTGCGGCGCGCAATTCCTTCATGGTCTCCTCCGCTTCTTCGGCGCATAGCGTCGAGTGCGCCTTGCTTTCAGCCATGACGTGGATCCCCTTTCCCATCGGATTTCACGCTTCGTGTCTCGATGGTGACGGGTCCGACCTACACTCGACAGGAGTCTGTGCGCTACAACTGCTGCGCAGTGGAGGGTGGTTGGCCATGGCCAATGGTTCGCGACAGGCGGCTTGGGAGTTCTTCGGGGCGGAGTTGAAGCGGCGGCGCGAGGATGCGGGGCTCACGCAGTCTGCACTGGGGGTGCAGGTCTTTGTATCCGGCGGATACATCGGCCTATTCGAACAGGCTATTCGGAAACCGCAGTTGGACGTTGCGCAGCGGCTGGACGAGATTCTGCAAACCGATGGCCTTTTCGAGCGGATGTGGCGCAAACTAATCAAGGATCAGCCGTTTACGGAGTACTTCGCGCATGCTGCGGAGCTGGAGCGGCTCGCGACGGAGATCAGCGACTTCGCACCGGCGGTGGTCCCGGGGCTGCTGCAGACCCCCGAGTACGCACGAGCGGTCTTCCTCGGCAGCAACCCGTTCGCCACCGACGAGTACATCGAGGATCTGGTCCGAGCCCGAATGGATCGCACGCTGCTCCTCAAGGACGCGGCACGACCCGTGTATTGGGCGATCCTGCACGAGACGGTGCTGCGCATGCCGGTCGGCGGGCCCGCGACGATGGCCCGGCAGCTCGATCACATCGTGGCGATGGCGCACGAGCGCAAGGTGCAGGTCCAAGTGCTCCCGTTCGCGGCTGGGGCGTACTCGCCGATGGGCAAGATGATGTGGCTCATGGAGTTCGAGGACGCACCGCCAACTGTCTATACAGAGGCGGTGTTTTCGGGGAATTTGCTGGACGATCCGGCTGTGGTGAAGCGGACGCAGGCGTCTTACGATCAGCTCAGGGCCGTCGCGTTGTCGCCGGAGGCGTCCCTGGATCTGATCGATTCGGCGTCGGAGGAATTCAGACGATGCGCGAGTACGACCTGAGCAACGCCAGCTGGCGCAAGAGCAGCTACAGCGGCGGCGACGGTGGTGAGGCTTGCATAGAGGTCGCGTACGACTTCGTAGGCGCCGCCCGCTGGCGCAAGAGCAGCTACAGCAACGGCGAGGGCGGCAACTGCCTCGAGGTGGCCGACGGAGTCCCCGGCATAGTCCCGGTACGGGACAGCAAGAACCCCGAGGGCCCAGCCCTGCTGCTCCGCGCCGAAGCCTGGTCCGCGTTCGTGGCGGGCGTCAGCCGGGACTAGCCCAGGGGTGCGGGGAACTGCGCGACCAGCCCCCACGCACCCGCAGGGAAAGTCAGACGAGCCCCGACCCCAGCCCCTCCCTGCGGTAACGGACCTCAACCCCGCCCCCGTCCAAACTGCTGCCCTCCCCCACCACCACGAAGCCCGCACGGACCAGCACAGCCCGGGACCCCGCGTTCCCCGCATCGGTGGCCGCCCGCAGGGCAGTCAGCCCGTACTCCGCGGCAGCGACCCCGCACAGCCGCCGCACGGCCCCCGTGGCAAGGCCGCGCCCCGCCGCGCTCTCGGCGATGCGATAGCCCAGCTCGGCCTCGCCGTCCGCGACGTCGACGAGATTGACCCGCCCGAGAACCGCACCCTCCCCATCCACCAACAGATGGAAGTGGCAGTCCCCGGCGGCCTGTTCGGCGAGCAGGGCAGCGTGCCGGGCGGCGAACTCGGCGAAGTAGGCGTCGCCACGGTCAGGCACGGACCGGGCGAAGTACCCGCGGTTCTCGCGCTCGAAGGCGAGCAGGGCGGGAGCGTGATCGGCGCGCAGACGCTGAAGTTCGGGCATGGCGGAAACTTAACCCTGCCGCTTCTGCTGCCGCACGGGAAATACTGGCGCGGGTCAGCCCACGTCGCGGTGAAGCGCCCCGCTCCCGTCATCCGACCTTTCGCAGCTCCCCGTCGCCGAACACCGCGACCATCACCAAGCTGCCGCCCAGCGCCTCGACATAGCGCGCCACCACATCCGTGCCGGACACCTGGCCGCTCTCGATCTGGGAGACCCTGCCCTTGCTGACGCCCATGCGCTCGGCCACTTGCGCCTGGGTGTACCCGCGCTCCTGGCGCATCTCGGCCAGCCGCCACGCGCGAGCCTCGGCGAGCATGCGTTCAGCGCCTTCGAGGAACGCGTCACGGCCCCCCGCCAGTTCCTCCGCCCGCTCACGGTGCCCACTGGCCGACCACTTGATGTGTCCGCTCACTTCCCCAGCTCCTTCTCACGGTCAGCGACGTACTCCGCGTACCGGCGTTCGGCCAGCGGGATCGCCGCGTCGCACCAGGCGAGGTTTAGCATTCACTAAACACGCGAGGAGTGTGTCGGCAGTACCGATCCCGACCCCCTCACCCGGACGGGGAACTCAGCCGCTGATCACCGCAACGGAGTTGTCCCGCGCGTCCATCCGCACATGCAGCCTCTCCCCCGCCCCCGTGACCCGCGTCCGCGCCTGCACCCCCTCCGGCAGGTCCGGGAGAACCGGCTCCACCCCGCACTCCGCCCGCACCCGGTCGAGGAGTTCCCGCATCTCCTTGGGGGCGGGTCGCGTGCCCAGGTACCAGGCGACTCCCTCGCCGTACGCGTGGCGCGTCACCGCCGGGCCGCCGCCGGCGGGGAACGTGATCACCGCCTCCGCGCCCTCCAAGTGGATCTCCTCCGACCAGGTGCCGTCCGGGCGCGGGTCGAACTCCTCCACGCGGAGGCCGAGCAGCTCGCGGAAGGGGGCCGGGTAGCCGCCGAGGTGGACGCGGTCGTGTTCGTCCGTGATTCCGGAGAAGTAGGACATGACCAGGGTGCCGCCGCCGCGCACGTACGCGCAGATTCGTTCCGCGGTCTCCTTCGACACCGAGTAGAGGTTGGGGATCAGGAGCAGGCGGTACGCGGTCAAGTCCCCGTCCACCGGGACCACGTCGCAGGCCACCGACGCCTCGTACAGCGGCTTGTGGTGGGCCAGGGCCGCCTCTAGGAGCGTCACGTCCTTGCTCGGGTGCGCGTCCAGTTCCAGGGCCCACCAGCTCGGCCAGTCCAGGAGCAGCGCCGCGTCCGCCCGCTCGGGGCGTGAGCCCAGCAGGGCGGGGTGCGCGGCCAGTTCCGCGCCCAGCTCCCGCACCTCCCGGAAGATCCGCGTCTCCCGGCCCCCGTGCGGCACCATCGCCGAGTGGAACTTCTCCGCTCCCCCGCGCGACTGCCGCCACTGGAAGAACAGCACCGAGTCCGCCCCGTGCGCCACCGCCTGCCAGCTGTCCAGGCGCATCCGGCCCGGCGGCTTCCTGCCGTTGCGCTCACGCCAGTTCACCGCCCCCGGCGCCTGCTCCAGGAGCAGCCACGGCTCGCCGCCCTTCAGGCCGCGCATGACGTCGTACGAGAACGCCGTTCGGTGGAGCGAGTCCGGATCGTGCGGGTCCGGGTACGAGTCGTACGACACCACGTCCAGGTGCGGGGCCCACGCGAACAGGTCAAGCGTCTTCGCCACCGGGACGAAGTTCGTCGTCACCGGTACGTCCGGTGTGATGCGGGTCAGGACCTCCTTCTCCGCCAGGTAGCACGCGAGGAGCTCGTCCGAGGCGAAGCGCCAGTAGTCGAGCTGCTGGGACGGGTTGCGGAACGAGGGGGCCTTGCGCGGGGTGTGGATCTCCTCGAACGTGCCGTACCTCTGCGACCAGAAGTCCGTCGACCACGCGTCGTTCAGCACCGCCACCGTCCCGTAGCGCTCGCGCAGCCAGATGCGGAACGCCGCCGTCGACACCTCGCAGTGGCAGTGGCGTGAGATGTGGCAGCCGTATTCGTTGCCGACGTGCCAGAGCGCGAGGGCGGGGTGCGTGCCGTAGCGCGCGGCCAGGCGTTCCGTCAGGCGCACGGCGTATCGGCGGTACACCGGGCTCGACGGGCACCAGTGCTGGCGGGAGCCGGGGTGCAGGCGGACACCGTCCTCCGTCACGGGGAGAGTCTCCGGGTGCAGGCGCGTCAGCCACGGCGGCGGGGAGGCCGTCATCGTGGCGAGGCTGACCGCGACGCCCGCCTCGGCCAGGCGGTCCATGTGACCGTCCAGCCAGGTGAAGTCGTACGCACCCGGGGCGGGCTCCGTCCTCGCCCAGGAGAAGATCCCGAGCGTCACGAGGTTCACGCCCGCCTCGCGCATCAACTCGGCGTCCTCGGCGTGGACTTCCGGGCCCCACTGCTCGGGGTTGTAGTCGCCGCCATAGCCCGGCGACGTGACCCGGTCATAGAAGTGACTCAGTCCCATCCCGCGCCCGCCCTCTCTCATCCCACCCCCCTCGACTCCTGGCCCGACCGCGCCTCGATCCCCCTGAAGTGATCCGCCATCGCCCGCTGAGCCCCCTCCACGTCCCGCGCCCGCAGCGCCGTCACGATGTCCCGGTGCCTGCGCACCGTCACGTCGGGCGCCGGGTCGCGGGCCCACCCGCGCACTCCCGCCACCCGGTTGAAGACGTTCCAGAACGCGCCGAGCAGCTGCGGCACCAGCTCGTTGCCCAGGGAGCGGTAGAGCGTCTCGTGGAACTCGCGGTCCAGCTCCGGGAAGGCCCCGCCCGCGTCCGCCGCCTCCTCCATCTTCCGGACAAGGGCCTCCAGTTGGCTCAGCTCCTCGTCCGTGAGCAGCACCGCGACGCGACGCACCAGGCCTTCCTCAAGGACCTCGCGAACCTGGAGAATCTCCCCCAACGCGTGTGTGTCGTCGGCCAGTTGCACCAACGTACGGAACGTGAGGCCGTCGGCCAGCGGGGTCAGCGACGCCTGGCCCACATACGTCCCGTAGCCGTGTCTGATCTCCACGATGTCCAGGGCCTGGAGCGCCTTGAGCGCCTCGCGCACCGAGTTCCTGCTGACCCCCAGCTCTTCCATCAGCTCGGCCTCGGTGGGCAGCAGCGCGCCCGGCCGAAGCCTTCTGTCGAGGATCAACTGCATGACTGAGCGCTGGACTTGGCTGCCCACACGCCGTTCCCGGACTGGCTCCTGAGGCATGCGGCACATCGTAGGCACGGATGACATCCCACGTCCCACCTCCGGACCAACATCGTTCAGGACGGCCCGGATTCGGATCCGTGCGCGATCTCTTGACCGGCCTTCGCGGCGCTCTTATGGTCGCCACGCCACCACGACGTAGGACGTGGGATCTCTCAAGGGAGACACAGTGAGCGACCAGAAGACCCGCACCGGCTCCACCGGGCCCCTCGGGCCGATCGGCTCCACCGGACACACCGGACCCGCACCGGACCGCCGGTCCTTCCTCAAGTACACCGGTGCGCTGGGCGCGGCCGCCGCCATCACCACCACGCTCTCCGCCTGCTCGTCGGGACCCGAGTCCACGAACGACGCCTCAGGGGGCGGCGGGACGGGCGGCGACTCCACCCTCACCGCCGTCATCGGCTATGGGAACGACGGCAGTTGGGACCCGACGCAGACCGCGTCCGCGTTCGCGATGGCCGGCAACGAACACATCTACGAGGGGCTGCTCAACACCGACCCCATCACCCGCGAGCCGTATGCCGCGCTCGCCACGGAGATCCCCACCGACGACAAGGCCACCACGTGGAAGTTCACGTTGCGGCCCGGCGCCAAGTGGCACGACGGGAAGCCCGTCACCGCCGACGACGTGGTCTTCGTCTTCGACCGCATCCTGGACCCGAAGACGCAGACCCTGGCCAAGGGCTTCTTCGAGAGCTGGCTGAAGGAGGTCAAGAAGGTCGACGCGACCTCCGTCGAGCTCGTCCTGAAGTTCCCGTTCCCGGACGGCCTCGCCCGCCTCTCCCTCGCCAAGATCATGCCTAAGCACGTCTTCTCCAGGCCGGGCGCCTGGGACGACGCGACCAAGGGCAAGGCGGTGGGCTCGGGACCGTACAAGCAGGCCTCGCACGCCCCGAAGTCCAACACCACCTTCGAGGCCTTCGACGACTACAACGGCCCGCGCAAGGCCGCCTTCAAGAAGATGAACTGGCTGACCATCGTGGACGCGGCGCCCCGCGTCGCGAAGATCTCCGGCGGCAGCGCGGACTCGGAGATCTCGGACAACATCCCGTACGCCAACATCGAGCAGCTCAAGAAAGGCGGGCTCACCGTCGAGGGCGGGGCGGGGATGAACAACCTGTTCCTGATGTTCAACACCGCGCACAAGCCCTTCGACGACGTACGCGTGCGCCAGGCCCTGCACTACGCCATCGACACCGAGAAGATGATCGAGGTCGCGCTCAAGGGCCACGGCAAGGCGTCGACCTCGTTCCTCAACGAGTCCAACCCCGCCTACCGGCCCGCGAAGACGGTCTACGCGTACGACCCGAAGAAGGCGAAGGCGCTCCTGAAGGAGGCCGGGGTCAAGGATCTGTCGATCAACCTCATGGCCGTGAACGTGAGTTGGATCGTCGACTGTCTGCCGACCATCAAGGCCTCGTGGGACGCGATCGGCGTCAAGACGACGCTCGACCCGCAGGAGACCACGGCCGTCTTCACCAAGATGGACCAGAAGAAGGACTACCAGATCGTCGCGGCCGCATCGAACCCCAACCAGTTCGGCATCGACCCCGACCTGATCATGCATTACAACTACGGCCCCGAGAACCTGTGGATGGGCTACGCCCGCTGGGCGGACAACTCCACCGCCAAGAAGCTCTTCAAGGACATGGACCAGGCGACGCGCGAGCCGGACGCCACCAAGAAGAAGGCCATGGTCCAGGACTACATCGACATCGTCGCCGAAGAGGCGGTGATCTACCCGGTCGTCCACAACGAGCTGATGACCGCCTGGGACCCGAAGAAGCTCACCGGCATCAAGGCCCAGCCCTATCCCGGCATCAATCTCCTCCAGGCCAAGTGGGCCAAGTAGCCCTTTCAGTACCGTCGTTGGGAGTCACACAGACGTGACCGCGATCGTCAGAATCCTGGCCCGCCGCCTCGCCCTTCTCATCCCGCTGCTGCTCGGCATCGTCCTGTTCGTCTTCCTCGTGATGCGGTTCTCGGACATCGATCCGGCGTCGGCCTTCTACCAGGGCGCCAACCCGACCGAGGAGCAGCTCCAGCAGTTCCGCGAGGACAACGGCCTGCTCGATCCGCTGCCGGTGCGCTACTTCGCCTTCGTGGGCGATCTGGTCCAGGGCGACATGGGCATCAGCGTGCTCACCCGCTCACCGGTGGTGGACCAGGTCACCACCGCGCTTCCGCTGACCATGCAGCTGACCTTCATGGGGCTCGGCATCGCGGTCGTCATCTCAACTCTGCTCGGCGTGACCGCCGCGATCTACCGCGACCGGCTCCCCGACCAGCTCATCCGCGTCCTGTCGCTGACCGGCGTGGCGGCGCCCGGCTTCTGGCTGGCGCTGCTCATGATCCAGTACCTGGCGGTGGAGGCGGGCTGGTTCCCGACCGGCGGATACGTCAACCCCGCCGACTCCTTCACCGGCTGGCTCAAGTCCATGACGCTCCCGGCCCTCGCGCTCTCCCTGCCGGTGGCCGCCGGGCTCACCCGCATCATCCGCACGGCGGTGGTCGAGGAGCTCGACAAGGACTACGTACGGACGGCGATCGGCAGCGGCCTGCCGCCGGTCGTGGTCGTCGGCCGCAACGTCCTGCGCAACGCCCTCATCAACCCGCTGACCGTGCTCGGCCTGCGCGTCGGCTATCTGCTGGGCGGCGCGGTCGTCATCGAGACGATCTTCTCGCTGCCCGGCATGGGGAAGCTGATGATCGACGCCGTGAAGAACGGCGACCCGGCCGTCGTGCAGGGGGTCGTCATCACGACGGCCGTCGGGTTCGTGGTCGTGAACCTGGTCCTCGACATCCTCCATCTGCTGGTCAATCCGCGCCTGAGGGGGACTGCTTGATGATCACGTCGCGCAAGGCTCTGACCGAGCGGCTCTCACGCCCCGGGATCCGTCTGCGGTCCCTGCGCCGCCTCCCCGTGCTCTCCCGGATCGCGGTGGGCGTCGTCGGCGTGGTCGTCCTCGTGGCGCTCTTCGCACCGCTGATCGCCCCGCACGACCCGCTCGACCAGCAGCCGCAGGTCGACGGCACGGGCCACCCTTCGGCCGACCACTGGATGGGGCAGGACAGCCTCGGCAGGGACATCCTCAGCAGGCTGATGTACGGGGCGCGCTGGTCGCTCGCGATCGGGCTCGGGGCGACGCTGCTCGCCCTGATCGTCGGCGCGGTGCTCGGCGCGATCGCGGCGACCTCGCGCAAGGCGGTCGACGAGACCCTGATGCGGTGCCTGGACGTCGTCATGGCGTTCCCCGGGATCGCGCTCGCGGCCGTGCTCGTGGCGGTCTTCGGAGGCGGCATCCTCGTCCTGATCTGCGCGATCGCCTTCCTGTTCACCCCACCCATCGCACGGGTCGTACGCGCGAACGTGATGGATCAGTACGGCGAGGACTATGTCGTCGCCGAACGCATCGTCGGCGCCCGCACCCCGCACATCCTCGTCAAGCACGTGGCCATCAACTGCGCCGCGCCCATCCTGGTGTTCTGCACGGTGCAGGTCGCCGAGGCCATCGTCTTCGAGGCCTCGCTGTCCTTCATCGGCGCGGGCGTGCGGCCCCCGGACCCGTCCTGGGGCAGCGTCATCGCCGACGGCAAGAACATGGTGCTGCTCGGCGGCTGGTGGGCAACGGTCTTCCCCGGCCTCCTGATGCTGATCACGGTCCTTGCCCTGAACATCCTCTCCGAGGGCGTCTCGGACGCGTGGGCGGCGCCCGCGACGCGCGACGTGCCGGGCGCGGCCCGCAAGGAGGACCGCCTCGAAGCCCCCGAGCCGGGCAGCGGCAAGGTCCTTGAGCTGCCGGGCCTGACGGAGGCGGCCCAGCGCCTGCGCTCGCGCGCACGCCCCCTGCCGGACGGGGATCCCGTCCTGACCGTCTCCGACCTCGCGATCGGCTTCGACGCGCGCCACGGCGGCGTGGACATCGTCGACGGCATCAGCTTCCACGTACGGCCGGGTGAAGTGCTCGGCCTGGTGGGCGAGTCGGGCTGCGGCAAGTCACTCACGGCGCTGACCGTGATGGGCCTTGAGCCGAAGGGCGCTCGGGTCAGCGGCCACGTCACCTTCAACGGCGAGCAGTTGCTCGGCATGCCGATGCGCTCCCGCAGGCGGCTGCTCGGCCACGACATGGCGATGATCTACCAGGACGCGCTGTCGTCCCTGAACCCCGCGATGACGGTCCGCTCCCAGCTCAAACAGGTCGTACGAAGAGGTGGGCGCCGCACGGCGGTCGAGCTACTCGAACTGGTCGGCCTCGACCCGGACCGCACCCTGCGCAGCTATCCGCACGAACTCTCCGGCGGCCAGCGCCAGCGCGTCCTGATCGCGATGGCGCTCTCCCGCGACCCGAAGCTGATCGTCGCGGACGAACCGACGACGGCCCTGGACGTGACGGTGCAGGCCCAGGTGATCCAGCTCCTTCTGCGCCTGCGCGAGGAGCTGGGCTTCGCGCTGATCCTCGTCTCGCACGACCTGGCCCTCGTCGCGGACGTCACCGACCGGGTGGTGGTGATGTACGGCGGCCAGATCGTCGAGACGGGCGTGACGGCGGACCTCGTCGAGGCACCGTCGCACCACTACACGCGCGGCCTGCTCGGCTCGGTGCTCTCGCTCGAATCGGCGGCGGAACGCCTGACCCAGATCAAGGGCGTCGTCCCCTCGCCCGCGGACTTCCCCGCGGGCTGCCGGTTCGCGGACCGGTGCCCCCTGGCGAGCGAGGTGTGCCGCACGACGGCGCCCCAACTCACGGGCGGGGCACGGCATTCCATCGCCTGCCACCACCCGGCGGGCCAGCCGCCACAGGTGCCGCAGCCCAGGGGAAACGAGGCCCTCAAGTGACCGCCGAAGACCTGATCACTCTCTCCGACGCGCATGTCGTGCACCGCGCGCGCTCGGGCGGACTGTTCTCGCGCGATCGCGTGTACGCCCTGACCGGCGCCGACCTGACCATCGCGCCCGGCGAGACGGTGGGCGTCGTGGGCGAGTCGGGGTGCGGCAAGTCGACGCTCGCGAAGGTCCTCGTGGGGGTGCAGCCGCCCACGGCGGGCACGGTGTCGTTCCGCGGCCGGGACCTGTGGACGATGAAACCCGCCGAGCGACGGGCCGCGATCGGCAGGAACACCGCCATGATCTTCCAGGACCCGTCGACCGCCCTGAACCGCAGGCTGACGGTGAGACAGATCCTCAGGGACCCCCTGGACGTACACAGGATGGGGACGGCCACCCAACGCGACGCCCGCGTCCGTGAGTTGATGTCCCTGGTCGGCCTCCCCAAGGTCCTGGCGGACGGTCTTCCCGGACAGCTCTCCGGCGGGCAGCGGCAGCGCGTGGCGATCGCCCGCGCGCTGGCGCTCGAACCGGAGCTTGTGGTGGCGGACGAGCCGACGAGCGCCCTGGACGTCTCCGTGCGCGCCCAGATCCTCAACCTCCTCCTGGACCTGAAGGAGCGCCTCGGCCTGGCCCTGGTCTTCGTGTCGCACGACATCCAGACGGTCCGGCGGATGAGCGACCGGGTCATCACGATGTACCTGGGCAGGATCGTGGAGGAGTCGCCGGCGGAGGAGATCCTGGACCGAGCACGCCACCCGTACACACGGGCCCTGTTCTCGGCCACACCCGGCCTCCTTGACCCCATCGACCCGATCCCGCTCGTCGGCCCGGTGCCGTCGGCCACGCGCCCGCCGAGCGGATGCCCGTTCCGTACGCGGTGCTGGAAGGCGGACGACGCCTGCGCCTCCACCATGCCGGACTTCGCGTCGACGGAGGGCTCCGGGCACCGCTACCGCTGCCACCACCCCGTGCGGGACGGCCAGTCCACGCACGAGCTAGTGATCCAGTCCGCCGCCACGGACGCGAGCCCCAGGGAGACTCCATGACCATGCCCACCCCGCTGACCGGTGTCGTTCCGCCCGTCTGCACGCCCCTGACACCGGACCACGAGGTGGACACGTCGTCGTTGACGAGACTGGTCGACCATCTGGTCGAGGGGGGCGTGGACGGCCTCTTCGTCCTCGGCTCGTCGTCGGAGGCGGCGTATCTGACGGATGCGCGGCGGAGGGTCGTGATCGACACGGTGGCGGGTCATGTAGGGGGCCAACTCCCGGTCCTGGCAGGCGCGATCGACATGGCAACACCCAGGGTCCTGGACCACGTCCGTTCGGTGACGGAGGCGGGGGCGGACGGGGTGGTGGTGACGGCCCCCTTCTACACGCGCACGCATCCGGCGGAGGTGGCACGCCACTTCCGCCTGGTGGCGGGCAGGTCGCCGGTGCCGGTCTTCGCGTACGACCTCCCGGTGGCGGTCCACTCCAAGCTGGACGCGGAGCTGGTCCTGGAGCTGGCCTCGGAGGGGGTGCTTGCCGGGTTGAAGGACTCCAGCGGGCAGGAAGGGAACTTCCGGGAGGTGGTGCTCGGGGCGCGGGGGCGGGCGGACGTCTCCGGTTTCAGTGTCCTGACGGGTTCGGAGACGACGGTGGACGCGGCCCTTGCGATGGGGGCGGACGGGGTGGTGCCGGGGCTCGGGAACGTGGACCCGGAGGGGTATGCGCGGCTCTACCGCTACTGCCGGGAGGGGGACTGGGTGCGGGCGCGGGTGGAGCAGGAGCGGTTGTGCGGTCTCTTCGGGATGGTGCGGGTGGGGGATGCGGGGCGGATGGGGGGCAGCTCGTCGGCGCTGGGCGCCTTTAAGGCGGCGCTGTATTTGCGGGGGGTGATTTCCTGTCCGGTGACTGCGGAGCCGCAGGTTCCGCTCTCCTCCGGAGAGGTTGAGCGGGTGGGGAAGTTTCTGGCGGGGGCTGGGTTGTTGTGAGGGCGGTCCCTGCGGGGCTTTCCCCAATCCCGCCCCTTCCCGAAACTGGGGCTCCGCCCCAGACCCCGCTCCTCAAACGCCGGAGGGGCTGAATGATTGAGGCCATCATTTCGGGGGCCCAGGGGGCGGAGCCCCATGGTTTCGGGAAGGGGCCGCGGGATTGGGGAGTGCCCCGCAGGGTCCGCCCTACGCCGACCCCTCCACCCCCGGCCGCACCAACCCCGACTCATACGCCACAATCACCAACTGCGCCCGATCCCGAACCCCCAACTTCCCCATGATCCGGCTGACATGAGTCTTCGCGGTCAAGGGACTCAACCCCAACGTCTCAGCAATCTCCGCATTGTTGAGGCCCCGCGCCACCAGCGAAAGCACCTGCCGCTCCCGCTCCGAAAGCCCCTCGGGACCTCCCGACGACCCCGCGGCCGCGGGCGCCGGCGCCCGCAGAACCCTGGCGATCAACCGAGAAGTCGGGCCCGGCGAAAGCAGGGACTCCCCCGCCGCCACCGTACGGATCGCCTCCAGCAACTCCCCCGGCTTCGTGTCCTTGACCAAGAACCCCGACGCCCCGGCCCGCAACGCCTCCACGACATGCTCATCCGTGTCGTACGTCGTCAGCATCAACACCTTCACCCCGGCCAGATCCTCGTCCTCCGCGAGCAGCCGCGTCGCCTCGATCCCGTCCAGATCCGGCATCCGAATGTCCATCACGATCAGGTCCGCCCGCTCCGACCTGGCCAGGTCCACCGCCGCACGCCCCGTCCCCGCCTGCCCCACCACCTCCATGTCCGGCGCGGACTCGACCAGCATCGCGAACGCCGCCCGTACCAGCGTCTGATCATCGGCGAGCAGCACACGAATCGTCATCCAAGCCCTCCCAGGCCAACAGGAACCAGCGGCAGCACGGCCGACACCCCGAATCCCCCGCCATCGCGAGGCCCCGCCTCCAACGTGCCGCCCACGCTCCGGGCCCGCTCCCGCATCCCCACCAGGCCGAAGCCAGGAGTGTGCGAGGGGTCGTCGGCGACCCGGCCGTCCCCGTCGTCCGTGACCGTCACCCGCAGCGCCGCGTCCGCCGTGCGGATCTCCACCCGGATGGTGAGCCCTGTACCGCCGTGCCGCACCGCGTTGGTCAGCGCCTCCTGCACGATCCGGTAGGCCGCCGCCCCCACGGCGGGCGGCGCCTCTGCCTCCGCCACCGCGAGATCGACCTCGGCCCCCGACGTCCGCGCCGCCTGCGCCAGATCCGCGAGGCCGTCAAGACCCGGCAGCGGGCCCCGAGACTCCTCGGCGGTCCCGGCCCTCAACACCTCCAGCGTGGCCCGGAGTTCCCCCCGCGCCGAACGGCAGGTGTCCGCGATGTCGTCGAGTGCCTTCGCCACCGCCGCCCGGTCGAGCCGCTCCGGGTCGGCGGCGAGGACGTGCGCCGCCACGGACGTCTGGACGCCGACCAGAGTGATGCTGTGCGCGAGCAGGTCGTGCAGGTCGCGGGCGACCCGCAGCCTCTCCTCGGCAACCCGCCGCCGCGCCTCCTCCTCGCGCGTACGCTCCGCCCGCTCGGCACGCTCCAGTACGGAGGTGACGTACTGGCGGTGGATGCGCACGTACACGCCGAGCAGCAGTACCGAGACGATCCAGCCGGAGATCCTGAGCACCTCGCCCACCTGGTGCGGTTCCACGCTCGCGTTGACGGTCAGCGTGATGCCCACGACGAGGAGGCCGGTGATCAGGGCGCGGCGCGGGCGCCCGGAGGCGGCCACCGTGTAGAGCGCGACCATGCCGACCGGGACGGCGGCCATGTGGGTGTAGTCGATGGCGTGGTACGGAGCGATGAAGGCGATCACCCCGAGCAGGGCAAGGAGCGGGCGGCCGCGTCGCCACGCCAGCGGCACGTGCGCGCACAGGAGCAGGGCCCACCCGAGGAGATCGGGACGCACCCCGTCCTCGACGAACACGGCGAGCGCGGCGGACAGCACCGCGAGCGCCGCCGCGAACAGCGCGTCGGTGCGCAGCGCACGCCGACTGCCGGGCACGGACCCCGTGAAGGCGAGCACACCACGCGGCGTCGGCGCCCTCCCCTGAACCTGCGCTATGTCTATGTCCCCCACAGCTGCATCCTCCCGTACGAGGGCGCCCCTCCGGCAGGGAAGGGGCGCCCCGATGCGGTCAACGGTCAAGGGGCGGGGACGCGTTGAGGCTCGGACTCCAGGGCCGGGCCGTCGGACCGCGGGGGACGCGAGAGGCTCCCCGGCCACCACACCTTCCGGCCGAGCGCCACGCTCGCGCTCGTCACCAGGTACGTCCGCACCAGGAACGTGTCGAGCAGCACCCCGACCGCGATCACGAAGCCCAGCTCGACCAGCTGCACCAGCGGCATGTTGGTGAGCACCGCGAACGTCGCCGCGAGCACGAGGCCCGCCGACGCGATGACGCCGCCCGTCGTCCGCAGCGCGGTCAGCGCGGCGGCCCCCGGCTCGGCACCGGCGAGGGACTCCTCCCGCATGCGGTGCATCAGGAAGATGCCGTAGTCGACGCCCAGGGCGACGAGGAACACGAAGGAGAGCAGCCCCAGCCCCGGGTCCGTGCCCTCGAAGCCGAAGAGCGGCTCGAAGACCAGGCCCGCGATGCCGAGCGAGGCCCCCCACACCGCGACCACCGCGGCGAGCAGGAGCAGCGGCGCGACGAGGGACCGCAGCAGGGCCACCAGGATCAGCAGCACCGCCGCGAGGACCAGCGGCACGATGATCAGGCGGTCACGGTCGTTCGTGTCCTTCAGGTCCAGCTGCTGGGCGCTGGAGCCACCCACGTACGAGCCGTCGAGGTCGGCCCGCAGCGCCTTGATCATCGCCGTCTCGCCCGCCGACTCGGGCGCGGACGTCGCGATCACGGAGATCTCCGTCCAGCCCTTCGCCGTACGGCCCTTCTCCGCGCTGTCCACGCCCTTCGTGCCCTTGATGTCGGCGAGGGCGGCGGTGGCGCGGTCCTCGGGGGTCATCACGGTGATGGGCTGGGCGCCGCGTTCGGGGTAGGCCTTGGCGAGGGTCTCCATCGCGGTGACGGAGTCGGGCGTCTTGGTGAAGGAGTCCTCCTGCTTCAGCGCGCCCGGCAGGTTCAGCGCCCCCAGGGCGAGCGCGCCGAGCAGCACGGCGCCGCCCGCGAGCACGGTGAGGGGCCTGCGCCCCGCCGAGCTGCCCATCATGGAGAAGAGACTGCGCCGCTGCTTGGGCTCGCTGCCGAAGGCCGGTACGAGCGGCCAGAACACGCGTCGCCCGAGCAGGACGAGGAGCGCGGGCAGCAGCGTCAGCATCGCGAGGAGCGCGCACAGCACGCCGACCGCGCCCAGCGGGCCCATGCCCCTGCTGCTGTTGAGGTCGGCGGCGAGCAGGCAGAAGAGCCCGGCCGCGACCGTCCCCGACGAGGCGAGCACGGCAGGGCCGCATCCCTTCAGCGCGGCGATCATCGCGTCGTAGGGGCGCTCGATCCTGCGCAGTTCCTCGCGGTAGCGGGCGACGATGAGCAGCGCGTAGTCCGTTCCCGCGCCGAACACGAGGATCGTCATCACGCCGCTGCTCTGGCCGGTGACGGACGTCCCGAAGCCCTCGTGCAGTCCGTAGGCGACGCCCATCGCCAGGTAGTCCGCGACGCCCGCGACGGCGAGCGGCACGAGCCACAGGAACGGGCTGCGGTAGATGAGGATCAGGAGCAGCGCGACCACGCCGGCGGTGGTGTAGAGCAGGGGCCCGCCGAGGGAGTCGTAAACCTTGCCCGCATCGGTGTCGAGCGCCCCCGAGCCGCCCACGTCGACGCTCAACCCGCCCTCGCTGTGGGCGACTTCGCGTACGTCGTCGACGAGCGCGTCCCTGAGCTTCTCGTCCTGACCGGGCTCGGTGGTCGCCACGGGGTACATCAGCGTGGTGCCGTCATCGGCCGGTACGCCGCGCGGGGCGGCCGTCAGCTTGTGGGCCTGGCCGATCTCGGCGACCTGTTCGGCGGCAGCCTCGCGGTCGGCGGCGGTCAGGCCGCCGTCACGGTGGTAGACGAGCACCAACTCGGTGGCCTCGCCGCCGGGCAACTGTTCCTGGATCTTGGCCACTTCGGTGGAGTCGGCGCTGGCGGGGAGGTAGTCGACGACACGGTCCTGCTGGGCGTCCTCCAACTTCGACGCGAAGGGCCCGGCGAACGCCATGACGGCTATCCACAGCCCGAGGAACACCCAGGGCACGGCTCGTCGCCGTCGTGCGGTGGTCTGTTCGGCCCGCATGACGGGCCTCCTTCCGGCAGGTTGGCAGGTTCAGTGCCAACCCTTCCGGAGGGGGCCACGCGATCCGTCGGGCGCGAGGGCGAGTTGGGGTGTACGGCGCAGGGAGGCGGAGGGGCGGCACTACTCCCGCGGGAGTACGGGCCCGGCCCGCCAGGACTCCGGCGGAGATCAGAAGTGCGTCGGCGAAACCGGCGGAGATCAGAAGTGCGTCGTCCGCGCGGCCACCATCAGCCGTGTCACCTCGTCCGCACCGATGGTCAGCGCGCCGCCCGCCGTGGCGAGCACCTCGCGCTCGGCGGGGGTGTACGGGCCGTCGGCGAGTGCGATGCGCGCGCCCTGGATCAGGAGCGCCTCACGCCCGGCAGGGGCGAGGTGCGGGGCCAACGGGCCGAGCGCCTCGTGGAGTTCTATGGCCAGACCGGGCCCGCAGTCGGGCACGGTCGCGCGGCCGGTGTCGGCGGCGAGCGCCTCGACGAGCGCGACGAGCTGTTCCTCGCAGCAGTCGTCGTACCCCGCGCCGCGCAGTGCGCCGACGGCCGCGTCGAGCGTCGTGCGCGACGAGGTGCCGCCCGCGGCGAGGATCGCGAGGACGACGGTGTGCACGGCGTCGCGCACCATGGCCGACAGGCGTGTGGTCGTGGGGTGGTCGAGGACGTCCGTGCCGAAGTGGTCGCCGCAGGCGGCGCACTCGACGACGGGGCCCGCGGTGCCGCGCGGCAGGACGGGGACGCCGAGCAGGACGAAGCGGCGACGGCCGGTGCGGCGCTGGTAGTTGCGGTCACCGCCGCAGCCCGGGCAGAAGAACTCGCCGTCACCGACGGTGGTCCAGGCCGTATGCACGCCGATCACGCGCCTGCGCAGGACCCGCCCGCGTGAAACGGGCGTGGCGAAGATGCGGGATTCCCGGCCGATTCGTCCCCGATCTGGCAGCACCGCGCACCTCCGTAACGCCCCGGCAACATTGCCGCGTTGGGCGTGATGTTAGCCACATTGTTGATGTGGCGTCAGCACCCTGTACGAGAGATGGCCGGTAGACGACCTGGACACGGCCCCACGCAAAAGCGCCGAACGGGCCCATTCGAGCCCGTCCGGCGCTTGCGCGGTGCGTTGAGGAAGCGTGCGGCGCTGGTCAGCGAGCCGCGCGGTTCACCGCGGAAACGGCGGCCTTCAGGGAGGCGCGTGTCGTATTCGCGTCGATGCCGATGCCCCACAGGACCTTGTCGCCGATCGCGCACTCGATGTACGACGCGGCCTGCGCGGAGGCTCCCTCGCTCATCGTGTGCTCCTGGTAGTCCAGGAGGCGTACGTCGATGCCGATGCCCTGCAGCGCGTGGAAGAAGGCCGAGATCGGGCCGTTGCCGGTGCCGGTCAGGACCGTGTCCTCGCCGTCGACGGTCGCCTCGACGGTCAGCGTGTCCGTGCCGTCCTTGTCCGTGGTGGTCTGGCCGTTCTTGACCTGGATGCGGCCCCACGGGTTGGCGGGGTTGGGCAGGTACTCGTCCTGGAAGATGCCCCAGATCGCGTCCGGCGTGACCTCGCCGCCCTCGCTGTCGGTCTTCGTCTGGATGATCTTCGAGAACTCGACCTGCATGCGGCGCGGCAGGTCCAGCTTGTGGTCGT